>MPMI01000018.1 GCA_002238415.1 Desulfurellaceae bacterium bin18 | reverse complement strand
CGGCTCGGCAGTTCAACCCAGTCGAGCCGGTCCGAGAGACACTCCGGGCAGACTACACGCGGTGGCCAGTGGCGCAGGGCACACGGCGGACAAAATGTTGTGAGCAGCTTTTGCGATCGCAGGGCTTCGTAAAACGGAGCCAGTCGGGTGTTCTGACTGCCCTGGAGTGGAAAGGGATCGACGGCGCGGAAATACTCGCTCATGGGCTACTACTCCCGCCCGTAAATCATAACCACATGCTCGCCCATTCCACTATTATTATGCGTCAGTCCGATATGTGCCTCCGGGACTTGGCGCTCGCCGGCCTCCCCGCGTAGTTGCCAAAAGGCTTCGACCCCCTGAGCCACCCCCGTGGCCCCAAGCGGATGTCCGCAGCCCATCAGTCCACCGCGCGGATTAACAACCACGTCACCGCCATAATCGGACCGTCCTTCCGCAGCGAACGGACCGCCTTCGCCCTTAGAACAGAATCCAAGCTCTTCATAGGCAATAATCTCGGCGATGGCAAAACAATCGTGAACCTCGGCAAAATCGACCCCGCTCGCCGGTATCCCGGCCATGGCATAGGCGTCCCCGGCGGCCTGTTTCATAGCCGGCCAACTGGCATAATCCGGGTCTAGGCTAGAGACAGAAAACCCGTGGACTGCCTGTCCGGTTCCGCGGATAAAGACGGGCTTATCCGTTATATCCCTGGCTCGCTCTTCGCTCGCCAGAATAACGGCCGCAGCACCATCGGTGATAGGCGAACACATAAACAGCCGGAGCGGAGATGCGATCATGCGCGAGCACACAACGGCGTCCAAGGTGACCCCGTTCTGAAAATGGGCGTACGGATTATTGCTTGAATGTGTATGGTTTTTCACCGCCACCTGAGCCAGTTGCTCTTCTGTTGTGCCGTATTCAGCCATATGCAGTTGAGCAGCCAGGGCAAAGGAAGGCGGGGCGGTGAGTCCAAAACAGGCTTCCCAGTCTCGGTCCACCCCAGCCCCCATATTCAGCACGGCCTCACCCATATTGGGGAGATTGAGCTTCTCGACCCCCAGCACCATGACGACATCGGCCAGACCGGCGGCAATAAACGCGTAGGCATAGCGTATCCCTGCCGTGCCACTGGCACACATATGTTCGGTCCGGGCCGAGAGCTTGCTTGGTTGAATGCCCAGCGTTTCCGCGGCAAGCGGAGCAATATGACTTTGAAAGGCCGCCCGCTCAGGCAGGACAGCACCGACGACCAGCCCTTCGATATCCTTGGGTGTCAGGGGCGGAACAGAAGCAAAGCAGGCCCGGCCAGCCTCGGCCAGCAATTCCCGAAAGCCGGCTGCGCGCACCCCAAAGCGCGACAGTCCCGCCCCAACCAGGGCAACCCGACGCATATACAACTCCTTTTTGTCTGAGACAGCCCTACCTAATCAAGAATTCTGTTTGCTGAAAAGGCGCTGCTGCTTCCTGGAAACAGTCTTACTCTTGAGGAGAAGCCACTGGCATCGCGCTCAGACGGTCACGAGTCTGTTTGGCCATGTCCGTCTTACCAGTCTTTTCATACAGCCGAGCGAGGTGTTCAAGCGTCTCGCGGGTCATCGAGCTGTTCGCGGGCAGGGCCTTCTCTTGGATCTGGACCGCTCGCTCTGTGAGCGACACGGCCGCTTCATTTTTTCCTTGCTCGGCATAGAACGTCGCCTGGGTGCGGAGATTCAGTGCGACGTTCGGATGATCCGCACCAAGCGACGCTTCCATAACGGAAGCGGCCTGCTCGTATATGGGTAAGAACGTCGCATAATCCTTGGTGTCCTGGAGGAGGTCGGCGATACCACTCAGTGTCGTGGCCAGATTATTCAGACTGACCGCAATATCACGCTGCCCAGGCTCCAACGCCTTGGTCTCAACCGCCAGAGCTTCTTCGTAATACAGCTGAGATGCAGTGAGGTCCCCGGTATCTTTCAGGAACAGCGCAAACTGATTCAGGCTCGTGGCAATATTCGGATGATCCTCACCCAGCGCGGTCTTCATGACCTGTACGGACCGTTCAAACAGCGGCCGGGCGGTCTCAAGGTTGCCGTTCTGATGGTGCAGAGAAGCCAGGTTATTCAGACTGACCGCAACATTGGGATGAACGCTACCGTAGACCGTCTCGGTAATCTGAAGCGCCCGCTCGTACAAAGGCAACGGGCGGACGCTATCCCCCCCCTCGCGCAGGGCCAAGGCCATATTGTTCAGATTCATGGCCACAACCGGGTGGTCTTTGCCCAGCGCTTGTTCGTTGATCGCAATCACGCGCTCATAGACCGCTGCGGCCTCAGCGTAGTTCCGGACCTGGTACAAGAGAGAGGCCAGGTTGTTCAGGCTAGTCCCGACGTCAGGATGCGTCAGACCATAGGCAGTGGTATAGATCTCGGCAGCCCGCTCAAACATGGGCCGTGCTGTGGCAAATTCTCCTATTTGATATAACGCCGATCCGAGATTGTTGAGACTCGCGGCCACATCGGGATGTGACGGGCCAAGCGCAGCCTCTCGGATGTCGAGCGCACGTTGCTGCAATGCCCGTGCCTCGGCATAGTCCCCCATTTCCTTCAAGAGCAGACCCAACCGAGTCAGGTCGTCAGCTACAACAGGGTGCCGAGCACCGTGCGTGCTCTCATGGATAGAGAGCGCACTCTGGAGCAAGGTTCGCGCACCGTTATAATTCTTCGTCGCCATAAAAAGCTCGCCCAGATTAATCATGCTGAGGGCGACAGCTGGATGGTCACCACCCAGTTGCTGTTGGTGGATCGCCAACGCCCGTTCAAAAAGCGGACGGGCTTTCTCGTATTGCCTTTGCTCTTTGTACAGGATTGCCAGGTTGCCGACGCTCACGGCAACCGCGGCATGCGACTGCCCATAGGCTGCCTCTGTAATGCTCAGGGCCCGCTCGAACAGCGGACGGGCAGCCTCAAACTGCTGCTGATCCTGGAGCACCAGGGCGAGATTGCTCAGACTGCGGACAATGCCGGGATGATCGCTCCCCAGTTCCTTCTCATCAATGCCCAGCGCCCGTTCGAAGAGCTGACGAGCTTCCGTGTATTGACGAGTCTGCTGAAGGAGGAGGGCGAGGTTATTGAGGCTTTGAGAGACGAGCGGATGATCGGGGCCGGCAACCTTTTCCGTCTGCTCAAGGAGCTCGCGCGCAACGGGGACGGCGGCCTGAAATTTTCCAGCCGTGTGTAAACGTCCGGCCTCTTCGGCTAATTGCTTGAGGCGGGTACCCGGCGCTTCGTCCGTACCAAAAGCAAACGGCGCAAAACAGAGTACGGCAACGGAAACGGCGACGCTGAGGATTCGGCTGGGACTATTCACTACAGGTGAGAGCCGAGACATGAAGGCGGGTTCACAGCCCTACGAGACAGCAGACTATTCCGTCTGCGTCATCTGATCAGGAGGGACAGAAACGACGTCTTCAGAGGGCTTATGAAAAGTTTCCGCTACGTCAAAGGAACCGCGCAGTGAATACACGTCATCTTTGAACATGGGTAAGTGAGAATAGTAGGCACGATGGTAATAGCAGCCCAGGCCCTCACCCGGTGCTGCGGTTTCCTCCTCGACAATAGTGTCGGAAACTGTAGCGCTTCCGCTCTCTATCGAGGGGGGTGTCTTGACTGACGCGAAATCAGGCTGTGCAGTCTGTTCAGCGTGACTTTTTTCAGTCAGCGTATCAGCATCATCCTTCCGGGTCGGTGTCGGCGGTCGGTGAGACGGATTTTCAAATTTATCAAGCCAGCCGTAATACGCGGAAGCCTTGGGTGCCGTTGGTTGCGGCTCTCCTTCTGCCCGGAGATCGCCAGCCATCAACACAACACCAAGACTCAGAACAATAGTCAGGATGTTTTTCATACTGAAGCACATGCTCTCACCATTCGCGTTCTTAATTGCAGACCGAAACGTACAAGGGGGAGCAGCTAGCTGCTCCCCCCGGAGATATCTTCTGAGGCTGTTTAGCGGTGCAGCTCAGTCAGACGGTTAAGGTCGTACAGGCCGTTAATGAAATCCATCGAAAAGTCGGGCAGACCACCGCCGTATTCACGCCACAGGTTGCCACGACCGTTCTGGATGTCGACCGTGTCCACGTTCCGCCAGTGAATCGCGCCACGATTGGCGTTCATGAACGTATACTTCTTGGAGTCGTCAGCCCACTGGTAGCCCCACTGCCACAGCTTCCACAGCTTTCCTTTCCGGTCGAAAGCGACGTGGTTCCAGGTTTCCCAGGTTTCCGGGTCGATCGCCATGATGGCGCTCTTATACGGATGACGCGGGTCTTTCGGGATACGTTCCACCACGAACAGCTCGCGGATCTGCCACACATCCATATTGAGCCAGCCATCCGGTCCACCATACCGCACACCATCATCATCCCACTTGGTTTTGGCGTGAACGGTCAGGAATTTCTTCTTGCCCCAGAACTTCCAGTCCCACTCAAGCGGACGACCCGAGAAGCCGTAGAAGTCTTCCAGCGTATGCTCAGTCCCCATCAGCGAGTCGGACTTCACCTCAGCCGAAATCCGGCGAACACGGCGCAGACTGGGAACATAGGCCCAACCATCATCGGTCCGACGGGGGTCGATATAACGCTGGATGATGAACGCGGTGCCCCGCACGTCGTACGGCTCGAAGAAACCGGTGAACTCTTTCCAGTGCACGGTTCCGGCGTCATCGTTTTCGGGCAAGTTATAATTGTTGTCCGGAAACATGGCCATCTGGGAGTGATACGCCTTATGATAGAAGGTCCCCAAGCTGCGCTCGTAGGTCCCGCCACCGCCATAGATCTCTTCCGTGTTATATTCCCAGTCGGTGTCGAGATCGATCTCGTCACCAATCCAGGCGTCGGGCGGCTTGGTCGGCTCGGGGGCGGTATGCGTTCCGCCAAAGCGCAGCCACGTGGTCAACGCATTGGCCACGAAATATCCGCGCCAGTAAAAACGCTTGTCATAGTTCCAGGCGACCTTGAGGCCCGCGATGCTGTCGTCGCCTTCACTCATAATGTCGTCGTTGGCAAACGGGTAGCCACAGACGTAGTTCTCAAGCGCGCCGTCAGCGGACAGCGCAACCTGCTTCTGGAACTTCTCGTCGCACTCCAAAACCGTCTGGTGCGCCTTCACGTGATAGGTTTCTACCACTTCCATACTGAGTGAGCCGTCGTTCCACTTCTCATACTGCTCGAAGTAGCCAGGGAACATAAACGGCTTCACCTTGGGCAAGTCCGCATGGGTGAGGACATCGCCGGCTTTGAACTCCGGCTCAACATCCTTGGATTGACTGAACCATTGGACAAAGGTGTCATGCGTATACTGCGTGGGGTCACCACTCTGGGCCCACACGCTGGTCTGTGCCCACAACAGGCTACAGGCCGCGAGAAACGAAATCGCTGTGAGTCGTTTCATAAATCCTCCTCTAAGAAAATTCACCGCTCTATTTTTGGTTGCCGTTTTTGGGAAGTCAATAATACCTCAGCAGGTATTTTTCTAATTTTAGCCAGAACGAAGGGAGCAGCCCTCCATCCTGACCCTCCCCCGCAAGGGGGGAGGAAGGGTTACTAGAAACGATAGCGCAGTCGGCTCCAGAATTCGTTCATCTTATTCCGCTCCGAGCCACCGGCCTGCATGTGGAACAGGCCGAAACCGGCTTCCGTATACGGGTTGTTCGGGTCGCCCGTAAAAGCGCCGAACGCGCCGAGATCGTGTTTATGCCGTCCACCCAGAAACGCGGTGAAACCGAGCGTAACCGACCAGTTATTGGTGATCAGATACTCGATATTACCGCCGGTCGTGCCGTCCTGGGCCGCGGTGCCGAACGCGCCAAAGACCAGGTAGACCAGTTGGTCGCGCATGAAGTGATTCTGCGCGAACACGGTGAAGATGAAGTTGTTGTTCTCGGCGGTGATGCCGCGGCGGCCGGCCCTCACATCGGGAAAGTGGGTTCCGTACGCCTGGGCGCTCAGGAAGAAGCTCCGCGTCGGGTTGAGCCAACGGATCAGGGTCGGCCGGTCAATCCCCAACACCCACTTGAAGGAGTTGCCGTCCCCGATCAGATCGACCTTGGTCGTGTCGTTCAGCATCACGTTAGCGCTCCAGGACGATTCCCAGCGGAACACAAGGCCGGTGTACGGCTCGAACCAGTCGAGCGACAGGCCCAGCGTGTTGGTCTTGCGGTATCTGGCGGACAGCGAGCCGCCGAAGGTGCAATGGTTGTGATATTCGGCGTGGCGGAATTTCTTCTTGGTGCCGTATGACGACCCACCTTCTTTGAAGAGGGCTGCTTGCCTGACCTGGATCTGATTCGGCTTGACGCCGACTATGACTGGACCAAGGCCGCCTGTGTTATTAACAACGGTGCCACCGTCCTTGGCGGTAATACCGACACCCGGCGCTTCATTCCGGTCCGCGGGCAGAATGCTGTTCCCGTTTCCGTCTGTCGTACACTCTGGCCGATTAGAGACGTTAAGGCGGTCCCAGCCGGTCGCGGGCAAGTCGGCAAACGCGAAATAGTCGGTGACCTGGATACGCAGGTTGCCGGCTGTGGCTTCCCAGCGCATCCCTATGCCGCCGTTCTTCAGATTCCAGTGAGGAGCCCGGTTTTTGTACAGCGCCATGTTCTTGAACGGGAGATAGGGCCTATCTTCCGTTGCCATAGTCGGGTCGTCGGCCGTGCCGGGGAAAAGGGCGGTTGCAAACAGATCGTTCCCGAACACGAAGCCGTCTATCGTCCGTCCGAAGCCCGTGGCCCAGGGTTGGGCCGGGTGACCGAGACCGGTCGGCGTGTGGCGGTCGAAGACATACACGACACCACCGGCCACATCGCGCAGTGGGCCGATGTTGCCGAAGCGATGCTCGAACAGGGCCGACCACAACGGCACGCGCGTATCGTCGAACAGATCAATGAAGAAGTGGTCGCCGAAGTCGACCGGGTTCACGATGTCTTGCAGGCGGAAGAAGTCGGCCTTCCCCCACACGTGCTGCTGCTTCCCGATACGCAGCCAGTTGCGACCGCCGAGGCCCTTCCAGAAGAAGTCGAAATACGCCTCGCGGACGGGATAGTACAGGTCCATATTGGTCTCGCGGGTCATACCGAAGCGCAGGTCGTTCTGGCTGGCGTCCAGGCCGTAGTAGCCTCTGCTACGCGAATCGATATCGCGACCGGCTACTCCGTACTTCGAGCCGGGGACCAGAGCGTGCATGAACTCGACGTTGCCCCCTGCCCCACCTTCCTTTGGCCAGAATCCGGCGTAGTTACCAGGATTAAGCCCAAAGGCCTGGAGGAATCCGGCATTGGCCGGTTTGGGATAACCGGAACGCCCAGAGACGAAGCGCTTGCCCTCGCCTTTCCGACCGTTTCCGAACTTGTCGTCTATGTCGTAGATCGACTCGTACTGAGGCCGCAGTTCGATGAAATACTCGAAGCGGTCAAAGTAGTCCTGCATTGCGTACAGGGGACCGGCCAACTGCACGCTGGCCCGGTAGCGGGACGACGCGACGTGATAGTCGGTCTTGAAGGTATTGTTCCGTAGAATGGAGAAGTTGTCCACGTAGCCGTGGATGGCCATTCTATCGAAACTATCCAGGAGTCCTTTGTCTCCGCGCCCTGCCGCATCCACAGATGGAATAGCGAGCGCCATACTCAGACCAATGGCTGTTATAGTCAGCCAGAGTCCGGCCAGCTTCCCTCTCCCTGCTCGTTTCATAACGAGGTCTCCTTCCTTGCCCCTCGCCCTCACGAAGGGAAAATCTTTACTACCCCCAGAGGGGCCATTTGTCACAACAATCCCTCAAACTTTTATCAGCTCGTTGGTTGCGGGCTCGGCTCCGCCATCATTGGCTGTTCTTCCTCAACCTGCACAGGCTGCCCAACCACAAACTTCGGCTTCACAATCGCAATCATGGCCGGAATCATAGTCAGTGCCGACAACCAGTGTGTCACCAGCAGAATGGCCAATAACAGGGCCATCTCCGCAGAGAAGCGCAAACTCGACAGAAAATACCACGGAATCACCCCGGCAATCATCGTCGTAGCGGTAAAGGTCACAGCCATACCCGTTGTTGATACCGTTTTTTTGATTCCTGCAATCAGGTCGCCCCCGGCCCGTGGGACTTCGAGTCGAATCCGGTCAACGACATATAAGATGTAGTCCACCCCAATACCCATCCCCACCGCGGTCACCGGCAACGAATTGATATTAATGCCGATGCCCATAAAGGAGACGTACATATAACTGGCCACCCCCGCGGCAACGAGCGCGAGCATCACCAAGGTTGCCGCAATCAGAGAACCATAGCTCAAAAGGACAAGGGTGTAAACGGTCATAATGACGAGCATGGCGGCCTGCTTCTCGGATCGATCAATTTCCTCATTCAGTGCAGCCGTCGTACCGATAAATCCGCCGGCCAGGCGCAGACTTACCCCTTCAATAGGATGTTCGGCCATGAATTTCTTCGCCCTGGCGATTGCCTCGCGAACGGTATCGCCTTTCACGTCTTTGTAAAACACGACAAACTGGCCATTCTTGTAGACCATATCGGTGTACTCAAGAATAACACCCGATATAGGAGCTGAGGCTTCATACACGAAAATCAAATTTCCAGTGATAGATCTATCAGGCGGAATGACCTGCCAGCGTGGGTCGCCATAATGATAGCGGCGGTTCAAATTACGCGCCAAAGTGTACAGCTCGCGCGTGTCCCCCGCCTCAACCTGCTCCAACAGATAGCGGCGCATTTCCTCAAGGGTATCGAGCACATGCGGCTCTTTGAGGATATGTTCCCGCTCGCCTTCCAGATAGATCACCAGTTGATTGGCCCCGGCAAATCGCTCGTTAATCGTCCGTGCGGACACATTGTAATGGGCATCCTGCCACAGCAGCGGAGAGCCAGCTTCCTGTTCCCCAATCGGCACCGTAATCGCGGTCCGTACGCCAAAAAAGATGGTCACCGCGGCAACAACCATAATCACCCAGCGGCTGGTTGCCCCGGTGGCGATATTGCCGACCGTGGTCAGTGTGACCTCCATCCAACGCGGAATAAAATGTTCCGTTGTCTTTGGGGTCGGGAAATACGATAACAGGATGGGCATGGTATGCGTAATGCAGAAAATATTGGCGAAGGCCCAGAAACTCCCGTAATAGGCCAGCTTTTCGATCAGAGGAATGGTGGCAACGGACAGGACCAGAATCCCACCGGCATCGCTGATGACACCCGTCACACCCGGCAGAAACAAGTCACTCAGACACGTAAAGGCCGCTTTCTCCTGGTCTTTTGAGACTTCGAGTTCTTCGAAATAGCGCTCAATCATCTGCACCGCGTGGCTGACCGAGCGAGCCGTGATCAGCAGCGGGATCACCAGGATGAGCGGGTCAAGGTTAAAGCCCCACCAGCCGACCCAGCCCAAGCCCCATACCGTCTGGATGGCTGCGCCAATCAATGGGACGAGCACCCCGTAGGCCCGCCGAAAATAGATAATCAGCGCAAGAAAGACCATTATTCCGGTGAAGGAGAAGATCATGAACAGCTCACCGGTGAAAAACCACACCCAGCCTTTGAGGGCCGGCTCGCCAGCGACGTACACTTTTGTATTGTCGTCTTCTATTTCACTCCGGATGCGCGTGATTTCCCGTTGAATCTCCCGGTAATCCAACCGATCTTCGTTAAATCCGGCCAGAACGAGTGCGGCTTTGCCGTCCTCTGAGACGTATTTGTTCATAACGATATCGTTATTGAACATCTCGAACTTCAGCGCGCTGAGCTCATTGGGATCGTCCGGTATGTCAACGGGAAGCACCGGATACGAACGCACCATGCCGCCAGGCAAGGTCTTGATGTTGCGGATTTTCACGTGGGAAAGCGAAGCCACCTGGTTATGGTCCACACCGTTGATCTGGTCGAGCTGGTCCGTAAGGTAACGAACATTTTCCAGGTTTCCTTGGGTGAAAATATCACCTTCCTCTACCTGGAGGACCGCCGTCACAATATTGGCCCCACCAAAGGTCGTCCGATGCTGGTTGTAAGCTTGGATATAGGAATGGCCTTGGGGCAGGAGGTCGGCAAACTGGCTATACATTTCGACCTTCCGCGCCTGATAGCCCCACATGGCCGTCGCTATTGCCAATAGCACGAGGTACGCAATACGGTGTCGCCAGAGAACTGCCAGATAGGCTTGAATAATACGGTCGGCGGTGCCTTTTGGTTGACCTGGGGGAGTATGGGCCATGTTATTCCTCCTTACGCGAGCAGGGGCGTAGTAGCGTGTGAGTAATGTGTCCTGTTTATAGGCATGTCAGTCATGACAGCACCGTTGGGCTGATGGGTATGCACCCTTAGAGGGACGGGTTCGCGGCATACAGCTTTGCCTTATCCGTGGTGGTCCAGCTCTTGCCACCGTCAGACGTGACCAAGACCGTACCCTTTCCTCCACACGCAACGCCGAACTGTCCGTCAGACGCAAAAGACGCCGTGCGAATCCATGTCAGCACATGCTGACGGACATCGTCGTCAAGCTGCCAGGCATCGCTTGTGGCCGAGGCCATCGTGCCAAGGACGCCGGTCGCAAAGTCATTACGGTTCTCATTTGGAGCAGCAGTCACGGACAGGAGTGTGTTAAAACTTCCGCTTGGAATATTTGTCCACGTCTCCCCCGCATCTGTCGTTTGTAGCAACGTGCCACTCTCCCCCGTGACATACCCCTCCTGGGCGTTCCGAAAATCTACATCAATCAGGAAGAGGTCTTCAATATAGAGAGGGGGGATACGCTGCCGGATCGCTTCCTCTTCGGAGAGTTCCGGGCGGGTGTATTTCGGCAGGTTGTGCACATTGCGTTGCCGCTGCCAGGTGACGCCACCATCCTGGGTGCGCAAGATAATTCCAAATTCGCCCGTGACCCACCCGTCCGTATTCGTGGGGAAGGACACACCGTTCAGCGTCACATCGCACGGATTCAGCCGCAGGGTTGACTCGGGATCATCCGCGGGGTCCGACGTTGCGAAATTATCGAAGCTCAAATCGCACCACAGCGAGAGATTTTCCCAGGTTTCTCCACCGTCTTGTGAACGGATAACCGCGCCCACCGGACCGACGGCCCAAATATGTTGTGCGTCCGCACCACGGCTGACCGCAAAATAGTGCGGCTGGGCTACCTGCCAGTCTTGAAGGGGCAATTCGATAGGGATTTTATTCCAGGCTTTTCCGCCGTCGCTGGTCTTGAGGACGATCCCATCCTGTCCAACGGCAACCCCGTCCTGAGCAGTCGCAAAATCAATCTCGTAGATTGCCTTTTGGACTCCGGTCTCCAGCATGGCGAAATCTTGTCCGTTATTGGTCACATGCAGAATAAGCCCCCGTCCGCCGGCGACCCAGGCATTATTGGCGTCAAGGACAAAGGCGTCATAGAAATCTTCACGGTCGGGAAACACATTCCCCCTGGACGCTCCCATTTCGTTGAGTTCACGCAGCACCTCTTCGTCGGCTGCTTCAACACAAGCAGACAGCGTAAAGAGGGCGGCGGCCAGAATGCTCCAAGCCGCACGCCGCCACACCAAATGCATTTGTCTTTTCAAGATTTTCTCTCCTTACTAAGGCCGGGGAAGTGTTGTCGTCAGTCAGACCCGGAGGTTAAGCACCCTTACTTATGAAGTACGGACGGAACTGTCAAGGGACCCCTTAGGGCCGCTTCACCAGGATGATTGAAGCTGTTTCTGGTTCAATTTTTTTATTTATAGCGAATGGCCAAACCAACCAGTTGGAATTCGTAGTCTGCCCGGCTTCGATAGTCTCGGGCGGTACTCGCCCCGACATGGGCCACTGTTATTTCGTCCTGGAACTCTCCGGCTTTCATCCGCTGCAGGACAATGGCCTCTGCCCCTATCGCACACGCCTCACGGTGCAGTGCAGTCTGCATGGCTTCCATGCCCGTACCCGGATTGCCATACGTTTTCACGCGGGCGATCACCTCGTGGGCTGACGCGGGAGGAGAATCAAGAATAGGAATCGTGCAATTCGTCGTCGTGAATTCGACCGGAATCGCCCCTATCTGTTCAGTCAAAACCAGAGGTTTTGTCGGGCGACTCGCGCATCCGGTCAGGGCACAACCAACCAGAATCGTCAAAAGAATTTTCAAGGCTTTTCCGAACAGGACCCCTCGGATCCTTGCATCCTCTACAAAACTAACGGCCTCCTATAGCATACTCGGAAGCATTACTCTACATTTTTTTGGCCACGTGCTGTCAAACTATGTTATATTATTACCCCTTCCTCTCGCGTATAGGGCAGGTGCCGCAGGCGGAAGCATAGAACCGGAAGGGCGAGGAGATTCTTCGTATGGCACAAGTCAGGCCGTTAAAATGGGGCGTTCTCTTTAATGGAGATAAGCTGACCCTCGATCATATTGTCCGCTTTGCCACGCAAGCGGAAGACGCTGGGGCGGAGAGCATTTGGGCTGCGGAGCTGTGGCGGGATGCCTTTGTGCCCCTGACTGCCATAGCCAGTGCGGTCCGGACCGTCCGCCTCGGGACGGCAGTCGCCCATTTTGCTCGTCCTCCCATGTTGACCGAGTTAAGCGCAATGTCCCTCGCCGAGTATACCCAAGGGCGTTTCATTTTGGGGCTTGGGACTGCACCGAAAGACTGGAACGAGCAGTGGCACGGCCTGGAGTACCGCAAACCCGTTGCTCGGATGCGTGAATATGTCGAGTGTATTCGTACCATGTGGCAGGGCTCACCAACGCGGGCAGTCGAGTACAGCGGAGAATTTTATCAAGTTCGCAATTATCAACGCCTTACGGAGCCGGCCCATCCCAGCGTCCCTATTTATCTGGCCGCGGTTCTGCCCAATATGATCCAGCTCTCCGGTGCCCTGGCCGACGGCATTATCCTCAACGTGCTCAATACGCCTCAATATTTTACGGATATCGTCCATCCAAATCTGAAAAAGGGCTTCAGCCGCAGCGGGCGAGACAGAAACGGCTTCGAGATTTGCGCCGTGAAATGCTGCGCGGTGCATACCAACCGTCAGCAGGCACGCGATTTGGCCAGACATGCCGTCGCCTTTTATGCCACCCTGCCCTATTTCGATGTGATTCTTGACCCCCCAGGCTTTACGCAGGCCAAGCTCGCCATCCGAGACGCGATGAGACGGAATGACGTTGCGGCCATGCTTGCGGCCGTGAGCGACGATATGATTGATGCCCTGGTCTTAGCCGGGACACCCGATGATGTCCGGCAACAGCTCGCCGCGTTTGACGGTTTGTTTGATACGCTGCTCTTGCTCAGCCCTTCTTTTGCCGCCGACCCGGAAGAGGTGCGTCGCAATAACGCCGCAATGATTGCCGCCTTTGCCGAATGACGCTATGGAGAGAGGACACATTGCATGGAGGAGTCACTATGAATACGCAGTTACAACACGACCTGCTCCCGACAGCCACCCACGATGAGTTGGCGCGGCAAAATTTTGTCCAAAGCCTCAAGGTCCATCTGGCAACCAAAGTCTCGCCCGGTAATAAGGCTATTTACGAGCACAAGGCGGCTCCCCGCTTTGCGCGTGAGCATCAGCGTCCTCCCCAAGATCGGCACGAAGTCCGCAGCGTCATGCAGGACGAACCCTATTACCAGATGTGGAGCACGCTGCTGCGGACCAGCCAGGAAATGATGTGGGATGCGGTCAATGTGAGCGTGGAACGCCAGCTCCCACAGCTACGGGAGCGCGCTGCCACAAACGGAAAGACGCTCGGCTCTCTCACTCTGAATCCGGACTTAGCCATTCCAGCCTACCACACAGCCGTAGACATTCACTGTCAGCCGGGCGGCTATCATACCGAGTTGGAGCAGGACGACGTAGCCGCCGGAGCGACCTATGACCGGGCCGTCTATATTTACGCCATGAGCCGCTTAGGCAGCCTGAACGATGAAATGGGTCAGTCGGTTGTGCTGCACCTCAAAGAGCAGCATGCGGACTTCCGGCCCGCTCGCATCCTGGATATGGGTTGCACCGTCGGGCATAGCACCCTGCCCTATGCTGACGCCTATCCCGAAGCCGAAGTCTTTGCCATTGACGTGGGCGCACCCGTCCTGCGCTATGCCCATGCACGCGCCGAGGCACTGGGCAAGCGCGTCCATTTTTCTCAGCAGAATGCAGAGCGGACCAATTTCGAGGCGGGCTCCTTTGACCTCATCGTCTCTCATATTTTGCTGCACGAGACTTCGAGTCAGGCCATTCGCAATATCATGAAAGAGTGCCACCGCTTGTTGCGGCCGGGGGGCATGATGCTCCACCAAGAGGTGCCGCAATATGAAGGCATGCCACCCTACGAGGCATTTATTCTTGACTGGGACACCTATAACAACAACGAACCCTTCTGGGGGACGGTGCATTCCATGGACCTCCAAAAGCTGGCCGAAGAGTCCGGTTTTGCCGCACGGGGTGTCATCCAGACGATGATCCCGAGTGCCCTGGAACGTGCCCAGGCCCGTACCGAGAAATTCCAGGGGGGCGATTTCGGCGGCGGCGGGGCGTGGTTCGTCTTTGGCGCGACCAAATAGCAGGAGACCTTCATGCCGCGCAAAGCAAAAGGCAAGCGCCCGACTTTTTTCAACGACCCCCAGATCGATACGGTTATGGGGATTGTCATGGCCCTGGCCGGCGAGGTCTCTGTGCTGCGGGAGCGCCTCGACAGCGTTGAGCGTCTGGCTGCGGCCAAGGGCCTGTTCACGCAGCACGACATCGAAGCCTATCGTCCGGATGACTCCGTTATGGCCGAACGGGAACGCTGGCGGGCGGAGTACCTCGAACGGGTCCTACGGGTTGTCCACCAGGAGTTGGAAGAAACGGACAAGGGCGAGACCACGGAATCATACCAAGCCGCGGTTCGCGCGGTTTCGTCCTGACGGCCAGAGAGCACGGGAAAAGGCGACCAACCCGTACCCGTGAATCAGCCCCTGAATCAGAAAGTGCAGGCTCTTCATGTCCTTCAAACTTGGCGTTGATGTCGGTGGCACGTTTACCGATCTTATCCTTTTTGACGAGGAGAATGGTCGGCAGGTCCGCGCCAAAACTCCGTCTACCCCCAGCGATCCATCGGTGGGCGTGCTGGCCGGGATTGAGAAAATCTGCCGCTCGGCCAACATCTCGCCCGGCGACATCGCTCAGATTATGCACGGGACGACCGTGGCAACCAACGCTGTCCTTGAGGGCAAGGGTGCCAAGGTTGGCCTGATTACAACCCAAGGCTTTAAGCAAATCCTCCACCTGGCGCGCTCCTGGACGCCGGGTCCACTCGCCGGCTGGATGATTATGGAGAAGCCGGACCCGCCCGCAGCCATCGAATACACCCGCGAGGCCATTGAGCGTATCGACACCCGCGGGCAGGTAGTCACCCCGCTGGACGAGGGCGCGCTACGGACCGACCTGCAAGATTTGGGCGCCCAGGGAATCGAAGCGCTGACGATTTCCCTCATTAATTCGTACGCCAATCAAAGCCATGAAAAGCGCGTCAAAGAGATCGCCCAGGAGGTGCTACCCAACACGCCGATTACCGCTTCGTCGGAAGTCTTGCCGGAGTTTCGGGAATACGAACGCGCCCTCACCGCGGTGATGAATTCCTACGTGCGGCCGAAAGTCGCCCAGTATATGCGCAGCTTTGCAGACCAGCTCACAGCGCACGGCCTGAAGGCGGCCGTCAATATTCTCCGCTCTGACGCCGGCCTGATGACCTTGCGTATGGCACAGGAACGACCGGTGTACGCCGTGATGTCAGGCCCGGCCGGTGGCGTTGCGGGGGCGCTGTATATTGCCAAAAAGGCCGGCTTCCCGCATCTGTTGACCCTCGATATGGGCGGCACGTCCACCGACGTGGCCCTGTGTCAGGATGGCAGCCAGACGATTTCGCGGGAAACGACCCTGGGCTATTTCCCGATTAAGGTTCCTTCGGTTGATGTCCGCAGTATCGGGGCCGGCGGCGGCTCCATTGCGCATGTGCCCGAGATTACCAGCGCGCTCCGGGTCGGTCCGCAGAGTGCCGGCGCCGCTCCCGGTCCGGCCAGCTATGGCCAGGGTGGGACGGAGCCCACGGTGACAGACGCCAACGTGGTCCTGGGCCATCTGCCCCCCAATCTGCTGGGCGGCGAGATGACGCTGGATACGGAGGCCGCCCACACCGCGGTCGAGCGTATTGGAAAAAAACTCGGCCTCGATGTATATCAGACCGCCCAGGGCATCCTGGACATCGTGAATGAGAATATGCATGGGGCCTTACGTTTGGTCTCCGTCCAGCGCGGCTACGATCCACGCAATTTCGCCCTGGCCGCATTTGGCGGCGCCGGACCGTTGCACGCCAACGCGGTGGCTAAGCTTATTGGCGCGTTTCCGGTTATCGTCCCCCCCGCACCGGGCATTTTATGCGCAATGGGCGATGTGTGTTGCGACTACCGGGAAGAATTCTCTCGGACCGTCTTCCGCACCCTGGATCAGATTACCGCGCCGGAGGTCATTGAGATCCTCGAAGGGCTGAGCGCGGAGGCGACCGGCTGGTTGGAGCAGGAAGGCATCTCTCGACAGCAGCAGCGGATTTTCTATAACGCCGACATGCGCTACTTCCGCCAGGGCTATGAACTGCCGATGACGACAACACTCGACGAGTTACAAACCAACGGAACGGCGGCGCTGGCGGAACAATTTCACGCCCTACACGAACAGCTCTACCGTTTTCGTCTGGACGCCGAGTGTGAGATCGTCAACCTTCGTGCGGTCGCCCTCGGCACGGGAACGACGTTGCACTGGCCCGAGGGCGAAACAGATGGACCGTCCGCGGCCCACGCCCAAGTTGACGAACACCGGATTTATTTTGACGGCAACTTCTTGACCACCCCGATTTATGATCGGGCCAAGCTCACACCGGGCAATCGCCTGCCCGGCCCGGCGATTGTGACCGAGATGGACTCCACCACGGTCGTGTTACCAGGCTTTTCCGGAGAAATTGATACATATGGTAATATTTTGATTCAGCCCACTGCACAATGAGAGGGGTCCAATCATGCGCGATGTAAAAATTGCTGAGATTCCAGATATCGAGGTCGATCCCGTTACTCTCGACATTATCGAGAGTGCACTCAAGAATTACCGCTATGAAATGGATGCGGTGCTGTTCCGCACGGCCATGTCACCGGTGATCCGTGAGCAGCACGACGAATTCCCCATGATCTGCGACCCCAACGGCCGGATGGTCGTCGGGCAGTTTGGCTCCTATATCCGGGAGATGATGGAGCGTTTTGACCAGCCGCTCTATCCCGGTGATGTCATTCTGCTCAACGACCCCTATCTGTGCGGAGGGGCTATTTCCCACATCAACGACTTTCTCGTGCTGGTGCCCGTCTTTGACGGCGACGAACTCATCGGCTGGACTTCGATGTTCGGCCATCAAATGGACGTGGGCGGCCCGCTGCCCGGCTCGTTTCCGACCAACGCGACCTCAATCTTTGGTGAGGGACTCCGCATTCCGCCCGTCAAACTGTTTGAAAAAGGAGAACTCAACCAGGCTGTCCTGGATCTGATTCTGAACAATGTCCGCATCCCGATGATGAACCGCTCGGATCTCATGGGGATTGTGGCTGGCTGCAAGACCGCTGAGCAGCGTGTACGGGAACTGTGTGAGCGCTTTGGGCGAGATATCTATCTGGCCGCCTGCCAGGCATTGCTGGACCGGACCTATCGGGCCGTCCAGACCCTCATCCAGCGCAATATCCCGACCGAGCCCCAGTCCTTCGAGGACTATATTGATGATGACGGGCTCGGCAACGGTCCGTTCAAAATGAAACTCACCATCTGGCGTGAGGGCAACAAGGCGATTTTCGATTGGACCGGCACCGACCCGCAGGCGGTTGGGCCGATCAATTTTTATCTCAATCCGGGCATGTTCAAGATGTTCATCGGCGTCTACCTCATCATGGTCTACGACCCCCAGATTCTGTTTAACGACGGCTTTTACGATCTGATTGACGCCCGCATGCCGGACGGCTCCCTCCTCCATCCGAAATTCCCCGCTCCGCTGGGCTGCCGCACCCATGCCCTGGCCCGCCTGTTTGATGTCATGGGCGGCTGTCTCGGCCAGCAGAGCCCGGAACTGACAACCGCGGCCGGCTACGGCACCAGCCCTCACTTGCTGTACAGCGGCAACGATAAGGACGACAACTTCTTCTTTATTATGGAGATCGGCTATGGCGGCATTCCGGGCCGACCGATTGGGGACGGTATGGATGGTCACTCCTGGTGGCCGCTCTTCACCAATATTCCAACCGAATACCTCGAAAGCTATTGCCCCCTGCGCGTGGATCGCTATTCGTCCGTCATCGACTCCGGCGGAGCCGGTTTGCATCGGGGTGGGAACGGCATCGACAAATGGTACACCTTTCTCGAACCGGGCGAGATCGCCATTCACGACGACCGCTGGCTGACTCCCCCCTGGGGGATTCTCGGGGGCAAACCGGGGATGCGCTCGACGAAAATTCTGGTCCACACCGATGGAACCCGAACTGTCCTGCCCTCAAAATGCGACCAGATCAAAGTCGAACCGGGCGACCAGCTCGTCTTCCAAACCGCAGGCGGCGGCGGCTGGGGCGACCCGCTGGAACGCGACATCGAAAAAGTCCGGGTTGATGTCGTGCGCGAGTTGGTGTCCGTGAAAAAAGCTGCCTCCGATTACGGCGTGGTGTGCGACCCAGAAACATCTGAAGTGGACGAGGACGCCACCCAAGCGTTGCGGCAGCGCATGAAGGAGAGCCGGGGCGAGCTACAGACGTTCGATTTTGGTCCGCCACTCCAAGAACTCCTGGTACGCTGTAAAGAGGAGACCGGGCTGGAGCCGCCCACGGCTCCCAGCTTACCACCCGGCTGGGAAACAAACGGGGTGAAGAAGGTCGCGGCCTGATCCTTTGTCTTTACCCTGTTCCTAAGGAAGAGAATGAAGGTCAGGGACATCGAGCACTCGCCTGTCATTCGAGACCAATGATAGCCCTCAACGCTTCTACGGTTGGTTTGCATCGAGAAGCCTGGCGTGTGTTCGTCCTCGCCTTCTTCCTTCTCTTTTCCTGTGACCAACTCCGTAACCAGCCGTTGACCGGACACCGCGACATTGCAGCCGCTCTCCGACCATTGCTGGACCTGGGATATGCCGGACTGGATTATCCGACCTACCATGCCGAGTTCCAGGCGTTTCAAACTGTCGTGCAGCAAAAGATAGAGGAAACGCCCCACGAAATGCGGCCGTACGTCGAGACCATCATGACCTATCTGCACGTCGCAGACAAAGTGCTGGAGTGGCACGCGCAACAGCGCACAGAACAGCCGCCGCAGCTCACCACCTGGATAACACACCATCCATTTCTGAAGGCCGCTCTTGGTGCCCGGCTCGAAGCGCCGCATGTCTTTGATGTGGAAACCGCGCTCCAGCTCTTGTTTGAAAAAACGGACCAGACCCTGGTGGCCATGCAGGTGAAAAACAAACCCATATAATCGCAGCATCACAAAAAAGCGAGGAGAGACCTATGGGAAAGCTCGACAATAAAATCGCCCTCATCACCGGCTCAAGCAGCGGGATTGGAAAAGCGGTCGCCATGGCCTTTGCCACAGAGGGGGCCGCCTTGGCCCTCAATTACCCGAATGACGCCCAGGCCGATAACGCTGCGGCGGTACAGAAAGATATTGAAGCCCTTGGCCGTCGAGCTGTCGCCATCCGGGCGGACGTTTCCCAGGAAGACGAGGTGCAGCACCTCGTTGATACCACGGTACAGACCTACGGCCGCATCGACATTCTGGTCAACAACGCCGGGATTGCCTCTGCCGCAACCGTTGGGGACATGCCGGTTTCCATGTGGGACCAGATGTTAGCGGTCAACCTGAGAAGTGTCTTTCTGTGTACGCGCCTGGTCTTACCGCTGATGTATAAACAGGACTACGGAAAAATTATCAGCACCGCCTCGCAACTCGCCTATCTCGGCTCGCCCGGCCTGAGTCATTATTGTGCGGCCAAAGCCGCCATCATTGCGTTTACCCGCTCGCTGTCACGTGAGATCGGAACCCGTAATATCAATGCGAATTGCGTCGGCCCCGGCGCAACACAAACTCCAATCCTCCAGGGCATCAGCAGCGAGGCTCTGGAGGCCATTCGGGCCAGTATTCCCAAAGGCCATCTGGCAACGGTTGACGATATTGCACCGACCTATGTCTTTCTGGCCTCTGACGAATCGAGCCACTATGTCGGGCAATGCCTCAGCCCCAATGGTGGAGATATCATGCTCTAAATTCGCGTCCCTTGCTCCTCCCCACTGCCGCCTATAGACTCAGCCGCCGTGCCTGAGTCTCCCTCCCCCTCGCAACGCCCGGAAGCCTTGTTCACACGAGATTTTATCCTGCTGTGTCTGGGGACCTTTTTGTTTGCCGGCAGCATGTTCCTGCTCTTTGCCGTCCTGCCGGTCTTTGTGGTTGAGGAACTCCACGGCGCGGACTCCCAGGTCGGCCTGATCATGGGTGCGTTCGCCGTCTCCGCCCTCCTCGTGCGTCCCATGACCGGCCGTTTGGTTGACCAGTGGAGCCGCAAAACCATTCTCAGTATTGGCGCCCTCATCTACTGTCTGGCTCCCGCGCTCTATACCCAGGCCGAGTCTGTCCCGATCATGCTGGGTCTGCGCTTTTTTCACGGCTTCGGGATAGCCGCCTATACGACCGCCGCCGGGGTCATTGTTGCCGACCTGGCCCCGCCGAGTCGGCGCGGAGAGGGGATGGGGTATTACGGCATGTCCCTCAACCTGGCCATGACCATCGGGCCGGCCCTGGGGGTCATGCTCATCGGCCACATCGGTTATGATTCCCTGTTCTGGCTGTGTGCGGCACTCGGCCTCGGTAGTCTTGTCCTGTCACAGCTCATACGGGAGCCGGCGCGCGCTCCGTCCCCGCACCAGTCAGGCACCCAGCCGCATAAATGGGTGAGCCGGACCGCGCTCTTTCCCGGTTTTATCGCCGTCTGCATGACGGTCACCTTCGGTGCGGTGGTCTCCTTTCTTCCGCTCTTTGTGAAGGCCGCCGACCTTGGCAATCCGGGCCTCTACTTTAGCGTGTATTCCATTGTGGTCGTAGTCTCACGCCCCTTTGCCGGACGGCTGTCCGACCGCTTTGGCCGCGCGGCAGTGATTGTTCCCGGCATGGTCTGTCTTACGGTCGCAATGACCACGCTCGCGTTTTCGTCGTCCCTTTTCGGCCTTCTGGTTGCAGCCGCCTTGCAAGGCTTGGGATTCGGAGGGGTGCAACCCTCCATCATGGCCCTGGTGGTTGATCGCGCGCCCCTGCATGAGCGCGGGGCGGCGCTGGCCACGCTGATGGGAGCGTTTGATGTTGGGGTGGGGTTGAGCAGTATCGTCTTGGGGGCCGTCCTCGAATACACAGATTTTACGGTGATGTTTTTGTGCGCGGGCGGGGTCGCTCTCATCGGCGCGCTTGGAGCAGCAGGGGGGACGCGAGAAAGCGCCCAGCCGGAGGGCTGACGCATTCTGTATCTACGCCTGCTTCCTGCCCCTCTCCATCCACCACCGTTTTCGCCGGACTTTCTCAAGGCGCTTGGGCCGACCGTATCCTTGCGGCAGTACGAGGGCTCGGTTAGGCTAGCAATCAGAGAACCGGACCTGAAGGAAACGGACGACATGCACAAAACGGCTTTTTCCATCCTTATTTGCGGCGTCCTGGTTGCCCTTGCACTCGGCGGGGTATTCACGAATGCTGCGCACTCGCAGGGCCAGGGTCTGCCCACTCGGGAAGATATCCAAGGGTGGATCAGCACGAATCTGACCACGCTGCCCCAATTCAAAGAAGGCGATGTACTGAGACAGGCCGACCTGGAGAAGCTGCGTCCCTTCTTGCCACCGCGCTATATTGACGAGTTTGATTTTCCTGAAGTCGAGTTTCATGTTGCACCCACGGGCCATTACCCGCCCCACCCCGATTATCTGGCTGCTACCGAGCAGTACGCTAATCAAACCCGCCTCGCCGCCGACGGGGCACTTGAGAATTATATTGCCGGGCGGCCATTTGCCCAAGCGCTGATCAATCCCGACGACCCGACCTCAGGAGTCAAAGCCGCCTGGAACTTCAATTACCGCTGGCAGTACTACGGCATGAATGTCGAGCGCTATCTGGGTGCCCTCATTGCCAAGGGCGGCAGCGGGCCACGACTCTCCGGGTTCCCGGAGGACCTGATTCAGGGCGGAGGGAGAGCCATCCGCCATCTCGTTGCCCTCTACCAACGCGTCTACCACAATCATCTGGCGCAACTGTCACAGCAGGGTCATCTCCTGCCCCTCAATGACGCAGGGCGATTTGAATACAAGGATTATGTCGAAGTGCTGGAGCCGTACGATGTCCGCGGACAACGGTTTATGATCTATCGCTATGATAACCCGCGGCAGCAGGACGACGCCTGGGGATTCCTGCCCCAATTGCGTAAGGTCCGCCGCCTGTCCACGCATGAGCGGGATGATTCCGTTGCCGGAACAGAAATGACGCTGGACGATTTTACCGGGTTCTCCGGTCGTATCCTTGACCATGAGTGGAAATTTCTGGGATGGAAAGTGTTGTTGCACGTCATGAACTCCCAGCACCCCTATGCCCGCTTCTACGGCCCCAACGGCTGGCTACCCAACGACCGCTGGGAGCTGCGTTTATGTGCCGTTGTCGAACAAACGCCGACCAGCACCCGCAACTACAGCAGCAAAATTTACTTTTGGGATGCGGAGACCTACGAGACGGCAATGGTCCTTGTCTTTGACTCCGAAGGCAAGCTCTGGAAGGTCAACGACTTGCTGCACGGCTGGTCCGAAGACTCGAGTCAGGCCGAGTCGGACCGGGGCAAACAGGTGCCTCGTAACATCGGTTTTACGATTGTTGATGTCAAACAAGAGCAGGCTACGATTTTCTCCGCCTACACCATTGAATACCCCGAGGTTGATATGGAACACGTCGAAGAGCGTTACGACGTCAACATTTTAAGCCAGGGACGGCGGTAGAGCGGAGTTAGACCACTCCATCCTCGCGCAACCGCCCAATCTCCTGCGCCGAATAGCCAAGCAACCCCGTCAAAATCTCGTCCGTATGCTCCCCCAATAAAGGCGGCGGGAGGCGGAACTCGACGGGGGTCGCGGAGAGTTTGAGCGGTGAGCCGGCAAGCAGGACTTCTCCTGCGGTCGGATGCGGCATGGCCACGCGCATGTCGCGGGCAAGCACCTGTTGATCCGCAAAGACTTCGTCAATGGATTGAATGGGCCCGCAGGCAATACCCGCGGCACGGATTTTCCGCAGCCAGCCATGTACCGTGTCCGTGCTAAACACACTTTGAAGGAGAGGGATGAGGGTCTCCCGGTTTTGCACTCGCGCGGGGTTGGTGGAAAAACGTTCGTCAGCCGCCAGCTCAGGGCGGGCAATGAGCTGACAGAGTTTCTGCCACTGACCATCGTTGCCAACGGCCAGACAAAAATAGCCGTCTTGGGCCTGAAAGGACTGATAGGGCACAATGGATGGATGGGCGTTGCCATATCGACCGGGCTTTGTACCGGACACCAAATAATTACTGCCAGCATTAGCCAGCCACGCAACCTGGACGTCCAGCAGAGAGATGTCGATCGCCTGCCCCTGGCCCGTTTTCGTTCGGGCAAGCAAGGCGGCCTGAATGGCATTGGCAGCGAACAAACCCGCAGTAATGTCGGTAATGGCGACCCCGACTTTCATCGGCTCGCCCTCGGCCTCGCCGGTGATGCTCATCACCCCGCCCCGGCCCTGAATAATGAAGTCATAGCCGGGCAGGTCTTTGTCCGGTCCGGTCTGGCCGTAGCCGGTAATGGCACAATAGACCAACCCTGCGTTCTCCTGCTTGAGTTGTTCATACCCCAGTTGCAGCGACGCCATTTCCCCGGATTTGAAGTTTTCAATAAGCACATCGCTGACTCGCACAAGACGACGGATCAACTGCTTTCCAGCATCCGATTTGAGATTAACGGTGGTGCTCTTTTTATTGCGGTTGGCGCATAAGTAATACGCGCTTTCCCCGCCCGCAAACGGCGGACCCCAGGCGCGGGTATCATCACCGCTTCCCGGCCGTTCGACCTTGACGACCTCGGCCCCAAGGTCCCCCAGGGTCATGGCGCAGAACGGCCCGGCTAATATGCGCGAGAGATCAAGGACACGAAAGCCAGCCAGTGGTTGCACCATGCTTATTCCCCCACGCAGGTGGAGTATGCGCAAACAGCAGCCCCGCGCAATCCCCCACACCTCCTAGCCGCATATGCCGCAGAGTTCCTACCGCTGAGAAGAAACTGGTATAGTCAGCGAGTGGCTGTCTATTCGGGCAATGAAGGGAGTAGACAGTGGGTGGTTCCTGTGGATGAGGTGAGGAGGTTGTGGATGAAGGGAACGTTTACCTACCAGTGTCTGCAAAATTCCAAAATTCAGTGCCACTTCTGGAAACATGAGAAATCGTGAAATATTTCATGGCGAAATTTCGTGATTTTGCCCCAAAATTTCATCAAAAATGCTCTAAGATCGCGGATTTGCACTGCTTTTCACGGGGGGTGAAATTTCATGGTCGTGAAATCCCATTTCTCACGAAATTTCACGATTTCTCACGCCTAAACGGCCTTTAATGGGGCATTTTTCAGCCCTTAATCGGCCCTTAATTTCTGGTTTTGGAACGGTGTTTGAGAGGATTTATGGGTGGGTTGCCCAGACGAGAAATACACCGAGCAGGACGCCCAGGAGGAAGACGCCGACGTGCGTGGCGACCAGGATGTGCATCAGCTTATCCATATTTCATCCGGGGTGAAATTTCACGGTTTATGAAATTTCCGGGGGCTCTACGGCGTCGGGGTCGTCTACGCCATTCATGACATTATCGCACTGATCGCAGCGCTCTCCAGGGACGGCCTCGTAGTTATGATGGCCGCACCACTCGCAAATGAGGCCGGTCATTGCCCCGCCCCGCCCGCGTACATCTCGGACAGGGGCAGAATGGGGGGCTGGTTGCCAGACTGTGCAGCCAGGCGCGGCGGGTCCACCATTGCCACACCATGGTGTCAGCGATTGATTGATTTATTGTGTTTGCAAGATAAGAAAGACAAACCCTAGGGAAGTGGTCCTGGAGTGTTGCAGACCCCCAATTTGCCTACCAGTGTCAACAATGTGAAGGCTTATTCACCAACGCTCCCATGGGGAGCTGCTCTTTCTGCGGTTCACAAGCCATCGTCCCCTCAAGCCGAGAGCCTATAGAAGAGACGACGCAGACTGAGAAATAACGGTTGTTCAGGCAGTGCCGATTTTCTCCATCAACTGCTGACGCATATCCTTTCCATTGACACTTTTCTCCACAAGGCTGAATAGACCCTTGCCGTTACTTTCTTGTTGCCAAAGCTCGCCGATAGTCCGTTTTTCCGCCGTATCGTCCTTGTCCTGAAGCGCGCCCTTGTACTCGACGACGAAAAGACGACCGTCCTCCAGCAAGGCAACAAAGTCCGGATAGAACCAGCCGGCCGCAAGCGGCAGTCGGAACGACTCCGGGTGGCGCGCGACGTTACGGAGCCAATACTTCACCCCCGGCAGGCGGTCGATATCCTCCGCACACTGAAATTCCTCACCGCCCTCCACACCGTCGAAAGCTGGAACGTGGTCCGGGCCTAAAAAGTGCTTTCCCGGCTTCCAATGCCCTCGGTAACGCCGCTGGTCCTGATACATTCCAGCCTTGAATGAGAAGGCGTTGTCGAAAGACACCTCGGCTTTTGCTTCAGGCGTGAAAAGACGCTGTTGATAGGCACTCCTCCGTTCTTGCCGCCGAATTGCGTCAATCTTGTCGTTTATCTTCCGCGCCAGGATAAACTTACATCGCATCAGCGCAGAGAGAGGCAGCCCACGCGTATTGAGCAGATGACCGACGAGGTCCGAGAGCCACTTAATCAGTTCGCCCTGACCGATATCGGGTTGGCGTACCTGACGGTCGAGCCATCGGACCAGGGCTTCAGGTGTCCAGCCTGCTACGTCTGCGTCTAGGGTGAGTTGCTCTTCCTCGCCGATGAACTGATATCTGACGCGCCTACCGTCAATATCGATCTCAAATCTATTTGCGGTCTGACGGACCGTAAATTCACTCTCGTCCATTCGTGGCGAATGGTTAAGCAGAGACCAATCGTGGAACTCCATGAACACGTCGGTATCGGCGAATTCAAGCTCCCCTTGGAGTTCCGACATGAGACGCGGCACGTTGAATTGCTCACCACGTTCGGCAGGTGAAAGTCGGTTCCGATAGGTCTCAAGGGACTTGCTAACCTGCTCACGTTCTCTCTCTGGAACCACCGTGTAGAGGGCCTTTTCCATGGCGTCGTCCACAGGGCCAACAATCTCGATCTCAACCGTCCCACTACCGATATCGCGTACCGTCACGCCGTCTCGCTGTGCCTGCTTCAAGGCCGATAGCATCTCCGGTGTCGCTGTGAGCGTATGCCGGAAGGCTGGTTGCGGCTTATCGCGCGGACCGAAAAGACTATCCTCGCCCCCTAACTCTCCCTGCACCTGCTCAATGTTGTCGCGCGCCTCTTCCTCCTCAAAACCCATCGCAACGAGCTTATCAGTCAATGCCAACGCAGCCGCACCAGAGGAGGGTTCGGACAGATAGGCATACGCCCGGTTCAGTTCAGCAGTTCTGCGCCGCTTGGCGTAGGGCATGCGCAGCACCCGGCCCAGGAGTTGTTCCACGTCCGTCGCGCTGTGAATGCGCGAGACCGAGCAAAACACATAGGCGAAGGAACAGTCCCAGCCCTCTTTCAGGGCCTCAACGGTGATGATGTATTCAATCGGACAATGCGGGTCGAACAGGTCGATACCGTCCAATTCGCGCTGATCGCCGGTGGCGACTGCGATTGCACTTTCAGGAAGATGCTCGACATCCATCAGATGTTTTTTCAGCGCTTCGACTGTAATTTCTTGATTTTTCTTCTGGGCCTGGAACAGAACGATGGGCCGGAGGTAGTCTGCATCCCGTTTGGCGGCTTCAGCCAGAGACGCACGCTTAGCAATCGCACCGTTGACCGCGTTTTGCCAAGTGTCATGCTCGGACAGCATGATCGGCAACTTGATCATGTCCTCGCGTTTGAGTTCCAGGGCGGAGACGCTGTACAGGATATTCGACTTGGGCTGAGGGGTAGCGGTGAACTCGATAATCGCGCACGGGTTGACCCGCGTTTGCATCTCACGAGTCAGGCCGGTCACCGCGTTGTGGGCCTCATCCACGATCATCAGCGGGCGGTGGATATGCAGCAGGTTAGCAAAGGAGAACTTGACGCCGCCACCCTCCAGCTTCTCCAGGCCCGGCGTGGCATCCGGGACAGCGGAGAAATGCGGCTCCATTTCCTCGTGATGGGCATACACCTTGCGGCCTTCGGTGTTCGTCACCCGCAGCGTCTGAATGGTGCCGACCACAATGCAGCAGTGGTCGCGCAGGTCGTGCGGCCGAATATGGGTGAAGTCGGCAATGTCGAATACGCGTACCCGGCCATCAAAGTCTTCATCCAGCGCCTGTCGATACGGGTGGCCAGTGTTCTTCAAGGCTTCGACGGTTTGCGAACGGATGGTCTTTGTCGGCACCAGCCACAGGACCAGCGGATAGTCTTTCTCTACCCAGGTATCGCGCGCCACAGCAACGGCGTGAGCGCCCAGGATGGTCTTGCCGCCACCGGTCGGTAGGCGCAGGCAGACATACGGCACGTTCGGAAGGTCCGCGAGCGGGGCGCGATACGTTCCACCGTAGCGTCCGAGACGGTCCGTATATTCGGGCTCCTTGGTGATGGTTTCGTAGGCATTCTTCGGTCCGGCCATGCGGGATTCTTCAAAGAAGCGGCGCAGAACGGCCAGCGCATCGGCCTGATATTGCTTCAGTTGCACAGATCTGGTCCTTGTTTGCACATCATACGGTATCTGCTTGAAGAGGTTGACTGTCTGGCGACAAAAGCTTATCCTTGGGCGTGGAGGCTCGGCTTCGTAAGCGGTTTTGCACATGAAGTGCAGGAGTGGCGGACGGAGCGTTGCCTCTTTTTTTATGGGGCAGGTCTGGCTTCATATGGATCGGAGACATAGACGATTCCGTAAGTGCTGAAGATACGTCCGTCTCTCTCCCCCTGTCCGTGAAATTGAAGACTCGCTAGGTCGTCCCGGAACATATCAACGATTTCGCCGCGATGCTCGGCGTTCATTCCGCGCTGGGGAAGGCGAAATCCCCAGTTGATGCAGTAGATACACACATCTGCGGCTTGGATAGCGTATGTCATATCGGATGAGACGAAGAACGGAGTCGGCACGATCCATTTCGTCCTGTACTGACCTTCGCTAGTTTTCGTGAAGTATCTTTCCAGTCTGGTGACGAATCTTCGGTCTTGGCGTTTCTCGGTTTCGTCCATGACGATTACGCCATGTTCACGCTTTGAATCCAGCAGGTAGAAAAATCGCTCAAGCAGGAAGACAATATCTTTCCTCAAATAGTTTTCGACCCTGTAGCCCGGCGGCTTGGCGACATCTCGCGGTATGGCGGAAGCCAACAATACGGCTTCATGCTGTCGCAGGAGGTCAATTGTCCCTTGTGCCACCTGAAGGCAGGCTTGGCCATACGCCGCAAATTCATTCGCGCTTGGTGTATCTTGCGTGAGGCCCTTGGCAAGGAAGGAGCGGCAAAGCTTGCGCCTCTCCTCATCGCGCAGCAGCCCGCTCTGTCCGGCAAATTTGTAGCGCTTTCGGTCAAGCAGGGCAGAGCCTTTGATCTCTTTTTTGTATTCGTGCAACGGGCAGCCGAAACAACGGACCTCTAGCTGCCGCATGTTCTGCACGAAGGGCCAAAGCAAACGAACGTGGATTGCAAACCCGCCCCGAACCTCATAAGGCGTGGTTTTGTGATCGTGTCCGCTCTCGTCAATAAAGAGTAACCAAGTCATGCTGAACCGTTTTGCAGGAGGATGAGCAAGTATGAATAGTCCGAGCTCCGGTCAACCAATCAGGTTCTTGCCTGCACCTCATACGGCATCTGCTTAAAAGTGACGCCAATCCGTTCCAAAGTCGCGGAGGCCAGCCGCGATTGTTCGCCATAGACCGTCATCGGCCCGTTGAAGCGCGCATGCTTACGCTCAATCTCCTCCCGAATCGTAGCAAGTGTGGCCCGCGTCAGCACGTTGCCGCCATTCGGTCGCTTGTCGCCCAAAATGCCGTTGTACAGCAACGCGTAAGCGTGGCCATCGTGCAAACCCAAGAAGGGTGAATCCCCGTTCCCGTTCCACGGATGCTCGGTCTCGCTAAACCATACATGGGCGGCCAGCACCGGAAAGCGAATGTCCGCCCGAATCTGCCCCGCCTCATCAAACACCGGCGGCCCGAGCCGGTAGAAACGAAACCCGCCCCCGCCCTGCCAACCGACACTTTTCGAGATGCCGCCCTGCTCCCCGTCAATGACCTTGCGCAAGCGGGGGACGCAATGAGTGACCGCGTGCTCGCCCATCTCAATACCGATGTAACGCCGGCCCATCTTGTGGGCGACTGCCGCCGTGGTGCCGGAGCCGAGGAAGGAGTCAAGGACAAGGTCGCCGGGGTTGGTGGCGATGTGAAGAATACGTTGGATGAGACGTTCGGGTTTGGGGGTCGTAAAGACTTCGCTGCCAAATATCTTGACAGTTTCCTTTTTGGCGTCTTGCGTGTGACCAACCTCTTCATATGGCCATAAGGTCTGAGGAACCCTGCCCTCTTTCACTTCTGACAGAAAACGCTTTATCTGTGGGATTGCATCTCCATTTTTCCCCCACCAGATACGGTTGTCCTTGTCGAATTTCTGCATCTTTTCTTTGCTGATCACCCAATATCGACCCTTGGGAGGCCCTTCTATTACACGCCCACCGGGAGCAGTTATGCTGTAGACTCCAAGACTGTATGGGTTGCGGGCTGAGAGGTCGCTTGTCTTCCATGGACCGCGTGGGTCATTATCCGGGTTTTTATATGCCTTGTCTTGTCTTTCTGTCCGAGGCATCAGATTCGGCAGAAAGGAATCAGCATTTCTTGCAAAGACTAAAATATAGTCGTGATCCGACGAAAAGTGTCTCGCGCTGGACTTTGGGGAATAGTTCTTGCGCCAGATTACTGTATCGACAAAATTCCTTCGCCCGAATACCTCATCCATCACGACCTTGAGATAATGCGCTTCATTGTCGTCAATAGACACCCAGATTGAACCATCTTCGGCCAGCAAATCGCGCAGGAGTTCGAGGCGTGGCCACATCATCGCCAGCCATTGCGTGTGTTCGAGACTGTCGTCGTAGTGCTCGAAGGCAGCGCCTGTATTGTACGGCGGGTCGATATAGATACACTTCACCTGCCCGGCGTAGAACGGCAGCAACGCCTTGAGGGCTTCCAGGTTGTCACCCTGAATCAGCATGTTGCCCGTATCCGGCTCCCCCGCCGACAGGTCGGGCGCTTCTTCCAACAGCCGATATGGCACGCGGGAGGCGGTGCGGAGGTCCTCGTCTCGGGTGAGCCAGTGGAGGGTGGGCATGGAATGCTACTCGCCTCCAGAGTGCTGGTTCTTCTTCGATTGGGCTGCCTTGCCGATCAATCCGGCTTGAAGGACGCTGTGAACTTCATGAATCGTCATGGTCATCCTCATCCTGTCTTCGCCAAGCATCGAGGAATTTGACCAGAGCTTCATGATCCTCGGCTGGCAACTTCCCCTCTCTTTCCACTTCTTCGGCACATGCTCGAAATTCACCCAAACCGACGAGAGACCTTAAGTGACCCGTCACAGCAACAGAGATTTGCTTTGCAACGGAGTCTCCAAGGGCGCCTATCGACGAGCTACCGGTGAATGCCTTGGCCAAACGAGCGACCGCCAAATTATCTTCAAGGGCAGCACTTGCCCACGACTTGGCTTCTTCCTCACTGCCTACAAAACTTACCCAGCAGCACAGCACGTTGTACAACGATGGACAATCTATTAACGAACCGTCCTGAGCAGCTTTGCGGATGGACTCGACGGCACACTCTTTCAGCCTCAAAGCATCATCGCGTGTGGTTAGGCAATTCTCAGCGGGCTCCAGATTAGTGCTTTTTGACGGAAAATGGTCAAGGTATGTGTGTTTTGCAAAATCCACCAGCCATCCAAGCGACGCTTTCATACAGGCATCAACCAGAAGAGACGACCGAGTTTTCAGGTCGAAGCGATCTTGAGTCAATTGCCGTGTAAGTAAAAGAAGTCCCAGCATGTTGCCTGACGGCATGCCGCCTTCTCTGTTCTTTTCTACGTCAAGACGGTCAGCGATGGAATATATGGTCTTGAGCAGAGGACTTACTTGAGCATCGGATACATAAGAGGCGTGGATTCTGAGTTCTTCGAGAAGAAGAGTAGCCTTGGTGCCAAAACTCGGAGAGCTGACTTCCATCGCGTCAAGCAACGAACGTTGAATGAACTCAGGATCATCAGAATGAGTAATGAACGCTTTAATCTCCTTTTTGCTTACCACATCATCCGGGAGCATGAATCGGAAATACGTGTCGAAGTGTCTAGGTGAGCAGACTCGGCGCTGACTATCCCAGATATCGAGAGAATTGTCCGTGGAGGCCAGATCGAGCCAAACACGCTTCAGCGCAGGGAATAATCGCATTAACCCTCGGCGTAATCTTTCGCGTTCCGATGGAGGTTCTTGTTCCAGGAAAATCCCGTCGTACTGTTTACGTGATGGCTCCTCGGCCATAGGACTGGTACCCTCTTCCGTCCCAGTCAAGCGACCCTCATTCGATCTCAACGTGCGATACAGTTCCGAACGCTGAATCCTCAAGGTTTCAATGCAAAGAAAATCCGCAGGATGGACCTCACCCTTGACCGCAGGCCAAGTAACCCTCAGTGAATTTAAGATTCTGAGTACATCGCGTGGCGTTTTGATTTCAGGAGCGATGATTTCTCGGAATAGATTGGCAGAGTAAACTTCGTCTTCAAACTCCTTCTCTCCGATTATACTGTACAAGCGACGCTCAAATTCTTTTTCCAGCGACAGCCGATCTGGCTCGGGCAACTCGAAAGATGCTTGAACAATCTTTTCGAGATAATGCGGTCCCTCAGAAGGATAGCGCTGAGTAACGATCTTCTCAGCAAGTTGCCGGTCATAGGCGAGCAGATAGATGACGTTCGGCAATCTACCTGCTGACTTCACCAACCGGAAAATGAGCAGCGCTTCGTCCTGGGACAGACGGTCTATGTCATCAATTACGATCAGATAGCGCTTGGAGTTATTCTGTAATGCGTCGGAAACCTCTCCATGCAGCTTTTCAACGGTGTCGCCCTGAGCGATCAATTTGCCAAAACTGGATGCGATTTTGTCGGCTCCGACTATACCTGATGCGTTCAACATTGTGCCTGCTGCGCTGAGATATCGACCAAGTTTCCAGAGAGCTTTCTTTGTTTTCCTCTTCAGGGACGGATTCAGAGCAGAGTAGAGTTCCTGGAAGAATGCAAGCGTCAGAGCTTCCTCTCCACGGAACCACCAGCATCTGAAATCAACGATCTTTAAGCGATCCTCCTTGCCACGTAGATGCCACCGCACGAGGTTAATAAGGCTGCTTTTGCCCGAGCCCCACGGACCATTGACGGCAATAACCGTACCGTCAGGTATCTCCATTTTTGAGATGCTGTCGGCCACCGCCTTGGCGAGCGGATCAAACCCGAAACTGTCCTCTTCAGGCGAGGTGATTGGCTTATCGTCAAATTCAGACACCGGTATCTCCATAGCAGCAAGGACTTGAGTGCTCTAGGTTATCGCCATGAATCAACATGTTGCCCGCGTCCGGCTCTCCTGCCGAAAGGTCGGGCGCTTCTTCCATCAGCCGATACGGCACGCGGGAGGCGGTGCGGAGGTCTTCGTCTCGGGTGAGCCAGTGCAGGGTCAGCATCAGTCATCGCTCCCAGGGACTTCTGACATGGCTTCGTTGTATTCGGCTATCCATTCTTCGGCTTCTTCAGCGGTGTAGGCCCCGGTAATGGCACCGCTGTTCTCTGGTAATTCATGGCTTGACGGCCGGTCAATATGCGGTATCAGCTTATTCCACAATTCGTTTGCTTCTTCATTAGAAGACAAATCTTTGACGAGCTCCTCTACTTTTTGGGAGTTCAATCCGCCCTCGAACGTAACTCGGCATAGATCACTCTCCTGACCGATATGCTTCCTAATGTGCTCAGCAAAAGATATCGGAGGAGGCCGATCATCGGCTCGGCTTCTAACTCCCTGTAGTTGTACATCCTGAAGCGAAGCCCCTTGTAGTCTCGCCCCACCAAGAAAGGCTCCTTGTAAGCGTGCAGCCTGAAGCGAAGCCCCTTGTAGGCGTGCCATATGAAGATTAATTCCTTGTAGGCAAGCCTTCCGAAAATGAGCCTCTTGGAGGCCCGCCCACTCCAGGGTGGCCCCTTGCAGAGACACCCTCCAAAGACGAGCTTCTTGGAGATATGCTCCGCCAAGATTCGTCCCTTGTAGATTTGCATCAGAAAGAATGGCCCTTTGCAGATGCGCTCCGGTCAAAACAGCCCTGACCAAGCACGCCCGTTCAAGATTTGCCCCGTTTAGCCAGCTTCCCTGCAAGTTGATTTGCAGTCCTTTGAAGGCTTCGTGCTCCTGCACGAAAAGCAAGGTCAGCAGGCTTTGAATTTCTTCTGAGGGTTGCGATTTGTACGTTTTCCGGTACTCGGCTTCACCCGTCGTCCGACGAATGTGAGCGCAGAGAATGTCCAACACGGTCTGACGTAAGTCTTTCGTATCTTGCGCCAGATGGAAGAGTTCGTAGGCCCCGCCCAAACGCACGGAGTCCTTGTCGTGTCCCAAGTGCTCAATGGCGTTTTTCAGCCGTTCCTGCCGTTGGCCCCGCTCGGTGTTCTGGTTGGCTTGCACCTGTGCTCTCGCGGTGTCTTCCATTGCCTTAGCACGTCTGTTGGCTATTAAGGCTTGCAGGGCGAGCAGGACGCCTCCCATACCGATGCCGAGAAACTTCAGAGACTCGTATTTTTTAGACGCCCCTGTTTCAGATACCCCTAATAGTTGGGCAATATATTTTTCAGCACTTTCGCAGAATAGAACCGATACAAAAACACTCAACAATACGACAAGCACAATGCCGGAGAGGCTGACCAGAGCGGTCGAAACCGGACTCGTCTTGAATGCTTGACTGATACGCCTCAGTTTCATCGCTTCACAACCTGTCTCAATAATTCCAGAGCGGATTCCGATCCCGACCAGTACCTGCCGAACGATTTCCAATAGTAATAGGCTTGGTCGGGGCCTCCGTGAGTAATGTAGCCCTCCATCTTGGACTTCGGCCTGGGGTGTCTCTTTTTCAACAGTTCCCTGCCAACCAACGGCAGTTTAGCGACACAATCCTCCAATGCCTCTCGCGCCTCCTCGCTACGTCCAAGGCATGCAAGTGCCAATGCCTCCGAGTAGAAAATTTCGGGGAAAACGTCATCCGCATACTTGCGACAATGAGTGAGAATTCTCGACAACTCGTTTTTTTCAAACCAGCATTTCGGTAATATGTGTCTTACTCCCTGGTTATCATTTGGATTAACGGATAAAAGCCTCCCAAATATCTTGATTGCATCATCGTACCTGGCGTTGTGGAGATTCCACACACCGAGGCTGTGGTAGGCTCTCAGGAAGGGACGATTCTCCAACCACAGCCACTCCATCCTCGCGGTTTTCCAGCTAAATTTCTGGGGAAGCGCGTGCAGTCCGATACCGACAGCGGCTTGACAACAAATGTACGCTTCCGTCTCCCTTCCCTGCTCGCGGTAGATCAGCGAGAGATGATGGAGCGCGTCTATGTGATTCGGGCATTCCGCCACAATAGCTTGGAGCATTTTTTCCGCGACTTCATCATCGCCCTTCTCCCAAATATCCAATGCTTGATCGAACTTTTCAAAGATTTCATGGGTGAAGGTCGAGTCCTCCTCGAAACCCCAGTTGTTTTTCTCCATCTCCACCAGTTTCATGATGTTTTTCCTCCAGGATACACGGGCGACAGCGGAGAGGGCTTCGTTTGGGGTGAGTCAGTGTCGGGGGAGCATCAGTTATCAGGCTCTGTCGGAACCTCTGACATGGTTTCGTTGTATTCGGCAATCCACTGTTCGGCTTCTTCGGCGGTATAGGGTTCGGTAATGGCGCCACTGTTTTGCGGCAGTTCATGGCTTATAGGCCGGTCAATGTGTGGTTCCAGTCTTTCTCGCAAGGTCTTTGCCTTTTCGTCCGACAAGCCTTCGACGAGGGAGTCTACATCTTCCCGGCTCAAGCCACCCTGAAAATCCACCCGCTCCAGGTCGCTCTCTTTGCCCCTCTTGTTTCTTACCCTTTGTTCAAATGTACTGGCATGCATATGTTCGCTTGTAGCCCCTTGCAGCCATGCCCCCTCAAACTCAGCCCCTTGCAGCCGAGCCTCGAAAAGTTCAGCCCCCTGTAAACGTGCCCCCTGAAGCCGAGCCCCTTGCATACATGCCCCCTGGAGCAAAGCCCCTTGCAGATGGGCTGCCCAGAGCAAAGCCCTTTGCAGCCGTGCCCTAGAAAGATTGGCCCCTTGCAGCCATGCTTCCAAGAGCCAAGCCTCTTGTAGACACGCTTCCCAAAGCTGGGCCTCTGGCAGCAGTGTCCTAAAAAGCATGGCCCTTTGTAGCTGTGCATTAGAAAGCTCAGCCCCATGTAGCCATGCCTTCTGAAGCTGGGCACCTTGCAGCCACGTCTTAGTCAAGTCAGCTTTTTCTAAATGTGCTCCTTGAAGGTCGGCTCCATTCAGCCAGCTTCCCTGCAAGTTAATATGTAGCCCTGTGAAGACTTTGTACTCCTGCACGAACAGTAGGGTCAGCAGGCTTTGAATTTCCTCTGAAGGTTTGGACGGGTACTTTTTCCGATACTCGTCTTCGCCCGTCGTCTGGCGGATATGGGCACAGAGAATGTCAAATACGGTCCTCCGTATATCTCTCATATCTTCCGCCAGATGAAAGAGTTCGTAGGCCCCACCCAAGCGTACTGAGTCCGATTCATGCCCCAAGTGCTCAATGGCGTTTTTCAGGCGTTCCTGCCGTTGCCCTTGCCCAGCGTTCCGCACCGTGTCCTCCAACGCCTTGGCGCGTCTATAGGACATCAAGGCTTGTAGGGCGAGCAGGACACCACCCATGCCGATGCCGAGGAATTTCAAGATTGGGTTTTTCGTGTATAAGCCTAAAAGCTGGGAAATATGCCCTTCCACACTGTCGGAGACCATGACAGACAGGAACGTTGCCAATAATACGACAAATGTGCTGACAAGGCCGTACTGGAAAAGAAGAAAAAGATTCATCGTAGAGCGTTGACTATGGGCTTATCTCACAATGACCCCTCACCCTAGCCCTCTCCCCCAAGGGGCGAGGGAATAGGACTCGTGCAACGGGACGCTCAATGCAATGTTCTCCCGGTCTGACGGTCCTTCTCTGCCTTCTTGACCTCGGCACGTGCCTCGGCTGCAAGCTCCTTGCAACGGTCGGAACAGTATTTACGACGGGACGCGAACAGCGTCATGAACCGGTGGACCTGCCTGTCACAGGCGGCGCAGACCCAATAGTCCCACCGCCGCCCCTTAATGTGTTTGTGAATACGGCTACTCATAAGAGGTTAAGACTGGGTTCATCCGGTACGACGCGACCACACTACTGCCTCAGCAATGTCAGCCTCAGATAGCCCGAGTTCGGCCAGCTTGGCCCGCACGGCACCCGCCCGTTCGAGACGCACAGGTGTCAGCACGATGCAGCCGCTCTCTTCAGTCACCTCGAAATACTCAGTGTCTTTGAAATTGGACAACACCGCTTTCGGAAGGGCCAGTTGGTTTTTGGACGTGAGCCTGGCGAGCATAATTACTTCCCTAATAAGGCAATGTCGTATTGACTCTGGAGTTCGAGCCAGAAACCGGGCCGGTTGCCGAAATAACAGCTAAGCCGAACCGCTGTCTCGGCAGTGATTGACCGGCTGCCATTCAAAATATCGGTGATGCGGCCGGAGGGCACCCCAAGGGCGAGAGCCAATCTATTGGCGCTCAGGTTACGCGCCTCAAGTTCGCGTTTCAGCAGTCTGCCGGGATGTGAAATTACGCACCCCGTAGGCGCCGCCATACTTAGCGATTTGATCGACATGGATGGCGAGGACATCCGCCAGGGTGAGATCGTCACGCTTCAATTTGCGAGCTTCTCAAAGAGTGAGCCGAAACGGGAGTGGCTCTTCTGGTAGGCGTCCAGCACATGTGTTCGTGCCTTTCCCTGCCGACGTTCTTCGAGAAGCGTCCTTACGGCTTCTTCAACAAGGGTCTGAATCTGGCACCCCTCGGCTTCCGCCAAAATACGCAGGTCCGCCAGCAGGGTGCTCTCGATTTGCGTTGCGAATTTCTCGCGGATTTGCGGCATATTCCTTTCCACCTTTTCGACACAGTTACGATATCTTCTCGTTTCCTGAAACGTCAAGGCATCCGGCGAAACCAGTCCCGGACCGTAGCCAGCAGGGAGGACGGAGGGGATGGTGCGTCGGCAGGAGGGGCAGCCAGGCTGCGGCTCTCCTCCCACCACTCGACGTGAGTCAGGTGGAGTTGGGCGATGCGGGCGATGGCAGGAATGAGTTGGGTCGTGATGAACGCCTTGTTCACCGCGCTTTCAAGCAGCAGGTCTGTCTGAGCGATATAGTTCTCGGTGCTGGAACTCAGGCTTGAGATGATGGCACCGTCCGTCATGCCGGGCACGGCTGTTTTCAGGGCGCTGCCCTCAAGCCGGGCCAAGGCTTTCTGGACGACGAGTCGGGTTGCGGAGTCAGGAGTGTCAACGAGAAAAATGAGGGAGAGATAGCGCAACGTCGAGCTGTGGGGCTTTGGCTGGGCAATGCGACACAGCCCGGAGAGCGCCTCGTTTCCGAAACGCTCCAGCGTGAACTCAAAGAACGCCAGCATTTGCTCGCCGGCATACAGGTCAATCAACTCTTGTCTGAGATCGATGACACTCTCAGACCCCTGTCTGGTCCCCGTGTCCTTTGTGTTCTCCATGTCTGCGCCTCCGACGCTCGAAAGCGAAAAAAAAGGGCGCCCTTTTTGGACGCCCCGGTTTGTACGCTTGCCAGTCTCTTAGTCCAGGTTATACAGCTCGGCCACGTTGTCGTGAAGAATCCAGTTCTTCTCTTCTTCGGTGAGGTGGGCGGTGTGCTTTTCGAGTATTTCCTGCGACCACGGCCAGGTCGAGTCGCTGTGCGGGAAGTCGTTGGCCCACATCAGACGGCGCGGGTTGCACATATCTTTCATGCGGAACGCCACCCAGTCGTCCTGAAAGGTGGTGTAGATATGTTCGCTGAAATACTCGCTCGGCATCTTTGACAGTTCCTGGCCGGATTTCAGCCAGTAGCGGTGCCGGTCGTAGGCATGATCCATGCGGTACATATAGTGTGGCACCCAGCCGGCGTCGGCTTCGACACACACGATTTTCAGTTTGGGGTTGCGTTCAAACACGCCGCCCAGGATAAACGTGCCCATCAGGTCCTGGTTGCCCCGAATAATGGACAGGAAGCCGTTCAGCTTCGGTCCGCGCGGAGAGGAGCCGACCACATCGCTCCGGCTGGTGAGGATGTGAAAACTCAGCGGCATCTGCATGTCGATGGCCGCCTGCCAGAATACGTCGTAGAGCGGGTCGTCATAATCGGACACCTGAGGGTTGCCCGGCATCATCACTCCGCGCAGACCCAGCTCTTTGATCTTGCGCAGGTCGGCTATGCCCTCATCAACCGAACGCATGGCCGTCTGGCCCAGGCCGATCAGGCGATTCGGATGGGCGGAGCAGTATTCCGCGATCCATTCGTTATAAGCGTCAAAGCAGGCTTTTTTATAGTCGAAATCGGAGTGATTACACAGCAGCATGCCAACGGTGGGATAGATCACCTCGGCGGCAACGCCGTCCCGGTCCTGGTCGGCCAGACGCGCTTCCGGGTCCCAGCCGCCACGGTGCAGGTCCTCAAACTTGGCACCGAACATAGCGAGGTCCTCGGCCTTCTGCCCGGCAGCGGCAACCAGACCCATGGGGACCGGCTGCTTCATGCCACTGATAACGAAGAGATCACCCTTCTTCTCGTCGTGGATCATGTGCGGCGCGGTATCTTTATACTTCTTGTCAATACGATCCACATAGGTGCCCGGTGGTTCGGTGATATGCGAATCAGAAGAGATAATGGGTTTGAGCATGTAGTGCTTCTCCTTGTGTAGCGGCCTTATTTTGCCGAGAACAGCGTCTCCTCGGTCGGCGTTGCTTTGTGCGGATTGAAATACGGAATCACGTACTGTCCGATCCGATCAATCGAGCGCATGATGTTCTTGTGCGGAATCCGACCGGCCTGCTTGAAGAAAATCACCTGGTCCAGCCCGGCCTGATCAAAGGTTTCGAGCTTGCGGTTGACCTCATCCGGGTTGCCGACCGTGACCATGGGGTGCTCTTTGATCTGCGCGTCGCTCAAATCGTTGGCATCCGCGTCCAGGTCGAACAGGCTGCGCAGATATTCATACGAGTACAGATTATTCTTGACCATCAGGGGCTCGAATAACTTGGCCACGTTGTGCAGAAACCAGCGCGCCCCGGCGATCCCGATCGTCTCTTCCTCTTTGCTCTCGGCCACATGACAGATGGCCACCCCGGCAAACCGCTCGTTAATCACCTGCGACACCACGTCGCTGCGGTCTTTGCACTTCTCACGATAGGTGTCCATGGTCTTCTGGACCTGTTCCCAGTTCAGATTGAAGCTGAGCACGCCCAGGCCGCGGTCGGCCGCCATCTCATAGCTGTCCGGTGCCACGCAGGCCATCCACATCGGCGGGTGCGGCTCTTGAATAGGTTTGGGTACGACCCGCCTGGGCGGGACCTGAATCGTTTTGCCGTTGTATTCCAGGATTTCTTCAGTCCAGGCCTTCACGATCACGTCAAGGGCCTCACGCACCTCCTCACGCGTCCGATCATAATCAACCCCAAAGCCGTCCAGCTCCTGAGCCGTGGTTGACCGGCCCGTGCCCAGGTCCATCCGCCCATTGCTCAGAATGTCGAGCACCGCGGCCTGTTCCGCCACCTTGATGGGATGATTGAAGCGGTGCGGCAGGAGGCGCACACCGTGGGCGATGCGGATGTTCTTGGTGCGCTGCGAGACCGCACCGTAGAACACTTCGGGGGCCGGGCTGTGGGAGTATTCCTCCAGAAAATGGTGCTCAACCTCCCACACATAGTCAAAGCCAATCTGGTCGGCCCGTTCTATCTGGGCCAGGGCTTCGTGGTAGACATTGTACTCGCTCAGCTTGTTCCACGGGCGGGGCGTTTCCATTTCGTATAAAAGACCGAATTGCATAGCGTACTCCTTTTTTGCTGGTCGTTCGTTTCTCTCCCCATACAGATACACGCGTCGGATCAGGACAATCCATACACGCCGGCCACATTCTCACCTAAGACTTTACGCCGGCTCTCTTCAGACAGCGGCGCCACCATATTCGTCAGGTCTTTAATATAGTCGCAGGTATGATCGTCGTGAGGAAAATCGCTCGCCCAGAAGAATTTGTCCGCGCCGATATACTCAATCAGGTAGGGCAGAGCGCGTTCATCCGGGTCGGCCGATATCCAACACTGACGCTGGAAGTAATAGCTCGGGACTTCTTTGAGCGGGACACTTCGGCCGAGCGCGGTCTTATACGCCGCGTCCATGCGATCAAGCATATGTCCGATCCAGCCCGCCCCGGATTCGAGCACGACAACTTTTACGCTGGGGAAACGATCGAACAGGCCGTATTGGAACAGCCCCAAAAAGGCCTGTTGGGGACCCTGGCCGCCCAGCATATCCACCCACCATTCGCCCCATTTATACATCTCCCGAAACCGCTGGTAGACGCGCCGTTTGGGCGGTTCGGCCACGGGATGAATCCCGATCGGGACTCCCAAGTCCTGTGCCGTGGCCCAGAACGGATCGTGGTCCGTATGCGCGTGGGCCTTGTCGGTCAGCGTATAGGGTGAGATAAAAGCGCCCTTGGCCCCGGCTTTGACGGCGCGCTCCAGTTCCTGGGCCGCGGCTTCACCAGAAGTGAGACAGATGTGAGCAATCGGAATCAGCCGGCCACCGGAGTCGGAACAAAAATCGACGATCCAGCGATTATAGGCGCGGGTATACGCCTGGGCCAGATCGTGCTCGGTGACTTCGGCTTCCCACTCCAGACAGATCGTCGGATAGATCAGCGCCTTGGTCAGGTTTTCCTGATCGAGCAGGATCAGACGTTCCTGGGGATCTTTTCCCCCAAAGGGGACACCTTTGGTGTAGCCCTGTTGCTTGATACCACTGCGCTCTTCAAACGTACTGCCCATGCTGGTGCCACGGGCCAGGATTTCCGCGTCAAAATAGCGCGAGCGTTGGCCGTTCAATTCCAGATGGTCGAGTCCGTCCGGGCCGGGCCGAATCCGAATGGCCCGATCACGATATACCGGATCGATATACCGTTCCCACAGATCGGCGGGTTCGTTGATATGGCCATCGGCATCAATGGCCCCTGCATACGGTAGCCGTGAGGTTTGAAACACCTTCCCTCCTCCGTCAATGCGCCTGTGCGTATTGGAAACTCCCGTTCGTATGAGGCGTTATTGTTACCGTGCCCCTCCGGGGGTGTCAATCCGAAGCAGGACCGGCGTTTTGAAAAAAGTCCAGCACCTGTGCTGCCAGTTCGTCCGCCCGCGTGTCCAACTCGTCTTCCGTCAGATTGGCGATGGGGTGGGCAGTCACCAGAAACTGATAGTCCTGGACCCCCCAACTGGTTGCCATGGCGCGACCAGTTGCAATAAAGGGTGTGGTCACGATAGACGCAGTGGGAATACCGGCGCGCTCCAATTTCAGGCCGTCGAGCACACTGCTCGAACTGCACGACCCTCAATCACCCACGCCGGCCAGAACAATATCGACCTGTTGCTGAAACAGCGCAATCGCCTCCTGGCTGACGGCGTGGCCGGATGACAGCTTGCGATTCACGGACACCAAGCGCATGTCGTGTTGCTGCTCCAGGCGCTCGGCCACCTTGCACAGCAATTCCTTGGAATTGAACTTGGTATTTTCGACCAGTCCGACTCGGAGTCCCCGGAACGCGCCGGGCCGCGGCGCATACGCAAATTCCTGCGTTTCCAAGGGAAGAGTCGGATCAAAAACCGTACGACGCATTCGTCTTCCTCCTTTATCGTCTCAGTTACACCCGTACCAATTCAGTCACGCTGCGCGTCCACTTATTCCCCCAGCCGGGTAAACACGCCGACCAGCTCCCGCCTTGGGCCCCCGCGCAGACAATCAGCACATCATCTGGGTCACGCATCACATAGCGCCAGGTTGTTTCATCTTCGGGACTAATCTCGCCCGGCAGCCGCCCAGCCCGTTTGAAATCGGCCACGCTCCGCCGCGCCTGTTGAATCACACCCTCCTGGACCTGCCGCCGGCTCCAACCGCTGTGTTTTATGATTGCGGCGTGCTCGCCGGCGAGCACCAGCAGGCTTTGATTAAACCCATACACGTTCGGTGAGGCGAGATTACACACGGCATCCGCAAATTCCAGCAACAGGGGTTCGGGCGTACTGGCAAGCTGGTTATACACCCCCATGAGGGTATTGGAGGCGTACAACGTCACCGTACTGTCCTCGGGTCGAAAGCCGCGTTCAACGTGGAGCGGTTGCCAGGGATGGTTGTCCTCGTTCTCGGCAAAACAGAAGGCATATTTCCCCGGTGAACCCAAGGTGGCCTTGTCCAGCAGCCCTGGCCGGGTATTGAGCACGTTGAGCATGACCAGGCGCAGCGCCCGGCCGATGGTCGCATTGGGGCGAAATCCCGGCCCAAAGGCGTTATGGGCCGCGTTGATCCCGAGCGCGGGACCAATCGGGCCATTCACGATCAGGGTGATCGCCGACCCGCCGGTGCTGGTTGCCGGATTGTGATAGTGAAACTCGGGTCGGCACAGCCCCCGTACCGCAGCCAGCACAACGGGGAAATACTCGGGCAAACAGCCGGCCATCACCGCGTTGATGGCCACCTTCTCGGCCGGGATGGTCACGTTGCGTTCCGCAATCGTTCCCAGACCCTCATCCGCCTCGACCTGTCCGACCTTCAGCATCGCCCGGACCGACTCTTCGGTTGGCGGGACGAACGGCAGCCCGTCACTCCAGCCCTGCTGGTAATAGAACTCAACCCAGGCCGCGGCTTCAGCCGGGTCGGTTGGGGGTATGTGTTCGTCCATATAACCTCAGACGCTTCAGAGTCTCATAGCATAAGCATTGCACGAGAGTCAGGAGCCAGTACAATGACAACAATATACGGAGAGCCTTGGAGCATGTTTTGGGGAGACCGGCATGAGTGAGGCAAAGCTGCTCGAACGTATTACTATCAATCCAAAAATCTTCGGCGGCAAGCCTATTGTCCGAGGACGAAGACTCGCGGTCGAGCATGTTCTTGGTATGCTGGCAGCGGGAGATACAGCCGAGACCATACTTTCAGGCTATGCTTGGCTTGAGCCGGAAGACATCTAGGCTTGCCTGCTCTATGCGCGGCAGCTTGTTGGTCATGAACGCGTCGAGCCATTCTTTGTTAAGCCCCCCGCCTGAGGCTTCTGCTTGATAGCTGTGTCTGGGGCGGAGTCCGCCAGGATATAAGAACCGCTGGTCATGATGTCCTGTGGGCGGGCGAGTGGGATGAAGACCCCGGCGATGAAGAAATTCTCAGGCGAGCTTTCCGTGACAGTCGTATCCTCGTGACCTTAGATAAGGACTTTGGCGAACTTGTTATCGTCCGCGGCCAACGCCATGCAGGCATTCTTCGCCTCGTCAATCTCTCAGCACGTCAACAAGCAGATGTCTGCATTCAAGTCCTCACCACGCATGGTACGGATTTGGAAGCTGGAGCGATCATTACCGCCGAGCCCGGCAGATTATGCATTCGCCCGGCGTCGGCCACTTCTTCATAGGTTGTCCCGATACTCCAGGGCTGAGCGTACGCGCTTTACCGCCCGGATGCGTCCTCGTCATGCCGGGCTCGACCCGAAATATCACGCCTTCCCCCGCCTTGTGGAATGGCCCAAGTGGGGAAAGCCAAAGAGACCGAGCAGCCTCTGAAAGAGTATGGTATGGAAAGTAAAAAAGGCCCGCCTGAAAGGACTCTGCCATGCCACACCGCTTTATGACCTTGCGCGAAATTCGACGCGCCGCAAAAACCATTCTGCCACCTGGACCGTGGGCGTTTGGCGCTGGGGGCGCGGAAACGGAAACCACGCGCCGTCGCAACCGCCGGGCGCTCAAGCGTCTGGCTATCCGCCAGCGGGTGCTGCGCGATGTCCGCCATATCGATATCAGCACGACCTTTCTGGGCCTCGAACTACCTACTCCCTTTGCCATCGCGCCGATGGGCGGTCTGGTCCTCTTTCATCCGGAAGGCGACCTCGAAATGGTGCGCGGAGCAAGCCCCAGCCGCAACCTCGCCTTTGTGAGCGGGGTCACCGGTTGGCCGGTCGAAGACCTGACTCAGGCCGCCCGCGGCCCCTTAATATATCAGCTCTACTGGAGCGGCCCCCGTTCCTGGTGTCAGGATTTGCTCGCCCGGGTGGAAGCCTCGGGCTATCACGCTGTCTGCCTGACGGTTGACGTACAGACCTATAGCCGCCGTGAGCGGGACGTTGAGCTGCGTTTTGATCCGCAGCGGGCACGGACAATCGCCCCCAACGAGCAGCCGCCTGAGTTCGACTATCAGACCCGTCTGACCTGGGACGATGTGGCTTGGCTCAAAAGCATTCTGTCGGTTCCACTGGGCTTAAAGGGCATCCTCACCCCGGAAGATGCCAAGCTCGCCGTTGAGGTCGGAGCCGAAATCATCTGGGTGTCGAACCACGGTGGCCGCCAGCTCGATTCCACCCTGGCAACAATTGATGCCTTGCCGGACATCGTCGAAGCGGTTGGGGGTAGAGCTCAGATCGTGATTGATGGCGGCTTTCGGCGGGGCACGGACATCATTAAAGCCCTGGCCTTGGGAGCGAATCTGGTTGCCATGGGTCGGCCCATGCTGTGGGGTCTGGCCGCGGACGGCGCGGCCGGGGTACACCGGACAATCGAATTATTCCGCGACGAACTGGAAACCAACCTGGCCTTGTGCGGGCAGACCAGCGTGCGCACTCTGGAGCCGAATCTGGTCCGCCCGGTGGTGTATTGAGCCGGCGGCTTCAATCCAAAAGAGACGCATAGCCTGATTAAATCCGCACACAGGAGGACCTATGCAGTTTGGTATTATCTTCCCCACCCGCATCGATGATTGGCAATTGGTGAAAGACGCCGAGGACCTGGGCTATGACCGCGCCTGGGTCCCGGACTCCCAGATGATCTGGTCGGACTGCTATGCCACCCTGGCTCTGGCCGCGCATCACACCTCGCGGATTCATATTGGCAGCGGAGTCTCGATTCCCGGCAGCCGCATTGCTCCGGTCACGGCCCATTCCATTGCCTCGATTAACCAGATTGCGCCGGGTCGCGTCTTCCTCGGCCTCGGCACCGGCCATACCGCCATGCGCGTCATGGGGATGAAGCCCATGCGCATCAAACCCTTCCGTGAGTATCTGCGGGTTGTGCGCGCCCTCCTGCGCGGAGAAGAGGTTGACTACACGTTTGGTGACACCACCCGCACGATACGCTTTCTCCACCAGGACCTGCGCTTTATCAACCTGGAGGACCCCATCCCGATTTATGTTGCCGCCAACGGGCCACGGGCGCTCGGCCTCACAGGGGAATTCGGGGATGGCGTCACGACTCTACTCTACGAAGATACCAGCGCCCTGAGCAGTCATTTGGAGTTGATCCGGGCAGGCGCGGCCAAGGCCGAACGCAGCCTGCCGGACCCCTTTCATGTTTCTGCCGTCACCGCCGCCGTGATTCTACATCCGGGCGAAACCCTGGAATCGGACCGGGTCATCAATGCCTGCGGCGCCTGGGTCACCACAGCACTCCATTTTGTGTATGAGGTCTATCAGTTGACCAAGAATGAGGAAGTCATTCCGCCCGCGTTTCAGGACACCTGGGAAGAGTACTGCGCCTACGTCGATCAGATGCCGACCCCGGCCGACAAACGCTATCTCCAACTCCACGACGGCCACAGCACCTATCTGGTGCCGGCCGAGCGGCGCTTTGTGACGCCCCGAGCGATTCAGGGCACGAGTCTGGTCGGGACGCCGGAGGAGATTATCGAACGCATCCGTGCGGCCGAGCAAGCGGGTATGCGCGAGCTGACCGTCCTGCCTCCGACCGAGACAAACCGGGAGATGCTGACGGAATTTGCCGAGCTGGTGATGCGCAGGTATTGAGACGCGTGGGTGGGAACTGCGGCCTAGCTCTCAAGCTGTTCATTCAATCTGGCAATGGCTTCGACATAGCCCTCAACCATTTCCCGCACGACGTCGCGGGTGGCCCGCACGCTGTTTTGCGCGCCGATGCCCTGTCCGGTGGGATAGGAATACAACTGATACGCCCCGGACTCCGGAGTGACACCGGGGGCCTTCATGGCGTGGTTGATGCGGCGCAGAGAATCGTAATTCAGAACGCTTTGGAGGGGAGTTTTGAGCGGGTCCGGGGTGTCGGGCCGATCCCAGGCTTCGGTCCAGGCGGAGCGTAGAAAACGGGCGTGTTTGCCCGTCATGGACCGGGTTCGCACCGTGTCATCCGTCCCCGCGGCCAGCAGCTTTTGCCTGGCCATCCGGTCCAGTTCGGACTCGGCCGTTGTCAACCAGACGGAACCGCACCACACGCCTTGAGCGCCGAGCGCCAGGGCAGCGGCCATCTGCCGCCCGCTGCCTATGCCGCCGGCGCCGAGTACCGGGGTCGGGGCAACGGCATCCACAATTTCCGGGATCAGCACCATGCCGCCGATCTCTCCGGTGTGTCCCCCGGCCTCGTACGACTGGGCGATAATCACGTCCACACCCGCGGCTTTGTGGCGCTCGGCGTGCTTTTTCTTGCCGGCCAAGGCCCCGACGTAGAGGCCCCGCTCATGGGCCGCCTCAGTGACCCAAGCCGGCGGCGTGCCGAGCGCGCTCACCAGAAACCTGGCCTTGTGCTCAGACGCGATATCCACGATACCTTTGGCCTGTTTCTGGGAATAGCGTAAGCCACGTTCCTTTTTGGAGGCGGTCAGATGTTCCGACAAGGCAGGCACCCCGGCGTTCTCCAGGAGTTTCTCCACGAACTGCCGATGCTCGTCCGGGATGTACTCCCGGAGTGCCTTTTGACCCATCCCGCCGGTTGCAGCGCCAACGTAATTTGACGGCATCATCAGGTCTACGCCATACGGGATGTCGCCGAGTTGATCGTCTATCCATTGCAGATCGATTTCCAGGCGTTCGTCGGTGTGAATCGCGGCCCCCAGCACGCCGAGTCCACCAGCCTTACTGACTGCGACAACAACGTCGCGGCAGTGCGTGAAGGCAAAAATGGGATATTCGATACCAAACATGTCGGTGAGCGCTGGTGTCATACTGTCTCCTCAGTATTTTTTCGCCCGTATACAACCACGCTTGGGACAAAGAGGCTATAACCTCGGCACTAGGAGTAGCGCGAAGAGTGCGCTAATCACTCACTCATGAGCAATTACATAAGCGATCAGGCGATCAAACGCATTAGCGTCGTTGGCGCAGGCTTAATGGGCCATGGTATTGCACAGGAGTTTGCCTTGGCCGGCTATCGCGTGACCATGCATGCCCGCACCCAAGCCAGTCTGACCCGAGCGGAGGAAAATATCCAGGCCAATCTTGCCCGCCTGATCGCACTCGGCGCGCTGACTGAGGACCGGGCCAGGCCGGTCCTGTCCCATATTCGGGCCGAGCTTGATCTGAAAGGAGCGGTCGAGGATGCCGATCTTGTGATTGAGTCTGTGTTTGAAGAGGGAGAACTAAAGCGATACATCTTTGAGCAGCTTGACCTGCTTTGTCCTCCGCATACCATCCTGGCCAGCAATACCTCGACGCTCATGCCCAGCCAGTTCATGCATACCGTGCAGCGCGTCGACAAGGTCTTGGTCGCGCACTATGCCAACCCCCCCTATCTCATTCCCATTGTTGAAATTGTGCGTGGGCCGGCCACGTCAGATGAGACCCTCGACACCCTGTCCGGATTACTCACGAGCGTGGGCAAACGACCCGTCGTCGTGCAAAAAGAAGTGCCGGGCTTTATTCTCAATCGTTTGCAGGGTGCGCTGCTGCGTGAAGCCCTTTACATGGTGCAAAACGGTATTGCCAGCCCGCAGGATATTGATACGGCCATGAAGAACAGTATTGGCCGACGCTGGGCGGTTGCCGGGATTTTTGAGGTTTTTGAGCTGGCCGGCTGGGACTTGATCTCCGCCGCCATGCAAGGGCTGTATCCACATCTCACAACGTCGCAGAAGATCCCGCCGGTCCTCTCCGCGAAAGTTGTCCAGGACGAGCTTGGGGTAAAAACGGGCAAAGGGTTCTATGACTGGACACCAGAGTCGGCTGACGCCCTACGCCAACGGATCGCCCACGCCTTGGTTGAAACGGAGAAGTGGACACAGCAAGCAGGGCAACAAGATCGGGCTAAACCGCATTGACACTGAAAACCTCATAGCGCTAGGCTCCAGCACTATACAGATGAAAAGGGATTCTTCAGCATGGCATATATCGGCAGTGCGGTCAGTGGCATCCTGGATACCAAACTCGTGGCCGGCAAGGGACAATACACCGCAGACGTGAGTCTGCCGGACATGGGCTATATGGCCGTTGTCCGCAGCCCCTATGCCCACGCCCGGATTATCAACATCGACACCGGAGCGGCGCAGCGGCACCCAGGCGTGCGTATCGTTGTCACCGGGGCGGATATCCAGCAGTGGAGCAAGCCTATTCCGCACACGTTGAACCCCAGCGCCTTTGGGGGAAAAACGACCGACATCTACTGCCTGGCGATTGACCGGGTGCATTATGTCGGAACACCGGTGGCCGCGGTGGTCGCCGATACCAGACACGCCGCGACCGAGGCGGCCAATCTTATCGAAGTCGAGTACGCAGACCTGCCGGTGGTGATCGATGCCGAACAGGCTCTGGAGCCGGATTCCCCCCTGCTCTATCCCGAATGGGAAACCAACGAACTGATGCATGTACGCTTTCAGGGCGGTGATGTTGAGCAAGCCTTTGCCGACGCCGACCATGTCCTGGACGATACCCTTCGCCTGCACCGCCATACGGCCACGCCGCTGGAACCGCGCGCGGCCCTGGCGCATTATGACGACCGCGCCGAACGTCTGACCCTGTGGGTCTCCACCCAAGCGCCCCATCCCCTGCGCACAACCTTGGCCAACACCTTGCAGATGGATGAGAACGACATCCAGGTGATTCAGCCCCAGGTGGGTGGCGCGTTTGGGGTTAAGATTCCGACCTATCAGGAAGACCCGCTGGCCTGCCTGCTATCGAAACGGACCGGCAAGCCAGTCAAATGGATCGAAGAGCGCACGGAACATTTGATGGCCGGCGGTCACGCTCGCGAGCAGACCCTCAAGTTCTCGGTCGCCTGCCAGGCAGACGGAAGCGTGACCGGCCTCAAGGTTCGTATCATCGGCGATGTCGGGGCCCTGGCCGCGCTGGCCGGCTGGGGTATGTCCTATGTGGCGTCCTTTGTCGTGCCCGGCCCGTACAAAATCCCGAACTGTGAGGTAGACCTGTCCATCGTGGTGACCAACAAGGGCCCCTGGAATGCCTATCGTGGGTTCGGCAAGGAGGCCGCCTCATTTCTCATGGACCGCGTCATGGACCGGGTCGCCGATACGGTCCGGATGGACCGCGCCGCGGTACGGCTCAAGAATTTTGTACCCAAAGACGAGTTTCCTTACGTGCAAATCTCGGGCGCCACCCTGGACAGCGGAGATTATGTCAAGGCGCTGCAAGACGTCATGGACAAAGCCGGCTACCAGACCTTCGCCGAGGAACAACAGCGCCTCCGAGACCAAGGCCGGCATATCGGTATGGGCGTGGGCTTTGAACTCACGCCCGAAGGCGGCTGCATCCCCGACTCTTTTATCGGCGGCTATGAAGGCGCCACCGTCCGCGTCAGCCCGAGTGGCCAGGTCACCGTCCTGACCGGTGTCACCTCGCCCGGCTCGGGCAATGAAACCGGCATTGCCCAGATTGTGGCGGATACCCTCGGCGTCCCGCTCGGCACTGTCAGGGTCATACAGGGCGATACCCAGGCCTGCCCGTATGGCCTGGGCAACTGGAGTTCGCGCAGCCTGTTCATGGGCGGCTCGGCCTCGCTGTATGCCGCACGGGAAGTGCAGCATAAGGTTCTACGGGTTGCGGCGAGCATGTTAGAAACGGCGCCTGAAGATCTGGACTGCGAACAGGGCCGCATCCGCGTCAAGGGGCAGGCTGACCGTGAGGTCGCGTTCAACGATATTGCCGAGTACGTCCACAAACGCGCCTTCGACCATCACGCCTTTGATATGGAACCGGGCTTGGAGTCCACACGCTATTTCCGCATGGGCAATATCCACCACGTGCCGGATGACAAGGGCCGGATCAACACTTATCCGTCCTACCCCTATGCGGCCTGTGTGGCCGTGGTTGAGGTCGATGTTGAAACCGGCGTCATCACCCTCTTACGCTATGTGACCGTCCACGACTGCGGCACAGTCATTAATCCCTTACTGGTCGAAGGACAATTTCAGGGTGCCGTCGCGCAGGGACTCGGCGGGCTGATCTATGAACAGCTCAGCTATGATGACAACGGCCAACTCCAGACCGGGACGTTCATGGACTATACCCTGCCTACCGCCGTGGAAGTGCCGAGTGTTGAGATTCACCACCAGGAAGTCCCAAGTCCGTTCACGCCACTCGGCACCAAAGGTGCGGGCGAGTCCGGCGTGTCCAGCCCATTTGGGACCATCGTCAGCGCGGTAGAAAACGCCCTTGCGCCCTTTGGGGTGAGAATTCACGATACCCCGCTGACACCGCAACGCGTCTGGCGCATGATTCAAGCGGCCAAGAATGGCACTAACGGAGGGGCGGACGCATGATACGCGTACCCTTTCAGTTCCATAGGCCACACTCGATCGACGAAGTCGTCCGTCTCTTATCCCAGTGCGTACAAAACGGTGAAGACGTAAAGCTGCTGGCCGGGGGGCAGTCGCTGATGCCAAGCATGAACCTCGGCCTGGTCGCGCCGGCCCATATCGTCAGCCTCAACCATGTTGCCGGTCTCGACTCCATTCGCCAGGACGGGGATATGCTCGCCATCGGAGCAGGGACTACCCATCATGCCCTGGCCAAATCCGAGGTCGTGCAAGCCCACTGTCCGATTCTCAGCGAGACCGCAGCCTGTATTGGTGATGTCCAGGTTCGCAACCGGGGGACGTTGGGCGGCTCGATTGGCCATTTTGATCCCGCGGCTGACTATCCGCCCGTACTCGTCCTGCTTGATGCAGCCTGTCAGATTGTTAGCCCAAGTGGAGAGCGAACTGTTGCCGCCAAAGACGTCTTTGTTGATTATATGACGACGAGTCTGAGCGCGGATGAGGTCCTGACCGAAATTCGCGTCCCGGCCCTACCCTCGGACACTGGTACGGCCTACGTGAAGTTCACCAGGGTAGAGGGCGGCTTTGCCATTGTCGGCGCAGGCGCATGTCTGAGGCTCAACCCGGATAACACCTGTCGGTCCATCCGGGTCGGCATCTGTGGCGCAGCCCCCGTCCCGGTCCGTTTGACCGCTATCGAGGACACGCTGACAGGCAAGGCCGTGGACGACGCCTTTGTTGAGGTGGTTGCGGCTGCCGCGTATGAGTCGGCTCACGACCCAGTCGCAGAGTTGCACGCCGATGCGGACTACAAACGAGAGATGGTCCGGGTGTTTACCCGTCGGGCGGTGAAGACGGCCTGGGAACGGGCGGATTAAGGAACGGTATGGGAAGGCTATGCAGACCACCATTCAGCTCATAGTGAACAATACTCCGTGTGAAGCCACGGTCGATACGCGCACGCTTCTGGTCGATTTTTTGCGCGATCAACTCGACCTAACCGGGACCCACCTCGGCTGTGCCACCGGCAATTGCGGCGCGTGTACCGTTATGCTCGACGGTCTGACGGTCAAGGCGTGTACCATTCTGGCGGCCGACGTTGCGGGTTCCACAGTCACCACCATTGAAGGTTGGACACAAGCCGCCCGGCAATCGGGCGACCTGCACCCGATTCAGGATGCCTTTGTCAAACACCACGCCTTACAGTGCGGCTTTTGCACCCCTGGCATGGTGTTGTCGGTGCAGCAACTTTTACAGGAAAAATCGCAGCCGACCGAGGCGGATATCCGGCACGGCATAGCCGGCAATCTGTGTCGATGCACCGGCTATGCCAGCATTGTCAAGGCGGTTCAGGAAGTCGCGCAGACAAGCAGCGAATAGAACAACCGCCATTCTCCTCAAGGAGAGGGCCAGGGTGAGGATCCCTCACTCCGCCGGCTTCTTGAACTTGAGCGTCATGCGGTCGCTCTCTCCAATCGCCAGATATTTTTCCCTATCCTCGTCTCCGAGCGACAGGGAGGGTGGCAGGGTCCACACGCCTTTGGGATGGTCGCGCGTATCTTTCGGATTGGCGTTTATCTCAGTCTGGTCCACGAGCTTGAAGCCCGCTTTTTCTGCCATTTGAACGGTCGCCGCTTCGGTGACATAACCCGAAGACGCCTTAGGGTCCTGTTCCGTGTTGGGATCGGCCCGGTGCTCCACCAGACCGAGAATCCCGCCGGGCTTGAGCGCCGCATACATGGCAGCAAAAACTCCGTCAGACGTCCCGGCGCTCATCCAGTTGTGGACGTTACGAAAGGTCAGCACCATGTCCGCCGAGCCTGCGGGGGCGATATCGACCTTGTTGGGCGGAGCGAGTTCGGTCGCCGTGGGTGTGCCGTACACTTCGGGCTTGGCGGCCAGCTTCTCGTCGAGGAGGGCGTTCAATTTCTTCATGTACGCAACCTCGGACTCTCTATCGAATCCGGCCAGATATAAGCGTCCCTGGTCTTTCAGATAGGGAGCCAGAATCTCGGTGTACCAGCCTCTTGACGGCGAGATTTCGACTACCGTCATATCCGGCTTGAGTCCCAGCCAGGTCAGCGTTTGCGCGGGATGGCGGTATTGGTCGCGCGCCTTGTACTCGGCCGAGCGATGCTCCCCGTCAATGGCGGCTTGCAGGGCAGGATCGACGCCTTCTGCCGCGGCGTGATGGTCGGCGCGAACCTGGCCGGCGAAGAGCAGGCCAAGACTCAGGGCGAGGCAGCAGTGAGAAAACCGAGATGCGAATGTTGTCTGCATGAATCCTTCTCCTTCTTCTATCGTAAATTCACCGTCTGCCCGTAAGCCTGACCCGTTCCGAACGTTTCTGCAATACCCCTCCCCTCTCCCAGAGGGAGAGGGGAATTGAGGCCGATGTCCTATGGTGCCGACAGCGAGGCGTATTGGTTCACCCCGTTGTTCCGCCGGAGCAGGAGCAGCAGCGATTTGTCTTCCGCCACCGTGGCGATTGCCTTCTTGAGTTCGTCCACCGTTTTGACCGGCGTCCGGTTGACCTCAAGGATCACGTCTCCCTCACGGACTCCCGCGTCCGCAGCCGGGCTGTCGGGCCGCACGCCAGCCACGATGACTCCTTCACCGGCTTTGAGGCGCATCCGGTCTCGTTCCTCCGGAGTGAGGTCACGCAGCGCCATCCCCCACTTGCCTCTTTTGGCAGCCGCAGGTCCGCTGGCGACTTCAGGCTCGTCAAGTTTGGCAATTTCGACGGTGAGTGTCCTGGTCTTTCCGTCGCGCACCACGTCAATAGGAACTTTTATCCCGACTTTCGTGTTGGCGACCAGCAGCGGCAGGTCGGCATTTTCTTTCACCGTGTGGCCGTCGTAGCTGACAATAACATCGCCGCGTTCCAGGCCTCCCCTATCGGCCGGGCTGTCTGGGGTGACATCGGCAACCAGGGCACCATTTGGACCATCGAGATCGAGGGATTCCGCCAGCTCTGTGGTCATCTTCTGTATAGTCACTCCCAGCCAGCCGCGCGTCACATGGCCTTTGGTCTCCAGGTCGGGCACGAGTTGCTTGGCCAGATTGATCGGGATGGCAAAACCAATACCGATATTCCCGCCGCCATTGCCGAAGATTGCGGTGTTAATGCCAACCACTTCGCCCTTTTCGTTAAATAGTGGTCCTCCCGAGTTGCCGGGGTTAATGGAGGCGTCGGTCTGAATAAAGTCATCGTACGGTCCGGCCCCGATGGTTCGGCCTTTGGCACTGACGATGCCCGCGGTCACGGTATTGCTCAGCCCAAACGGGTTGCCAATGGCCATGACCCAGTCACCGACGCGGACGTCTTCGGAATCGCCCAGGTTCGCGACCGGCAAATCCCGCTCGGGTTCAACCTTGAGTACAGCCAGGTCGGTTTTGGGGTCACGGCCGAGAATCTTTGCCTGATATTCGCGCTCATCCGGAAGAGTCACCATAATCTCGCTGGCACTCTCAACCACATGGTTATTGGTGATGATCAGCCCGTCGTTGCGGATGATAAATCCGGAGCCGGAGCTGCGGCGCGGTATACCCTGGTGGGGACGTGGGCCGCCAAACCCAGGCGGGAACGGGAATTGGGGACCGAACGGATTCCGTGGGCCGCCCCTTCTTCTCTCAAAAGAGGGGTGGCCACGCTCAGACGCTCTTTCTACGCCAACAACGCGGACGTGGACCACAGCCGGCGAGACATGGTCGGCCAAGTCGGCAAATGAGGGTAATCCGGACGGCGTTACGGTGATTCTGGGGGCTGCCGTTTCCGGCGCCGCCTGGACCACATCCATTGGGGTCAGCCGACCCAGGGTAAAGCCACCTAGCGCCAGAGAAACTGCCAGTGCTCCAGCCAGTATTTTTTTCTTCGTCTGCATCGTACTCCTCCTCGTATGAGATTGCTGTGTTCTTTGACGTTCAGTATGGCAACTGCATATGAGAGGAAGATGAGACCAAGATTAGAGGTTTCTCATTTTCAGCGATTTGACGCTGGAGGGCCGTCTGATGCCGAGTCATACCTCAGGACAGCATCTTCTGCGCGCCCTGAATAAACGTGTCTTTATTTTCCTCTTTTTCGAGATCAAGGAGCTCTGGCACAGCCCGGCCTCTTTGGACTGCCGGACGTGCCCGGAGCGCATCGCGCCAACGTTTGAGATGGACGAGGCCGTCGGCGTTAATGCCCGACCAGGTATAGGTATGCACCCAACTCCAGTGGGCAATGTCGGCGATCGAGTACTCGCCGGCCAGGTATTCGTGCTCTTTGAGTCGCGTGTCCAGCACCTCGAAGAGTCGTCGCCCTTCCCGCTGGTAGCGCTCAATCGCAAACGGAATTTTCTCAGGCGCGTACCGGTAAAACACATTGGCCTGACCCATCATCGGCCCGATACCACCCATCTGGAACATCAGCCATTGCATGACCAGCGAGCGCCCTTTTTCGTCTTGCGGCATGAGCAGGCCGGTTTTCTCGGCCAGATACACCATGATCGCGCCGGTCTCAAAGACCGAGAAGTCAGTGTTGTCATGATCGACGATGGTCGGAATACGGCCGTTGGGGTTGAGGGCGACATACCAGTCTTCTTTTTGTTCACCCTTGGCCAGGTCTATCGCCTTGACCGTGTAATCGAGGCCCATTTCTTCGAGGGTAATGGACGCTTTCCAGCCGTTCGGAGTTGGTGAGGTATAGAGCGTAATCATGCTTTTCCTCCTTGGTTGTCGTGTGCATTTCAGGGGTCTCAGGGCCGGGTTTGCGTTGAACGGCTCCGGGTTGGCGTCTGCTCCCCTAATCCTGAAGCCCGAGGAGAGTCAAGGGGGAAACGCGGGGCGCTCTGGTCAGGCCAGGCCGAGCAATGGTATACGGGAGACCAGGCAGGCACACCACACAATCAAGGGGAAAAAGACTATGCAAAATGTCAAAACCGGTGGGGTTGAGATGATCCCGATTGATGGCAAATACACCGTCTGGACCAAGCGCCTTGGCTCCGGATCGATTCCCCTGCTCACCCTGCACGGCGGGCCCGGCTGCACGCATGAGTATTTTGAGTGTTTTGAAGACTTCCTGCCGCAGCATGATATTCAGATTATTTACTACGACCAGCTCGGCTCGGCCTATTCCGACCAGCCGGACGATACCAGCCTGTGGACGGTAGAGCGTTTTCGGGAAGAAGTCGAGCAGGTCCGGCTTGCGCTTGGGCTTGAGCACTTCTATCTGCTCGGCCATTCCTGGGGCGGGCTGCTCGGTATGGAGTACGCCCTAGCCTATCAGCAGCACATCAAGGGACTCATCCTCTCCAATATGACCGCCAGTATTCCGGCCTATGTCGCGTATATCAACGAGTTACGCGCCCAGCAGCCGCCCGAGGTCCTGCGTGTTCTCGAAAAATATGAGGCGACCGAAGACTATGACGCTCCGGAATACGAGGAGGCCCTGTTCACCCATGTGTACCGGCAGCATCTGTGCCGGCTCGATCCCTGGCCGGAACCGCTGGTGCGCATGTTTCGCAACCTGGCCAAGCCGGTCTATAACACCATGCAGGGCCCGAACGAATTTGTTGTGACCGGCACCTTCAAGGACTGGGACCGATGGGAAGATCTGCACCGGATTCAGTGTCCGACCTTGGTCTCCGGCGCGCGCTTCGACACCATGCGCGTGTCCGAGATTGAACGCATGGGCGAGTTGATCCCCAACTCACGCGTGTCCATATGTGAAAACGGCAGCCATTGCGCCATGTATGACGATCAGGAGGCGTATTTTCGGGACGTGGTGCAATTCATTCAGGACGTCGAGGCAGAGTCGTTCTGACCCTTTTCCATGTCCCGCCACTCTCCCGTAGGCACATCGGCGCAACCGATTCGAGCTTGCTCAGGCTGTGAAAAAATCATACCCTCCCTACCGCGAGGAGGATGGACACAATGGCCCACTTACTCATTGCCTTTCAGCGGAAAGATGGTCTCAGTCTGGCGGACTTCTCACGCCACTGGCGCGAGGTGCACGCTCCACTCGCCAAACAGATGCCCGGCCTGCGCGGCTATGTCCAAAACCACAGTTCATCCGTGGTAAGCCGGCGCCAAGCCTATGACGGTGTGGTGGAAATCTGGATGGACAGCGAGGAAGCCATCACAGCCGCCTTTCGGAGCAAGGAATATCGTGAAGGCGCGTACGCGGATGAGCCGAATTTTGCGGATGTCAAAAACGTGGTGCGACTCGTCACCACAGACCAAGTGCTGCGCGAGGGAGAGGAGCATACCAGCCCCGAGCCACGGATCAAACGGCTGTCTTTCATCAAACGGAAGCCCGACTGGGACCGGGATGAGTTCTTCCGCTACTGGAAAGACGTGCACGGCCCACTGGCACTCGCCCTGCCTGGTCTACAGCGCTATGTCCAGTGCCACGCCCTGCCTTCGGCGTATGAGCAGGGCGAGCCGCAGTACGATGGGGTGGCCGAGCTATGGTTTGAGACCTTGGGCGATCTGAATTTTGCTCTGACATCTTCGGCGTACAAAGATCAGGCCCAGCCGGACGGTGCAAAGTTCGTTGACCCAACATCAACGTTCACTCTGATTACCGAAGAATACCGGATTGTGTAGCGTCCCTCTGCGCTACAACAGGATAGTACCTGCACTCCCAGATTGAGTCTCCATCCCCACGGGCCTCAGATCCGGGACGGCAAGCGCACCACGCCCGTGCTGAGCACGGACAGTTCGCCGTCCTGGTTTTTGGCGTTTTGCTGTACCTCGACGCAGTGCTGGCCGTCTTGCTCGAAAATCCGAGTCACCTCACCGTTGATAAAGAGCGTATCGCCGACCGGATTGTGACGCCGTATCTTGACGGAAATCTGGCGTAGAAAGCCCCGGTCGCCCATCCAGTCGGTCAGATGGTGGGTCATCCACGAGGTACGCTCCGGGCCGTAGTCGTAGGCTTCGGGCGTGCCGACCCGTTGGGCCAGGTCGGTATCCCAGTGGACGCGCTCGGGCACGTCGGGAATGCCAAAGCGGTCAGGAATGCCCAGCCCAGGATGTTTGTGGAGTTGCTTCCAGGCCAGGCGGTTGGCCCGGATATACAGCCCGCCCCAGCCCTGGGCGTAGGCGATAAAGCCGGTGACCGTCATCGGTCCCTTGACCATGGTCGGCAGGCTGTCGCCAACGCTGACCTCGTCGATATAACGCGGCGTTGCTCCGCGCACTTCTTCCTGCGCGTACTGGGCGAAGATCTCGGCGATTTGCTCGCGGCTATAAATGACCGGCGCTTGCTGTTTGACCTCGGTGTATTTTGTGCCGCGCTCCCGAGCGGTGTCACGCTCGGTCCGAAAACACCAGCTATCGCCTGCGATCACCAACTCGTTATCCTGGTTATAATAATCGACGTGATAGATTTGCTGAATCGCGCGACCGGCAAAGCGCGTCTCGTGCTCGACCAGGTCTTTTAAGTAGGCTCTGGTCGTAAAGGCATCATTGCGAAATATGGGCTTATGCCAGGTCAAATCCGCGCCGGCCCACATGGCGTGAATGCCCGGCAGTCCACCCACATATCCGCTCAAGACCCGATTGAGCGGAAAGACAAACGACGGCGGGGCGGTAATCGTGCCGTAGTGGGTTGTGGCGGCATAGTCCGGGTCGCACCACAGGGGATTATCGTCCCCTATGCCGTGCGCATAATGGCGGATATTGTCGCGCGTGGCCTCATAGCACCACGGCTCCAGGGTATCCTCGATAGGGACACCAATAAGCTTGCGCAAGGAATCCAGGGCTTCATCGGTGATAATGGCAAAGCGGGGTTCTTGGGCTGACATGGACGCTCTTTCTCCTGTGTATAATAGCAATTGAGCTAGATTATTTTGCCATCACCATGTGGGATTTGCAGCATGAGTGCAAGCCGGGGTTCTCCTGCTTTGCTTTCGGTACGTTACTGGTGCGTGAATTGAGGCAAGACCTGGGCGGCAAATAAACGCATGGACGCTTCGGCCTCTACCCGCCCCAATACATTAAAATTCACCTGCATCGAGGCAATATCAAAACCACCCACACTGGAGTAATAGTCTTTGATCTGCTGGCTGACGGCGTCAGGCGTGCCTATCCAGGCTGCGCCCTTCTCACATTGCGTTTCAAAGGTTTCCTTGGACAGCACGGCAATAATCTTGTCATAGTTGGGGTAGTCCGCAGATGATGGACCTGCCAACCAGCCCGATGCACCGTCCACCAGAGATTGGAGATACGCATTCAAAGGACCGCGGGCTATGTTGATCGCTTGCTCCTCACTGGCAGCACACAACATATGAAAGGCGAGCATGACACGGCCTGGCCCGGTGTGGCCAGCCTGTCGGCGTGCTTCACGATAACAGCCGATCAGGTCGGCCATTTGGCCACCGGCTAGGGGAATAGCCATCACATCGTAGCCCAGCCGTCCGGCACGCTCAAAGCTAGAGGATGTCGCCAATGCAGCAAGCCAAAACGGAGGACGTGGAGTTTGGGTCGGACGGGGTAAAGAGGTCACATCTCTGAATTGGTGAAATCGTCCCTCAGCAGACACATGTTCTTCCTCAAGCAGACGCCGAACAAGTGCAATCCCTTCTTCAAACCGCGCATTGCTTTCGTCTGGCGTGACCCCAAAACGCTCAAATTCATGCGGGAGAAACGCCCGGGCAAATCCGACTTCTAAGCGGCCATGTGAGATCGCATCCAGCATTCCGATTTCACCTGCCAGTTTGAGCGGATGATTAAACGCCGGTAAGACCGCGCCAGTAATCAGCCGGACTTTAGCGGTCATCATGGCCACCGCAGCCAGGAACAACAGGGGGTTGGGACTGTATCCTCCGTATGGGTGGAAATAATGTTCGACTGTCCGAATAGATGTGAAACCCAGCTCTTCACCTAATTGGCTGAGGTAGAGCGCATCGGCCCAATACTCTTCTCCAGAGCGCTGGGCCGGACTGACGTCAGGAAAAAATTGCAGGCCGAATTCCATGGTTTGCAGTGTGTTCGCTTTATGCGGCCGGTGTCATTAGCTTAGGTGATGGAGAGACATGGATGCTTTGTTGATTTTTCTTGGATCGCGCGCGCCCTGTCAAAAAGGGAAAAGAACCGTTCCCGTACCCAGCGTTGTTCGTCCGCATTGGGTCGTGTCAGCAGGGTAACACTGACGCACCCAGCCGCGTTGAGCAGAAAGCCGACCAGGCCAGCGTCAAAGACCAAGACCTGCTTCCAGCCCACCAGCAGCATAGCAGTCACGCTCAGGGTTCCGACGAGAATCCCGGCAAAGGCCGCCCGGCGCGTGAATCGCGGCCAGTACAAGCCCAAGATCAGGGGCAGATAGAGCTGCATCAGAAATTCAAATTTGATGATCGTGAGCTGCCACAAGGTGGTGATGGGCTGGAGCGAGAGCCCCATGACAAGCAGGAGGAGCAGCACGGTAAAAATCCGCCCGGCACGGGCAATCTCGTCTTCACTCGCATCGCGACGAAAGCAATGCCGGTAGAGATCGTGCGTCACAATAGACGAGAGGGTGAGCAGGACGCCCGCCGCGGTAGACATGATAGCCGCCGCGGCTCCAATAAAGACCAGCACGACGACCCAGTACAGATTCTGGGCCTGCTGGCCGAGCAGCAGGCCCAGAATCTGGTCGGCCTGTATGGTTCCCAGCTCGTGGAATCGCACTACCCCGACCAGCCCGATTAACACGACGCACAGCAGGATGAGGATGTAGTTCGGGATCATCAGAGCGACGCTACGCCGTAAATCAGCCTCAGTCTTGGCGGCGTACACGCTCTGGATGATCTGAGGATACATGCAGCCCCCCAGCGCAAAAACCACTGCGTACAAGAGGTAGGAGCGTGTCAGCGTGCTATAAGAGCTTACGACCTCCACTTTTTCAGGCGCGACCCGAACCGCCTGCTGAATGACATTGGCCAGCCCACCTTCGGACGCGACCAGCACCACTGCGGCAATCACGATTGAGCCCAGGAGCAGACTCCCCTGTAACACCTCGGCCCAGACAACGCCGCGCCAACCACTCAGCAGCACATAAGACAGCATGACGGTGGAGATATAGACGACTCCGCTGGTGAACGAATACTGGCCGTTGGTGAATCCGACGAAGGCGTGGCCCATGCCCGTAGTCTGAATCATCAGATAGGGGATAACCGACAGGATCAGGAAGCAGGCGACGAGGAGGCGCAAGGGTCGGCTCTGAAAGCGGTCGGCGTAGAAATCGGCCGGTGTCAGGTAGTCATATTTCTTTGACAAGACATACAGCCGGGGCGCGTAGGAGAGAAAACCCACCGCAATCGCCAGCATGAATGGCACGAGCAGGATCGACATCAAGCCGACCCGGTAGGCTTGTCCGGGCAGACCGAAAAACGTGTTGCCGCTGAATTTGGTCGCCAGCATGGCGAAGAACAGAACCAGCGCGCCGGTTGTTTTCCCGCCCAGAAAATAGTCGCGGGCCGTCCAGGTCTCCCCTGATCGATAGGCCAAAAACCCGATGAGCAGATTGCTCAGCAGGTACACCGACAAGAGAACCAGGGCGCCAAAACCCAGGCCGACAGTCTCAGCCGGACTGCTCATGCGACCTCTAAAGAGTAAACGTATCCTCCAATATATGAGATGCTGGACACGTTTACTCTTTAGTCCGTTTCCTCGTCAAGGATGACAGCGGCCAGGCGCCAGTGCCGGAACGCCACATACATGGTGAATCCACCTAAAAGGAAGGAGCCCAACAGCGTCACCAGGAACCACAGCGGCAGGCCGAAGACGAGCGGCTGATAGCTGCCGACGAACCCATACGGCACACACACAAACAGCAGGATAACAAAGGTCCCCCATATCCACGCGCGGGCCGGTTCTCTGAGGGGCGCTTGTCGGGATTTCCGCATGGCTCTTGGATCCGCTGTGAAAGCCGGCGTAGGCCAACCTCCTACTCAAGACCGGAGTAGTCGAACGACATAGGCTCGATATCACCCGCCTGAATGCCATTCAGGCGAGCATCTGAGAGCGGATAGCCGAATTGTTCGTTGCGCATATGGAGCCGCTGGATCAGAATCGTGCGGACCATGTCAGCGACCGCGTCCCACTCCTCGGCAGACAGGGTCTGCTGCGCCAGCCCGACAAAGCCTAAGCGCATATGCCCGATTTCGTCGTTATAGACCTGCTCACACGCTTTTGCGATGCGATCGTTGAGTTCGCCCGTGCCCGCCAGCCGCATCCCTGCAACAAACATGCTGCAATACCCGCCCTCGGTAAAGCGCGAAGCAAAGTGGCCCAGTTGCCCCCGCTGCTCCTTACAGTCGTAGCGCAGCCGGGCGAGCGTCTCGTCCGCCTGCCAGCCGGTGAGTTGCTGCGGGTTCAGCCTGGTGGCGCTGATATAGTCGTAGATGTCGGCAAACAAACAGTAGTGATAGAATTCGGAGCGCAAGTCGTCGATAACGTCCAGGACCGTATGGCGGTCAACCCCACGGTCAATCTTGGCAAAGACATCGTCCAGGTAGGTGACCGGTCCCTGAAAGAGACCCTTCTTCTTATCGCCGATACCCGAACCCCAGATCTCCTTGAAACACTGCCGTTTGAGCCACAGCAGATCGGACTCGTTCGTACGCTGCGAGCTCTGAAAATAGGTCCAGACAATCTCCTCCTCGCCTGCCCACAAAGGAGCGGCAAGATCAACCAGTTGTCTGAGATTTTCGTCTATCGGCATCCGAACTCTGCCTCAGCCCATGCGCTCTGCTGCGCTAGGCGGCATTTTTATTGGCATCGATATGATCGCCCAACTCGCAAATACCCTGGTAGAACAGCTTGTCCGCCGTCAGCGCCAGTTCCATGCCATCCAGGACTTCTCGACGCTCAGCCTCAGTGGTCACATGCCGGGCGATGGGCTCCCAGACCTTGCGACCGGCATGGTCGTCGTCGGCCTTGGTATGGTAGGAAAAAAAGAACACCTGCTCATCATTGAGATGAAAGGTGGCCTGCCAGGCTTCGGGCCGATAATTATGCTCGCCGGACATGGCCGTCAGCATAAATTCATCCACCGAAGTTGCCAGCCAGCCCGCAACCCAGTGTTTTGAGCGGGCAATATTCTCCCACACGTTCAGCGCAACATCGACCAGCGGTACGGCCCGGGTATTGTCCATTTCTTCATTGGTCAAGCCGACGTTGCGGCCCATCTCCCACAACAGGGTAGTATGGGGCTGCGCGATCTCGTCATCAAACACCAGCTCTTCCCGCATCTGTCCAATGGTCTTGCGGACGATGGCCAAGTCGGGACACCGACTTATCCAAGACGGACGGATGACCGCACTGAACAGCCGGTTTCGCAGAATATGTTGCAGGATAAATGCCTGGCCCCGCCCCGGAGTCAGCGGCTCAACCAGCCAGGGCACCTCGGGGGCAATCTCAAGGGCACGCTGGCAAATGACATCAACAATGGAAGTCTGTGACATACTGCTCCTCACTTATCTACTCGCTTCCCAGTCCGGCTTTAGGGCTGGCTAAGCACGGCCACGCACGATACGGCCCCAGGACCACCCACATTATGCACCAGACCCAGCTTCGGATCTGTGACCTGACGCGGTCCGGCTTCCCCTCTGAGTTGGGTCACAATCTCATACACCATGCGCACCCCACTCGCACCGATGGGATGGCCAAACGACTTGAGTCCACCGCTGGGGTTGACCGGGATATCCCCCTCCAGGGCGGTGCGTCCTTCTTCAATCAACTTCGCCCCCTGGCCTTTTTGAACAAAACCCAGGTCTTCATAGTTGGAAATTTCCGTCCAGGTAAAGCAGTCGTGCACCTCGGCAACATCGATCTCCTTCAGTGGGTCGGTAATACCGGCCATGGCATAAGCCTGGGCCGAGGCGTTCTGGGTAGCCCGAAAACCGAGATAGTCAAAATTCGGGTCCATGAACGGTCGCCCACTCGTCACGGACAGCCCCACGCCTTTGACCAGGATGTGGTCGGCACGATATTTTTTCGCCAGATCGGCCCGACACACCACGGCCGCGGCCGCGCCATCAGTCGTTGGACAGCAGTCGTACAGCCCAAACGGATAGGCCACAATCGGTGCCGTCAGGACGGCTTCCGGGGTGACTTCCTTCTGCAGGTGGGCTTTGGCATTGAGCGCGCCGTTGCGGTGGTTCTTCACAGCCACTTTGGCCAGGGTTTCACGGGTCAGGCCAAACTCGTGCATATAGCGGGTGGCGGCCAAGGCGAACAGGCCCGGGGCGGTTGAGCCGTCGTGATAATACGGATGCACACCCTCTCGGGCGAGGCCGCGCCCAGGGCGATCCTTATATTTTTCAACCCCCAAGACAAGCGCCGTATCATACATGCCGGAGGCGACCGCAAGGACGGCGTGCCGAAACGCATCGGTCCCGGTCGCGCAGAAATTTTCTACCCGCGAAATCGGCTTGTTGTACAAACGCAACGCATCACCTAGGGAAACCGCGGCCTTGCCGTGGCCCTGCGCCGGCGAGTAGGTGCCGAGCCAGGCGGCATCGATCTCTTCCGGGGCAATGCGGGCGTCATGAAAGGCTGCGTACGCCGCCTCGGCCGCCATGTCTTCATAGCCCTGATCGAAATTATCGCCAAACTTGATACAGCCAACACCAATAACCGCGACTTGATCCTTGAGTGTTGTCCCCATCTGCGTATTCTCCCTTCCGGAAAGAGTAAACGTGTCCTCCAAACAAACATACAAAGCTGGACCCGTTTACTCTTTGTCGCCTCATGCTAGCCGAGCGCGTCGCCTTTCGCCAGACCGAGATTAGCGTGCCGGCCGACATTTCCAGTAGTAGTTATGCATCGTGGGTCCTTCCTTCCTGCGCCTGAGGGTCAAGACAACCGGGTCCTCCACCCGGACGTCTTCCGGGTCAACATCGGTCATCTGGAGATAGAGACGACCGCCCTGATCTACATCGACCACACTCATAATGGTCGGGGAGTCAGGAGCCACATAGAGATGATCGCGGGTAAAGGTAAAAATCCGGCCCGTATGTTCGAGCGGGACCTCGTGAAGGGAGTCGCGGTTCTTACACCCACCGCAGACCTGGGTGAGAGGGTATTGGCGCGTCCCGCAACGCAGACACAGCGTGCCGTGCAGACGAACATTTTGACTCTCCTCTTTTTCCAGGAGGACGTTGGACAGCTCGGCCGCCTCCTGATGGTGCTTATAGTACGAGCGCATTTTTTGAAAAATCTGGTAGGAGGAATACAGCCGCTTCTCGCTGAGATGGTCCGAGAGCGAGGATGAAAGCGGACGTTTCCGAATCTCTTCAGTCACGCGCAGCAGGACGCCGTCCGCACCGTCGCCATAGTTGAGCAGCAGCAGCAGGTCGCCCGGATTTGTCACTTCCAAGGCGGCTGCCAGCAAGAGAAAAGGAGCGGCGCTGCCGGGGGCGCCAATCTCCGCAAAGCACGGATCGAGAATCTGCGCCTCTTGAAAGCCGAGTTTCTTAGCAGTCGCGCCATGGGCTCGACCATTCGGAGAAGGAAGGATCACCTTCGCCACCTGTTGGGCTTGCACACCATGCTTTTCAAGCAGAGATTTTCCGACCGCGATGAGGCTTTTTTGGTAGCCCCGCTCAGTTGAAAATCGGGACGCCTGCGTCTGGATAAAGGCATCTCCGTCGCGCCGCCACTCATCCCAGAAGTCGCTGGAGTAAGTCGCCAGACCCATAATTTCAGCCAGCACGTTCTCCCGCCCCAGGGTAACCGCACTGCCGGCATCGCCGAACCATTCTTCTTCGGTTTCGCCCGGCTGGCCGTCGCGCACCTCGCCGGTGGCGACCAAGAGGGTGGACAGGCGGCGACTGTTGAGCGCGTCTACCCCCGCGCGTAGGGCGGCGGTGGCTGAGCGTAAGCTGCCACCAAAGTCCGAGGTTTCGCACGCCGCCGACAGGTCGCAGGCCGCAGCCAGAAAACTGGCGGTCGAACGCTGCCAAAACGGGGCGGAGGTTGAAGCAAAGAAGAGGGCATCGACTTTTTTGTTCCCAACGTATTCCAGGCAGCGCTGGGCCGCCTCAAAGCCGAGGGTCAGCGCGTCTTCGTCAAAATAGATGGCGGCCCGCTCCCCCTTCCCGACCCGGCGATTCCAGGCCTGACCGAAGTGCGCGCGCTCCAGGCGACAGAAGGGCACATGATAGCCGCAGCTGGTAATGCCGATCATCGTTCGGCCTCTGCCAGCCCGGCCTGCCTGGCCCGTTCAAGGATAGTCCGCGCCCGCGTGAGATGCGGCACATCAACCATCTGTCCCTTGAAGCTAAACGCCATTTTTCCAGCCTTTTGGTTTTCTTCAAAAGCCGCCAACAACTCCTGGCTTTCCGCGACCTCTTCCGCCGAAGGCGTAAACACTTCGTTGACGACTCCCACCTGATTGGGGTGGATGGTGATTTTTCCGGTAAAGCCCATCCACGCCCCTTCGACGCATTCCTGGCGTAACCCGGCGCTATCTCGGATATCGACGAAGACCGTATCCAGCGGCTGAACGCCCGCGGCTGTTGCCGCCAGTAAGGTCATAATCCGCGCATAGCGGAACACTTCGAGAAAGCTGCCGTCTTCAGCCCGGTTCCGTCGGGCGCCAATCGCGGCCGACAAGTCCTCAGCCCCCCACGACAGCGCATCGACCCGCGGGCAGGAGCCGAAATCCTTGATATTCAGTAAGCCCTCGGGCGTCTCGGTGGCTAATACCACCAGCTTGACCTCGCCCTGCGGATAGCCGTACTCCTTTTCCATGCGGCTGATAATCGTATGAATTTTGAGCACGTCATCCCGCGTTCTCACCTTGGGGACGAGGTAGGAATCGGGTCGTCCGTGCATCGTCACTTCGAGATCGGTAACCCCCCAGGGGGTATCCAGCGGGTTCATGCGGACCATGCGTTCCTGACGACCAAAGTCCACATGCCGGAGCCAGTCTGTCACGGTCTCCCGAGCGGCGTCCTTATTGTCCGGTGTGACCGCGTCTTCGAGGTCCAGCACAAGCGTGTCCGCTTCCAGAGCCAACGATTTATTGAGCATTTTTTCATTGGCCCCAGGTACGAAATGGACGGCACGGCGTAAGCGGGTCATACTCTCCCCTCTCTCGCTATGAGATCTGGGCTTCTTTCTTGCGCATCATGGCACCCCGGCGGCAGCTCATCACAATTTCGCCCCGCTGGTTTTTGGCCCGGTGCTCGAAGGTCACGATCCCCCATTGGGGGCGGGAGCGTGATTCTCGTTTTTCGACAACTTCGGACTCGGCATATAAGGTATCGCCAATGAAAACAGGCTTAGGAAAAACCACCTTTTCAAAGCCGAGGTTGCCGACCGTTGTTCCCAGGGTGGTATCACCAACAGACAGGCCCACCGCAAGCCCCAAGGTGTAGATACTGTTCACCAGGCGTTGGCCAAACTCGGCCTTTTTTGAGAACTCCTCATCCAGATGGAGCGGCTGAGGGTTGTGGGTCATAGTCGAGAACAACAGGTTATCGGTCTCGGTAATTGTTCGTCCGGGTTGATGCTGAAAGACGTCCCCAACGTTCAGTTCTTCAAAATGCTTTCCGGCCATGCGATCCTCCTTACAGTATAGCCCACTCACACACGGGCAGACGTGGCTGTCTGCTTACCACGTCCGCCGAGGTCGTGCCAGCGAACGGAGCACAGGATTGAGAAGTACTGTCAGTGGACTTCGTTGGGGGGAGGTTTTCCTCATCCGGTATACGGATGACACCCAACTTGGGCAGACTACCTTATCTCGCTCGGTCGGCCTGATACCACACCCGCCCATCTTTGACCGTCAATTGAGCAACGATTTTTTTCTCGCCGACCATATGGTTCTGGTCGGTATCGACGAAATCGAATTCCCCTTGTTCAAGGCTGAGCACGGCAACGTCGGCAGTTGCACCGGGCCTGAGCGTTCCGAGTTGCTCCGCCTCTCCAATCACGCGGGCGGGATTGGTGGTGACGCAGCGGATTACGTCTTCCAGGCTCATGCCCAGATTGAGGAGTTTGGACATCGTCGTCGGCAGATCGAAGACCGGTCCCTTGGTCGCGCTGGGGAGCGTCAGGTCGGTCGCGATCGTGTCAGGCAAAAATCCGGCGTCCAGGGCCTGCCGGACAAACGGAAACGGGAAGTGCATACGCCCATGCGCGCAGTCAAAAACAATCCCCTCTTTCTGGGCCGCCCAGACTTCTTTGAGAATAGCTTTCTTTTCCGGTCCCATGATGCCGTATTCAAATCCGTGGAAGCAGTGGGTCACCACATCGCCCGGCTTGAGGAATTCCAGAATCTGAGGGACCGGCAGCAGCGCGTCGGTGATATGCACCATCAAGGGCACGGCGGCCATATCGGCCGCCTGGCGGGCGAGACGCAGCGGTTCGGTCCCGGCAGCGTCCGGCACGACGTTATTGCTGAAGCGCAGCTTGACGCCAATGGCGAGGTCACGGTTGTCCGTAATCGTGCGTGCACAGCCCTCAGGGTCGGCATAATCCATATGCATCAGCTCGCCGACCCGAAGATGAATCAGACCCAGGGCCGACAGATGAATGAAACAGCGCAGCCGTACTTCGCTCGCATTCGCCACATACTGCCGAAGTCCGGGGAAGGTGGCTGAACCGGCGCTGCCGGCATCAATCAGCGTGGTCACCCCACTCGCGGCACAGCGCCGGTCGGTTTCGGTGCCCATATCGTGGGCGTTCACAAAGGTGTGCGCATGAATATCGATCAACCCAGGGCAGACAATTCTGCCGGACACGTCGCGTACGCGAGCGGCTTGCGTCGCGGGGATGTCGGCGGCGACAGCCGCTATTTTGCCGTTCCGAATCGCCACGTCCGCGGGTTGGAGGGTTTGGTACGACGGCCAGCCGGGGTCAATGACCCGGCCGCCCTTGATGAGCAGATCGTATTGCATCGGCAGTCCCGCTTTCCGTTCGGTGGTGTTGAATCAGGCTCCGCCCGCCGACCTGTATCCGGGGCCAGCACGGTTCGGCACGCCTCCGCTAAAACCCGTTCTCGCGGTTGACAAATCGGATGCCCGCCCCGGCTTGCGAGTGTCCAAGATCAATCTTCTTGAGAAGCTTGAGCGTGTCGGCGTCAAACACGGACAAGGCACTCCAGTTCCCGCCGCAGTAGACTTTGGTCCCGTCGGGATGGATGAAAGAGCCAAAGACGCTGTTGGTGTCGAACTGCGTCACTTCTTCCATCTGGCGCGTCGGGATGTCCATCTTCCACAGCTTGTCCCAGCCGAGATACGCCTTCTGGGTTTTGGCCGATACCGCGCCATGGGCGGTCCACCACTCAGCCTCGTAGGGCTGAAGCTCAACCACTTGCAGGTCGGGATTGTCCTGTTTGAGGTCAAGGGTGGCGACCCCAACGGTGGCATGCTGGGTAATCGTGTCCGTCATATATACGGCAAACGAGGCCAGGTAGTCGTTTTCCTGATAGGGATTCCATAAGGGCAGTCCCTCCAGCTTCCCAGCGCCGGTTACGTTCCAGTCCGCCATGGGAATAACGTCCTCAACCTGACCCGTCTCCGGATTCAGCACCGAGATATCCTTGCCCACGCTAAAGGCGTACAGCTTTTTCCCGTCTTGAGATGAGGCCAACGCCATCACTTGGCGGGGCGCGGGAAAGACGTTGGCGACCGTATTAGTGTCCAAATCGATGACGCGGATACGAGTTTCCAGCATCTCGTATTTGCCCAAGTCTTTCTTCAGCGGCATTTCATGAATGTAGAGGCGGTTGCCCTGGGGGTTGACATCAATGGCCATGGTCCTGACCAGCTCATTGTCATTGGAGAGGTTGAAGCGCAGGACCTCTTTGCCCTCGTCCAGGTCAACCAGGGCCACGCTTTGACTGAGGTTGGTGACCGCATAGGCGAATTGGGGCCGGGCCGGATTGGGCGCCACCGTAAAGATGGGCCCGCTGCCCTCAAGCGGGATGGTCTTTACGACCGTATCGGTTTCTGCATCAATCACATATACGGAGTTCGGATGGGCTCCAGTCAGGATATACCACTTGGCCCACACCAGGCCGGGTAGACTGCAAACGAGGATCAGCGCGCTCAGCGTTGACACTATCCATGCCAGACTCTTGCCCTTCATAAACGCCTCCTTGTTGGAAACATGATCTCAACCAGCGCCTTGTGGGCATAGCCATTCGGCACCAGAAACGCCTCGGCTCTAATCGACCGCTGCTCTACCTGCACCACTTCCTTAACCACCTGGGTGACCAAGTTGACCGTCCTGACCGGGTAGCCTCGATTGATCAGTTCGGTCAACTCGGCGAGCACGGCTCCTGGCGGTGTCGTTCGAGAGGTCCGTAGCTTGCCGATAAACGCATTCAGCTTGGACATATCAACGTCCGTCCCCAAGTCTATCTTTTCAGCCAGCCAGGTTTCTTCATACGCGATACCATTCCGCTGGATACGATACTTGTGGGCCGTATACCCGGCGACCGATTCTGCCTCCGACAGCGGGGTGACGATAATCGTCAGCTTAGGGCTCAGACTATCAAATGGGCCGGCACGTCTTGCCGCGAGTCGTTGCGGACTGCGCGGGAGCTGATTCATCAATCGTTCCGCCCGTGCCCGCCGTTCCTGGGTGCGCGCGGCCATCAGCGTGGCGTATGCCTCGATTGGTCCTTGCCAATATGCCTGCCCCAGATGGCTGATAACCGAGAGTTGCTGCGTGTTGAGGTCGATAATCTGCGTCCAGGCGCGGGTCTCGTAGGTCAGCCGGTTCTGAGCAACCCGCGTCACAATCTGAGGAGTTGGCCAGGCAGACGGAGAAGAGTTTGGCGGGATGGTCGTCGAGGCGATATACCAGCCCGCCGCAACGCGCGCGGGGAAGCCGTGCAGGAGTAGCAACAGTCCGGCAAAGCAAACGCCTCGGGTCCATAGACGCTGTCTTTGCTCAGGGTTCATATTGGAAACCCCTCGTTGTTCACCACACGGATTGTGAAGCCGGTCCTATGCGGCTATTTCTTTTCGGGGAAGACCAACTCCAGGCTGCGCCAGTCCTCGGCGTTGACCCCCGAGCAGGCACTGGCCCATTCAGGGTAGTTTTGCAGGCTGTCAGGCACCTGAGCCGGCCACCAGCACACATTGGCACAGCCGAGCAGGTCGGCCTCCATTGGCGCGCACATACCCGCGGTGCCGCCCCAGGGGTTCGCCTCCCAGCCGGGGTTAAAAATCGTCGTACATCCCATCGGCTGAGCCATGCCCAGCACGTCTTCCTGAACCTGCCGTTTTGCGACGGCCGGGGCGGTTTCGACTCTCTCCGCTTTATGGTTCGCGGCCTTGAGATGTTTCATAACCCCTCCTTGGACGGACGGAGAATTCTCGCCCCTCCTTCCAGCCTCATAGCATACCGTCCGCTACAATGCCAGCGTTTGTTCGATCTCTATTCAATCGGTTGAAAATTATATTTTGCCGGCATCACCAGCAGGTGGGCACGCGCTCCCATGGGCCGACGGGCGCCATTTGGCTGGTACCATGCCTCCACCCAGACATCGCCGACATTGCCCTGTGACAAGTGGCGTTTCGGATTTGGGCCGTCCTCGGCCGGCGTAAAAAGACCGTGGGCATTCATGGCACCGACAAACCGCACGTCGTCATCGTTGACGCGCTTCACATACTCGTTCAGTTTCCACGTCACCGGACCGACGCGCCCCAGCTTCATATCGTCGTCAGTTCCCTTTCGTCTGTCCGGACCATTGGTATACCCGACCGCCTCGAACTGCTGAAAAATCTTTGGGGTGCGGATGCCGCCGGGCCGAGAAAACGCCTGTTCCGGAGAGAGACGAATATAGTCAACCGTATTGTAGACAGCCAGCGGCTGTTCCCCATCAACCCCCTGAATCCGAGCCTGGCGAGCGCCCACTTTTGCCTTTTTCCCCACAACTACGTCGGCCATGACCGTATCAGCATCAACCCGCCGCAGGGACTGGACCGTCACGCCCGGTCCCAGGGAAACCGAAGCCGCGGCCAGACTCTCGGGGAGGTTCATGCCAAACAGCCTGAGCGTGGAGCGCTCTCCCACTTTAAGCGCGGTCGGGCTGACGGCAAAAAATCGTGCCTGGCCGGTATTCCGGTACAGGGTTTCCTCCATACCCAGATCGCCAACAAGCGTCAGCAGCCGTCTGCCACTTACGACCGTTCCGTCCTCATTGGCAAAGAAGATTTCTTTGTGGGTCTGGCCGCCATCGACCTCGGCCACACCCCGCCACTGGAAGCCGGTATACATCGTCACAGTGTTTTTCCCGGTCATGCGCGACCCGTCGGCAAAGTCGTAAGCGAGCTGGCCCTCATAGTTATCGTTCCCCAGAGCGGTGAGCGTCATACGACCGGTGTAGGCCCCGCCCTTTCCAGGGTCGTGACCGACCACATTCCAGACCCCGGCGTAGTCCGGTTTGGGTTTGGCCTGCCACTGCTTCCAGGCGGTTGAGTCAAACGGGTAGGTCTGAGTCAGATAGGGGACGGTATCCTTCCGCACCAGCGTGTACCAGAAGTCGCCCAGCAGACCGGTTGAGGCGACCTGATTTTCGATATTCGGCAGCAGGGCCGCGGTCAGGTCCGGCAAGCGTCCCCACGATTCGGGCGTACGGCGCTGCAAGGCGATGCGCGCATAGGAGTGGCAGGCGACGCAGGTGCCCTTCACTTCCTTGGGCACATGTTGCTCTATGGTGTTATTGCGTTTCTCTAAGGCATACCGAAAGGGTTTGACTTCCGACGGTGCCAGGCCATACCGATCGCTCAGGTATTTGATCAGGATGCGGGCCTCCCCCGCTTCCAGATTCGCCCCGTGGGTACGCAGCATGCGATAGATGGTCATCTCCCAGGCTTCGGGGGGCTTGCGCTGGTGTTCGATCGCGTCAAGCTTGCCGCCTTCCTCATGGGGAGGATGGCAGCCCGAGCAGCGCGTCTCCAGCAGGGCCGGCCCGGTCATCTCCTGGCCCCAGGCGGGTTGTCCCCAAAGACAGAGCGTGAAGCCCAAGACGAATCCGCTGAGTTTGCCCAGCAACAAACTGCGTCTCCTCCAGACGGTATTCATGATCGCTCCCCCCCGTTCCGGTTATGCGTTCACACCCGAATATGTCTCAAACTTCTCAACACCTATAGGCCACTCAAAATTCATGTCAACAGATAAGGCTCAATATTGGTGGGCAGGAAAAGGGTTTACTTTTTAAGTAAACCTCTCTAAATTAGAGACTATGAGCGCCCAGCAGAGTCAACGAATCAAGCCCAGCCCGGAAGAGAGCGCTGCGTTTGGGCAGCGTCTCCGTGAAGAGCGTCAGGCAACAGGCCGCTCGCTGTCAGACCTAGCCAAGGCGCTACAAGTCACAAAAGGCTATCTTTCTCGCCTGGAGCGAGGTAAAGCGAAACCCTCGAAGGGCATTATCGAGTCGATAGCCCACGCTCTGAAGATTGATCCGGGTCCGCTTAAAGTTCTTGCCGGCGACCTCCCCGATGACGTAAGGCAGATTCTCTATCATCATCCTGAAGACGCCCCCACCCTTCTTCGAGAGACGTTCGGAGAGTATGGTTCTCCCGCTCCTGCTCGTAAATCCGACAATTCAGCGAAGAGCATTCCTCAAAAGAAACAGCGCAGAGAGCCGCTTCAAAAGGAGCTGTATGAACTCATTCAGGCCGACTGTTTTGACTGGCTGGAACACCGCGCTCCCGACAGCATCCATGCTGTCGTCACCGATCCGCCCTACGGTCTGAAAGAGTACACATCCGAGGAAAAGCAAAAACTCCGGCGCGGGCGTGGTGGCGTCTGGCGCATACCACCAGCCCTTAATGGATATACCCGGAGTCCGCTGCCTCGCTTCACCGTTCTGACGCATGAAGAGAAAGATTCCTTACAGAAGTTCTTTGCACAGTGGGCGATAAGAATTCAGCGCGTTCTCGTCCCCGGTGGACATGTGTTCATTGCGACCAACCCCCTTCTCTCCCATCTCATATATACTGCCTTGGAAGAGGCCGGATTCGAGAAAAGAGGAGAGATTATCCGTCTCGTACAGACTCTCCGGGGTGGTGATAGACCAAAGAATGCCCATAAGGAATTTGAGAACGTCACCGTCATGCCTCGCTCCTGTTGGGAACCTTGGGGGCTCTTTAGAAAGCCATGTCGAGGTCGAGTGCAGGATAATCTTCGCAAATGGAAGACAGGCGGCTTGCGGCGTCTCTCGGAGGAGCAGCCTTTTGGGGATGTCATCAAAAGCGCTCCGACCAGAGGGATAGAGCGAGAAATCGCTTCTCATCCATCCTTGAAACCGCAGGCGTTCATGCGGCAGATTGTTCGTGCCGCCCTTCCCTTGGGGGAAGGGATTATCCTTGATCCTTTTATGGGTGGTGGGGCGACAATAGCAGCGGCCAGTGTGGTAGGGTATCGCAGCATTGGGATCGAAATGGACCAAGAGTATTACAAAATGGCTGTTCAGGCCATACCAAAGCTTGCGACCCTTGACCTCGATAACGGAAAAGGCCCTTCGCACCTCTCCCGTGGACACGCGGACCGGCAACCTGCCCTATTTTCGTAATCCGTCTTAGTCGGCTCATTAAGAATCATGAGCCGCTCGCAAAAATCGAACGATGCTTTCCCACCCCAGCCCCAGAGCTCCGATATATGAAATTATTTCGGAGTTTCTCAACGCCGCCCGTTGTGATTGAGGCAGTCGGAGTCCGCCGCGATTCCCCTTTCCGTCCAGAGAAAGACCAGTCGGCTTTTGTCAGTTCGGCGCAGAGGATTTCGACAAAAGTAAAAGGAAGAATTTCTCCACTTCTCTGCTTTCCGACAACATACCGAAAAACCATTAACCAACACTCCTCCGGATTGTGTCCTTGCCAGCCACCCTTCTGGATAGAGCATTTGACCTCGATCCCATGCTCTCCCTTCAAAACGGCGCTCGACGTATAATAATCTTTCGGGAGAAGGTCAGGGTGCCCACCTATCTTCGTATTTGCTTCAAGCACAGAAGAAGATTTTGCAATATTCTTGACCAAGAATTCGGATATGATCCCCGACAGGGAGTTACCAAGGAGCAACTCTTCCAAGGGGCGAAATCCACTCTGCTTGAGATAGTCGTTCAGACCGTGGAAAAGACGATACGTCTCCGCAACCGCTCTCTCGACTTCTTCTACGGTAAGCCCATAGGGAAGAATAGCGCGTCGGTTCACATAGCCCTTATCCAAGGCTCTCGGCAACTCCACTTCCTCATCCCTCAGTTACAAGCTCTTGCCAGGGGGCCTATGCTCGCGCCTACCACGTATTCTCGTGGATCAGGTTCTCAAGCGAGATTTTTTTATTACTGGGTTTGCGCGGTTTTTCTGCGGGATAGCCGAGGGTGATGAGTCCGACCGGGCGGACGTGGCTGGGCAGTTGGAATATCCTGGCGACTTCTTCCGGATTGTACGCACCAACAAAACAGGCTCCGAGCCCCTGCTCGGTTGCTCCTAACAGAATCAGCAAGGAGGCAAACGCGGTATCCACCAAACTGTAAAAAGCCCCGCGCGTGCCGTATTTATCGCCCATACGCTGGATATCGGCACAGGTGGCAATGATAATCGGCGCGGTAGCAACCGAGTTCTGATTCATCGCCGCCTTGGCGAGTTCGGCCCGGACCTCGGGGTCGCGTACCAGAATAAACTCCCACGGCTGGAGATTGCCCGCGCTGGGCGCGCGCACTGCGTAGTGCAGCAGTTTTTTGATCTCTTCTTCAGGAACCGGCCTGTCCTCATACTTGCGGATCATGCGCCGGCGTTTTACGACCGCAGCAAAGCTGGCGGTATCCCCATTTTCAACAGCATGAGCCAGACTGTACGCCTGGCCGAGGAGGGCAGCGGTGCCGAGCCCCTGGAGTATATGCCGGCGGGTGAGTGTTGTCTGGGACATGCCGGGCGCTAACGATTCACAAATCGCAAGACGCTCACCCCTCCGGTCTGCGAATGACCCAGGGGGACCTTGGTAATCAGATCCAGGGATTCGGCGTCGTAGACCGCGACATCGTGCCAGTTACTGCCGCAGTAGACCTTCTTGCCTTCGGGGTGGACGAGCGGCGCAAAATAGGTGTTGGACAGCGACACCTTTTTCTCGATATGGCGAGTTGTCGGGTCAACCTTCCACAAACTGTTGTACGCGAAATATGCCTTGTTCGTATGCGGCGACAGCGCACCCGTGAGCACATAATCGCCCTCAACAAAAGGCTGTAATTCAACGATTTTCAGCTCCGGGTCTTCCTGGGTGAGGTCAAGCGAGCCAATACCGAGCGTCACCTGGTTGGTGATGGAGTCGGTGGTGAAGGTCCCGAAAGAGACGAGGTGGCCACTTTCCTGATAGGTCCCGCCGAGCGGCAGGCCATCGGTTCTGGCAACGCCGCTGATGTTACGGTTTGCCAGCGGAATGATGTCGAGCAGGCTGCCGTCTTCCGTGCTATGCACAAAAATGTCTTGCCCGACGCTGAACAGATAGAGGCGTTTGCCGTCTTTTGAGGAGGCCAGCCCCATCACCTGGCGGGGTGCGGAAAACGTGGTCACTGTCTCGGTGGTCTCCAGGTTAATGACCCGTATCCGGTTGTCCTGGGCCGTATAGCGACCCAGGTCTTGCGTGATCGGCATTTCGTGCACGAACAGCCGGGTGCCCTGCGTATTCACGTCTATCGCCATGGTCCGCACGAGCTCGTTGTCGCTCGACAGGTCAAAGCTTTTGACCTGCTTGCCCTCGTCCAGATCGACCATGGCAACGCTTTTGGCCAGGTTGTTCACGACATAGGCGAACTGCGGCTGGGCCGGGTTCGGCGCAATATACAGAGACGGCCCGCGGCCCTCAAGGGCAATGTCCTTGACCACCGTGTCTGTTTCGGTATCGACGACGACCAGGTTGTTGGGATGCGTACTGGCCAGGAGATACCACTTGGCCCAGGTCGGCTGCGGCAGGACCAGCAGCCCGAACACAAAGAGCACAACCCCCAGCAGCAGCCTGTTTTTCCCGTGCACCACCCGCTCCTTCCGCCCGCTGCGTTTATCCTGACGTATCGGTCTTGGGGAAAACAACGTCGAGGTTGCGCCAGTCTTCCTGGTTCATGCCCGAGCAGCCCTTCGCCCACTCGGGGGCGTTCTGGAGGCTGTCCGGCACCTGAGCCGGCCACCAGCACAGATTCGCACAGCTCAGCAGGTCGGCCTCCATGGGGGCGCACATGCTGCTGGCCCCGCCCCACGGATTGGCCTCCCAGCCCGGATTGAAGATCGTCGTACAGCCGATGGGTTGGGCCATTCCGATGACGTCTTCCTCTACGGTTTTGCTCGTCGCTTGCGCCACACTGGCGGTGACGGCCCGAGCCTTGGAGTTTGCTGCCTTGAGGTGTTTCATACCACGCTCTCCCTGCCTTTTAGGTCAATTCTTTTGGTGCATCGCCACGCCCGCGTAGCACATACTGCTCGACAAACCCAGGGGTTTGCGCTTGCAACTGCATATACACGCCGATGCCATATTCCGTCCATTCCCGCAAGAAATCGCAGTAGTGCAGATTCGGCAGCGTCGTATCCCCAAACTCGGTCATGGCTTCATGATAGCACCCGCCGCCGCACAGGCCCCGAATCCAGCAGGTTTGACACACCGGCTTATTGCCCAGATGGGCACTATTGATAAAGGTGTTCAGACGGTCGTATTCAATACCGTCTTTGACATTGCCGTATTTTTGCTCCTCCGTGCCCGGAAAACGGTGGCATAAATACACATCACCGTTACCGTCCACGTCCAACAAGCCCAGGCCGGCCCCACACGGAAAGAATTTATTGGTGCCCAGATGAATATCGGTCAGCATGGTACTCAGATTAGAGAACCCGGTGTACTGCCCGTTGAGCGCTCGCTCGACATACACCGCACCAAGCTCGCGAAACTGCCGCAGCAGTTCACGCAAATCGGCAGGCTCCAAACCGTAGTCGGTCTCGGCCTGGGCGGTGACCGGCGAGAAGCCGACCTCAAAAAAACCGAGTTGGGTCAGATGCTCGTAGGTGCGCACGACATCGATGGCATCTTTTGTGACCGTCACCCGTGCGACCACCGGCCGGACCGTATAACGTTCCAGCAGGCGTTCCAGGCGGGGCCGTAAGAGATCGTAGGAGCCTTTTTGTTCGCCCCGCTTGGTAAGAAAAATGCGCCGTTTGTCGTGCAGGTCTTTGGGGCCATCGATGCTGATGGTCACGCCAAAGCGATGAGCCTGGAAAAAATCAATCACCTCGTCGGTCAACAGCGTCCCATTGGTCGTAAGCGAAAAGTCGACGACCTTGTCCTCGGCTTGAGCCTTTTCTTCCGCATAGGCGACGGTCCGACGCATGAGCTTGAAGTTCAGCAGCGCCTCGCCGCCAAAGAAAATCAGATTGACCTCTTTGCTGGCACCGGACTTCCTAAACAGAAAATCGACACTGTCACGCGCGGTCTCCCAATCCATCTGGACCGGTGACGGACCGTATTTCGCTCCCTCGGGTTCATAGCAGTAGGTACAGTGGAGGTTGCACTTATTGGCCACGTTGACGACCAGCGAACTCACCGGGAAATGTTCAACGTCGAGCACCGGCAGGGGAGCGGAAGGAGAAGGAGAACGCTCCTGGGTTTGCAGAATCTCTAAGGCGATAAACTCCTGGATCGTCTCGGTTATTTCGTCCAGCGGGAAGTGCGCAGCGAGGGTAGACGTCAGTTCCTCTTGGGTCGCGTGCGGATGCGCCTGCGCATACTCCAGGACGGCGTGTGAGACCGGGTCCATGACAAACATGGACATGCTCTTGGCCGCGACCAGAATGTTCTGGTCGTCCTGCGTTATGGCGTGGGCGTTTTCCGCGCGGAAGTGTAATTCCATTATGCCCTCCCAGAATCCGTACCTATACCCCCTACCATGCTATTCGATTGGTGGGAAGACAAATTTGGCCGGCATCACCAATAGGTGGGCACGCGCCCCCATGGGCCGTTTCGCGCCCTCGGGCGTATACCAGGCTTCCACCCAGACATCGCCCACATTGCCTTCCATCAGGTGTCGTTTGGGATTCGGCCCATCCTCGTTGGGGTGAAACAAGCCGGTTTGATCGACTGAACCGACATACTGAATATCGTCGTCATTCGGACGTTTCACATATTCTTCCAGATTCCACTTGACCGGGCCGATCCGTCCCAGCTTGACATCGTCGTCCGTGCCCTTGGCATTATCCGGGCCGTTCGCATAGCCCACCACTTCATACTGCTGAAAAATTTTCGGCGTCCGAATGCCGCCGGGGCGAGCGAAGCCCCGTTCCGGAGTGATGCGGATATAATCGACCGCCTCATACACCGCGACCTGCCCCGTTCCCACAACCCCGGTAATGGAGACCGTACGCGGTCCTTCTGTCACGCCTGCCTTGGCAAAGACTTCCGCCACTATCGTCTGGTTGTCATCGAGCCGCAGGGACAACACGCCCACGCTCTCGCCAAAGGAAAATTTGTCGGCTGACAGAATATCCCCGGAGAATCCCATCCCGAGAAGTTTTACTTTCTGGGGCGAGCCGGTTTGGATCATGGCCGGGCTGACCGCCAACAGCCGCGCTCCACCTTGGCGGCGATACCAGGTTTCGTTCATGCCCAGGTCGCCGAGGTTCGTCAGGAGGCGCCGACCGGAAATGGTGTTCCCGTCCTCGGAGGCAAAGAAAATCTCGCGCTGCCGCATCTCCCGACCGGCCGCTCCGCCCTCCTTGGCTTGGGCAACGCCGCGCCATTGAAAGCCGGTGTATATCGTCCCGGTCGTGGAGCCCTCCATCCGCGAGCCGTCGGCGAACGTATAGGAAAACTCGCCCGTGTATTGATCGTCCTCCCCGGCGGTCAGGGTGAGTTGTCCGGTGTAATCTCCGCCGCGTCCGGGGTCGTGACCAACCACCAGCCAGGTTCCGGCATAGCTTGGCTTTTTGACAGCCTGCCAGGCCGTCCAGGCTTCGGTCTCAAACGGCTGGTGCTTGATCAGATGGGGAACCGCGCTGTTCTTTGCATCATCAAACCAATAATCCTTCAACTGACCGGCGGAGGCGGTCTCACTGCCGATATTCGCCATGAGCGCGACCTTGGCGTCCGGCAGCCGCTCCCACGAGTCCTGCGTCCGGCGCTGCAAGGCAATCCGCGCGTAGGTATGACACTGGATACAGCCGGCCTGGAGGGGTTTGGGCACGTCCTGGGTGGTGCGGGTATTGCGCTGTTCGAGAATAAAGCGATAGGGCTCGACTTCTTTGGGAGCCAAGCCGTAGTGATCGCTCAGATATTTGACCAGAACGCGGGCATCTCCGTCCTGCAATTCGACCCCGTGCGTTCGGACCATACGGCTGAGCGTCATGCTCCAGCCTTCGGGTGACTTGCGCTGGGCTTCAATCGCGTCAAGCTTGCCATTCTCTCCTTGCGGCGCGTGGCAACGTATACAGCGGACCACCAATGTTTCTCGGGCGGAAGGCGTTGCTTGGTGTTCTGCGGCCCTGACATCATGGATCGTACCAACGAGCCCCGCCAACACGAGCAACACCCAGATGTGCCATCTCATACGTTTCTCTGTTTTTCCGGTCGGCATACCTGTCCTCTCCTCCAGGCTGGAACACTGGGCTCCGTCTCTGACGCAATAGCCGGATTCTATACCTCTCTGAGTGGGAGTCAAATGGAAAGAACCGAAGTTGCACATGCCGTTTTCTCCCTCGCATCAGCGGACATATTTGGTATGCTTGTCTCACAGGAGCAGAGCATGGGTCAGGACGAGGACCGGACGCCAACCGGGGCAGGTGTCAAAGTCGCGCTTATCGATAGCGGGGTGAATGCCCAGCATTCCCATGTGGGAGGCGTCGCGGGCGGTATCCATTTTTTCTTGGACGAGGAGAACGAGGTCCAGACCAGCCCGGAGTATCCCGATCACATCGGGCACGGGACCGCCCTCGCCGGTGTGGTGCGTGCCAAAGCTCCCCAGGCTAAGCTGTACGCGGTCAAGATATTTACCGACCATCTGGCCACCTCGTTTCCGGTTCTGGAAGCGGCCCTACAATGGGCTATTGGACAGCGCATGAAAATTATCAATCTGAGTCTGGGGCTGATTAATGCGCAGCATCGCCAGCCGCTCTCGACCATCGTCACCCGGGCGCAAGAAGCAAATCTCATCCTGATTGCGTCTTCTCCCCCGGACCGCTCGGATGTTTTACCCGCCACCTTACCCGGTGTCATAGGCGTGGCCGCGGATGAAAGCTGCGCCTGGGACGAATGCCGTGCCCTCACAGACAGCCCGGTTCCCTTTCGCGCCCATCCCTATCCGCGGCCCCTACCCGGGCCGGCCCAGACGCAGAACTTTTACGGTCATAGTTTTGCCTCCGCGCATATTGCCGCCGCCCTCGCCCTGCGGGCCGAGCACCACCCAGACCTGACGGCAGAAACAGCCCGGACCTATCTCCAGCAGACGAGTCGTGCGTAAGTAGGGCGAGAAAAAGTGCGGACACTACTCGGTCGCGGCCTGTACTATATCGGGGGATTGTGTCAATTCCCGGTAGGTCCCCTGCCACTCAACCGCACCGTGCCTAAGCACGAGAACTGCATCGTCAGCGTGGAGTGAAGTGAACCGATGGGTCACCACCAGAGTCGTGCAGCGCTGCATCAACGCAGACAAGGTCTGGCGGACATCGGCTTCACTTTCGACATCAAGGCCGGACAGGGCTTCGTCCAGCACCAGAATCCGGGGCTTTTTGAGAATGGCGCGCGCCAGGGCAATGCGCTGGCGCTGCCCAGCCGACAGGCGCGTGCCCCGTTCGCCCACGGTGGCATCGTAGCCGTCAGGTAAAGCGGTCACATACGCGTGCAGGCCAGCCGCTGTGACCGCCGCAATGATCTCCTCACGAGTTGCCGCGGGGCTGGCGTACGACACGTTTTCAAGAATCGACGCGTGAAACAGAAAGGGCTCGTGGCCGATGACGACCACGTGTTGGCGCAGCCAGCCCAGGTCCAACTCTCTCACGTCGTGACCGTCCAGGCGGATGGTTCCGGCCTGGGGTTCATACAGCCGCACCAGGAGATCGACCAGCGTGGATTTGCCCGTTCCACTCGGCCCCAGAATGGTCAGGCGCTGCCCGGCCGCGACCCGAAAACTCACCCGGCGGAGCACCGGCTGACTGGCTGGAGCGTTAGTCTGATAGCCGAACGACACGTCACGAAATTCAATCTCGCCCCGCAGGTCTTCGAGGCGTACGGTCCCATCGGACGGTTCGGTATATTCCTGCCCGATATCCAGAAACTCGAACACGCGGTCCACAGACACACCAGCCCGCTCGATGCGCAGATACAGGTCCATCAAGACCTGAATGGGGCTGAAGGCGCGTGACTGGTAGGCCGAGAAAGCAACCAGTCCGCCAATACTCATCTGGCCCTCAATGACCAGATAACCACCGTACAGGGTGACCAGGGTGCTGCCGAGAAACGTCGTGGCCGTCGCGGTCGTGCTACCGATATAGCCGATCATCTCAAACCGCGTCACAAGCGCGACAAAACGCTGACCCAGGCGACCCAAGCGGTTCAACTGGATGCGCTCCGCGCCGAACTGCTTGACGAATTTTATGGCCGACAGCGACTCAACCAGAAAGGCTGAAATCGAGGCATTCAACTCTCGCACCTTACGAGTTTCCTCGACCATATACGGCTGTATTTTGCGTACCCCATATATTTGGAGCGGGATAACGATCAGGCTGACCAGAAAGAGCTGCCAGTTGAGCCAGAGGAGAAACCCCACGGTTGCCAGCAGGACAAAAATATTGGTGACAAAGGTGAAGGCCGCATCGGTCAGGACGGACTGAATCTCGGCAATATCGGTATTCAGCCGTGACAGCAGATCGCCCACTTTGACCTGAGTATGGAAGCGGAGAGAAAGTTTCTGCAAATGTGAGAAGAGATGCTGTCTAAGCGCAAATAAAACGCGCGCCGTGACCTGGGTGTAAAGGTAGCGGTTGACCGCCCCTACCCCGTAACCGAGCAGCGTAACACCCAGCATGATCCCGCACAGCGTCACCAGCAGCGACCCATTCCGCGCGAGCAACACATCGTCAATCAGGATTTTGGTGAACAGCGGCCAGAGCAGGCCGAGAACAGTGCCGAAGGAAGACAGGAGGAAGACGAGGCCGATTCTTCGTATATACGGCTTCACAAAGGGCGACAGCCGATAGAAGCGGGAGAGTATCGAGGCAAGGTGCATAGCAGCAGTCCTGACGGCCCGTTCGAACGGACGGATACCAAGGCGACTGTACAGTAGCTTGGTCTGAGACGAAATAGACGCAGCGCTTGAGTTGCTCTTCCTGGTCCGACGGCATAAGCTCCAGGCAATAATCCCACGATTTCCTATTGGCAGTCTTATAGGTCTGACGTGACACTCCCTCCCACAGCAGACATCGTGGTTGCCGGTGGCGGTCCGGCCGGGGCAACCATCGCCCACCAACTCGCGGGCTTCGGCTATCGCGTCGTGCTGATTGAGAAGCGCCGTTTTCCGCGGCACCAGATTGGGGAGTCCCTGACACCGAGCATCTTTCCCCTCCTCGACTTTCTGGGCATCCGGACCCAGGTGGAACAGGCCGGCTTTCTGCGTATGGCCGGTCACAGCGTGTGTTGGGGCTCGGCCCGGCCACGCATCGCATATTATAGCCCGGATCACCACCGGCGCGGTTTTCAGTCCGTGCGCGCCGATTTTGACCTGATTCTACTCAATCACGCCCGCCAGGCCGGGGTCCAGGTTGTGGAGGGACAGCCCGTGCGAGACGTCCGGCCTGACGGAGAGCACGGCGTGATCGTCCGCTATGGTTCGGGAGAGCACATTCGGGCCGCCTTCTGTGTTGATGCGACCGGCCACGCGGGCATATACGCCCGTGAGAACCTCCGCCAGCGAGACAGTGTCTTTCAAACCCTGGCCCTGACGGGCTATTGGCAAAACGCTAGGAATCCACCCGGTGTGGACTTTGCCAACACCCTGCTTGAAGCCTATGCAGACGGCATGGTCTGGTCAGTCCCGCTACACACAGGCGAGCGGAACGTCACGCTGCTGATTGACTGGCGGCACAGCCGCGCCATAAAGCGGACCGGACTGCAACGTTTTTATATCGAGGAAGTCCGTAAGGCGACCTATGTCTCGGGCTTTCTGGCTGATGCACGCCTCCCCCACCCACCCCAGGTCTTTGATGCCAGCCTGTATACCGCGCGGCAGTTTGCCGCCGGTCGCACCCTCCTTGTCGGTGACGCCGGCCTGTTCATTGACCCCTTGTCCTCGGAGGGGGTCCGCAAAGCCATGGCATCAGCCATTACCGGCGCTGTCGTTATCAATACCGTCCTCCAGCGACCTGCCATGCAGCCCCAGGCCACCGAGCTGTACGAATCCGGGCAGCGAGACACCTATCACAGCCACTACCGGCAGTCGGCCCGCTATTATGCGGAAGAGGGCCGCTGGCCGGACCGTCCCTTTTGGCAGTATCGTCGCCCGCGCCTTAAATCCGCCCCGGGTCCCGCCGCTTCGCAGCGGCCACCGTCCGCTGCCTTTTCTCCGTTTGATTCACAGCCGGTTTCGCACCTGGCGGTCACGCCGGACCTGCGTATCCGGGAGCAGCCTGTTATCGAAGGCGCGTATGTGGAGCTCCGGCCCGCTGTCGTGACTCCACGTTACCCACGCGGCCTACGCTTTCTGTCCGGGGTAAACGTCCCGACCCTGCTGCGCTGTGTGCAGACACAGCGTTCTGTGGCGGACATTCTGGATGCCTATCAGCAGCATCCCGACGGGCGGCAGAGCGTTCCTGCCCAGGTACGTCAGGTCCTGGCCCAGCTGTATCAAGAGGGCCTGCTCAGGCCGACCTCGCCAGACGAAAGCCAATCAGGTTGAAACGAAAATTGGGGTTGTTGCGAAAACGGTAAGATACCCGGCAAAACTCGGGGAAGAGCAGCCAGGCTCCTCCGCGTAACACTCTGACCGTTCCGGTTGCGGGGCCCTGCGGGTCTTCGGTCGGAGAGACCGTATAGTACTGCGGAGCGTACCTGTCCGCCACCCACTCCCAGACGTTACCGGCCATGTCATACAGACCGTAGTTATTGGGTGGATAGCTCCCGACCGGGGTGGTCCCGGCCCGATTGTCATAATTTGCCAGCTCCCGAGAGATCCCGTCTCCCCACGGATAGGGCTGGTCTGCTAACCCGCCACGGGCGGCGCTTTCCCATTCGGCCTCGGTCGGCAGCCGCCCCCCGGCCCAGGCACAGTACGCCTGGGCGTCGTACCAGCTCACCAGGACCACTGGATGGTCTTCTCGTCCTGTCGGCGGTACGTTTCGTTCCTGGTCCCAATTCTCGCGTTCCGCCCGAGCGTCATCGAGATAAGGCACGCGATGGCCGGTATCGAGGATAAACTGCCGGTACTGGGCGTTCGTCACTGGGTGTTGGGCAATATAGAAACTCCCCAGCGAGACCCGGTGGGACGGCCGCTCGGGCGGCGTTCCGTTCTCGCTTCCGATGCAGCACTCACCCGCGGGGATGCAGACGAGCAGACTGCCGTCTTGTGGGTTGAGCAGGTGATTCATGCGCAGCCCTTCATGAGTTGACCAGACGATAATCGCGTCCCAACGAGTCAAACAGCTCGGCCAGGGCACTTTCAACGCTCCGTCTCAACCCGGCTCGTGGCACCATGGTCAGCGTCCCTTCCGTCCAGGTTGGGGCCATTAAATGGACCTGCTCGGTTCGTTTCAGATGGACGACTTGTTGTACTTGCAGTTCGAGCGAATAGGCCAACACGGAGGCCGGGTGTTCCACAACCCGGAGCGAAATATTCAGCACGGCCGGGAAATCTCCGTTCGTCAGCGCGTTACGGCGCAGATGGGTGACAGCCAGCGTGTGGAGCTGGGTTTCCGAAAACCCCAGTCGCCGCGCCGGAAGGCTCACGGCCGCAATAGCCACCCGAAAACCTTCAATCCCGAACAGCGTCGTGGCGTCAGAGCGGATGCCGGCAACCGGGGCGGGCCAGGCCAGACAGACGAGCACGCCCAGCAGGCGGAGGCGGGCGACAGCCGCGTGGTGTACGGAGAACGGCGGTCGCATACCACTTACTTCGGCTGTGCGCTCTGGGTGGCAGCTTGTTGTTTTGCAAGCTGGAGGTCAACCGCCTTTTCGACCAGAGCGAACAGACGCTGATTTTTTTCCGGTGGCAGAGCCTGAAGCGCCTTTTGGACCAACTGACCCATCTCCGTCACCTCCTGCTCGCCGGCCTCGGCACCATGCTTCAACAGCTCCTCAAATTTCAGCCGTTCCCGCTCGGGTAGCGACCGGAGGGCCTCGGCATAGATCGCATCCATTTCGGCCCGCTCGGCGGGCGCCAAGAGCTGGCGTCCGGCTTGGGAAAGCCGCATCCCCCGTTTTGCCGCGGGCATACCACGGGCTTGCAGGACACTCTGTAAGGTTTCTGGGGGTGGAGTGCGATGACGATAGGTAATCGTCACCGCTACCACGCCTATGGTCAGGAGCCCGAGCACCAGGAAAACACCTTTGTATGAGCGCGCCGTTGCCATGCAAATCTTATACGCGGTTCGGCACGGTCTGAGTAGGGGAGGAGACGGTGCATGGTCGAGAGTTGGTCAACTTTCCCTGCGGCGGGAGAGGCGCTATGCTCTCCGCTCCATGGCCCAGGAGCGTCTCTTTCCGCTGCCCGACCTCAGTGGCCGTCTGGCCGTGCTGGGCGGACAGCTACGCGCCCGGACCGAGCTATGCCTGAGCCTCGCCCTGCGTCAAGCGCGCCAACACGGCGTGGTGGTGTGTCTGGACGCCCACGGCCGTCAGCAACTCGAAATGACCTTTCGGCTCCTACTGCGTGAAGACGCCGCCTATATTCCCCTGCCGGCGGAGGGCACGGTTTCGGACAGTATCGCGCAGCAGGTGCTTCAAACCCTTCAGACCGGTCTTGGGGCGACGCCTTCCCTGCCTCCCCTGCTCATCATTGATGGCGCACGAGAGACTGCCGACTGGGAGCACACGCTCACCTTCTTCTTACGCACCGGAACGGTGGTGGTCGAACTTCTTCCGCATCCGGCCTGCCTCGTCTTCGGGCGGTACGAAACAACGCTGCTCTTGCACGCAGCGGGAGCTGAGGCCGAGGCGATCAGTCAGACCGTCGGCAGAAAGGTTGCACCCGAAGACCTCGAAAGGTTGCAACCGGGAGAGGGGTATTTTATCCATCTGGCGCGGGTGTATCGGGTCCGCTTCCCGGAGCATTCCTAGACCTCAGCGCCTTCGTTGACAACGCCGAGCCGGACCCGCCATAATCCCGTGCCAATAAAATACGGGAGGGTAGATATGCGGGTTGTGATTCTGGGGGCCGGGGGTGTGGGTTCGGTTGTCGCCGGGCATCTCGCCCGGCATGGAGTAGACGTGGTGATGATCGCCCGGCCGGGCCACGCGCGGGCTGTCCGGCAAAACGGGCTGCGACTCACCGGACTGTCTGACTTTCGGGTCCGGCTGCCAGCCTACGCCGATGCGTCAATACTCGACAGCGCCGATGTCGTGCTGATTTGCGTCAAGACCAAGGATATGTCGCGCGCCCTAGCCAGCGTCAAACATCTGCGGATCGGCAGTGTCGCCTCACTCCAGAATGGCGTGGTGAAGAACGACCAGATGGTGCGCGTTTTTGGTGCGGACACTGTCGTTGGCGCGACCACGATGATCGGCGCGACCCTCGTCCGCGATGGCGAGGTCCATTATACCCTGGATGGGATTACGTTCTTTGGCGAACCGGACGGCACGCGCTCAAAACGAGTGGACCGTCTGGCTCAGACGTTTGTTGACGCCGGACTCAAGGCTGCCGCGGTCGAGAATATCGTCTCGATCGAATGGACGAAACAGGCTATCCAAAACCCCTTTGCCCCGCTGGCGGCCCTGACCCGCCTGCCCGTCCATCTGGTATGGTCGAGCCCGGAACTGGCGACCCTCTCAATCCATATGTTTCGAGAAGTTGCGGCCGTTGCGGATGCCCTCGGCATTCCACTGTCCGACCATGCGGCCTGGAGCCTGTTCAAGCAGCAGACGCTTCGGGACGCCCCGTTCGACGAGGCAGTACAAATGCTCGTCGGGGTGGGCCAACAGGTGGCACGGAGCGGGCGGACCCACATCATTCCGTCCATGCTCCAGGATGTGCTGGCAGGGAAAAAAACGGAGATCGAGGAAACCGTCGGCCACGTCTTCAAGGAAGGCCGACGCCTCGGCATTCCCGTTCCCTACACCGAGTTTGCCTATCGGGCGGTCAGAGCCATAGAGGATCAGTACCCCGCACGGCTTGACACATCTGAGTGAAGGCTGCTCGCGCCTGTCTCCTCCCTTTATGAGGAGGGGATACGCAGCACCCTGCCCGCCTGAATACGGTGATTACGGAGGTTGTTGATCCGTACTAGGGTCGCAATCGTTGTATTATACCGTTGCGCAATTTTCCCTAGGGTGTCCCCCCATTGCACCCGGTAGAGCGTCGTCTCGGTTTGGCCGGTGGGAATCCGCAGCACCGCGCCTATGTTAATCTGGGTTCCGCGCAGGCTGTTTGCTGCCCTCAGAGCACGCACCGTCGTCCCGTAACGCCGGGCAATTCTCTCCAGAGAATCCCCGCGACGCACGGTATATCGGAGGTCCTGCCCGTTTTTCTTTTCTTCCGCGCCACGTCCTGCGGCAGAGGGAATCTGTGGCGGCAGGGACGCCACCGTCCGTCTATCCGGCGCTTCCGCCGGGGGCGTTGGAAGGGAGATTTCTTTTCCAGCCGCGAGTGGATGTAAATACCACAGCTGATGCTGCTGGCGAAACGTCTGCGGATCAACCTGAAAGACGTTGGCCAACAACTCGGGCGTATCCCCAATACGAACCACATACACCGGCTTTTCCCCCACACCGGCCAAGTCCGCAGGTACCTCCGTGGGATAGGCAACAGTCGAGCCTCCCTGGAGAAAACGCTTCGCCAGCATCGGGTTGTACAAACGCAGGACGGTTGGTGTAAGCCGAAGGGCCTGGGCCGTGGATTCCCACGACTCCCCAGGCTGGACTTTTCTGAGCTCAAGCTGTCCTGCCCGACGACGCACTTCGGGCTCATATTCCTGCAAAACGGATTTATAATACCCAATACTCACAATATATTGCAGCGTCTTGAAATGGATGGGCTCGTCTTCTTGCACCCGGTCAGGACCGAGCTTATAGGCGGCCAGCACATAGTCCTCACGCGTGAACTGGTTTTGCAACTGTGCCAGGTATTGTATACCGGCTTCAATATTGGTTGGACTGCCGAGTAAGCGGACGATTCCGGGGGGCATTTGGAAATACCCGACACCTCCGCCTGGGGAGACCCATTCGGCGTTCCCGCCCGATTCCTGTAGAATCACGGCCCGAGCGAGCCGATGGTCTACCCCGTAGCGGGCTGCATGGGTGAAGAGACCAGTCTCGATCTCAATGGTCTTACGGTACATGCCCAAGAGAGCAGGAGAAATATCCGCGGTTGCCCAGGCCGACTGTACCCAGAGCATACCGCTCAGAAACACTATCCACCATGTCATTCTTCATCCTCCAGCGTTGCTGAAGTAAATTTTTAATATACTCAGAACAGTCCGAGAAGGAAAGAATAATGCCCCATGACGATGTTGAGTGGTGTTGTCCCGCTCCCGGTATTTTCCACGGGACTTGATCTCGGTATAATAAGGCTTACATTCTCCTGGAATGCGCCGCGCTGTTTTTCTTGTTGAGCGCCAGGCAGTATCATTGCAAGAAAGTCTCTGCTCCCGTGTTTGAATTGTTCTCGGCATCCGCTATTGATTACTGGGTTTCTTACCTTACGTACTCACCCTATATAACCATATTTCTGCTGCTTATTGCGGGGATATGGTTCATTCCGCTCGCCGAGGAAATCGCCCTCGTTGCCGCCGGCTATCTCTACTACTCGGACCAAGTTCAGCTGACCACCATGCTCATGCTGCTCGGCCTGGGCGTTTTTTGCGGCGATTTTGTTGGTTTTTGGGTAGGACGACATTGGAGGGGCAGAAGTCCACGCTCAGCGTTTCTCTTTCTCCATCGCAGCAAATGGGTCGAGCGATTTAAGACTTGGCTTGACCAGTATCGGAACCGGGCGCTTTTTTTGACCCGATTCTTGCCCGGCCTGCGACTTCCCGCACATATTATTGTTGGTGCACACGGGATGCCGACGCTTATCTATGTCCGGATTTCTCTGATTGCCATCGCCGTCTACGTGCCAGTCATTTTTACGCTGGCCTATTCTTTTGGCGCCGAGATTGACGCTGCCCTCGTTTCTATCCAGCGTCTTGGGCACGTTGCATGGAGCCTGCTGCTCGTCGCTATTATCATCTGGAGCCTCATCCGGTTCTGGATCACCCGGCAGTCCCTTTTCGACCAACCCTAGTAGGACGCGCTCGCTTGTGTCACAACCGACCACATTGAGTCGGAGCGCGGTTTTCCGTATGGTAGGGGCCTGCAATCAAACCGCTTCAATTGGAGGAGACGATATGGAAAATCAGGGACAAGGACCGGCCTGGGTTGTTTTTCTACTGTGGATGCTCGTCCCCTTGCTGCTCTTCTTTCTTATTTTGACCTTTACCGGCTAGTAGCAGTATTCAGAGAAGGAGCAATAATGAAACCACACGGGCAGAAGAGCCTCCGCCTTGTCAGTGCCTTCCTCCTAGCAGGAGTGGTGCTGGCTCCGGGCGCACTCAGGGCCGATGCCACCAACGCGGTGCTGGCCACGGTCGGCGAAAGAAGCATCACCGAGGCGGAGATTGAAAACCAGATTAAAGGCCAGATGCTCCGTTTGCACAACCAAATCTACTCGCTCAAAAAGAAAGCGGTCGATGCGATCATCGACGCGCATCTGCAAGAGCAGGAGGCAAAGAAGCGGGGCATTACCCGCCAACAACTCCGCCAGCAGGAAGTGACCGATAAAACAGAACCGGTGAGCGATGCAGAGGTAGAGGATTACTATACTAAGAACAAAGCCCGGTTTGGAGAGAGAAAACTGGAAGAGGTGCAGGCGCAGCTCAAACAATCCCTTCAGGGCCGCAAGCAGCAACAGCGCCAACAGGCATTTGCTGCCGAACTGCGCAAAGCGACCACGATCGACTTTACGCTGGCACCACCGATTGTTGATGTCCCGACCGCCGGAGCACCAGCAAAAGGACCACAGGACGCGCCCATTACGCTGGTTGAGTTCTCCGACTATCAATGACCGTATTGTGCCCGAGTGCAGTCTGCACTCTCTCAAGTTCAGGAAAACTACAAGGATAAAGTTAAATTTGTATTCAGGGATTTTCCGTTAACCCGGCTTCATCCCCAGGCGTATAAAGCGGCTGAGGCTGCGCGCTGTGCCGGAGATCAGGGCAAATACTGGGAGTACCACGATATCCTGTTTGCCAATATTAAAGCCTTACAGCCCGATGAACTGAAACAATACGCCGCCGACCTCAAACTGGACCCGGCGCAGTTTGCGGCCTGCCTGGACAATAACGCCTATACCGCAGCAGTCAGCAAGGACCTGGCGCTCGGCACTCAACTCGGGGTGAGCGGCACACCGGCCTTTTTTGTGAACGGACGTTTTCTGTCCGGTTCGCAACCCTACTCGGCGTTTGCCGAATTGATCGAGGAAATGCTGGCGGCGCAGTAGTCTGTGGGGGGGGTGACCTGCCGGTTGCCCCTAGGCTGCCCCACCCGGTCTCTCTGGAGGCAGCCGCCGCGGCAGTGCTCCACAGTGGCGTAGAGCTAAGGTATCGAGGCGTTCCTGGAACGCCTTTTTTTCAACCGAGGTCTGGCAGGGCAAAGCGCACAAGGCCTGGCGGTCCTCCAGGGGGAAGGCCTGCCATTCTTTTAAGTGGAGTTTGACTCCGACCTGATCGAGCTTGGCTCGAACAGGTCGGGGAATCCAGCCAAGATCATCACTCTCCATACCCGTTCCCTTTCTACACAGCGGTCTGTTCGCCCCTACCCGCTTTCACTGCGTCGCGCAAGGCAGCCCGTCTCTCCTCCCCCTCTTGGCGATTCGGAAAGGGGTATGGTAATGCTTCAGCCCATGTCAGCAAAGAAAGCAAAAGCGTCCCGCCGTAAGGCAGCCACACACGATCCGGCCGTGCAGACAGCGCGTCACGCGCAGCGTCACGCTCCTAGTTGGCCGCCGCTCGCCATCCGTATCCTTGGAGCGCTCGGCCTCATCCTCGGGGTCTACCTCTCGGTCCTCCACTATCAGGCGGGGACGAGCGGCAGTATTGAATCGGCTTTTTGCGGCAGCGGGACCACGGTCAATTGCAGCCTGGTCCTGAGCAGTGCCTATGCCACTCTTTTTGGGATTCCTGTTGCCGTACTCGCCGCCGGCAGCTACGCGATCCTCCTCGCCAGCACGTTCCTGGCAGCGCCTGGGCTAACCGTTCTGCTGTGTGGCTGGATGTTTGTCTTCTCGCTGTATATGGCGGCAGTCTCATTCTTCACGATAGGGGCGGTGTGCCCCCTGTGTACCGGTCTGTATCTGGTGAACCTAGGCCTCTTCGTGAGCGCCCTTGTGCAGGGACGGGCGGATCATACGATTACCCTGCCTCGGCTGGCTTACGCCGCGCTTGGTTTTTCTATCGTGCTGCTGGGCATCGGGCTGACCCAGACCGGGGACGCCGCCCACGTGACCCCACTTCAGGAATATCTCGCTCCTCCTCCAGCAGAGATGGACATGAGTTTCGTGCGTTATTACTACGACCAGCCGGCTGTCGTGCTGCGTGGGTCGGAACGGCACGTCGAGGGGCCCGCGGACGCAGCGCTCACCATTCATGAGTTCGTTGATTTCCGCTGCCCGCAGTGCGCCAATGCCCGGGACACCCTGCTGAAGTTTCAGCATGCCAACCCGGACGATGTCCGTATCGTGTTCCGGCACTATCCGCTTGACCAGCAGTGCAATACCGGTATGCAGGGTCAGGTGCATCCGGGCGCTTGTGCGGCGTCGATGGCGGCCGAGTGTGCCGCTGAGCAGGGGAAATTCTGGGAGTATGCCGACCTGCTGTTTGCGGATCAGGCCAAATTCAAGCGGGCCGACTTTGACGCCCATGCCAGAACTGCCAGACTGGATTTCGAGCAGTTTAGTGCGTGCATGGACGATGGGCACACCGAGGCGCTGGTCAAGAACGATATTGACGAGGCCCTGCGTCTTGAGATCAAAGCCACCCCTACCCTAGTGGTGAACGGGCGGCTCATCCGAGGTCTGCCTCCCGTCAACAAACTCGCCACCTTGGTCACCCTCCAGAAACAGCAGGAAACCAGCGGCACTCCCTAACCGAGAAAATCGGTCCTGTACTGTCACCCTTATCCTGCGATGACGTGCTCTCGGGCAATGATAAACGGCAGTCTGGTGCCATCGATAAAATTGGCTTCATCCGCCCGGGTTGCTGCGTATTCCGGCATGCTGGCTGAGGTGCGCATGGCCTGCGTATCAGCAAACCAGGTAATGGCCACCCCGTCATAGACCGGCGTTTTTCCGGCCTTATACACGGAGAGCCGGGTGTGGCTCTGCACATAGCGTTTGATCACCGGAATGGCCGCACCGAGCGGGCCGTGAACTTCCCGCCAGTGTTGCTGAAACGCCTCGATCGACAAGTCGGCCCGATGCGTGACAAACTCCATATTCTTGACCGCATTGGGCGGGACGCCCCCATCCTTGATCGTATGCTCCTGGGTGATAATGCTGCCCATTGTCGAGAGGTCGATGAAATTCGGCTCGTCAGCCCGCACCGCGGTGTATTCCGGCGTCGCACCCTGAGCCCGTAGCACCTGGGTATCCTCGACCCATACCTCGGCCACGCCGTCGTAGACGGGCTCCCTTTTGCGGTAGCCGGACAGCAGCGTATGCGACTGCACATAGCGCTGAATGCCCGGCAACTTAACGACCACACCGGCGTGTTTCGTTCGCCAGTATTCCTGGAAGGCTTCGACCGACATGCCTGGCTTGCGCTTAAAAAATGACATGAGTTTGATCATACCTCGCCCTTTCCTTGGCCTATGCTGCGCATATACGCACGGCTCTCCCCTTACCTATTGGACACCACTGTCACCGGTCAAGCCAATCCTCTCGCATTGAGCCCGCCGGACCAAGGGCGTATAACAGGTGAGCGTTCCAGCGCGTGTGGCGAAAAAGGAGACAGCATGATTTCGGTTGGCTATATCCCCGATACCCACGGTGGCCCGTATCAACAGCCGGAACCCGACCCGGAGCGTGCGGCCGATTTTGCCCAGCAATTACTGCACGAGGCCGAGCAGGCGGAGCAGGCCGGCTTTGACACTCTGTTCGTACCCGAACGACACGCCCGCACGGAATGCATGTTTCCCTCGACCCTGACCCTCATGGCCGCGCTGGCTGCCCGCACCCAGCGCGTCAAGATCGGCTCCTACGTCATCATGCCGCCCCTGTACCATCCGGTCCATCTGGCCGAGCAGGCCGCCATGATTGACGTCCTGTCGCGCGGACGCCTCATCATGGGCCTTGGTGTGGGCTATCATGTTGATTATTTCAACCATTTTGGCGTCTCGATTCGGCAACGCGAGGGCCGTTTTGAAGAGTGTCTCGACATTCTGTACAAGGCCTGGACTACGCCGGGACCGGTTGCCCATCACGGCCGGTATTACGATTACGATGCGATCCATATCACGCCAAAACCCTACCAAAAACCCCGTCCGCCCATTTGGATAGGTGCGTTTGGTCCGAAGTCCATCGCGCGGGCCGGACGCTTGGGCGACGTCTGGTCGATGGCGCCGTTTTTTGACAGCTTTGATACCCTCAAAGCCCAACTGGAAATCTATCAGGAAGCGGCAATACAGGCCGGGAAAACGCCCCATGTGGCCCTCCTGCGGGACGGCTGGCTGGCCTCCAGCATGGAAGAAGCCGAGGAGACGTTTGGCCGTCTCTGGCTTGAAGAGTGCAAGTTTTATCTGCGTATGGGCATGCTCACGCCGACCAAAGACTTTCGGTCAGAAGCGGATTTCACCCTGGATAAGGTCCGTCCCTATATGGTGATCGGCACCAAAGACGACTGGCTCGAACATCTCAGTCTGTGGCAAAAGGAACTCGGAGTCGAACACTTCGTGCTGCGCTGCCGGGTCCCCATGGGACCACAGCCGGGGCAAGTTATCGAATGCATCCAACGGTTGGGCGAAGAAGTCTTGCCGGCTCTCAAGACGCTGGCATAAACGGCCCCTGTACAGAACAAAGAGAGGAAGAGTATGGATTTTCAATATACACCTGAACAGGACGCCTTTCGGGCTGAGGTCCGCGACTGGTTGGCGGCGAACCTGGATCCCACCCTGTGTGTCGACGATCCCAAAGATGAGCGAGTCGCCCCGGACCGGGAAACATTTGAACAACGCCGTCTCTGGCAGCGCACCATGTACGACAGCGGCTGGGTCGGTGTTGCCTGGCCCACAGAATATGGCGGACGCGGCGCCGGCCTGCTGGAACAAGTCATTTTTGACGAAGAATACACCAACGCCCACGCCCCCGTCCTACCCGGCTATTCCGGCATTGCCCTGTGCGGGCCGACGCTCATGCACTGGGGCACGGACGAACAAAAGGAACGTTTCCTCAATCGGATACTGAATGGCGATGACGTCTGGTGTCAGGGATATTCCGAGCCCGGCGCCGGCTCGGACCTGGCCGGGCTCCAAACCAAGGCCGTTGCCGAGGGCGACGATTTCATCATTAACGGCCAGAAGGTCTGGACCTCGGGCGCCCAGTACGCGGACTGGATATTCATGCTGGTCCGGACCGACCCGGACGCGCCCAAACATCGCGGCATCAGCTATATGCTGGTCAATATGAAAACTCCCGGCGTAACGGTCCGGCCCTTGGTGTTGATGAACGGCCATGCGCATTTCAACGAGGTCTTTTTCGAAGATGTGCGCGTGCCCAAGACCAATCTGGTTGGCCCGCTCAACCAGGGCTGGAAGGTAGCCATGACGACGTTAATGTTCGAGCGCGCCTATGCCGGGGTCGGGAATTATGACGACCAGATTGGCCGTTTGGCGGAACTGTCCCAACAGGTCTCCATCGACGGTGAGCCGGCTTGGGAGCAATCCTGGGTGCGACAGAAGCTGACCCAATTTCACATTGAAAGCCAGGCCCTGAAATACACCCGCTTGCGCGGCCTGACCAAACTGCTCAAGGGCTTGCCCCCCGGTCCGGAAGGCTCCATGCTGAAGCTGTGCGGTTCGGAGTTGGGCATTGATATTGCCGCGTTTGCCAGCGAACTCCTGGCCGGCGCCGCCATTACCGAACAGGCGACCGAGACCGTTCCCGATGCCCCACGCTGGTTCAACCGTGTCCTCAGCGCCCGACAGTACACGATTGCCGGCGGAACGAGTGAGATTCAGAAGAATATCATGGGTGAGCGGGTATTGGGGTTACCGAAGGGATAGAGGTTCTGGGGGCGGGAAGTCTACCCCCACGCGTTATTCTCCCCTCGTTCTGCCCCTTACCTGTCCCATTACGACCGTGTCGTAATATCGTCCGTTACGATAGCGGTCCTGCCGCAGGGTTGCTTCACGACTGAAGCCCTGCCGTTCCAGCAGGCTGATGGTCTGAGCGTCCGCGGCATCCACGTACAGCCACACACGGTTCATAGTCAGAGTTTCAAACACATAACTCTTCATCAGGCCGACAGCTTCAGCCAGACAGCGCTTACCGTCCGCCTTTTGGTCACCAAGAAAAAGTCCTAATTGGATCTGGCTGTTTTCCTGGTCAATGCGATTGAGGCCAATGAAACCGATCAAGCTATCCGTTTCCTGCGTGATAATACCAAGAGCGATATCGTGCGCGTCGCTTTTGGTGCGTTCCAGAAACAGCTCTGCGGCGGACTGGTCACATGGACGGTAAAAGAGGTCTAGAGTAATCCGTATTGCTGACTGGGTTGTCCAGTCGGTGAGGACCGGAAGATCGTCAGATTCCAGCGGTCGGAGATAGAAGACCGTTCCAATACGAAAGGGGTTCCGCATTATTCATTACATATCCCCTCTTGGGAGGGGATTTTTCAGATTGTGTTGGTCTCAGACAAAGGCTAAGAGTTCATTTTCTCCCATTCCTCGCGTAGAATCGCCATGATGATCGTATCCCAAAAACGGCCGTCGTATACATGCTCCTGTCGGAGCACGCCTTCCCGCCGGAAACCGACTTTTTCGTACGCACGAATGCCACGCAGATTATATTCGTATACGTGGAGCTGGACACGGTTCAGATGGAGTTCTTCGAAAGCATACTGCACGACCAGCGCTGTCGCCTCCGTTCCGTACCCTTTGCCCCATTCACTTTTCTCGCCGATCATAATGCCAAAGCTGGCGCTCTGATTCTGAAAGTCGGTCTGATCCAGTCCGGTTGAACCGATAAGCTGGTCTGTCTCCCGTGCGACAATACCGAAGAGCACATCGTGTGTACTGGCATTGGTCTTTTCTATAAAGACTTCTTCCGCTCGGACATCCATTACACGCAACCCAATAGCCAGCGTACGAGTTACCTCAGGGTCATTGACCCACGGCACCAAGGCGGCGGCGTCCGCGCGTGTCAGAGGGCGGAGATAGAGGCGGCTTCCAACGGCAATCGCATTTGGCATCTCAGTTTTCCATCTTCTGCTCTCCCAGGAACGTTGTTTTTTTTGTTTTTACCGGGTATAATAATCTAACCATGATGAGCCGTCCGAACTACTATACGCTCCAGAACCGCCGGAATTGGTGGTGGCTGCCCAAGAAGGTGGCCCGGACGTAGGATAACGACTGCACTCGGAGCCGCCTTGTAAATGTGAGGCGGCTTTTCTTCTTTTTAGGCCGCCGCCTCTCCCAAGGTTGCGGCCTTTTTTATATAGGTCCGGCTCTGGAAAGAGTAAACGCGCGCTCCACACCATACAGGGTTGCTGGCACGTTCACTCTTTCACAACACAGGATAGCGAGGCCAATATGACATCTCTGCTCCAACACACAGACCATTACCATACCCGTGGGGGAATCACCGTTCATCGGGTGATTGACGACCTGCCGGCGGCAGACACCATCGAACCCGTTCTGGACGCGCTCGACTGTCAGCGCGGCGCCCTGTTTGCCTCAAGCTATGAATATCCAGGGCGCTACACCCGCTGGGATATGGGCTTTATCAACCCACCCCTGGCGGTCGGGGGGCGCGGCTTACATTTCTGGGTGTCAGCCCTGAACGAACGCGGCGCCCTGCTCTTACCGGCCATTACCGCAGTGCTTGAGAATCTTTCCGCAGTTGCCGCGTTGGAGGTCCAGGGGCCGGACCTGATTGGCTCCGTCACGCCAACGCGTGAACGCTTCCCAGAGGAGCAACGCAGTCAGCAACCCTCTCTTTTTTCCGTACTGCGCGTGCTGGTGCAGCTCTTTTATAGCACCGCGGAGCCTCATCTGGGTCTGTATGGTGCGTTTGGCTACGACCTCGCCTTTCAGTTTGAGCCGCTGCGACTGCGTTTGGAGCGCCCGGCCGACCAGCGCGACCTGGTGCTCTATCTCCCGGACGAACTGATCGTGGTTGACCATCGACGCGAGCGGGCGATGCGCCGCAGCTATGAATTTGAAGTAGACGGACACTCGACGCATGGCATCCCGCGCACCGGCGAAAGCCAGGCGTATCAGGGCAACCACCATGTGAAGCAGGACTGCGACCACGAGCCGGGGGAGTATGCCGCAGGAGTCGCCGTAGCCAAAGCAGCCTTCAAAAAAGGCGACCTGTTTGAGGTAGTGCCGGGACAAACATTTTCTGAGGGCTGCACGGCCTCTCCGGCGGAACTGTTCCGGCGACTCCGGGAACGCAACCCGTCTCCCTACGGCTTTCTCATTAACCTCGGACAGGACGAGTACTTGGTAGGGGCCTCGCCCGAGATGTACGTCCGGGTCGAAGGCAGGCGTGTCGAGACCTGTCCCATCTCGGGCACCATTGCCCGCGGGCAGGACGCGATCACCGACGCCGACCGGATTCTTGAACTGCTGACCTCAAAGAAAGACGAGTCCGAGCTGACCATGTGCACCGACGTGGACCGCAATGACAAGTCTCGCATTTGCAAACCGGGCAGCGTCCGCGTGATCGGGCGGCGTCAGATCGAAGTGTACTCCCGCCTGATCCACACCGTCGATCATGTGGAGGGTTATCTCAGAGACGAGTTTGACGCACTCGACGCCTTTTTGGCCCATACCTGGGCCGTGACCGTCACCGGCGCTCCCAAGGCCTGGGCTATGCAGTTCATTGAAGACCACGAAAAATCGCCCCGCGCCTGGTACGGCGGCGCGGTCGGTCTGATTGGGTTTAACGGTAGCCTGAATACCGGCCTGACGCTGCGGACCATTCGCCTGAAAGACGGCGTGGCCCAAGTTCGGACCGGCGCAACCCTGCTGTACGACTCCGACCCGCAAGCGGAAGAGGAAGAAACCCACATCAAAGCCTCGGCCTTTCTCGACGCCATCCGCCGTCCGCGTGGCTTGACCCCGGAAAAGGGTATGCCCCTGGCTCCGGTTGGTCGGAATAAGAAAATCCTGCTGATCGATCATCAAGATTCCTTTGTCCACACCCTGGCCAATTATCTGCGTCAAACCGGAGCCGAAGTCCTCACCCTGCGCGCCGGGTTTCCCGAACGTGAGTTTGAGGCCCACCAACCTGACTTGGTTGTCCTGTCCCCTGGTCCGGGGGAACCAAAAGATTTCAACCTCTCGAAGACGCTCGACGCGGTGCTGAAGCGAAATCTGCCCGTCTTTGGCGTATGTCTGGGCCTCCAGGGCATTGTCGAGTATTTTGGGGGCAGGCTCGCAACCCTTCCCTACCCGATACACGGCAAACCGTCGCGTATCCATGTTCGTGCTGGGCAGCTATATGACAATCTGCCTAGAGAGTTTCGGGCGGCGCGTTATCATTCTCTTTTTGCTATACGCGACGCGCTTCCCGGCGTACTCCGCATTACCGCCGAGAGCAATGACGGGGTCGTTATGGCGGTTGAACATACCGACCTGCCCGTCGCCGCAGTGCAATTTCATCCGGAGTCCATCCTCACCCTTCAGGAAGACCTGGGCCTGCGTTTGATGCATAATGTGGTGGAGGCGCTGACCGCGCCCCGCAAGGTACAGGCAGCTTAGGGGAGGCGTTCGGCCTAGAATTCTCCGCCAAGGTCGGCTAGATTCGGAACAGGCAATCGTCGGAAACCCACCACCCACGAAACGGAGGAAGCAATGAAATTCACGTGGTTTAATCTCATGCCGTGGCCGAGTCTGCCGGATAATTTTCGCGAAGAACACCGTTCCGTCTGGGTGGATATTCCCAACAGGCTGTACGACCCCCACAAGGGCCACTTTGTCTACCATGAGTATATGGACCAGCTCGAATACGCCGACTCGCTCGGCTATGACGGCATCGGCGTCAACGAGCATCACCAGAACGGCTATGGCCTGATGCCCTCGCCGAATATCATTGCCGCTGGTCTGGCCCGGCGCACCTCCCAGGCCGCCCTGGCCGTAATTGGCAACTCGCTGGCCCTGTACAATCCGCCACTTCGGGTTGCCGAAGAATTTGCCATGCTGGACGTCATTTCCGGCGGACGCCTGCTGGCCGGATTTCCGGTTGGGACCTCGATGGACACCAATTATTGCTACGGCCAGATTCCGGGTCTGACCCGGGATAAATATGCCGAAGCGCACGAGTTGGTCATGCGCGCCTGGCACGAGGACGAGCCGTTTGCCTTTGACGGCAAATACAACCAACTGCGCTATGTCAACCTGTGGCCCAAGCCGATTCAAAAGCCGAATCCGCCAATCTATATCCCCGGTGGCGGTTCGGTCGAGACCTGGGACTTCTGCCTGGATAACGACTACAACTACTCCTACCTGTCCTTCACCGGCTATCTGCGCGGGAAAAAACTGCTGGACGGCTATTGGGACCGCGTGGCGGCCCGTGGCAAAGACGAATCCCCCTATCGGGCGGCCTTTGCCCAGACCATCTGCGTTGCCGATACGGACCAGCAGGCCGAAGAGATGTACGCCGAACACGTCAACTATTTCTATAATCGCTGCCTCCACGTCCACAGCGGTTTTGCCGACGCGCCGGGCTATCGCACGATCAAGACCATTAAGGCGGATGTACTCAACGCTTTGAGCGAGGAGATGCAGAGTCTGTTTCCGAACCTGACCTGGAAAGAACTGGTTGACGAGGGCTATATCATTGCCGGTAGCCCAGCCACGGTTCGCGAACGCATGGAAGACCTCATCAAGTCTCTGCGCGTGGGACATATCTTCTGCCTGATCCATATCGGCAATATGCCCGACTGGAAAACGCGCTACTCGACCAAGCTCTTTGCCGAACAAGTCATGCCCCACCTGCGCGATATGTGGCCGGAGTGGAAGGACGACAACCGTTGGTGGTGCCAACCGCTCGACGAACGGCTGCAACCCGAGAACGGTATTGAGCAGGCGCGTCAGGACGCAAGGATGCCGCTATGAACAGCCGCATGATCGAGACGGGACGTGGAACCAAGGTCCGTATCCTCGACGCGGGCAGCGGCGAGCCGCTGATCTTTATGCACGGCGCCGGCGGCTTGTTCCCAGAGAATCCGTTCCTCGACCAACTGGCCCAGCACTACCATGTGTTCGCCCCGGAATTCCCAGGCTTTGGTGAATCGACCGGCGAAGCCTTGCTGGAAGATATGCTGGACTTCACCCTGCACGGCTGGGATGTGGTGCACGAGCTGGGCTTGACCAGGCCGCATATTGTCGGTCATTCGATGGGCGGCATGATTGCCGCGGAAATGGCAGCCCTGGCGCCGAACGATGTTTCCAAGCTCGTCCTGGTCGCCCCAGCCGGTCTGTGGCTACCGGAGCATCCGATTCCGGATATTTTTTCCTTCCTGCCACACGAGTTCGCGCAGTATCTGTTTCATGACCGGTCCCAGGGTGAGGCCATGTTGACCGGCGGCCTTGACCTCAAAAACCCCGAGGCGCTCAAAGAGTTCTATATCGGCAATTCCCGCCGGTTGAGCATGGCCGGAAAAATTCTTTTCCCGGTTCCCAACCGGCGTCTTTCAAAACGCCTGTACCGTCTCAGCGCGCCAACGCTGCTCGTCTGGGGCAAGAGTGATGCGCTCATTCCGCCGGTCTACGCAGAACAGTTCAAAGCGCAAATTGCCAACGCCAAGATTGTTGAGATCGAAAAAGCCGGCCACATGCTTCCCTACGAACAACCGGAAGAGTTTGTTCGTTCAGTTACGACCTTTCTGCAGTAAACGGCAGGCTCGACCGTCCGAGAGGGGCAAAGTCACTCCTCCCGGACGTTACACCCATGCCCACTTTCCCACCTCCGCGACACCCGTTTTGTCCACGCCTTTCCTCAACCGGCCTGAAGTGGTATGGCGGAAAGCGTACGGCAACAATTGAGGGAGGGAGTCCATGCCGATTCAAAGCGTAGAGCGCACTGCTGCGCCGGACGATATCCTTGCCACTCTCGAACGGGACGGGGTGGTCATCATCCGGGAGTTGATTGATCGTGCCACCATGCAGGACATTATGGGCAGGGTCGCGCCCAGACTCGCCGAGCGCAAAACTGGCGGGGGTGAGTTTTTCGGTTATCGCAAACGCAGCATAGGCGCGCTGTTTTCCCACGGGTCGGAGCTGAGCCAACTCCCGCTTAATCCGGTCGTTCAAGCCCTCGCGGACAAGGTTCTCGGACCAAGCTGTAACACCTACCAACTCCATGCCACCGGAGCGATTCAGGTCTGGGGCGGCGGGCAGAATCAGCCGCTGCACCGGGAACTCGACGCCTACACGCCGTTTATCCAGCCCAAGCCGGACGACCCGGAGTATATTCTCTTTTTCATGTTCGCCGGTTCCGACTTCAGCGCCGAAAACGGCGCAACCCGGCTCGTGCCGGGCAGCCATCGCTGGCCGGCAGACCGGCAGGCCGGCGAAGAGGAAGTCGCCCAGGCCGTCATGCCACAGGGATCGGCGGTAGTGTGGCTCGGCAAGACCCTGCACGGGCTGGGGACGAATACGACCGACACTCCGCGCACCGGCCTGTTT
>MPMI01000062.1 GCA_002238415.1 Desulfurellaceae bacterium bin18 | reverse complement strand
GCTCCGGGGAGAGTGTCAGGCCCAGTGAAGGGGGAACGGTGAGGGGGCTCGTGAGCCGATTGGTGCGGGGGAAGGGGAAGACGTGAGAGATGTCGAATGACGGCGTGCTCGCCCGACCGACAATCTCTTATCAGCAATAACTTTCTTTTCGCCACAACACAGCCGGCGCCTGCCCAATCCTAGATGAAGGCGCAGCTTTTGCTCCACTCTTGACGTAGTCACTCAGAAGGAAGTATACATTTTCGTATACATGAAAGAGAGGACAGATATGCACAGTGTCATGCTGCGTGTCAGCACACGCTGCCGGGATACGTTGCGTGAATTGGCCACTCAGACCGGAGAGTCGATGCAGAGCATGGTTGACGAAGCCGTGGAACTCTATCGGCGTCGACGGTTTCTTGAGGACGTCAACGCTGCCTATACGCCCCTCCGCCAAAACACTGAGACCTGGGCGGCAGTTGAACGAGAGCGGAGCGAATGGGACGTCGCGCTGGGGGACGGCTTACCTGAGAAGCAGGCCAGAGTCAGGTCGGAGCACGGCAGTCGTGAGCGAAAGAAAAAGACGCAGACACCCCGCCCGAGGTGAGGTCTGGGCTGCGAACCTGAACCCGACGCGAGGACGTGAACAGGCCGGACATCGCCCCGTTGTTGTGATTTCCGAAGACGTGTTTAACCAGGGGCCGGCCGGATTAGTGGTGGTCCTGCCTGTGACTTCGACGGACCGCGGCATACCCATACATGTCCCCATAGAGCCTCCTGAGGGAGGGCTTAAAAACCGCAGTGTCATTTTGTGCGATGCCGTCCGCTCTATTGCCAAAGAGCGACTTACCCGTCATTGGGGGCGCGTCTCTCCTACGACGCTGGCCGCGGTCGAAGACCGTCTGCGTATCCTCATGGGGCTATAGCTTGCGTGGCCGACTGAATGCGCGTCTCATCTGCTTGGTCACACCGGTCATCCGGAGTCGCCAATTCAACATGTCCAGACTCACACCAAAGTGGTTGGCTAGACTTCGAGGAGCTCGGATTGATCGATACGCGGTTTGTAGACCAGCGCGCGGCACTAACAAAGTGGCCGACAACCAATCAGCCTCGTCCTCTTGCTCTTTTTCAAAAGAATTGAGCAGCAAATGTCCGGCAGGGGAGAGATCAATCCGCCCTGGGCCATGGTCAAGAATAAGATGGGCGAGTTCGTGAGTCAGGCTGCTCCGCTGTCTTGTCTCAGGATGCGCGGAGTTGACAATGCTTAAGCTCGTATCACCAATCTGCAACGTCACGGCCGACCAGCTCTCTGGGTCGTGGATGGTGAGTTGCTGTAAGCTGGTCTCAGGCAGTTCCGGTACATCCTCGGGACGCCAAACCCGGACATCGAGATGAGCAGCAAGGCTCTCTGGGTCCAGTCGATCGTCCTGCCCGAGTCCTAGGGCGCTTCGATACTCTGCGGCAGTGTTCTCACACCACGCCTTAAACCCGCGACGCATTGAATCACAGTTCGTCCCGCGCCATCAGCGCGCGTTGAGCCGCCAAAATAAGGTCGGCTAGTGCAGTAGCGGTTTCCCGCTTCATAGTTTGTTTTTTTCGGAAATGCACTGCGGCTCTCGGTCGGCTCCCTGCGTCAGCGTTGAAGCCCAGTACGAGTGCCGGATCGACCTTAAGCCAGCGACAGATCCTTTGGAAATTCTCCAGGTCGGGGAGATGGCCATTTTCTACGCGAGACAGCGTCGCGGGAGAGATGCCAATTTTCGCAGCCGTCGCCCGAACGCCGTCCCTGCCTCGCTTGTCCGCGACCAGTTGTCCTAGAGTATCGAGCGAGGGTTTCATCATGATGGCCCTCCGTGTTTCATATATGAATCATAAAATGTTTGACCATTGAGACACGCCATGCTATAAGTCTGCGCAACACTCTGGCAGACCTGTCGAGGCCGGTCAAGGAATCCAGGGAATTCAGAAGGAAAGATATCCGAACATCTCATATGGAGGAACTATCCGATGAAACGCTTTGAGTACAAGGTCAATGGTGAAACGTTTTTCTCTACGACGCAGGTTGCAGACGTGGCCGACATATTGCAGACCGCTTACAAGGGGAAGGCGATCGGCAAGGACCCAGACGAACACGGATTCCGCTTGAACGTTGCGGATTCCAATCAGTCCTTCGTGTCTGGGGAAAAGGTGGACTTGGAAAAATTCAATATTTTTCGAGCATTCCCCGATGACGGAGCACCATTCGCTAAGGAGTGACCTCGATGTTTAAAAACGTGGAGCTTCTCCTCGAAGAACTTAAGCGCCTTGGCTACGTACCACAGCAGTTCGACAGCCCGATGCGGCATTGTCGCGGAGAAGGAATCAAATTTGAGTACCAGATCGCAGACGGTAGTCGGACTGGAGAAACAGTGCTGCTTGGACTTGTCATCCCAGAGTCCGCAGGCTCTTGGCCCGAGGGTACTCCGCACTGGATTCACATTTCCCCGCCAGATGGCGTCCTTGAGGAGCAAGTCCAGGCGCATCGAGGAGGGAGTCGAGGCTGCGTCGAGCGCTACAAAGACCAAGAGGGTGTTGAATGGATGGCGATCAGTGCGCCCGTAGAGGACTTCTGGGACAAGATCAATGAACCCAATGGCAAGAATGCCGAGGCGTACATCGAGCGGCACCTCCGGCGCATCTGGGCTGCCCGATGATTCACCGTGTTGTCATCCGGGAGAGGCTACATCTCGAGCTCGTCGATCATCTACTGAGTCGTTTCCAAGGTGAGAACATTCAGGAAGAAGTGTGCTTTGCGCTCTGGTATCCCGGAGATGGGACACATCGCTATACGGGTATTTTGGGTGAAGTGCTTCTACCCATGTCCGATGATCGCGACCTTCATGGCAACGTTACCGTCCACGGGGCATACCTCAATCGTGTTCTTGATCGTGCCCTTGCAGCCAAAGCGGGCGTGGCCGCCCTCCACAGCCATCCAGCCGGCGGCTGGCAGGCACTCAGCCGAGATGACTACGATACGGAACGTAATGCCCTCCTCCCTTTCGTGCGAGAAACTCGGCTTCCTCTATTGGGCCTCACTCTGGCAGAAGACGAGACTTGGAGTGCTCGCCTCTGGCATGAGCCACATCCTGGAGACGTTCGGCTGGCTTACTGTACCGACGTGCGTCGGGTAGGGTCTCGCAAACTCTACGTAGACTCGCCACCTTCCACCTATCCCGCTTACACTAGACGCACAGTCCTCAAGCGGACTCTGGATAGCTGGGGGCTTCCAACGCAAGCTCGGCTTGCCCGCACCCATGTCTGTGTTGTCGGTGCTGGGAGCGTCGGTTCAATGATACTTGAGTCTCTCGCTCGGACGGGCATCGAGCAGATAACTATCATCGATGATGACGAAGTTGCCCTGCACAATCTTGATCGGCTAGTTTATGCGGACCGTAGGTCCGTGGGTCTCAGGAAAGCCGAACTAGCTGCTAAGCATGTTCGGCGAATAGCGACTGCATCGCGACCTGTTGTTCGCGTCGTTCCGCTATCCATCCGTACCAAACGTGCTTATTGTCTCGCTGCTGATGCCGATTTGATAATAAGTTGTGTCGATAACGCGGAGGCACGAGATGTATTGAATCATCTTGCATACAGCAACTGCCTTCCACTAATCGACGGAGGAGTTCGTGTTGACTCGCCGGAAGGTCGTCTTATTTCTACAAAGTGGCGTGTTCACTTAGTCGGGCCGGATATGCGATGCTTGCGTTGTAGGGGTCAGTATACGAGCAGCGAAGCAGCGGATGAACGTCAAGGTCTACGGCACCACGGACGCTACATCGATGACCCCGAACCGGACGGCCCAGAGCCAGGTCAAAACACGTTTGCATTCTGCAACCTTGTGGCGGCCGAAGAGGTTCGCATTCTGCTCCGCTATATAGTAGGAGAATCATGGTGGCATGATACTGACCCTACGTCAGGCTTCTGGGCTTTCGAACACCAATTTGTCGATGCTCGCACAACTCGCTTCGAACATCCCGGGGCATGTGTCCTTTCTTGCGAGTTCACCCACAAGCGATTAGGTCAAGGAAAATTAGGCCGTCCGTCGTATCCGTTCTTGCCTGAGCCTCGCGTCAATTGGAGTGCGTACACGAGGCGTTGGTTCCGGCGTCTTGGTAGTCTCGTCCAACGATAAATGGACGCTCGATCTTCTTTTTGATTCGAACCAAACCGTTGAAAAACCTGTCTTATTGATTTCGAACGGCACCATACCCACCCGACCGATAACGCGCCTCACCCCGGAAAAGTCACCTCAGGCACAGTCTGCATGGCTCGTTCAATCGCCTCAGCCGGATACTCGTAGCGTTCGAGTTTTCCAGCGTGGTAGTCCGCATAGGCACTCATATCAAAATGACCGTGACCGCTCAGATTAAACGCAATGACTTTCTTTTCGCCGCTTTCCCGGCACTGCACGGCCTCATTCATTGCGACGCCGATCGCATGATTTGACTCGGGCGCCGGCACAATCCCTTCGGCCTTGGCAAACGCTACACCAGCCTCAAAGGTCGCAAGCTGATCGAGCGCGGTTGCTTCAATATGGCCGCCGTGTACCAGCGCACTCACGTGCGGAGCCATGCCATGATAGCGCAGCCCACCGGCGTGGATGGTGGCCGGTATAAACGAATGACCCAATGTATACATCTGACAGATCGGTGCCACGCAGCCCGCGTCGGCCCAATCCCAGGTGAAAGAGCCTTTGGTTAAGGTCGGGCAGGCAGCCGGCTCAACCGCGATGATACGCGTGTGCTTGCCGTGCTTGAGTTTCTCTCGGACAAACGGAAAGGCAAAACCGGCAAAATTCGAGCCGCCCCCGGCGCAGCCGATGACGATATCCGGGTATTCGCCGGCCATTTCCATTTGCAGCAGGGTCTCTTCACCAATAATGGTTTGATGTAGCAACACATGCGGGAGAAAAGAGCCCAGACTATACTTTTTTGTCCCCCCAGACGTTTGGGCCGCTTCAATCCCTTCTGAGACCGCCAACCCCAAGGAGCCGGGATGGTCCGGGTTCTCGGCCAAAAACCGCCGGCCCACTTCGGTTCGGTCGGACGGACTGGCAAACACCTCGGCGCCATAGGTCGTAATCACATGGCGGCGATAAGGCTTTTGCTGATACGAGATACGGACCATATACACTTCACAGCCCAGCCCGAACATATTGCAGGCCATGGCCAACGCAGTGCCCCACTGTCCTGCCCCCGTTTCCGTCGTCAGCGTCTTGATACCTTCTTGCTTGGCATAAAATGCCTGGGCCACGGCCGTGTTCGGCTTATGCGAACCAACCGGACTGACGCCCTCGTATTTGTAATAGATGTGGGCCGGTGTCCGGAGCGCCCGCTCCAGGCGGCGAGCCCGAAAAAAGGGAGTCGGCCGCCAGAGTTTATAGATATCGCGGACCGGCTCCGGGATCTCGATATATCGCTCTTGGCTGACATCCTGGGCGAGGAGCGCTGTTGGCGTAAAGGAAGCGAGGTACTCGGGCGTGACCGGCTGTTTGGTTTCCGGGTGGAGCGGCGGCATCAGGGGTGCGGGCATATCGGCGTTGATATTATACCACGCCGTGGGCATCTGGCGTTCTTCCAACAGATATTTGGTCTGGTCGCTCATGCACTCATCCTTGGGTCGTGATGCTACTCCGAAATCCGCGCTGTTGCATAATGCTTTACCCTCCTTATGCAGCAGGCTCGGCAGCATAACATCTTTTTTTGGAACGTCGCTAGTCTGCGGGGAAAAACCTTGCTGCTCACGGCAGGCGGGCTCACCCGCACACTGTCTCATCCATCGCTACGGAGGAACGAGACCTCTGCGAGATATGCTTTCCCTTTATTGATAGCCTCCGACACGCTAGAAGAAACGCTCTGACACAGAGTAAGGAGGAATACAAAATTATGGCAGGCCAAGTAGATGGAAAAGTTGCATTGGTGACGGGCGGTGGGTCGGGTATTGGGCGGTCTACGTCATTAGCGTTCGCCCGCGAAGGCGCGACGGTCGTTGTCTCCGATGTGGTTGTTGAAGGTGGGGAGCAGACGGTCAATTTCATCAAATCCGCTGGGGGCGAGGCCGTGTTCGTGCAAACCGATGTAGCCCAGGCTGCGGAAGTCGAGGCATTAGTCACGCAAACGGTTGAGACGTATGGGCGGCTTGACTGCGCATTCAACAACGCTGGAATTGCGGGGGCGGCTGCGCGGACCGGCGATTATACACCCAAACACTGGGACCGGGTGATTGCGATTAACCTGACCGGGGTGTGGCTGTGCATGAAATATGAGCTCCGGCATATGCTGACGCAAGGCAGCGGTACAATTGTCAATACCGCCTCGGTTGCCGGTCTGGTTGGTTTTCGGAGTGGACCCGCGTATGTGGCCGCCAAGCACGGTGTGGTCGGACTGACCAGGACCGCGGCATTGGAATATGCCAAAGCCGGCATTCGAGTGAACGCCGTCTGTCCAGGGGTCATCCGGACACCGATGTTCGAGCGCGGCATGGAGCTGGACCCACGCATAGAAGACGGTATGACCGCCAAAGAGCCGATTGGGCGCTTGGGAAAACCCGAGGAAATTGCCGAAGCCGTGGTCTGGCTCTGCTCAGATGCGGCGTCGTTTGTGACTGGCCATCCGATGGTTGTTGATGGCGGTTGGGTTGCCCAGTAGGACCAGAGGAGCGAAGGAGTCTCAAGGAAATATCCTTCCCGGCGACCCGGACGCTGTCCCGCTCCCTGCCGGGGAGTGGGACAAGGGCAGACGGCAAGCAGCCTGACTACGTCTTCTGCCCGAACGCGCTCACCGTCTCCGAGCGTGGGTCTCGGCGACTCCACTGTCCGGCTTTTACCGTCTGAAAGAATTCGTCGATCAAAGCATTAAATCGTTCGGGCTCTTCCAGGTTCAACAGGTGGCCACTTTTAGGAAAGATACTGAGTCCCGCGTAGGGCATGGTGCGTTTGAGATACAGATTGACATCCAGACAGGATTCATCTTCATCGCCGACAACCAAGAGCGTCGGTGTAGTCACAGCGCCCAGCTCAGTGGTGAGATCGTACAGCGAGGGCCGTTCGGCCTGGACGTGGCGCAAGGTATAGGCTGAGCCCACCGCAGAATGTTCAGACAGGTGGGCTGCAAACTGCTCCCAGACCGTCTGGTTTTTGTTCTGAAGCTGCACCCGGCTGGGGCCGGAGGAAATCCCCGCCGCATCGACGGAGTTCGCTTGTAACATTTTCTCTGCCACGGCGTTGGTATCGACTAAGAACCGTGTGCGCGTTTCTGGATACGCGCCCGAACCACCACTGGCAAACACGAGTGCACGGACTCGCTCAGGGTGCTGCACGGTGAGCATGAGGCCAGTATAGGCTCCCATGCTCAGGCCGACAACAAACGCCTGCTCAATATCGAGCGCATCAAGCACTCCCTTCAGATCGGCGGTGGAGAGTTGCTGGCCGTAGAGCCTTTCGTCTTCAGGCACATCCGAGGGTAGATAGCCCCGGGCGTTATAGACGACGCACCGATAGTGACGAGAGAAATGCTCGACTTGCGGCTGCCAGCTTCGTGCATCGCCGCCAAACTCGTGGACAAAAACAATCGACTCTCCAGAGCCGGTCTCTTCAACATGCAGGCTGACGCCATTTATTGGTATGCGTGTCATGCGCAATCCTTCCGAGCACTATTTCTTTGGCCGACCCACTCGCGGGATGCCGGCCATCGTTTCGCTTACCAGTTCCGTGCGGACGAGCCGGGCGCCGTCCGCCAAGGCTTTTATTTTTCCGCGCGCGGCGGTGCGAGAGCGGGGGATCATACCACAGTCCGTACACGGGTAGAGTTTGTCCGGCGCGACATAGGGAAGCGCGGCCCGAATGCGTTCGGCAACGGTTGCGGGTGTCTCAACGTCCTCTGTCCCCACATCAATAACGCCAACCATGAGGTCTTTGCCTCGGGCCAGTTCGAGCACGGACGGATCGACACCAGAGGCCGCACATTCGACCGAGATCATATCGATCGTACTGGTGCGAAGAAGGGGCAGAGTGCGGTGATAATGGTGCCAATCCGTATTCGTTGTCTTCCAGGCCAGGACCTGCGGAACGCCATAGCCGTAGCAGATATGGACCGCGGTTTTTGCTCGGACTCCCTCGGCTGCGGCTTCAAGCGTGGAGATGCCCCACTCCTCAACCGCATCGAGATAGATATTAAAGCACGGCTCATCAAACTGAATGATGTCACAGCCGTTTTCGGCCAGCTCGCGCGCCTCGTCATTGAGGACGCCAGCCAGGTCGGCGGCGAGACGCTGCGGCTCGCCGTAGTGTTCATCTGCCAGGGTGTCCGCGGTTGTCATCGTCACCCTCCGCTTTTCTATAGCTATAAGTATTTGAAATATATAAGGTTTTTAAGATATATAATTGCCCCTCCCCTTATTTTTATTTGGTATGGAGGGGAACATCTCGGGCTTTCTGAGACATCCTACGCCTTGTAATCACGGGATAAGCTCCTCAAAGGGGAGGGTTCGGAGAAAAAACGCACGCAGTCAAATCCGTGTCTCATCGTTCAATCTCGGTGACTTCAGCGCCTGTGATGGCAGTACCAATCATCTAGCGCAGGAGTCGAGACTCGCGCTATAGTGCATGCGTCAGACTCACCCCGTTTGCTGTGGTGACGTGAACACAGCCCGGCAACCTCGTTGGGGTCGAAGTGCTCACGCAGAGGAGGGTGTGATGGGGAGTCAGCCCGTCGGGGTCTATTTTCATATGACGACTCCTTAGATGGTTATCGCACGGACGGCAAGAAGAGGTACTGGCGCATGGCCCTGAAAAAATCCCAACTCTATTCCTCCCTCTGGCAAAGCTGCGACGAGTTGCGTGGCGGCATGGATGCCTCGCAATACAAGGATTACATCCTGACACTGCTGTTCATGAAGTACGTCTCGGACAAGTCCGATACACTCCTCGACGTGCCCGCCGGAGGCAGTTTTGCCGACATGGTGCAACTCAAGGGTGACAAAGAGATTGGCGAAAAGATCAACACAATCATCGGCCAGCTTGCTCAGGCAAACAGCCTTGAAGGGGTCATCGACCAGGCCGATTTCAACGATGAGAGCAAGCTCGGCAGCGGTAAAGAAATGCAGGATCGGTTGTCCAAGCTGGTCGCCATCTTCGACGCACTTGACTTCCGCGCCAACCGGGCCGAGGGCGACGACCTGTTGGGCGATGCCTACGAGTACCTGATGCGACATTTCGCCACCGAGTCCGGGAAAAGCAAGGGACAGTTCTACACCCCGGCCGAGGTCTCGCGCGTCATGGCCCAGGTGGTCGGTATCGGTGCCGACACCCGCCCGGACCAGACGATCTGCGATCCCACCTGTGGTTCGGGCTCGCTGCTGCTTAAGGCTGCCGACGAGGCGCCGCACGGCATCAGCGTCTACGGCCAGGAGATGGACAACGCTACCTGGGCGCTGGCGAAAATGAATATGATCCTGCACGGCCACGAAACCGCCGAATTATGGCAGGGCAACACCCTGGCCGCTCCTTACTTTACGAACAGTTCCAACAGCCTCAAGACCTTCGATTTCGTCGTCGCCAACCCCCATTTCTCGGCCAAAGCCTGGTCCAGCGGGCTTGATCCGGCCAACGACAAATATAAGCGCTTCGAGTATGGCATTCCCCCGGCCAAGAACGGCGATTACGCCTTCCTCCTCCACCTCATCACGTCGCTGAAGAGCACGGGTAAGGGCGCGATTATCCTGCCCCACGGTGTATTGTTTCGCGGCAACAAAGAGGCCGACATCCGTAGGAAGCTCATACAACGCGGCCTCATCAGGGGCATCATCGGCCTGCCCGCCAACCTGTTCTACGGGACCGGCATCCCTGCCTGTATCCTGGTCATTGACAAGGAGAATGCCCACTCCCGCGCCGGAATTTTCATGATCGACGCGAGCAAAGGCTTCCTCAAGGACGGCAACAAAAATCGTCTGCGCGCCCAGGACATCCACCAGATTGTGGACGTGTTTACCAAGCAGACCGAAGTCCCTCGCTATTCCCGCATGGTACCGATAGACGAGATCAAGAGTCCCGCCAACGACTATAACCTCAACATCCCGCGCTATATTGACTCCAGCGACCCTGAGGACCTGCACGACCTCGACGCGCATTTGCACGGCGGTATCCCCAACTGCGACATTGACGCGCTCGACACCTACTGGTCTGTCTTTCCGTCCCTGCGCCACGATCTGTTCGGAGACAACGGCCGAGTCGGCTACAGTCAAGCTCGCTTCGAGACGCAACAGGTGAAAGCCGCCATCCTCAGTCACGACGAGTTCAAATCTTACGAGCAGCGGGTCGCGGCCATCTTCGACGCGTGGCGTAAGACCCACGAGCCGGCCCTCACGGGCCTTGAGACGGGAGCCGATCCCAAGAATACCATTCGTACTCTGTCGGAAGACCTGCTGGCGCGATTCACCGACCTGCCGTTACTCAACCGGTATGATGTGTACCAGCGGCTGATGGACTATTGGGACGAGGTGATGCAGGACGAGGTGTATCTGATCGCTACGGACGGCTGGACCGAAGCGGCCAAACCGCGCGGCCTCATTGAGGACAAGGAAAAGAAGATCAAAGAGACCCCGGACCTGACTATCAAGCGCAAGAAATACAAGATGGACCTGGTTCCCCCGACCTTGGTTGTCTCGCGTTACTTTGCCGCAGAGCAAACCGCTCTCGAAACGCTCCAAGCCGGACAAGACTCCGTCACCCGTGAACTGGAGGAGTTTGTTGAAGAGCATATCGGCGAGGACGGCCTGCTGGCGGACGCCACCAATGACAAGGGCAATATCACCAAGGCCAGTGTGAAGGATCGGCTCAAGACCATTCAGGACGCGCCGGAGAGCGACGAGGAACAGGAAACCCTCATGCGCTGTCTTGCCCTGATTGAGGACGAGTCCAACGCCGGCAAGGCGGCCAAAGACGCCCAGGAAGAGTTGGACAAAAAGGTGTTGGACCACTACGCCGTACTCACCGAAGCCGAGATCAAGGCGCTGGTGGTCGAAGACAAGTGGTTTACCAGCATCCGGGCCACCCTTGAGAGCGAGGTGCAACGGTTGACTCAGCAGCTCGCTGGGCGCGTGAAAGAGTTGGAAGAACGCTACGCCAGCCCTCTGCCAGCGTTGGAGCGGGAGGTGGAGGAGTTCGGCGCAAAGGTTGAGGGACATTTGAAGCGGATGGGACTTTCGCCATGAGTCAAGGATTCGATTTCGAGCATCTTGTCGAACTGTGTCGGCAAACCCACGAGGAGACCCGGCAATCAGCGACACGTGCGGTCGATCACTCGCTCGTCGTGCGGAATTGGCTGTTCGGCTGGTACATCGTTGAATTCGAGAATGGCGGAGCGGACCGTAGCGAACTCTACGGCAAGGAGTTGATTGCACGCTTGTCCAACAAGCTCAAAGCCGTCGGGCTCAAAGGCTGCTCACCTACAAACCTGCGTAAATTCCGCGAGTTCTACCAAGGCTATCCAGAGATTCAACAGACGCTGTCCGTCAATTCTGTTCTGGCACACACAGGTATCGCAGCTAGCGTGTTCTCGGCTATCGGGAAACGATTCCCCCTCGGCTGGTCCCACTACGTCACCCTCCTGACCATTGACAACCCGGACGCACGCCGCTTCTACGAGATTGAAGCCTCCGAGAGCGACTGGAGCGTGCGCGAGTTGGAACGGCAGATAGCCAGTTCTCTGTACGAGCGGCTTGCACTCAGCCGCGACAAGGAGGAGGTTCGCCGGCTCGCCCACGAGGGACAGGTAGTCGAAAAGGCTTCAGACCTCATCAAGAACCCCCTGGTGTTGGAATTTCTGGGCTTGGAGGAAAAGCCCGCCTACTCCGAGACCGAGCTGGAAACGGCCATCATCGACCGGCTTCAGCACTTCTTGCTCGAATTGGGCAAAGGCTTCTTGTTCGAGACGCGGCAAAAACGCTTCACCTTCGACAACAGGCACTTCTTCGTAGACCTCGTTTTCTACAACCGGCTGCTACGCTGCTACGTGCTGATTGACCTCAAGCGCGGTGAGCTGACACATCAGGACCTGGGCCAGATGCAGATGTACGTCAACTACTTCGACCGCTATGTAAAGACCAAAGACGAACTTCCGACCGTCGGCATCCTGCTTTGCGACAGTAAGAGCGATGCCGTGGTTGAGCTCACCCTACCGCGAGACGCCAACATCTACGCCTCGCAATACAAACTCTATCTGCCGTCAAAACAGGAACTTGCAGCCCAACTGGAAAGTGTCCATAGAGAACTCGAAAACCGGAAAGGAAACGGTAAATAAGGGACAGTGCACGATGGATGTTTGTTCGACTAGCAGCACATGCCCAGAGGAAGGGGCACCCGCCAGTTACAAGCAGACTGAGATGGGGGTCTTCCCAAAACACTGGCAGATAGTTGATGTCGGTAGCCTGAACCCATTTGTGACAAGCGGCTCACGGGGGTGGGCACGTTTCTACGCTGAGACAGGCGCCCCGTTTATCCGAATAAGTAATCTCACTCGGCAGTCAATCGATCTGGATCTATCAAGTCTAAAGGCGGTCTTGCTATCGCCACAGGGAAACGCCGAAGCGTCACGAACACAGTTGCAGGACGGGGACATACTGATCTCAATAACTGCTGACATCGGGATCGTTGGTATTGTCGATTCACGCGTGTCCAAGCCCGCATACATGAATCAGCACATTGCACTGATTCGATTTGACAAGACTCTCGTGTGCGCCCGTTTCGTCGCCTATTCGCTCGCCTCTGAAAGGCCACAGCGGCTTTTCGTTGCATCGATGGACATTGGCGCCAAGGCCGGGATGAGCCTACTGACGGTTCGGAAAATTCGACTCGCATTACCACCATTTCCCGAACAACGCGCCATCGCCGAAGCATTGTCGGATGTAGACAAATTGCTCGGATCGTTGGAGAAGTTGATCGCCAAGAAGCGGGCCATCAAGCAGGCCACTATGCAGCAACTCCTTACCGGCAAGACCCGGTTGCCGGGGTTTAGCGGGGCGTGGGAAACGAGGCGGTTAGGTTCATTAGGAGCCTTCTCAAAGGGACGGGGGATCACACGGGAGGATATCTCTGACTCTGGTCTCCCGTGTGTCCGGTACGGGGAGCTATACACGCGATACGAGGACTACGTATTCAACCTGACGACGCGAATACCTTCGGCTGTTGCCTCGACAGCACTACCGATTAAGACAGGTGACCTACTCTTCGCTGGTTCAGGTGAGACGGCGGAAGAGATCGGACGTTGTGCAGCCTATGTTGGGGCAGAACAAGCCTATGCAGGCGGCGATATTGTGGTATTGACGCCGGTCGGACAGAATTCAATCTATCTCGGCCACCTGATGAACTATCGAACGGTGGTGATACAAAAAGCTCGCATGGGTCAAGGCGACGCTGTTGTTCACATCAGCGCCAGTAACTTGGCTCAGGTAAAATTAAGTCTTCCACCGGTTGAGGAACAACGCGCCATCGCCACCGTCCTCTCCGATATGGACGCTGAGATAGCCGTTCTTGAGCGCCGCCGAGACAAGACCCGCGCCATCAAGCAGGCTATGATGCAGCAGCTCCTTACTGGACGGGTACGGCTGATTGTACCGCATCAGATGACAGCGAGCGCATGAGCAGGTGGTAGCTCAGTATCAACTTCCAATCGCTCTCTCTGTTGATGCACGGCGCCTCCTGCAACATCATCTCACCCAAGATATGAGATAGTTGATTCGGACCAATCGTCTGTAAATTTGGATTGAGGTGGGCAATTTTGAAACGAAGACGATCAGAGAATACAACGTAAGCAACGTGTGGCAGGAGGTATTCAGCATGAGTGAAAATCTAGCGGCCCGTCGGCGCGGAGAAGCCATGGCAATGCAGTGGGTTGGATTTGCGCTACAGAAAATCATTGCGGATACAGCCCAGGGAGGAAACCTGGCGAATATGCTATTAGGAGAAGCAAGAAGCGTCGGAGGGGAGAAAGGAACAAGCATCCTCAAGCTCGGATGCGCTTGGACTCAAAACGTCGTGCTGGCCTTTGCTGTTGAACTGTCCCTGAAGGCGTTGCTTGTAAAACAAGATGGCCACCATGAGCACACTCACAAACTAGTGGATCTGTACGATAAACTTTCGGAAGAGACACAAAACAAAATTGAGAGTGAGTATTTAAAGGCACTCGAAGAAGGTGGCAGCAAAAGTGACAAATCCCTGATTCAACTTCTGGCGGATCATCAAGACGACTTCGTTGAATGGCGCTACTTGGACAACGCAGACGAAAACCTAGACAGCGAACCGAATGAACTACAACTGGCGATCTGTGCCATACTCAATGTCTACGAGGTCATACCTTAGCCGTGAGTGCACTCCACCAACAAGGGATTTCATCCGGCGGTACGTGGTCAGGCTTCCATGGTTCGCTGAGGTCTGTTCGGCGCGGCGTCTCGTATGAAGGTAGAGTGCGAAGGCATAGAGCTTGATTATGATAAAAAGTGAAGTACTGGCTGACGGATAAGAGGAAAGTCGCCATGGCAGTCTCAAAGCTAGGGAGCGTAGAGACATGAGCACCGTCGGCCAGCGGGAAATCCTTACCCAAAAACGTGTGATCGCGTTCTTCCGGGACGCCCTCGGCTACGCCTCCCTGGGCAACTGGCAGGACCGCCCCAACAACCGCAACATCGAGCCGGATTTGCTGACCGACTGGCTCAAGCGCCAAGGGTACGACGACGCCATTATTACCAAGGTCCTGCGCGAACTGAACAAGGCCGCCGCACTCGGTGGCAGCACCACACTCTACGACGCCAATCGCGCACTCTACGACCTGCTCCGCTACGGGGTGAAGGTCCAGCCGGACATCGGCGAGCAGCACGTCACTGTCTGGCTGATTGATTGGGAGAACCTCGACAACAACGACTTCGCCATTGCCGAAGAGGTGACAGTTGTTGCCCAGAACACCAAGCGGCCCGACCTCGTGCTCTACGTCAACGGCATCGCCCTGGGCGTGCTGGAGTTGAAGCGCTCGACCGTCTCAGTGACCGAGGGTATCCGCCAGAATCTCGACAACCAGAAGCGGGAGTTCATCCAGCCGTTCTTCACCACCATCCAGTTCGTGATGGCCGGCAACGATACGGAAGGGCTGCGCTACGGCATGATCGAAACGCCCGAGAAATACTGGTTGCGCTGGAAAGAAAAGGAAGCCGACACCCACCCGGCCGCAGGTGACAACCCCCTGCTCAAAGAGTTGGACCAACTCTGCGGCAAGGAGCGCCTGCTTGAACTCGTCCACGACTTCATCGTCTTCGATGCAGGTGTCAAGAAGACTTGTCGCCACAATCAGTACTTCGGCGTGCGGAAGGCCCAACCCTTCGTCCAGCGCCGGGAGGGCGGTATCATCTGGCACACCCAGGGCAGCGGCAAGAGCCTGACCATGGTCTGGTTGGCGAAATGGATTCGCGAGCATGTCACCGATCCCCGCGTCCTGCTCATCACCGACCGGACCGAACTGGACGAGCAGATTGAAAAGGTCTTCAAGGGCGTGGGTGAGAACATCTATCGCACAAAGAACGGCGCCGACCTGGTGCAGGTGCTCAATACGGGTGACGAGTGGCTTATTGGCTCGCTGATCCACAAATTCGGCACGTCGGAGGGAATGAGCGATCAGGACATCGACACCTACGTCGCAGAGATCAAGCAGAGCCTGCCCCCAGACTTCCGCGCCAAGGGGACTATCTTCGTCTTTGTGGATGAGTGCCACCGTACTCAGTCCGGCAAGCTCCACCAGGCAATGAAAACGCTCCTACCGGAGGCGACGCTGATCGGCTTCACCGGAACGCCACTGCTCAAGGCCGACAAGCAGCGGAGCATCGAAATCTTTGGACCGTACATCGACACCTACAAATACGATGAGGCGGCACGCGACGGCGTGGTGCTTGATCTGCGCTATGAGGCGCGTGATATTGACCAGCACGTCACCTCGCAGGCCAGGATTGATCAGTGGTTCGAGAGTAAGACTCAGGGGCTGACCGATGTCGCCAAGGCCCAACTCAAGCAGCGCTGGGGCACGATGCAGAAGGTGCTGAGTGCACAGGACCGACTAGCGAAGATCGTCACCGACATTCAGTTCGATATGGAGACCCGCGACCGTCTGAAGAGTGGTCACGGCAACGCGCTGCTTGTCTCGGACAGCATCTATGCGGCCTGTCGCTTCTTTGAGCTGTTTCAGCAGACCGAGCTAGCCGGCAAATGTGCCATCGTGACTTCCTACAAGCCGTCCTCGGCTGACATTAAAGGTGAAGAGAGTGGCGAGGGACTCACCGAGAAGCTACGCCAGTACGATATCTATCGCAAAATGCTGGCGGCACACTTCAACGAGCCCGAGGACACTGCGGTACGCAAGGGAGAGCAGTTCGAGCGGGAGGTGAAGAAACGCTTTGTCAAGGAGCCGGGGCAGATGAAGCTGCTGATCGTGGTCGATAAACTGCTGACCGGCTTTGACGCGCCACCGGCGACCTATCTGTATATCGACAAGCAGATGCAGGACCATAGCCTGTTCCAGGCCATCTGCCGGGTCAACCGCCTCGACGGCGAGGACAAGGAATACGGCTATATCATCGACTATAAGGACCTGTTCCGGTCGTTGGAGCAGTCTATCACGGACTATACCGGTGAGGCTTTTGACGGCTACGACAAGGACGACGTAAAGGGCTTGCTGAAGGATCGGCTCCAGCAGGGCCGGGAGCGGTTGGAGGAGACACGCGAAGAGGTCAAAGCGCTGTGCGAGCCGGTCGAGCCGCCACGCGACACTGCGGCCTATCTGCGCTTCTTCTGTGCCGCCGAAAGCGGCAATGTCGAGCAACTCAAAGCTAACGAGCCGAAGCGGGTAGCGCTCTACAAGCTGACTGCGGCATTCCTGCGCGCCTACGCCAATCTGGCCAACGAGATGCGCGAGGCCGGCTACTCCGCTGTCGAGGCACAGGAGATCAAAGCCGAAGTGGACCACTACGAGAAAGTACGGCAGGAGGTCAAGCTTGCCAGCGGCGATTATATCGACATGAAAATGTACGAGCCGGCCATGCGCCACCTGCTCGACACGTATATCCGGGCTGAGGACAGTGAACAGCTCACGACATTCGACGATCTGACCCTCGTACAACTGATTGTCGAGCGTGGCGAAGCGGCGGTCGAGGCGCTGCCCAAAGGGCTGCGTGGGAACCGCAGCGCGATGGCCGAGACGATTGAAAACAACGTCCGTCGCCTCATCATCGACGAGAGGGCGGTCAACCCCAAGTACTACGAGAAGATGTCGGAGTTGCTAGACGCTCTGATTCTTCAGCGTAAGCAGGAGGCACTGGACTACCAGGAATACCTTGCCAAGATTGTCGAGTTGACGAAGCAGGTGAGCCGACCGGAGAGCGGGCAGTACCCCCTCGCCATTAACAGCGGTGCTCTCCGCGCGTTGTACGACAACTTGAAGGACATACCGGGTCTGGAACGACCGGCGAATCAATATGTCATAGCCGAGGGTACCGCCGACGTGGCTGAAGCCGCCGCCATAGCCCTGGACGCGGCCATCTGTAGAGTGAAGAAAGCGGACTGGAAAGGAAACAGGTTCAAGGAGAAGGAAGTCCGTAACGCCATTGCGTCCATACTCGGCTCCAATGAGGGCCTCGTTGATACGATCCTTGAAATCGCGAAGGCGCAGCCTGATTACTCGTGACTACTCACGTTAAAAGCTACTGCCTCGACATCCGAGAGATACCGGTCGAGGTCGTCCACAAAGCCATCAAGAATCTCCACGTGGGGGTCTACCCGCCGAGCGGTCGAGTACGGGTGGCCGCGCCGCTACATCTTGATGATGAAGCCGTGCGGTTGGCTGTTATCTCGCGCCTGGGATGGATTCGTCGGAAGCAGGCTGAATTTGAGCAGCAGGAGCGCCAGTCTCAGCGGGAGTTCGTGACCGGCGAGAGCCATTATCTCCAGGGCCGACGCTACCGTCTCAAAGTGATTGAAGACGATGGCCGGCCGACTATTCGTCTACTTAACAACAGGACGATAGAGTTGCGTGCTCGTCCGGGTGATACCCGAGAGGCGCGAGAGGCTGTCATGTGGCGCTGGTACCGATGCCAGCTACGAGACCGATTGCCGGCGCTCCTTGCCAAATGGGAGCGGAAAGTTAGCGTAACAGTTGAGGACATACGGATCAGGAAGATGAAAACCCGCTGGGGGACGTGCAACAGAGACGCCCGCCGGATTTGGCTGAATCTTGAGTTGGCGAAGAAACCGGTGTCCTGCCTGGAGTACATCATGGTGCATGAGATGGTCCATCTCAAAGAGCGGGCTCACAATGAGCGGTTTCGCACGTTGATGGATCAGTTGATGCCGCAATGGCGCTTGCATCGGGATGTTCTGAATCAAGCCCCACTTGCTCACGAAGCGTGGCAGTATTGAAGGGGACCACCGTATTCTGACAGAGCTTCTTCTTGATGCTCTCCTATCTCCTATGCCACAGGTTGTCGTTTTGGGAATGATGGAGAGAACTCCATAGGCTCTTAACCCAAGGAGTAGGCGATCATACCTTTCCTCGGCGTTCCCGCACTATGCCGTTAGAGGCGGATACGAGACCCATCCCGCTCAGTTCCGTCCTTGTCCAACGTCCGCCGCTCCCAGTGTCCATTCCCCACTCTGAGTCCTACTGTTACGTAACCCGTTTCCGGTCATACACCCAGAACAGCGCCGCTTGCCGACCATGCTCTTCGCCAACAGCTTCATCTGGTCCAGCGTATCGAGCGACCGGACGTTGTGGCGGTCTGCAAACTCGTTGCCATACCGATGCAAATGTTTCGGACTCATTTGGGAGATTCCTCTTGAGGCCGGCCATTGTGGCGATGCTCGTGTGCCTGACGGGTCGGGTAGGGACGTGGTCGGCGTTTCCGTCCCGCTCCGCTCGACGGGAGGACTGCTTTCGTGTGGGCACGGTCCGCATCCAGGTGCCAGTCACACGCCGGATTCGGACAGGCCACCTCTTACGCCGTGTCCGGCCCGTCGGCGGATGGCTCTGGCAATTTCCATCCACATTTTTTGCAGTGCGTGATGGGCATCTCTCCCCCCCCTTTTGTTGCTCACCCGTCAAAGCCACCCGGCTCCCCCTATCCGGCCCCTCCCATCTCCTTATCACGAAGCGAGCGAGATTAGACACCCGAGAAAACAGATGATGAGGAACATGACAAAAAATCCAGAGTCTGCATTCTTGTGGTCTGGTGCATCCGGTACGGACGGATGTTTATGGTCCATCAGGGCTGGAGAAAGCAGAGCACCCGGTCAGAACGGGCGGTGGAGTGGAGGGGGAGAGTGTAAGGATGGAGAGGAAGCGCGCATGGTCAGAACAGGCATTGTATCAATAATGATAGCAGCGGCGGCATTCGCTTCGCCCGCCACCGCTGAGACCTATCGCGGCATCACCGTCGCGCCGGAATCCCACTGTACGCCCTACAACCCCAGTGACTACCCTTATCCGCAGTCCGTGGAGGACCAGATCGTGTCGGGCCTGGGTGGCGCGATTTATGGTCCATACACCGGCACCACCTTCCGCAGCACCCGCGACACGGACATTGAGCACATCGTCGCGCGGTCCGAAGCCCACGACAGCGGCCTGTGCGCGGCGTCCGCCCAGCGTCAAAGCCGCCTTTGCCCGCGACCTGCTTTACCTGACCCTGGCGCCTTCGGAATGGAATCGGTATGAGATCGAAACGGTGCTATGTGAGTGCGTATTCGGAGAGGCAGAGTACGTCAAGCACTCCACCGACAACGAGCATGGCAGTCCGGTCATTATGCCGGACCAGGAGAGCCGATTCTGCGAGCCTTCTTTCGGGCGGCCAGCGAAGGGGCGGAAATTTGTGAGGGGATAGAGATGCTGGAAGTGACCATAGATACGAATGTCTTTCAGGAGTACGAAAAAAAGCAGGACAAATGGGAGGTGGCAGGGAAGGTATTTGCCCTGGCAGAGCAGGGCAAGATTGATATGACCCTCACAACGCGGGTGCGGGCAGACATGCCAGATGGGCCGCTACGTGAAGCACTTGAGTCGCGCCTCGCAAAATCATGGTTCACCCTGTCTCCGGCCGCTATCCAATACGATTCGGATAGCGGGGAAGAGACAGACTATGCGTCTGATTTTATGATTGACGACTTCATGGCTGCACTGGAAAAGAGGGACCGGAAGCGCGGCAGAAGGAAGAAGATTCCAAGCCAGATCGATAGAGACCATGTGCAAGGCTACCACTTGTCGAGGAGGGATGTCTTCCTCACCTGGGATAAAGAGGTGTTGCGGTGGGCCGCAGATTTGAAGCGGCGCTTTGGCATTCTGGTCATGACGCCCGAAGCATTCCTGGAGCAGTTCAGCGAAGAGGGAGAGGGGATGCTGCGCGGGATACGGGAGTTGCAGATCGAGGGGAAGGTTCTGAACGATTGCCAGATCATTGTTGCCGGCAGGGAGCTGGGCTTCGAAGAGATGGAAATCACGCTGAGCCATACGCTGCGGATGTTCACAAGCCTCTTGCCGAAAGCAGACCAAGAGACGATAGAAGAAGTGCTGGAAAACCTGGCAGACAAGGGAATCTTGAAGAGGCGGGAAGGAGTCGAGCCGACTTATGTGTTGGCTTGGTCTAATGAGGAATGGGCGAAAAAATGGGTCGCTGGAAGCGTGGCAGTTGATGAGAAATGGAGAATGTTATGTTTGATTCGAGACATGTCCACTAATCCAGAAGTGATGGAAATGGCGATTAAGGTGCGGGAGAGGACACGCGAGACATTGGAGGCGAAGTGGGCGAGAGAGGAAAGGGAGTGAACGAAGGGATTATCGATAGTCAATCTTTGGGAATTATATATCATCTTACCCAAACTCCTAACCTCCTACTCTATTATTCTGTGTGAGTCAGAAGCAGACGCAAAAAAGCCCGACACAAAGGCCGAGCTTTCTATCCAAGTACAGCGACTCTCAGCGCCTTTTCCACCCGCGTCCCCACGGAAGCGCCCCAGCCGCCACCTCAGCCAGAAGCTCCCACAACCAGCGTTCTTCTTTTTTCCGTGCCAGTTCTAATTTCTCTCTATCGGTCTCCAGTTGCCGCATACGCAACGTGTTTTCTGTGTGCTGCTCATGCAACATCAGCGCATCAATGTGACTCGATCTATTCATACGAGAACACCCCGACATGCACAGGATAATAACCAGCAAGAGTATGGGGCGGTGCATCGGTAATCTCTATTCGCACAACGGGGCACAACACACAATAAGAAAGAGGGAGTCGGTGCACCGATTCCCTCTTTCTTATACCAACAAACACCTATCCTACCCACCGGCCTCTGAGCCCATTATACGGCCGCGCTCAGGGCTGACTTTCGCAGGCATTCTCGCTCATCCCAACCCAAAGGAAGGCCAGATCAACATACCTATCTGGCCCGTGTTCCGGGGCGAGAAATAGTGTTTTACTTTGTGCTGTATAATAGAATAGACGAATGGTGGTACTGGCCTACTTAGGGGAACAGCGTATATCATTTCCCTAATGGCAGACTATCCTCAGCACTACACCGGAAAATTTGTGAGTCTTGAGGAATTGATGAGCTTTGACTGGGACCAGTGCCCCCAGCCAACCCCCTATCCCGTCACGAAAGCGATCCGCCGCTCCGCAACCGAGTTCGTCCTGGATATTGAGGGCTTCATCGAGTCGTCCGGCACGCTTACCCTGGACCGCCAAGAAGGCGCGCAGATCGTTGGGAGCTACCGAGACAGGAACGGGAGGTACAGGGGGGTTGTCCGCCTCGAAAACATAGCCGAAAGGGAGGATGGGGAACTCATCCTTTCCGGCCACTGGACAGAATCCAATAGAGAGCCCTGGCTGTGGGCGGCGAGCCTCACCATACAATAGGGAAATATCCTCCCAGGAGCCCAAAAGAGCCCCCGCTCCGATGAACTGAAGAAAGAGGAGATGGTCCAAGCGCGCCACGACTCGCTGGCGGATAGCGTTGGCTATCCGCACGATCAGCGCGACCGTTATTATCGCACTTAACACTTAGAGGATTGACAAGCCCTAGTCTCTCCTATCAGCCTAAGAAAATTCACTATTTGAGGAGGAAGATATGCGTCTCGGGATTACACTCACCGGCGACCAATTGACCATGACAGAGACGGTCCGTTTTGCGTGTCAGGCGGAAGAAGCGGGGTTTGATTCGGTCTGGGTGACCGAGGCGTGGCGCGAGGCGTTCGTTCCCCTCACCGCTATCGCTATGCAGACAAGCAGGGTCCGCCTTGGCACAGCCATCGCCCTGACGCATGCCCGCAGCCCCGTTCTGA
>MPMI01000061.1 GCA_002238415.1 Desulfurellaceae bacterium bin18 | reverse complement strand
GCGTACGGTGGCGAACTTGTGGGCGGCGGTGAGCCCGGCCCTGGCTGCCGTCTCCCCTACGGAGTGTGCCAATTACTTCCGCCACGCCGGTTATCGCCTCGCTACATCACCCTGAAAACGGCTCTAGGTCCTTCGGAACGTAGATCCGGTAAGTCGGGTGGAGCCTGCCGCCTTCCACTAGGGCACGTGGCCCCGAGCCGAAGTCGATTTTCGAGGCATCAAGATGCTTATGCCATGGATGCCGATGCCTGTCCGCGAAGACGAAGAATAGTCGACGTACTTTCACGCTTCGACAGAGCGTGAGTAGTGTCATGAGTTGCTTTGGCCGCAAGGTCGTCAATCCCTCGAATATCTTGTCGAGGTTGTCGAAGCACGCATGATGCGGCAATTCGTCGAGCGCCTCAAGGATGGCGCGTTCCGGCGACGAAGCATTGATAGGCCAGCGCCACACATTCACCGCATGGCCAGTTTCCCGGACATCTTGACTAGCGTTGATGACTCCAGTCGAGTCACCGCCGAAAAGCGTACGTCGACGGACGACAATCTTTGTCTGCATCGGTAGCCGCTTCAGCCACGAGGGTACAGGACCGTAGAGGTGAATGCGCGGCATGCCACCGAGGATGAGATAATGGGTGTAGCCTGCCAGATCGAGTGCACTCTCACCGCCTAGATGCACATCACGTTTCATGATCCATTGCAGTGAGAGCAGGGGTATCTCCCAAGAATCCTTGGAGACAGCGTGTACGCCCTCAGGCAAGGGACGGCGATAGACACCTCTGATGACTCGTTCCAGCCATCCACGAGATACGTAGTCGTGAATCGACTTTGGGTCGATGCCCTGCGCTCTCAGCCACGATGTATTGACCATGAAGCCCGGTGGAACTTTATTCAGGAGAGGTTTTAGTCTTTCCTTTTTTTGATGGTTCATAGCCATTAAAATTACATAGAGACAAAATATATCAAGAGGTTGTTTTACTTTATATCTGATAACATGGGTAATAGTCACTTAAATCAAGAAAATCCAAAATCAAGATGTCAATGATTCAAGCGTTCGAGAGCGAGTACGACATACGAGGTAGGAGAGCCGACCTCTTCCGGTCCGCCTGGAACGGCTTCGACGGGCCAAGACGTCTGGACGGCAGGCAAGCCATTAACGCCAGAGACAAAATGGGCCGGCGCGGCTGGCATGGGCTATCGGGTCTGGACCCCGCTCATCAACGTCTCGATCAGGCGAGCAAAGGGCTGACGGTCAAACATTCTGCAAGGTCTTCGCGGTTATGAGGTCCGCGGTCGTAAACCCCTCTGTGAACCAGCTATATGTGTCTTGCAGCAGAGCCTGAGCAGCTTGTGTTTTTCCGCGTTGTTGCCACAACCGGGATAAATTGATTGCAGCGCGCAGCTCCCAGGCCTTGGCATGTTGTTTTCGGGCTATATCCAATGCCTTTTGAAAACAGGATTCACTTTCCTCGGACGCCGCCACTGTGGCTTTTTGCCGCAGGATTTCTCCTTTGACTCTATATAATTCGGGCGCAATCCATTTTTCCTCGGTGTGGCGGACTGCCTGTAGCGCCTCTACGATGGTTTTGAGTCCTTCGTCTGCTCGGCCCAATCCCTCATACGCCTGAGCCAGAAGCAGTAAGGCGTACGGGCGTCCCAGAGCAGCTCCAAGGTCGCTGGATATGGAGAGTCCCCGCGTAATTTGCTCAATCCCGGCGGCGTAGTGTCCTTGCTCGGCAAGACGGCGGCCTTGAGAGATAGAGACCCCTGCCAGATATAGGGCAAAATCATGCTCGCGAGCCAATTGGTTGAGTTCTTCGCCAAGCGCGGTAGCGTCCCGGCGCTGGCCACACATCCAGCGCACGTTGCCAAGAACCTGGAGGGCATAGGCTAAGCTAAACGGATGAGCCAGGCGACGAGCGAGCCTTAGCGTGTTCTCACCTTGGGCTAGGGCTTGATCCGGGTAGCCTAAGAGCCAGAGCGTTTGGGCGAGAAGCGAACCGCTGACAACTCCCGGGTCAACCATATAGCCCGTCTCTGGGAGCGTATAGCGGTGATAGTGGCTCAAGCATTGCCCCAGGTGGGATTCGGCTGTCTGGATTTCCCCCGCGTAGAGAGCGGTTGCGCCAAGCTCAAGTCGAGCGCCGAGGAGAAGGGGCTCGATAGCAAATTCCTGGGCGGTGGCGAGTAATTGAGTCGCCAGTCTGGAGGCGGTCTCCAGCTCCGCCCGCGTAAAATGGTATGCCCAGAGTCCGATAAGAGCGGAGTGCTGAAGCAGCGGGTCCTTCTCGTGTTGACAGAGCGACTGAGCCTGATCATAGGTGCGCTTGACCTCCGCATCTCCCCACCCCTTTATTGCCGTGAGAGACGTTCCGAGAGCCATCAGGAGAGATAATTCCTGATGGTTACGCTCCGGAGTAGGCGGCAGCTCCCTTAATACAATGAGCGCTTTTGTAAACAGGTGAACGGCTTCACGGTGCGCATGCCGCAGGATCGCATTTTCACCGGCCTGGTAGAGGTATTTGACTGCTCGCGGAGCGTCATGCCCAGCCTCAAAGTGCGCAGCGAGTTCTGCTGCAATCTCATGCGTTCGGTCTGCATACCCCCGCTCTTTGTACTTTCCTATTTCTTGATGGAGCAGCACTTGCGAACCTGCGGGAATGCGATCATGCAGGATGCTCCGGTACAGGGCATGGGTGAATCGGTAGCCACCTGCAACGGTCCCATCCGGCCATTCCGTCCGGCCATTTGCTTCTATGAGGTGTCCGTGCTGGCCAAGGTTCGCATAGAGTCGCTCGACACTGATAAGGGAGGCGTTAAGGGCAGGAGTGGTGGCTGCGGCCGAGAACTCAATACCGGCGATACTCGCTGCTTCAAGCGCGCGTTGCTGTTCCGGGCCGAGACGCTCGATATACCGCTCAATCATCTGCCTGAGGCTCGTGGGGACGTGGGCGGCTATGGTTGTCTCTTCCTCCTTCAAACTCCATGTTGCTCCCTCTCGGGTCAGGATATCCCGCGCGATCAGGTCATTTGCCATACGGACGAAGAAGAGGGGATTCCCTTCGGTCCGTTGGTAGAATGTTCTACTAAGCGTCCGGGATGGGACACCTGGAAAGCGCTGAGCCAGATATGCCTCTATAGCTTCTGCTGTCAGGAACGGAAGAGAAAGGCTCTGACACCGATTATGGAGTTGGAGCTCTTGTGTGAGTGATTGTACAGGGTGCCCGCCGGTTCGAACTGCTGTTGATCGATAGGTAGCGATCACCAAAAGGCGCGCGGGCTCGGGTCGCTGGGCAAGACGGGCAATGAGATCGAGCGTGGCGTGGTCGCTCCAGTGCAGGTCTTCTATCACCAAGAGCAGGGGTGTTGCCGCCGTCATTGCCTCTACGGCTTCTGCCATCTCGCGCAACATGCGTACCTGCGTCGTGCCGTGTGTCTTGCGCTGTAAATCGGCCAGCCGGGTCCCATCAACAAGCCAGGGCATCTGGACAAGCCAAGTCGGAGCGTATCTGTCCAAGACCGCCAGGATTGAGTCGTCCTGTTCGTGCTCTTCAGCACGACACAGACGACTCAGCGCTTCAAGGATAGGTAAATAGGCTTCCCCAGTGCCATACGATTCGACACACTGTCCACACGCAACGCGTTGGCGTTGGCCGTCGATGCTACCAATACGCTCAAGAAATGCCTCAACCAAAGTCGTCTTCCCAATACCTGCTTCGCCGCTCACAAAGACAATCTGGCGTTGACTGGACCGAGCGACTTCAAACCACGTCTGTAATTGGGCCAGTTCTTTTTCCCTGCCTACGATAGTGGCGGATTGGGGGGTGAGGGGGAGCGGTTGCTGTCCTGGGGACTCAGAACGTAGGGGGAGTTGGGCTGTGGTGAGTGGGGCGATGAAGCGATAGCCTCGCCGTTGGATGGTTTCAATGAATCGTGGCGCTTTCGCGTCGTCCCCCAAAGCTTTACGAATCTGCTGAATATATCCTTTGAGGACAGCGGCGCTGACCTGTGTATCCGCCCAGACAGCGCGGAGGAGTTCTTCCTTCGTCACAAGTCGTCCGGGATGTTCGATGAAATACTGAAGAATGGCAAAAGGAGTTGGGCGAAGGGCAATACGGATACTGTCTCGCCACAAGCAGGCATTGGTCGGGTCGAGGCGAAAGGGCGGGAAGACGTAATGTCGGTCTGAGACCACTGGTGACGCTACCGAAATACTACCATAACACTACCGTAATAGCGTTGTTTTTCCAGGATTTTCTCTGCTCTCCGTGTTAGGCTCATTGTCAGTCAGGCCACGATACGAATACAGACTATTTAGCCGATATGAGCCTAAACAGATATCCCCTAAGGAGGCGGTCTATGCCAACCGATGCCCAAGCGGTCGAACCCGAACTTCACTCCCGGCCCGGCCAGTCACAAGCGATAATCGATCCTCCAGGGCCCCCTGCAAACCTCCTCGGCTTTCTTTCTTTTCTTGTGTTCGGCTCTCCCCGTGACCTGACACGTATCTATATGGACTTGGCGCGAGAGTATGGCGATGTGGTCCGCATGAGGGCTGGAGCGTGGCAGTTTTACTTTGTCAGTCATCCAGACTACGTCCAACACGTCTTACAGAGCAATAATCATAACTACGGTAGGCAATCTGCTTTTAATGAAGTGGTGAAGCAGGTCTTTGGCAATGGCCTCATCACCAGCGAGGGTGAGGTCTGGCGGCGACGACGGAGGCTGGCTCAGCCCGCGTTTCACCGCCGACAGATTGAGAATTTTGCGACGACGATGGTCGATGAGACCACGGCCATGCTGGAGCGCTGGGCAATAGTCCAGCGGGCAGACAAGCCATTTGATGTGATGGTCGAAATGCAGGACCTCGCTACGATGATTGTCGGCCGGGCGCTGTTCAGCACCGATCTCAGTGCGACCGATACCGATGAGATGCGGCAGTGGTCGCGGACCACCCTGGAGTATCTGAGTCGGCGTACGCGGCGCCCGCTCTCCCTGCCGCTCTGGGTCCCAACTCCGGCCAATCGACGCCTTCAGAAAGCTGTGCGGCTGTCCGATGAGAGAGTCTTCAGAATTATTCGGGAACGCCGCAAGAAGATCGCGCTGAACACGGACGGACCCAACGATTTGCTGGACATGTTGCTGGACGCGCGAGACGAAGAGACTGGCGCGGGCTTAAGCGATCAGGAACTTCGTAATGAGGTCACGACTTTTATTGGCGCGGGCAACGAAACGACTGCCGTCACGCTGGCCTGGGCCTGGTATCTCCTCTCCAAACATCCGGAGGTGGCACGTAAGCTGCACGCCGAATTGGATACGGTGCTCAGTGGCCGTGCGCCTGGCGTCGAAGACCTGCCCCAACTCTCATACACCCGCATGATTATTGAAGAGACCATGCGGCTGTATCCGGCCGCCTGGGCGATAGGTCGGGGCATAGTAGGGGATGATGTGATTGGTCACTTCAAGATTCAGAAGGGCGGCATAATGATTGTCAGTCCGTACGTTACCCACCGGCGGCCTGATATCTGGGATAATCCGGAGGGCTTTGAACCCGAACGTTTTACGCCCGAACGGGTGGCCGAACGTCCACGCTATGCCTACTTCCCGTTTGGCGGTGGCCCGCGTCAATGTATTGGCAATACCTTTGCCCTCATGGAAGCCCAGCTTGTCTTGGCCACGGTGGGCCAAAAATATCGGCTGAGTTTGGTTCCCGGCTGTGCGGTCGAGCCTGACCCTGTTTTTACCTTACGCCCGAATCGACCGGTTATGATGGCGTTGCAGCCTCGGTAAACGAAAGAGCCGCTGGTTTCCCTGCCCGCTATATTGACAACACTTCCGCAGAAGCGGTAGTGGTAAAAAATGATGGCGGACCGTCTCCCTTCTTTCCCGTTCTTTCTTTCCTTCGCTTTCTATTTTGCCCCCTAGGGGGCACATCTTTTTGTTCTTATCGCAGGTCTCTTTTTGTCTTTCTCACTCTACTTGCTGGAGCAAGCAACCGCTGAGGTGTAACTATGCTGATTAAAATGACGAAGCGGGCAACCCAAGACGAAGTTGCCGCTGTTGAAAACAAGCTCCATGGCTGGGGTTATAAAACCGGCAAAATGGTTGGCGAGGAGATTACCCTGATCGGGGTATATGGGGATATTACCCGCCTGCCGACTGGTGAAGTCCAAGAAATGGGAGGGGTGGAGAGCTTGATTCCTATCTCGCGGGCGTATAAGCGAGCGGCGCAAAAAGGCTCGCCCGGCAACCTCATGCATCAGCGCGTCCAGATCGGTGCGGTCGAGGTTGGAGGCGACGACATTACGGTCATTGCCGGCCCGTGTTCGGTTGAGAGTGAAGCCCAGATTATGGAAGCCGCTCGGATTGTCAAAGAAGCTGGGGGGAAAGTGCTGCGCGGTGGCGTGGTCAAATACCGATCCAGCCCGTATAGCGGCTGGGAGGGGATCGGGTCGAGCTCCGACGACGCCTTGCGCGACGGACTCAATTTGATTGTCAAAGCCGGACGGGCCTTCGAGTTGCCGACTGTTGTTGAAGTTCTCGATCCAGGCGACGTGTCTCTGTATGAAGACTTGGGAGTGGACTGTTTCCAAATCGGTGAACCCAATGCCAAAAATCAGGCCTTGCTGAACCGCTTGCGCGACACGCCGCTACCCATCATCCATAAACGCGGCAACTCACTGGACATGGAAGCCTATTTGCTGTGGGTCGAGCGGGTGATGGCTTTGGGCAAGGAAAATGTCATCCTGTGTGAGCGTGGGATCATGAGCGCCAACAAGTATACGCGCAATACCTTAGACCTCGGTGGGGTGGCCGCCTTCCACTATCAATTGTCCTGTCTGCCGATTGCCATAGACGCCTCGCATGGAACCGGCCTGCGCGACTTGGTGCATCCCATGACCCTGGCCGGTATCATGGCCGGAGCCTCTATCGTCCTGGTGGAATGCCATCCCAATCCGCTCATTGCCAAATCGGACGGCTTTCAAGGCTTGTTCCCGGAACAACTGAAGCATCTCGTCACCGCCTGCGAACAGGTCTGGGAGACGCGCCAACGCCTCGAACCCCTCTACGTGCCCAGTGCCGTACTCGAACGGGACTACGAGACGCGAGTCGCCGAGGACAAGCGCCGCTTCTTTGGTGCACAGTAACGGATGGCCATTTACAAGCCGCCACGGCTCAATCCAGGCGATCGAATCGGCATTGTCTCTCCCGCGGCTGCCGTCCAGGCAGACAAGCTGGAGGAGGGTTGTCTCGCGCTTCAGCGGTGCGGATTTTCAGTCCGGGTTGGAGCCCAAGCGCTCCAACGTGACCGCTTCTTCGCGGGGACGGATCAGACCCGAGCTGAGGAGTTGACCGCCATGCTCACTGACCCGAGTGTTCAGGCTGTCTTTTGTAGCCGGGCAGGCTATGGCTCCGGTCGTCTCCTGCCTCTGCTCGATTTTACGACCTTCTCGCGGCAGCCGAAAATTTTCGTCGGCTATAGCGATGTCACTCTGCTGCTGAATGCGTTTGTCCAGAGGGCCGGCTTGGTCTGCTTTCATGGTCCCCTCGTCGCTGGTGAGTTCGCTGAGGGCCTATCTGCCCGCTCCAGCGCACATCTGTTCAATTTGCTGGCTCACGGTACAGGAGAGGAATATTTGCCCTTCTCGACGACCCTCCGGACAGGTGTTGCTGAGGGGCCGTTAGTGGGCGGATGTTTATCTGTTCTCGTCGCAACACTGGGAACGCCCTTTGTTTTTGACCCGCGAGGCGCTATTCTATTCCTTGAAGATATTGGTGAAAAGCCGTATCGTATTGACAGAATGTTAGTTCAGCTCAAGCAGGGTGGTGTGTTGAAGCATCTCGCAGGGGTTGTGTTTGGGGATATGCAAGGGTGTTGGGGGGCGGAGGATGATCCGACCTTGCTCTTGTCTGTTATTGCTGACGTATTTGCAGATTACACATATCCAGTCGGGTTTGGTCTGCCGGCCGGGCACGGCGGAGAGAACTTTGCTCTCCCGCTGGGTACCCGCGTCCGCCTCGATGCGAGGCAGCAACAGTTAGTATTCCTTGAGTCTGCAGTAACATGAGCGAGGGGAGGGAAGATGGACTTCTCGACGGTGGATGTGGTGTTAGAAGAGGCGGTGCGAGACGGGACGTTTCCTGGAGCTGTTGTCTTAGTCAATCGGGACGGAGAGGTCGTCTATCGCAAGGCGCATGGATATCGGAGTCTGGAGCCTGAGCGCACGCCGCTCAGCGAAGAGACAGTTTTTGATCTGGCTTCGCTCACCAAGCCGCTGGCAACCACAGTGGCCCTGATGCGCTTTGTGGCGGAAAAGAAGGTCCGCCTCGATGATCGGATCAGCCGCTTTTTCCCAAATTTTGGGACGTGCGGCAAAACAGCGACAACGATACGGCAACTGCTCTCCCATTCATCTGGGCTGCCCGCTTGGCAGCCGTACTATGAGGAGCTCAGAACGCAAAAACAGAAGACCACCCGGCTTGCGACGCTGGGTTCACAAAGTGCGCGAGATTTTATCTATGCCCAAATCCAGCGTGAAAAAGCTGAATATGAACCGGGCGCGCGCACGCTGTACAGCGATCTCGGCTTTATGCTGCTCGGCGCATTGATTGAGGATATGAGTGGCATGAGTCTTGACCAATACTGTTGGAATAAAATTTATCGTCCACTCGGCCTGCAAGCGGTTGGGTTTATTAATATTGAGATGCTGCGCCAGAAAAGATACGAGACAGCCACCGAAATGATTGCTCCGACCGAACGCTGTCCGTGGCGTGGACGTATCTTGTGTGGCGAGGTCCACGACGACAACGCCTATGCCATGGGTGGAGTCGCTGGTCATGCCGGTCTCTTTGCGCCCATTGATGAGGTCGATCGGTTAGTCAGTACGTTGGTAGAATGTCATGCTGGCATCCATCCTTTTCTGCCCGCCGATGTCGTGCGCGAATTTTGGACCGTGAATACAGCCGTGCCGAACTCGACCTGGGCCTGCGGATGGGATACGCCTTCACCGCAGGGGTCAAGTGCTGGGGAGTTTTTCTCGTCCCGCTCCATCGGCCATTTGGGCTTTACCGGAACCTCGGTATGGATTGATCTGGAACGGAACATCCACATCATTATGCTGAGTAACCGAGTCCATCCACGTCGGCAGAACGAAAAGATCGCCGCTTTTCGACCAATCTTGCATAATGCAGTCATGAAGACCCTGCTTGATGCCGAGAGTCAGGGGACGAGTGAGCCCGCGTCTGAGACAACAGGACATCCGGATACGCAAGGCGAGGCGGCCCCCGGAGACTCCGGCGCCCTCCCTCTAGCTTCGTAAATCGCAGGCTGAACACGGCTGCGTGAGCCGAGCCCTGTATGCCGCATGTCGCTGAGCCGGACCTGAGGGAGGTCCGCCACATCCACTGCATCGCTATAGCCGGCGTTGGCATGGCAACGCTGGCCGCCATGCTGAAAGCGCGCGGCTATCGGGTGACCGGCTCGGACCGGGAAATCTATCCCCCGATGAGTGATTTTCTCGCGCAGGCGGACATCCCCGTCATCCAGGGCTATCAAGGGGAGAACCTGAGTCCCGCGCCAGACCTCGTCGTGGTTGGAAATGCGGTCTCCCGCACGAATCTCGAAGTCGCGGCCTTACTGAACACGAACATCCCCTATATCTCCTTCCCGCAGGCGGTGAGCACCTTCTTTCTTGCGGACAAACGCCCGCTGGTTGTTGCCGGAACGCATGGCAAGACCACCTCAACGGCACTGTTAGCCTGGGTCCTATCCCAGGCTGGCCGGTCGCCGGGACTGCTGGTTGGTGGGATCAGCCGGAATTTTGGCCAGGGCTATTGTTTGGGAAGTGGTCGAGATTTTGTGATTGAGGGCGACGAATACGACTCGGCCTTTTTTGACAAGGGTCCGAAATTTCTGCACTACCGCCCGCAGGCGGTTCTTCTGAACGCTATTGAATTTGACCATGCTGACATTTATCAGGACCTCGACCAGATTAAAGCTGCCTTTCGACGTCTGCTTGAGCTCCTCCCGTCTGGAGCCCCGCTCGTCGCCTGTAACGATTTCCCGGAGGTGCTGCACGTTGCGCGGTCGGTAGGCAAACCGTTTGTGACGTTTGGTTTGAACGAACAGGCTGACTGGCAAGCACACGACGTACAGGACGACGGTCGCCAGCTGGTTTTCACGATTACGCATGGCCAGCACGCCTGGGGGCATTTCACCTGTCCGCTGATGGGACGCATGAATGTGCGGAATGCCTTGGGGGTGAGTGCTCTGGCTTCGATGATCGGATTGTCCGCACAAGAGGTGGCACCCGGTATGGCCAGTTTTCTCGGGGTAGAGCGTCGTCAGGAACTGGTTGGGGAAGTCAAGGAGATTACGATTATTGACGACTTTGCGCATCATCCCACTGCTGTCACCGTTGCGATCGAAGCCGTACAACTGCGCTATTCTGGGCGTCGGGTCTGGGCAGTCTTCGAGCCGCGCTCCAACACGTGTCGGAGAAAGATCTTTCAAAAACCCCTAACCGAGGCGCTTGCGCGGGCCGATCGCATCCTGCTTGGCCCGGTGGCTACCAAACCGCAGGACCCACTTGCCGCTGCCGAGCTGTTCGCCCCGGCTGAACTTGCCGCCGACCTCCAGGCCCGTGGCAAATATGCCCACGCCGGCCACAGTGTACAGGATCTTTGTACGCATCTCACCGCGGAGTGCCGGGCCGGTGATGTCGTGCTGGTGATGTCGAACGGTGCATTTGGGGGGCTGCCACGCAAACTTTTCGCGACGTTGCAGGACGGTTAAGGCAAGTGGATTTCAGAGACCGTTGCTCCATTCCCGTACATTCGTACATAGGTTCGATAGTTGCGCAGGACCAATTTCACATATCGGCGTGTCTCACCGTAACTGATATTTTCAATAAACTCATCCGGTTCCAGCCCTCCAAAGCGAGCGAGCCATTTATCCGCTGCCTTTTCGCCGGCGTTGTAGGCGCCTAAGGCCAAAATAAAGCTCCCCTGATAGCGCTCCAAGAGCCCACGGAGATAGGTTGTCCCGAGGTGAACATTGAGCGCCGGATCGGTTAAAGTGCTCCCAGCGTTTAGCGGCAGCTCCGTGAGGCGGGCCGCAGTTGTCGGTAAGAGCTGCATCAGTCCATAGGCGTTCGCCGGTGAGACTGCTGCAGCGTCAAACAGGCTTTCCTGCCGAATCAGAGCAATAACGAGATAGGGATCAAGGTCATTTTTTTCGGCGTGTGTGAGGACGAGGTTCCAATAGGCTTGGGGGTAAAGATACACCTGCTTGGCTGCGTCGCGCACGTTCAGCCGCGACAGCAACCGAAACACTGAGGTATGATCATTGACGTGTTGATACGCAGGGATAAAAAATTTTGTCCAGGATGTTCCCCTCGGTGCGTGGTGGCGGACGAAGTCGAGCTCACGACGTGCCAACTCCAGGAGTCCAAGGTCTACGAGGGTGCTGTAGCGCTGATAGTGTGCGGCTTGGACCACAGAGAGGCGAGGGGGAGGGGAGGCTGGGGGGGACCTGCGGGGGAGGGCCGCTAGCGCCGTTCCCAGGTGTTTTTCCGCCCACAGCGCATAATAGTCATGCGGGTAGCGACGCAGTATCCGTCGATACACGGTGGCCGCTTCCTCGGACTGACCTAAACGACCGGCTGCGCGCGCTTGCCAGTACAGAGCTCGTTTGCCTTCGGCAGTTCCGGGTACCGCCTGCGCGAGTTTTTGAAATATCTTCCGCGCGGTTTGATAATCCCCTTGGCTATAAGCCATCCAGCCTTGGCGCCAGTGCGCTTCACGGGCCAATGGTGAGCGAGAGAACTGCTTTCTGAGGTGTTGATAGGCTGAAGCAGCGTTGGCATTGTCCTGCTTGGATTGAAAGATACGCCCTGTGGCATTCCATGCCTCTGCGGCCAAGTCGTGGCGTGGATACTCTTTGGTCAGCCGTTTGAAGAGCAGTAGGGCCGCGTCATCCTCGTCTTGATTCCAGAAAAATCGAGCCCAGCGGTACAGGGCTTTGGGAGCAAATTCCGTATTTGGATAGCGTTCGACAATTTCCTGCCACTGTGTGATGGCTGCCTCTCGCTGCCCTTGGCTTTTATAGAGCCCTGCGAGTAAGAACAGGCCGGCCGGCCTCAGACTACTGGCGGAGAAGCGTGTCTGAAACTGCTCGGCGAGGTTCTGTGCTGTTTCAACATCTTCCTCTTTCACTAACAGCCGCACCTCGTCGTAATACTCCCGCGCCGTCCGGAGTGGAAAATCCTCCGGATACTGCTCGCGAAGCGCGATGACCTGGGCTTTGGCCGTTTTTCCGACCGTCGTTCGCGGTGCGCTTACCCGCAGGGCCTGATAGCGTTGGTAGGCGAGAGACGGCTTTCCTTGTCGTTCGTCGGCTTGGGCAATGAGAAGCGTGCATTGATGCCGAACCGCGTCGGTCACCAGCGGGGCTTGTTGCGCTTGTTTGGCATAGGCACGCGTGCGTTCCCATCGTTCTTCCGCAAAGGTGAGCCGGGCTAAGGCCAGGGCTGTGTTACTCTGCCAGACGGTGGTCGGATATTCGTCCAAAAGCCGCTCGAAAACAGCGCGTGCTTCCACCGGATGACCAGATTTGAGGTGGAGTTCCCCTAAAAAGTACAAGCTGTAATCGGCCAGTAGGGGCTCGTGTTGCTGGACGTGTTCAAAGGCTGTGCGAGCAGCCTCCCAGTCTTCGTCCTGAAACGCGCGATAGCCGTGCAGAAAGACGGGGGAGGACGAGATGTCCGCGGAGGGGGAAGCGTCTGCTGGAACTGCTGAAGCAGTTGGTGGATCAGGATTCTGATTCAATCCTGGTGGGCCAACCGGCGCCTCGTCAGCGTGAGCTTGAGACCAGACGAAGGCTGAGATGAAACACAGTAGAAAAAGGAAGAGAAGGCGCATACGGTGCTGTGTCAGGGAAGGTAATGCCTGCGTTTTGGGTAGTAGGATAGATGTTGCAATTGAGTCTCTGGCCATTTCCTATTAAGGTCAAATTCTTACAGAAAAAGTGACACGAGGTAAGGGAGGCCAGCCATGCAGATCGGAGTACTCGCGTTTTTAACCGAACAGTCCGGAGAGCCAGGGAATCTTGCCCACGAGGCCGAGCGTCTCGGGTTTGAGTCATTTTGGGTGGCCGAGCATCTCGTCATACCGACGCACTCTACGACCTATTATCCCCGCTCACCGGATGGAAAAATACCTGAATTCTATGCGCATCTGGTTGACCCGTTTGTGGCCTTGGCGGCGGCAGCGCAGGCGACACGGACGATTCGGCTGGGGACGGGCATTTGCCTCCTGCCGGAGCGTGACACGATCACGACCGCAAAGGCCGCAGCGAGTATTGATCTATACTCAAACGGGCGACTCCTCCTCGGGGTCGGAGCGGGCTGGCTCCCTGAGGAAGCCGAAATTATGGGTGTGCAGTTTGCCAAACGCTGGCAACATCTGCGTGAATCAGTGGAAGCCCTCCGAGAGCTGTGGACCAAAGAGGAAGCCAGCTATGACGGCGAGTTTGTTCGCTTCCCCTCGGTTAAACTCTTTCCCAAGCCGGTCCAAAAGCCAACACCGCCGATCTTTCTCGGCGCACATGATCGGCGCTACGCACTCAAGCGAGTGGCCCGCTATGCCGATGGCTGGTGTCCTGGAGGGCTCACGCCCGAGCAGGCCAAGGAAGACATTCCGGTCATCAAACAACTGGCCCGGGAGGCTGGCCGTGACCCCGAAGCCCTTGAATTCTCCGTCCTCCTGCTCTCCTCACCCGAAGGCGGCCTGGATGGCGATACGCTCAAACACTACCAGGAAGCTGGTGTTACCCGAGTTATAATGGCCGCGGCCCAGGCTGCTTTCAGTAATGGCGTTGAAGCCATCAAGCACCTCGCGCCTGTTGTTGAGCGGGCTCAACACGTATAAGCGTCAACTCACAGATGAAAGAGAGATAGAGGCGTACGGTATATGAAAACAGATATAAGGCGCGGTGTGGTCTGGGCGGTCAGCCTGAGCCTATTCAGCCTGGCGAGCTGTGGCTCTGTGCAATCAACAGTGTCATCCATGTCAACCATCATTCCGGGTGTAGAGCCGAAAAAAGAAGAGCGGATCAAGGCGGGTGAGAAGCTGAATCTGAAGGTCCCGCCGCAAGTCGCGCTCATGCTGTTCCAGGACGTGGCGACGGAAAACGGCTGGGAGGTCAGCGCCAGGGGGGACCAAAGGAATATCAATGGTGAGGTGACAGGGAAGTTTTTCCGCGTTGAGACGATTCAGTTTGTCGGCGGGCGCAGGATCATGTCTGGAGTTTTCTTCAAAGAAAAGGATGACGATGAGGCGTCCTATGTCATCATGGGCAAGCCTGGACCCGAAGCCGCCTATGGCATTCCGACCGCACTGGCCAGATCCATGCTGGCGGCTGTTGCCGAATGGACGGGAGAGGTAGACGAGACCTTTGAAACCGTGGAAGCCGAAACGGAGCTGAGTCCTTTGGAAGAAGCCTTGGGCGGGGACTTTGAAGAAGAGAGCGAAGCGGAGCTGGAAGAGCAGGACGAGTTTGAGGAAACGGAATTCAGCGCCTTAGAGGAGGTTCTGGGCCCCGATTCTGTGGAAGACGATGCCCTGGAAGATATAGAGCTGAGTCCTGAAGAAGAGGAGATATTAGAGGAGATAGAACTCGGCCCTATTGAGTAAGGCTTATCTCTAGTTCAGGCGGGAGCGAAAGATACGCTGCCGGCGAGTCCCGGCGGCGAGCGCCCGAAATAACAGACCGCGAAAAACCATCACTACGTAGAGGAAAAAAGAACTGCCTGCGGCCCAGATGATTTCCGCCGACGAATTCCAAAACCCGATGCCAAAGGGCAACAACATGGATCGACCAAGCTGCATCGGCATGGCCAGAATGTCGAGCGGAAAGAACAGCGACGAGGCGAGGGCCATTGGCGGTAAACCGCCGATAATCGATACCACCACAACCAGCCCAACCAGGGGCACAAACCACTCCACGCCACTTTCACGCAAAAACTCGAGGCTCTCCTGAAGCATGGCCAGTCCGTCAGTCCGACCCTGGTAGATAACCTCCGTGACCGGGCTGAGCAGGATGGGGAGAACGAGATGGACTAAAACGTACAGCGCTTGAGAGCCAGCTCCACCGGGCATCATCGAGAACAGCAGGCGGATCAGCATCAGGAAGAACAAAATGCTGATCACCGAGCCAAAGTAGGGCCGCCAACTGTCGAGCAATTCTTGTGGCTGAACGCGCTGGCCGTGCACAACGCCGTCAATAAAGTATAAATACGAGCCGGTGCACAGGGCCATGACCAGCCCAACCAGGAGCCCCCCGGCAAAACCCATACGCCCCAAAAAGGTTGCCGCAAGAAAGATGAGCGGCGTGTACACCAGCGGCAGGAGGGCGACCCACCAGCCTTTCCCGAGTTTCTCGACCGTCTCTCTTGCCGCTTGTCTATAGAGAGTAAGCGTCGCTGCTACCAGGGCATTCCAATCCATGACTCCTCCTCACCACCGCTGGGGCCTCACCACCGCTGGGGAGAGTGGTATCATGGTCGGCTTATGCGAGGGAATGGTCCCTACGTCCTGGCTTCCACGCGGACCCGCTTTGGTCCAAAGGCAATCATATGGGCGGGAAACGTGCGCAGCAGCGGAATACGTGGGACCAGCCGTATGGCTAGGGAGAGCCGAGAAGACGCGCTGCCGCGTAATGCCGGCGCAACAAGGCGCTGCTGAATCTGATCCTGAAACGCCTGGATAACGCGCGTCGGCCACTCGCGTCGCCGCTGTATGTCCGCCAGGTGGTGCTCCTGGACGGTATGACGTCGCAGGGGCCGAGCCAGGATATTTGCCGCGACCACGGCATCATGGATAGCATAGTTAATACCGATACCGCCGACTGGAGACATGACATGAGCCGCGTCGCCTATTAACAGCAGGCCGGCTTGATACCACTGCGAAAGCCGATCTGCACCAACGGACAGGACGGCAATATCCTGCCAGGTCGAGAGATAGCCCACGCGGTCGTGAGCCCAGGGAACAAGCTCGCCAACGGAGCGTTGCAGGGATTCCAGACCAGCCGCGCGGACACGGTTGTAGCTGCCTTTGAGGATAGCATAGCCGATTTGCCAATAGGTATGCCGATTCTGAAGGACGAGCAGATGTCCCGGTCCGATGCGGAGCGTCGCGCCGGCATCCAGCGGGTCGTCCGGCTGCCGTGGCAACCGGAACCACAGTATATCCATCGGTGGCTTGGACGTCTGCGGTTCCAGTCCGGCAAGACGGCGCAGCCGAGAGAAACGGCCGTCCGCCCCAATCGTGAGCTGAGCGTGGACCTCGTGCCAGTCCCCATTCGTAGTCCGATAGCGAACGCCCTGGACGCTCCCGTTCTTTTTGACCAACTCCTGGACATTGGCTCCCATCCGAAGCTGAAAATGGGGATAGCGTTTTGCTTCGGTAGTGATGAAGTCCAGGAAGTCGGCCTGTGGAATCAGCGTGATATACGGATATGGTGTTCTGAGGCGGCGCAGGTCAATCAACGGGAGCGATTCTTCGGGCGTCTGGATGGAAAGGCGGTCGATCTTGGCATGGCGCCGGCTCAACAGACGGTCGGCCAGGCCAATCGAATCCAGTATCTCCATGACCGACGGATGGAGGGTATCACCGCGAAAATCACGATCAAAATTGAGATGGCTTTCCAGTAGCGTGACCGGCACGTCCTGACGCGCCAGCAGGAGGGCGAGCATGGTCCCGGCCGGACCACCACCAACGATGCAGCACGCGGTCTCGTGCGTACTCACGCTAGAACAATCCGATCGATTGCAACAAAATAATCGTTACGGCAATCGGCGCAACAAAGCGCAACAGAAAGACCCACCCCAGATAGAGGACCGGTCTCAGATCGCTCGCCGGGACTTCCGCTTGCCGCTCTTGATGCGTTAGCCACCACCCGGCAAATACGGCGATCAGTAGCCCGCCGGCGGGCAACATATAGTCGCTTGTCACGGTGTTGATAAAGTCGAAGACTTTTCCCTCCAGGGCGGAGGGAATGCCGAGAGCGAAGATCACGCCGCCGACTATCCAACTGGCCGTCGCGCGGCCCCAACCCCGCTCATCGACAAAATAGGCGACAACGACTTCCAGCATGGAGATGGCCGAGCTTAGTGCCGCAAACGTCAGCAGCAGGAAAAAGAGGACGGCGAGCAGGTTGCCCAACGGAAGACGGCCAAACGCGACCGGTAGGGTTTTGAAAATCAGCGCCGGCCCGGCGTCGGGTTGCAGCGCGAATGTAAACACCAGCGGAAAAATCATGAACCCGGCCAGGATCGCGACCCCCGTGTCGCAGCCGGCTACGATCAGCGCCGCGCGCGGCAGGCTGGTCTGGCGTCCCAGGTAGCTGCCGTAGGTGATCATGATGCCCCCACCCACCCCGATAGAGAAAAATGCCTGCCCAATCGCTTGCAGCATCGTCTGGGGGCCGATCTTGCTCCAGTCGGGTGTCATCAAAAACGCGATGCCCTGCGCGGCTCCGCCGGTCGTGCAGGCGTAGACGAGCAAAAAAACCAACAACAGCAGGAGGGTGGGTATCATGACCCGATTGGCCAGCTCGATGCCGCGTGCCACGCCGTGCGAGACAAACCAGATGGTCAGACCCATGAACACGGCGTGCCAGAACACCTGCCGCGGCCCGCTCAGCCTCAGCGAGTCAAATAGCTCTCCGATGGCTGGTGCCGACTGCCCGCTGAAGCTGCCCAGGCCGGACAGCACGACGTAGTCCAAAACCCAGCCGCCGACGACCGAATAATACGATAAAATGAAAAAGCCGGTGGCCACGCCCAGCCAGCCGGCGACGGGCCACACCGAGCCGGGCCGCAACGCGGCGAGCGCGCCGACGACGTTTCGCTGCGTCCGTCGGCCAATGAGCAATTCGGCAATCAGCAGTGGGATGCCGACCGCGGCTACGCAGCCAACATACACGAGAATAAATGCAGCCCCGCCGTTTTCACCGGTAATATACGAAAAGCGCCAGATATTGCCCAAGCCAACCGCCGACCCCATAGCGGCCAGCACGAATCCCAACGTTCCCGACCAGTTGCCCCTGCTTTGCGCCATCGCCCCTCGTCTCCGTCATTCCCCTTTTGAGTCTATCAGCGGGGAAACAGAAAAAGGGCGGAGACTTTCCCCGCCCTTGTCAGACTACTGCCTTTGCCGGGAAGTTCCGCTGCCGCTACATGCCCGCTGGGTCATAGCGCACCAGGGTGCGTGAGCCGTCGGCAAAACCGCTCCGAAAGCCTTCTTCATAGGTCGGCCAGCCGTCCGGGTATTTTTCGGCAAAGGCCTTAAACATGATTTCGTTGACGGCATCGTCCTTCACCAGAGACCCGGTCGCCTCAAACGACTGCCCATCGCGCGAGCCGATCCAGACCTTGGCTTTTGTGCGTCCGGCCTGGATACGCCTGACGCGGTAGGTAGACTTTGGCGTCCCTACCCAGACGGCCCCATCATGTTCGAAAAACCAGATTTCGGCCTTTGAGCCTAACTCGCCACTCTTCCGCTCGGACTGGATATAGACATATTTGCTGGAGTCCAGCGCCTGTTGCAGTTCCGAGGAGAACTCGGCTGCGGACTGCTGTGGCACAGCGAAGAAAACGAACGCACCACTCAGCACAGTCAGGAGAACCCAGGAAGACCAATGGAAACGTGTGTGTAAACGCATACTACCTCCGCTATATATTGGATTTACGACTCACCCTCAGCGCCATATTGCGCCTCGGAGACGACTTTCATTGATTGAATAATAATGGGCTCCTGCGGCACGTCGGCGTGCATGCCCTTCCGCCCGGTCTGCACCTGTTCGATGGCACTCACGACGTCCATGCCCTCTATGACCCTGCCAAACACGCAATACCCGAAGCCCTGCATCGAGGTATCCTTATGGTTCAGAAAGTCATTATCATTGACGTTGATGAAGAACTGAGAGGTGGCGGAATCAACCACGTTCGTGCGGGCCATAGCCAGCGTTCCGGTATCGTTGGTCAGACCGTTGGCGGCCTCGTTCTTGATGGCCGGCTTGGGCGGCTTCTGCTGCATGGCCTCGGTAAAGCCGCCCCCTTGGATCATGAAGCCGGGAATCACCCGATGGAAAATCGTCCCGTCATAAAAGCTATCGTTGATATAGGCGAGAAAGTTTTTGACCGTTTCCGGTGCCTCTTTCTCAAACAGCTCGATCTTCACCTCTCCCTGGGACGTCGTCATGAGAACCACCGGCCCGCCGGCTGCTCCGCCACCCGCCTCCGAACACCCAGGCAGGTTGACCAGTAAGACGACCGAAAAAATAACGAACTGCTTCACTCCCCACATAGGTTCTCCTCCAAATACTCGACTTCAACCGCCCGACAACCTAACCCAGCCTGGGGACGAAGGGAAGTGCCTGAGCAGGGTGCTCAACACGCTGTGGAGTTACAACTGCTCCAGATACGCCAACACCTCCTGAAGCGGCATGACATCCCCGTACTTTGCGCCGATATCGAACAGATTGGCCTGGTGTGGCTCTTGGGCCCGGTCGCCGACACACTCAATCGGCACAATGGGCCGAAAGCCGTTGGCCAGGGCATCCATCACCGTTGCACGGACACACCCGCTCGTGGTGCAGCCGGTGACGATGGCGGTATCAACCGACTGCATGGTGAGGGTCGAGGCCAGATAGGTGCCGAAGAAGCCGGAGGCGTATTTTTTGGTAATCACCAGATCGCCGGGCTCCTGATTGAGGCGCGGGTCGAGCTTGACCAAATCGCTCCCGAGGGTGAGCATACGCAGCGAGGGTGCCTTTTCGGGCCACAGGCCGGCATCGTCCTGCCGGTGGGGGTCATAGCCCACGACCGTAAAAATAACCGGAATGTCTTTCTTGCGAGCCGCGGCGATGAGTTCGTTCGTCGCCGTGACTTCGGCGTCCAGATTGCCGGCAAGTGGAGACTGTTCCGGAACGGTAAAGCCCAGCTGAAAGTCCACCACAATCAGCGCGGGCTTTTTCCCGAAGCCGAGTCTATGGCCGAGTTGAGCATGTTCATAAATCGCGTGTTTGTCTTCCGTCTGAGCCATAACCGTCTCCTTTGTTATAATCCTCGCGGTCGAACAACCTGTTCAACAAATCGACCGCTCGGCTGTTCGGCTACAATCTCGCCGTCCTCCATAACCAACTGGCCACGCAGGAAGGTTTTGACCGGGATGCCCTTGACCTGACGACCCTCCCATAACGAGTAGTCCGCGCGCGACCGCATCCGGTCGACCCCCAGCACGGCTTCCTTTTCCGGGTCGAGGACCACAATGTCCGCATCAGAACCGATGGCCAGGGCGCCCTTCTTGGGGTAGAGGCCGTACAGCTTGGCCGCATTTTCGGACAAGACTTTTGAGAGCGTTACCAGATCGAGCCGGCCTTTGTTCACCCCTTCGTGGAACAGGAGGGGCAAGGTATCGGCAACCTGGAGATTAATGCCGACACGACAATCCCAAAAGTCTCCATCGGTCTTGAACGACGAGGAGTAGGTCAGGCTGTCCGTTCCGACGACAGATAACGTGCCTTCCTGAAGCCCGCGCCACAGCCGTTCCTTGTCTTTCTCAAAACGAATCGGCGGCTGAATTTTCGCCTTTCCGCCCATGCCGTGGGCGTCCATTTCCGGGGCGGTCGTGTTGAGAAAACAAGCCACCGTTTCCCCTACAATGTTCAGTCCTTCGGCGTGCAGGCGCTTGACGGTTTCCACGGTATGGGCGGCGCTTATGTGAACCGGGTAGATCGGGACGCGGAGCTGATTGGCAATCATCCCATAGGTATAGACTTGGACACTTTCGGCCCACTCCGGACTGGACTCGGCCCAGGCCGTGAGTTGGTCGGCCCGACCCATTTCACGCAAGCGGTCAATGAGGATGCCACGGACGTGCGGGTCTTCGGCATGAATCTTGGCAAAGGTCGGGGGGCCACAGTGGGCCAACTGCTCACACGCCGCGTGAAAAAACGAGGGCGTAATGCCGTCCGGATTCATGCCAAAGGCTTCGGCCTGCGGGCCGGAATAGCCAGTAAAGAATTTATACGACACGCCTCCCTTTGCGGCCACGGCCGGGATTTGGGCGACCTGATCGAGCGTATTGACCACACAGGTCACCTTGAAGTCGCACCACGAATGATTGGTGCCGCACTCGACCGCTTGGTCAAACAGGTCCAGCATTGGATCCTTGCCGATCAGGGTAGTGGTGGCAATCGTCGTGACTCCGCCGATCAGACAATCCTTGGTGTCGCGCAAGAAGTCCTCGACCATGGCCTCATCGCCAAAGCGGTCCGAGATGCCGAAGTGGACGTGGGGGTCAAACGTCCCAGGGAACAGGATTTTGCCCTCAACGTCGATCTCACGCTTGGCCTGCCCGAGTTCTGAACTCGCGCCGACCGCGACGATCTGTTCCCCCTCAACGGCAATCCCGCCCCGGATCACGCCGTTCGGCGTGACGACCAGGCCGTTCTTCAGGACGATGTCATGTGACACAGCAGCCTCCTTTTCAGGTATGTGGATAAAACAAGTCCGAGGCGATTATCGAACCAAACGGGGCGACCTGTCAATGTAAAAACGAGTGCCTCTCCGGGCCTCTTTTGCTTTTCCGCGCTTTTGCGCTAAAAGCGTGGAACGAGACGGAATGAAAAAAGGAGGATGTTATGGCAGTCAACGACGATCTGAGTGAAGCCCAAGTGGAGGAGTTCTTCTCGACCTTGAGCAACTGGGGAAAATGGGGAACGGACGATCAGCTTGGCGCGCTCAACTATATTACGTCTGAGAAACGCGCGCAGGCCGCTGCCGAGGTGAAAGACGGACACTCCGTGTCGTTATCTCTCCCCTTGGCAACGCATCACGGGCCGGATAATCCGACCCCGGTCATGCACTTGATGATGAAGACCGGTGCGCCGGGTGAGGAGAGCCTGGTCCCCCTGCCGTATAGTGCCGATTATTTCGCTATCGCCCCGCACGGGGTTGCGAATACGCATATCGATGCCCTGTGCCACGTGTTTCATAACGATAAGATGTATAACGGCTATCCCTCCTCTGACGTGACCGCCCAGGGCGCGCTGAACGGGGCGATCCATTCGATTAAAAACGGCATTGTGTCACGCGGGGTGTTGATCGATATTCCGTCGCTCAAGAACCGTGACTATCTGGAACCGGGTGAGGCGATCACGCCGGCGGACCTGGAAGCTGCGGAGCAGGCCGGAAACTTCAAAGTTGAAGAAGGCGATGTGCTTTTTGTGCGGACTGGACGCCATGTGCGCCAAAAAGCCCAGGGCAACTGGGATGCGCTTCAGGACGGCCTGGCCGGGCTGGGCGCGGCCTGTCTGCCCTGGATTCACGAGCGGAAGATTGCCGTACTCGGCTGTGACGGAGTGAGTGACGTTGTGCCGAGCGGCTATGACACCCTCATCATGCCCATCCACTCGTGTACCCTGGTGGCCATGGGTATACACCTGCTTGACAACTGCATGTTGGATGACCTGAGCGCCGCTTGTGCCGCGCACTCACGCTGGACGTTCATGCTGACGGTGGCTCCATTGGTTCTGGTCAAGGGGA
>MPMI01000060.1 GCA_002238415.1 Desulfurellaceae bacterium bin18 | reverse complement strand
CAAACATATACCGGCTGTCCATATCCCAAGCAGCCGGAGCCGCTGACCGTGTGCGTTCCCGACGGCGGGCTGGGGCCAGGCCACGGAGCAGAGAGCGGGTTTGCCCATCCCATCTGCACGCAGGCGGGCGGGGCCGCTCGCCTGCGGGACCACAACCACAACAGGATGCGGGCGGTCAACCCTCGCAGATAAGCCCCTCCCGAGAGGGGACTATAAAAAAAGATAGCGCCTTGTAGCTCAGGTGCCGTCAAAGACTAAACGCCCAGCGGCGTTCTGGGCCTCAATCCGGGCAGCCATGTCAGGCGGCAGATTGATCGGACGCTCATTGGGGAACTTGTCGGCCTCTACTGCCGGACGCATGAAGTACTCGTCCGGATGAGAGACGGCCGCCTGGGTCTTGATGGAGGTATCGAGATACCACTGGCGACGCATGAAGTCCGGACTAAAAAAGACCGTTGATTCTTCCGGTTTCCAATCCATGAGCTTGTGACTGTCATTGACCAGATAGGACATAATGTCCGTCCGCAGATCCCAGTGGGAAATGAACAGGGTACCGTAACCCAGTTCTTTGCGTCCGGGATTGAAAAGCTCAGCCAGCCTGACCTCAATATGGTCAAGCTCCCCGTCCGGCCCGTATTGCTCGCCACGTAGCGGGAAGAATGAGGATTTCTCCAGCCAATAGAGAAGACGGGGCATGTAATAATCCGGCAACCAGTCTGGGCGCGCCACCGCCTCAACCACATAGCATTCAACCCCGCCGTCCAGCGTATAGTGGGGAAAGACCTCACCCATGAGTTTGATGCTGGCGGTCTGGACGGCCCGGGACTGTCCGGTTTCACCGTTGCGCAGAATCATGGTCGGCCGCGTGTTCGGAAAACGGACCGTCTGGTGCAGTACGTCGGTGCCGATCAGCCGCCACGAAAACTCCCAGGCGGCCCGTCCCCACGCATCGTCCGGGGTGAGGGCCATGTTGGGGAAATTGCTCTGACGCCGAGGCGGGGCTTGGTGGCGCACCCGTCGAATGGAAGACGAATAGGCGAATCGCTCCTCCTTGGTAATATTTTCTTTGTCCGTCCGATACCGGATCGCCAGCCACTGACCCCCTTCGGCCGCCGGAGGAGCAATCGCCTGGCTCAACGAGCGATAGATCTCTTCACCCGGTGCGGCAGACAGGACTTTGCCCACCCCGCTTGTTTCGGAATCATAGCTGACAAAGGTGATGGAGGTGCCGGGGTTGAGAAGCACCCCTTGCGGCGCAATAGACGCCCAGGAGTTGGCCACGACAGATGACCAGCGCGTGCGCGGCGTGAATTCCATGGCGCGGTAGCCCATTTCCTCTGCCGTATACGGAGGGACGAACGGATGGGCTTCGGCTGGAAGATATGGGACCTGGGCATGACGCGGCGTATCGCCCTCAAGCTGGACCAGGGCCAACTCTTCTTCCGACATCTCTTCGACCGTTTTCCAGGTTGGTTGGGTTGGTTGGATCTGTTGGGTCCGTTGAGTCGATTGGGTCGATTGGGTCGGCGGCTCAGCCCCCAGGACAAAATGGGGAAGTGCAAGGACACTACAGATGAGCAGAACACAGCAGGCTATACGGCTACGGGACATGAATACCACCCTACTCCAACATCAGTGTTGCAGCACTATAAGGTCTGAACATTCATTCAGCAATATAAGCAACTTGAATTCTTTGTGAAAATTGCAGTAGCTTTGGTTATATATGATGAAGAAGCGGAGGCGAAGGCCGGGTCGCGTTGACCCGGACGGCTCTTATCCTGGAGCCAGGAGGTCGAGCGCTTTGCGGGTTGCGACCAGGCGGTCTTCGTTGACCGGACTGACAGCCAGGACAGGCATGGCTGCCCCGGCTTCGTGGAAAGCGGCAAGCTGTTCGCGGCACTGGCTGGGAGGACCAAACACACAGACCTGATCCACCATGGCTTCGGACACACAGGCGGCCGCAGCACGGCGGTTGCCGCTTTTCCAGGCTTCTTGCATGGCTGTAACTTCATCCCGAAAGCCGCAACGTCGCCACTGCTTGCGATAGAAAGGCAAATTCCCGAAAAACGCCAGATTATAGCGCGCCGCAGAGCGGGCCTGCTCAATATCGTCTGAAATAAACGTCGGGATACTCACAATACACCCTACCTGGTCCGGATCCCGCCCCACGCGCTGCGCCGCCGCCTGCGCCGCCTCAACGAGCTGCGTCAGATAGGGCAAGGCCGGCAGAAACGGCATAATCCCATCGGCCAGCTCGCCACCGATTTCGGCGCTTTCAACGGTCACCGCCCCCACATAGACCGGTACGCTATAGTTGCTCTGCTGCGGACGATGAAAGGCGCTCAGCGACTCCCCGCGAAACAGGGTATTCAGCGCCGTCACATACCCACGCATATACTGCCGCGGTTGCTCCATGGTGATGCCCAGGGATTCGAGCAACGGGCGGTGGCTCATGCCCAGCCCGAGTATCATCCGCCCCTGCGAGAGCTCCGAAATAGTGGTGGCGGTCATGCCGGCCAGAAACGGATGACGGAAATAGATATTGGCGATATTCGTTCCCACCTTGATGCGAGACGTTCCCAGCGCAATCGCTTCGGCACACGCCAAGGCATCCCCCCGACCTTCGTTGACAAAGACAGCGTCAAAGCCCTGGTCTTCGGCAATTCGGCCGATTTCAACAAACTCCTGTGGGGGTGCGGCGGTTGCCGTCGAGAGGACAATACCCAATGGATGCATGCGTTTTTCCTTTGTCTGGCCGTACAGGGCCGGTAACGCGAGGAGGTGCTCCGGTCTTAGTCGAGCGGCACGGGAGCATCGCCCCGCTCGCGGACCTCAACCGACGTTCCGCCAGCCTGTCCTGTAATCGTATCAAAAAAAATAACTGTACCCTCCATGACCGCTTGCGCAGAGATGACCTGATACCGTCCGGCCTGCGGACGGTAGGCCAGGTAGGCCAAAAGGGCAATAATAAAAAAGAGTTGAAAGCTGAGGAGCCGAAGAAATTTATCAACCCGTTTCATGACGACGGTTGTCTCATCTGTAGAGCGAGAATCCTTAGGCGGCATGCGCTCTCCTTTCTCTATTCATCTCTATTCACCTGTTCCGGGCAGCTCTTTATATAGGGTGCCTTATAGTAGGGTGTCCGCGACCGTTTCTCAATTTCTACCATCGGAGACCTTTTTGTGGGCAGCGTGAAGGGCCTGTTGTACGGCCTCTTGGGGTGTCTGCACGACGGACACGCCTTGAATATGGGACCAGGCCCGTATGGCAGTCACCGTTTTTCCAAGCGTCAGTGCCAGTGCGATTTCGGACAGCGTCCCAGTCGCGCCAGGCAAGGCAATCACCGCGTCTCCCGAGGCGACTACCAGCATATTGCGAGCATGCCCCAGCCCGCTGGGGATGACGATCGAAATGTCAGGCGCGGCACTGGTCGCCTCATACGTTGGCAGAATACCGATACTTGTGCCCTTGTTTTGCGCCGCGCCCCGGGCGGCCGCGGCCATCACACCGCCGAGTCCGCCGCATACGACGACGGCGTCGTGCCGGGCAATCAGCCGGCCAACCTCCTCTGCCCAGCCGGCGACTTCCGCCGAGGGCTGGCTGTCACCAATAACGGCGATTTGGATCTTGCGTGGCATGCGTAAACCGGCGGTCGTTCAGATGTTCGTGTGCGCACGCCTTATGGCAACAGCAGCGATGCCAACTCCGGGATGGCCCGAATCGTATATTGAGGGCGTGGACAGTCCACAGGCAGTTCGGCCCCGGAGGCGTTGACCCAGGCGATATCCATCCCCGCCCGTTGAGCACCGGTCACATCGTCATGGGGAGAATCGCCAACAAACAGGGCGGATTGGGGCGCAACCTGCAATTGGGCGAGCGTATCATGAAATATCTTTTGGTGGGGTTTGCGCCAGCCATGTTCCGCCGAGATGACCGTACAGCGAAAGCAGTCGGCGACCTGCCCTTCTTGAATCACCCGTCTCGCAGTTGGAGCATGATCAAAATTTGAGACCAGAGCAGTCGGGTAGTGTTCGCTCACGCGAACGACGAACTGGGTATGAGCGGGAGGAACTTCGGTCGCGTGGGCGAGCAGGTCCATATGGGCCAGGGACAAAGAGGTCCCTAAACGAGCGGTTTCAGGGGAGTCGTCCAGGCCGGCGTGGACCAGGGTGCGACGGAATCGTTCCGCAGAGCTGATTTCACGCATTTCTGCTGAACGGATTGCGCCGAGTTCTTGGTTCACTTCGCCCAGGGCCTGATGAAACCGCTCAAAGGGCACTGACGGAACCACGTCCGTCACCACGTCGCGCAGCCGACCCATGGTCGAGCGTGTCGTCTGCCCCTTCCACTCAAAAACCGGCAATTTTCCCGGATTAAACAGCGCAATGGTCCCAAAGAGGTCGAACAGCACAGCGTCGTAATGTTTCACGCTAGTCCTTTACCGATGCACTGAGCGTATTGCATTCCGCGGCCGAGCCCCAACAGGTGAAGAGAGTTTTTTGCGCAGCCATTCTTTACGTTTTTGTCCTCAGAGTGCCGAAGTTTTTAACCGGAGTTTCCTACTTGTGCAAGCAGAGACCATGTATTATGGTTTTGGATAGTCTTAGAGAGTACCGGGAACACTATGGGAGGAGACCTATGGCAGACAGCAAGGTCGGTGCAGGGGAAGAAATCACGGAACAGAGTGTTGTGGGGTTTGAAGAAGACCTGAGTGACGTCGAACTTCCTCAAGAGCTCCCGATCCTGCCTCTGCGGGGCGTCGTCATCTTTCCTTCCGCCATTGTTCCGCTCCTGATTTCACGCGCCTCCTCCCTCAAGCTGGTTGAAGACTGCCGGAAAAGCAATAATCTCTTGGGCTTAGCAGCCCAGAAGAATCCAGAAGATGAAGCCCCTGGGCCGCAGGCTCTTTTTTCGCGTGGAAGTGCCGGTCGTATCCTGAAAATGCTGAAATACCCGGACGACAGCGTCCGTATTCTGGTCCAGGGACTGAAGCGGATCGATATTCGAGAATACGGACAAATCGAGCCCTATTATCGTGCGCAGGTCACACCGCTGGAGAACGAAACGGAAGCATCCCGCGATTTGGATGCGCGCCAAGCCCATCTCGTCAGCCAATTTGCCAAGTTCGTCTCCATGGTTCCCTACCTGCCGGATGAACTCCAGGGCGTGGTCATGAACATCAAAGACCCGGCCAAGGTGACGGACCTGATTGGCTCGAACCTCAATATCTCGGTTGATGAGAAACAGGACCTGCTGAATACCTTGAGTGTCCGCACCCGGTTGGAAAAACTGTCCGCCATTCTGAACCGTGAAGTCGAACTGGTTGAGCTGGGAAATAAAATCCAGTCTCAGGTCCAGAGTGAGCTCAACAAAAACCAGAAAGAATTCTATTTACGCCAGCAGATGCGGGCGATTCAAAAGGAGCTGGGAGAAGGAGATTCCCGTTCCAATGAACTTGACGACCTCCGCCAGAAAATAGACGAAGCCAAGATGCCTGAGGAGGCACTCAAGGCGGCAAACAATGAATTCGAGCGCCTGAAAATCATTCCTCCCGAGTCGGCGGAGCACTCGATGGTGCGGACCTACCTCGAATGGCTCATCCACCTCCCCTGGGCCGTCACGACGGATGACAACCTGGATATTCCTCACGCCCGCCAGGTCCTGGACGAAGACCACTACGACCTGGAGAAAATTAAGGACCGTATCCTCGAATATTTGGCTGTGCGTAAGCTCAAGCAGGACTCGAAGGGACCCATTCTCTGTTTCGTCGGTCCTCCGGGGGTCGGCAAGACATCTCTGGGACGCTCAATTGCGCGGGCCATGGGCCGCAAATTTATCCGTCTCTCCCTTGGCGGAGTCAGAGACGAAGCGGAAATACGCGGTCATCGCCGGACGTATATCGGCTCTCTACCGGGTCGCATCGTTCAGTCCTTGCGCTCCGCCGGGTCCAATAACCCGCTGTTCATGCTGGACGAGATAGACAAGCTGGGCATGGATTTTCGTGGCGACCCGGCCTCGGCCCTACTGGAAGTGCTTGATCCCGAACAGAATTTCTCGTTCTCCGACCACTATCTGGAAGTCCCCTTCGACCTGTCCAAGGTCATGTTCATTACTACCGCCAACTACCTGGAGCCGGTTCCGCCGGCCCTCAAGGATCGGATGGAGGTCATTGAACTGGCGGGCTATACGGAAGAGGAAAAGCTCGAAATTGCCAAGCGCCACATTATTCCCAAACAGGTCGTCGAGCATGGTCTCACAGACGAACAGGTCGAGTTTACCGATGAGGCGGTGTTGAGTATTGCGGTTGGGTATACCCACGAGGCCGGCGTTCGGAACCTGGAACGCGAGATTGGGGCCGTGTGTCGCAAGGTCGCCCGAGGCGTCACCGAAGGGAATACAGAAAAAATCACAGTGACCCAGGAGAAAGTCTCGGATATGCTGGGGCCGATTAAATTCTTCCCGGAAGTGGCCGAGCGCACCCAGAGGCCCGGAGTCGCTATCGGACTGGCCTGGACTCCGAATGGAGGCGATATCCTGTTCATTGAGGCGACCCGTATGGTTGGGAAAAAGGGCCTGACCCTGACCGGCCACCTCGGCGACGTGATGAAAGAGTCGGCCCAAACCGCCCTGTCCTATGTCCGCTCCCAGGCTGATCAGTTGCGTATTCCAGCCGATTTTTATGATAATTGCGATATTCATATCCACGTCCCCTCGGGCGCCATACCCAAAGATGGCCCCTCTGCGGGGGTTACCATGGTGACGGCCCTGGTTTCCTTGCTGACCGGTCGCAAAGTCCGCCAGGACGTTGCCATGACAGGCGAGATTACCCTGCGGGGGAAAGTGATGCCCATAGGCGGTCTCAAAGAAAAAGTATTGGCAGCCCGGCGAGCCGGGGTCACGACCGTCATCGTGCCCCAACGCAACGAAAAAGACCTGGAGGATGTCCCGCCCACGGTGCGAGAGGAAATGCAGTTTCGCTTTGTTGAGTTTATCGACGAGGTGCTTGAGCATGCGCTGGAAGTGACCCCGGTTGACGTCACCGCCACTCAGGCGGGATTTCAGCCCGAGGTCCCGCCCTCGTAAGGGCGGCTATGCCTCAAGAGCAGCGCATGGAACTCAAAACGATCGATCAGCTCTCTCTGGCACATAAGCGCGTGCTGATCCGCGTTGATTTCAACGTACCGCTGACGCCGGGACAAAAAGCGTCAGAACAAAAAGTAAGCGACGCCACGCGAGTCCGGGAAGCCTTGCCCACCATACAGCACGCCCTCGCCCAGGGTGCGACCGTCCTGCTCGCGTCTCATCTTGGGCGTCCTCGGGGAACCGTCACACCGGCTCTCAGTCTCAAACCGGTGGCCACGCTCCTCCAGGAATTGCTGGGTCGTCCGGTGCATCTCGCTCCAGATTGCGTGGGACCGGCGGTTCAACGCCAGATCAACCAGCTTTCGGTCGGGGCGGTCGTCATGCTTGAGAACCTTCGTTTCCATGCTGAGGAAGAAGCTAATGACCTGGCGTTCAGTCGTGCACTGGCCGATCTGGCCGACATCTACGTGAATGATGCGTTTGGCTCATCCCACCGGTCGCATGCCTCGGTTGTGGGCGTTGTGCAACATTTCGAGGACAAAGGGGCCGGATTTCTTGTGCGCAGAGAGGTTGAGGCGCTGTCATCTCTTTTGTCCGCACCGGATCGCCCTTTTGTAGCCATACTGGGTGGAGCGAAAGTGTCGGACAAAATCGGACTGATACACAGCCTGCTGCCACGCGCAGACGCTATCATTATCGGTGGAGCCATGGCCTATACCCTCTTGCGTGCACAAGGGGTGAAAACGGGCGGCTCACTAGTCGAGCCGGAGAAAATTGGCGAAGCCAGAAACGTATTGCAACAGGCTCAACAACAGGGCGTCGGCATTCATCTCCCGCAAGATCATATTGTGACAGCGGAGATGAGAGTAGGAGCCGCCACTGTCGCTACGGCGGGAGCCGATATTCCCGATACTCAGCTCGGGGTAGACATCGGACCACACAGTATTGCCGCGTTTCGGGCAGTTGTGCAGTCTGCCAGGACTATCCTCTGGAACGGCCCCATGGGTATTTTTGAAATGTCTCCGTATGACCGGGGGACCCGCTCTATTGCGGAAGCGGTCGCCTCCCTCTCGTCCTGTTTTAGTGTTGCTGGCGGCGGGGATACGGTTGCCGCCTTGAGTCAGGCAGGCCTGACCGACCGAATCAGTCATATATCAACTGGAGGCGGGGCTTCCCTGGCCTTTCTCGAATCGGGAGACCTGCCCGGTCTTGCGGCATTACGGTCGTAAACCGTTGAGCGGCTTGACGGCTCCGTATACCTCAGTTTTGATCTTGTCGGAGTGCATGTTTTCTGTTAGAGGTTTGCAAGGCATTCCCGTTCGGAGGAGTCTTTTTTTCGGACAGGCCCACAGGAAAGAAAGGAGATCAGGAGATGATTCGAGGAGGTAGAGGCTTTCATTTCGTTTGGGTTATGGCCCTCCTCTTTCTGGTTGCAGGCTGTGCAACGGAAAGACAGAAGCGTGCATTCTACGGTGCCGCCCTCGGTGCCGGTATTGGCGCCGCAGCCGGGAGCGGAGTAAGTGACAAAGATACCGATGCGGCGGTCGGGGCTGGGGCCGGAATTGGGGCACTGGTCGGTGCGGTCTTAGGCTATTATTCGGCGGACGATCCGCCACCACCGCCACCACCGCCACCACCGCCACCACCGCCGCCACCACCGCCACCACCGCCACCACCGCCACCGCCGCCACCTGAACCCAAGGAGATCATCCTGCGCGGGATTAACTTCGACTTTGACAAGTCGGATGTAAAGCCAGAGTTCGAGCCGGTTCTGGATGAAGCGGTCCTGATTCTTCAGGATAATCCAGATCGTACCGTCCTTATCGAAGGGCACACGGACTCGATAGGCTCTGAGTCCTATAACCAGAGCTTATCAGAAGAGCGTGCCGCCGCAGTACAGGCGTACTTGGTCGATAAAGGCATAGACGCAAGTCGTCTCGAAGCCGTCGGACGTGGGGAAAATGACCCAGTCGCCCCCAATACGAACGACAACGGGACAGACAACTCGGAAGGCCGGGCTATGAACCGACGGGCGGAACTCATCGTTCAATCTGGCGGTGAATGATACGTTGCTCTGCACAGGCTGAGACACGCTGGCGTGTCTCAGCCCTACCCAGCACTAACGGGGCGGGCGCTTGGTGAGAAAAACCAGCCCCGCCCTTTTCGCGTCCCACCTGTATGCTGCCACTTAAATACCTTTTTTACGCTCCCGGCCTGCTTGTGTTCTTTTTCTTCTGCTTGGCGACAGCCGAGGAGACACCTCCTCAGCAAAGCGCTCCACCGCCTCATACGGGAGAGGCCCAACCTGCGCAAAACCAAACGCCCTCCAGCCCTGCCTCTTCAGTCGGGGAAGGGGCGGAAGATCAAGCCCGGGCGAGTTTTGATGTCTTTACTCGCAAATGGATGCGGAAGCTGGCAGAGACGGAAGACTTTCAGAAAAAGAGGATGCAGATCACACAAACACAGGAGGGATTTATCGCCGAATATATCGGCTATCTTCCCTATCGCTATACAACGATCAAGCTGACCAAATCAGAGGCCACCCCTTTTATCGGCGTCCTGACCTATTACAAAAAGACTATGCGGAGCGTCGGTAAAACAGAAAAACAGGCGATCAACGGCCTGTTTGAACATGCCGAGACCAGCCAGGTGTCCGAGATATTTCGCTACACCAAAGGGGAATGGGTGTACTAAAACGCCCGCCTCTTGCACTGGGCTTTTACCCTCTCGCTCCGGTTCGCCCTCCCCTTGCAAACAGGTCCGGCGTTCGCAACTATAACTCCTATGGTTATACGGCGGAAACTGGTGAGATTCTTTTCCGTGCTCGTTTGCGTACTCGTTCTCCTGCTTGGCTTTCGGCCCGCTCAAAGTCAACCCATCGACACGAGTGGCTGGCAGGTCACGCAGCAAGTTCTCGACAACGGGCTGACCGTCATCATATTGGAAGACCATCGTGCTCCTGTCGCCACCCTTCAGGTCTGGTACCAAGTCGGCTCACGTAATGAGCGACCGGGCATCACGGGTATTTCTCATCTGCTTGAGCACCTCATGTTCAGAGGAACGCCGACCTACGGCAAAGGAGAATTTTCTCGTTTGATTCAGGAACGTGGCGGACGGCTCAACGCGTTCACCTCTGCCGACCAGACCGTCTATTTTGAAAGCGCGGCAGTCCAGCATCTCGACCTCTTTCTTGAACTCGAAGCGGACCGTATGGCCCATGTCATGCTGGATGAGGAAGGTTTTCTGTCGGAGCAGAAAATTGTCATGGAAGAGCGTCGGCTGCGGACGGCGGATGAGCCGAGTTCCGATCTGTGGGAGCAGGTCAGTGCCGCCGCGTTTACCGCTCATCCCTACGGCTGGCCCGTTGTCGGCTGGATGCACGACCTGGAAACCGTCACCCTGGCAGATGTCAAAGCCTATCATCAGACCTATTACGCTCCCGGCAATGCCATCCTGGTGATCGCCGGGGACGTGACCCCAGAGACCCTCCTGCCCCGCATCCGCCAGACGTTTGGCCAAGTTCCGGCCGGGCCGGCAATTCCCGAGATCACCTCAGTGGAACCACCACAGCGGGGCGAACGGCGCGTTTTTCTCAAGCGCCCGGCATCGCTGCCGCTGTATATTGCCGGCTATCATGTCCCGACCTTCAACCAAGACGAGAGTTTTGCGCTCTCCATTGCGGCCACTATTCTGGGCGGCGGTCGGAGCGCCCGCTTGCAACGCTCGCTGGTTGAAGACCAGCAGATTGCCCTGAGCGCGAACGCCAGGTATGATCGAACCTCACTCGATCCCACACTCTTTACCTTGTCCATGCGGATCGCTCCGGGGAAAACCTGGCAGGCCGCGGAACAGGCGTTGTCTGAGGAGATCACCCGGCTCAAGACTGAACGGGTGACGGAAAAAGAACTGGAGCGGGCCAAGAATCTGATTGAGTCGAGTTTTACCTATTCCCAGGACTCGTTCTTCTATCGTGCTCTGCAACTCGGGCAGTACGCCGCTCTTGGCGACTGGAGTCTCATCCTCAAAGTCATTCCTGGCCTCAGGGCCGTCACAGCGGAACAGGTCCGACAGGTGGCTCAAAAATATCTGATCGATACGAACCGAACCGTCGGCATCCTGGAACCTGATGGCGCACCCATTCGGGAAGTACCCCAGGGAGGCCCAGGACGCCGGGGGGCGCATTAACAAATCCGTTCCTGCTCGCTCCGACCCTTCCTAGCGCGTGAAGGAAGCATGCTATGACACGAAGCCTTCTTATCAGCCTTATTCTCAGCCTCGGTTTTGCGCCGTCTCTCTCAGCCGCGCCGCTGGGCGTCCGGACCGTGCTCGATACCAACGCGACGCTGCTCGTTGCCGAGCGCCCCGGTCTGCCCATGGTCGTACTGAGCATGATCCTCAAAACCGGTGCCGCGATTGACCCACAGGGCAAACAGGGAGTGGCAAATCTCACCGCCGAATTACTCACGCGCGGGACCAAGAATTACTCCGCCCAGGCTCTGGCCGAAGAACTCGACTTCCTGGGAACGTCATTATCGGTCGAAGCCGGCAGCGATGCCACGACCGTCGGCCTGACGACCTTGACCAAGAACCTGGACCGCTCTTTCGCCCTCTTAGCCGAAGTCATCCTGTCCCCGACCTTCCCCCAGGACGAATTCGAGCGCATACGCAAGGAGATTGAGGGCCGTCTGCACAGCAACCAGGAAGACCCCGGCTGGGTCGCCGGCAAAGCCTTCAAAGAGCATCTCTACCCTCAGCATCCCTACGGACGGTTGATCTCGGGCCAGGCAGAGACGCTGGCACGTATTACGCCGGCTGATATCGAGCAGTTCCACGCCACCTATTATCGTCCCAATAATGCCATCATCGCCGTTGCCGGAGAAATCACTCAGGACCGGATCGGTTCCCTCCTCGCTGCTCATTTTGCCGACTGGCAAGCGGCCGACCTACCCGATTTCTCGTGGCCGGACCCACCCGAGCGAGCGGCCCGACAGGTCAACCTGAATAAAGAGGTCACCCAGGCCAACATCATGATCGGCCATTCGGGCATCGCCCGCTCGCACCCTGATTATTACGCCGTTCTGATCATGAATCACATTCTCGGGGGCGGGGGATTTGGCTCGCGGCTCATGGATCGCATTCGAGAAGAGCAAGGCTATGCCTACTCTATCGGCAGCTATTTCTCCGCTCGTAAGCATCCGGGGCCTTTCACTGTTGCCTTGCAAACCAAGAATGAAAGCGCCCGGCAGGCCATCGATGAAACCCTGGCCGTCATTCGGCACTTCAGGGAAGAAGGGGCAACCGAAGAGGAACTCGAAGCGGCAAAAGCCTATCTCATCAACAGCTTTCCGCTCCGGCTCGTTTCCAACGCGGATGTCGCCGGAATGCTTCCGGTGCTCGAATTCTACGAACTGGGACTTGATTACCCGGATCGCTATCCAGGCATTATTGGGTCGGTAACGCTTGAGCAGGTCAGAACGGCGGCAAAGAACCACCTCCACCCGGATCAATTCGTTCAGGTCGTGGTCGCCGATCTGGAAAAGGCTGGCCTGGAACGGGCCGAGACTAGCGCCGATGTGTCCGGTGGGGACACGGAACACACGGCAACGGAAGAGCCAAACCCTGCCGCGACAAGGGCGGATTGAGGCGCCGCCCGACACGCGGAGCGAGCGTGTATGCTTCTCCCAGGCAAACTCCCAGCCCATTTTCTCAAAACCTGTATCCAAAACGCCGGGACGGAAGACCCGCGTGTTCTCATCGGCCCGCGGTTTGGTGAAGACTGCGCCGTCCTCGATGTGGGCGAGCAGTATCTTGTGGTCAAAACAGACCCGGTGACATTCACGACCGAAGACGTGGGCTGGTACGCCGTGCATATCAATGCCAACGACGTCGCAACCATGGGTGCACAGCCGGCCTGGTTTCAAGCCTGCCTCCTCTTTCCGCCCGATACCTCAGAACACAACGTCAGACAGGTCTTTGTCCAGATTCACTCCACCTGTCGAGATTTGGGCATTAGCGTTACCGGGGGCCATACGGAAGTGACCGCGGCCGTGTCTCAGCCGGTCGTTGTCGGCAATATGACGGGCGTGGTCGCCAAGGACCGATTAGTGACCACCCAGGGAGTCCGGGTCGGAGACTTGGTCGTAATGACCAAGACAGCCGGTCTTGAGGGGACCGGCATTGTGTTTACCGAGAAGCACAAAGAACTGGAGGATATTCTTGGACCGGAGCTTCAGGACGAGGCGCAGAATATCCGCGTAACGTGGGGAATCTCCATCGTTAAAGAAGCACTGTTAGCCGCCCAACACGGCGCAACGGCCATGCACGACCCGACAGAGGGCGGCGTGGCCATGGGGTTGTATGAGCTGACCGTTGTCAGCGGCCTCGGTATGCAGATTGACCTTGACACTATTCCCATCCTCCCCTCCACTCGAGTCATATGTGAGCATTTCAATATCAATCCACTCGGGTTGATCAGTTCCGGCACCCTGCTCCTGACCATTGCTGCTGATAAGTGGCCGTATCTCGAACGGATTTTTCAGTCGGAAAACATTCCCGCTCAGGTCATTGGGGCCGTTACGCCAGAGGCCGGTATTCGGGCTCGGCGGAACGGCCAGGAGATGCGGTTTGTCTACAGTGAAAGAGATGAGTTGCTGAAGGTGCTTTAGGAAAGATTGCCCAAACTGGTGCTAGGGGATATTAGCATTTGACGATCAAGTATTTTGGCAGATTTAGAATTATGCCGCGCAAATCAAAGGAGCCTAACTAGCACAGATGTTTGACGTTACCGAATGGTTGGAAAAACACGCTTACGGCTACGAAAATTTGTCGGGCAAAGAGCGACAAGCTATTACCGGCTTCTCCATACTCTGGAGTCTTTTCGAGGCTCAAGCGCTGGGCACGTCAGCAAACGTTCCCAAAATTGTAGAAAAATGCAAGAACCTATGCGAGCCCATAGGAAGGGTGCGGGAATGCCATTTCTCCGATTCCCTGGCGTACTTCCAATGGCGATATACTAAAGATGGGGCAGTCAACCACCTCTTTGACAACCTCCATCTTCCGAAGGGCGACGCCCAGAAGCTTGTCAAGAAGGTAATCCTTAGGAACGAACCTACAACGGCGTATAAGCTGGCCGCATGCCTCATTATTGTATACCGATACCGGAATAACTATTTTCATGGCATCAAATGGGCTACCGAATTCCGGGACCAGCAGAAAAACTTTGAAGAGTCTAACAAGCTCTTGGCATTCGTGCTGGACCAGTTGAATGAAGGGTGAAGTGAGATGCCAGAAGAGACATTTGCAGAAGAAGAGGTCACGTATACCCTCGAAGTTCAAGGTCGTTTTATCATCATTGAACACGTACCTGCCCGAGTCTCCCTGCAAACGGGGGAACGATTCTTCTCGCCGGATACGGTCGAGCAACTACAGACCATTGTCTGGGATGAGAAAGTACCGAGTCGTGTCGTTGAGACGCCGGTATTTGAGTTTCCTAGAGCCTAAGTTGGTGAAGATTCAGTCGTAAGCGAGGGTACCCTGGATAAGCTCCCGAAAGACAGTGCGGGACAAGAAAAAGTCCTTCGCCTTATCAAGTATTTGACTCGGCTTGCATCGCTACGCACCAAAATCATAAGGAATGTCAGTGAATTTCAAAATGTGCTTTGGATCAAGGACATTCCAAAGCAAAAGGAGTGCTTCACGCAGGCATGGGGACCCAACGAAGATTTTGATTCTGATATATGGATTGAAGTCAAAAACCGGAAGGAACCGCCTTTGCCCACCGTTCCCCTTATATGTAAAGACTGGATTGAAGAGGCGTCCCTACGAGACAAGAGCGATATACCCGGCCTTCGACCTGAAATCATCGTTCAGGTTGAAAATCCCGATCGGCCTCAAGAATCCGACCAGCCTGAATTTATCCCTCGTACCGAACGCCTTGACGATCACCCCGACATTCAAAAGAAATGGGACAACTACGTTGAAGAGCTTTGGCTGCCTTGGGTACAAGCGCATGATGAGTGGGCATCTATCCATGAGGTCTACTCAAAACTCTTTGCTATCCACCAAGAGCAACTCCGGCGCGGTGAAGAATATGAACTCATTCTTGCGCTCGGCCTGCTTACTTGGAAGACCCCAAGTAGCCAACATGTCCGCCGTCACTTGATTGTCGCAAACGCTATTCTTGAGTTTGAAGCGCGATTAGGCAAGTTCACTGTTCGGCCACTGCCGGACGGCGCGAACGTTCGTCCTGAACTCGATATGTTGGACATTGAGGAGCAACCGGTACGCGCTGGGGAAGTCGCAAAGGATTCACTAGCTATAGCTGGGGATGATCCATGGGATAACAATTGCATTGAAGGGGTGCTCCAAGCTCTCGTTCATTCCATCAATCCGCAGGGCGAATATGCCGGCACGTTAGAAGCAAGGGACACCCATACATCAAACAAACCTACCGTTGAGTATGCACCTGCCCTTATTCTGAGAAAACGTTCCGCAAGAGGGCTTACCGATACGTTAAAACGAATGGAGGAAGGGATTGAGAAAGGTGAGAATATTCCCGCTCAATTCCAAGACCTGGCCGAAATTCAGTCAGGCAATGGTGATATTTCGAAGCCCGGCTCCGATGAAACGAACAGTGGCTTTAGCCACGAAGTGTTCTTTCCAAAGCCTTTCAATAACGAACAACATCAGATTGTAGAAAAACTCCAAACGGCCAGCGGTGTCCTTGTGCAAGGGCCTCCAGGTACAGGGAAATCCCACACCATTGCGAACCTCATATGCCATCTTCTTGCCACAGGACAGCGAACCCTTATCACTGCCAAAACACCACGCGCACTCCAAGTTCTTGAAGGACTTTTGCCGGAGGAGGTCCGGCCGCTGTGCATAAATCTTCTTGGCGGCGGACTTGAGGAAAAGCGCTCGATGGAGGCCAGTGTCGGCGGAATCTTGGGCAAGGATGGAGGATGGAACGCGAACCAGGAAGCAAACGAGATCAAGAACCTCAAACAAAAGTTAAGGGAGTTACGAGAAGAGAAGGCTAAGGTCGATAGACGGTTACGCGATATAAGAGAATCCGAAATGCATTCGCAGTCCATAGTGGAAGGAAAATATCGAGGTACAGCCGCACGTATAGCCGAAGCGGTTAGCCAAGACCGGAATCTATATGCCTGGTTCACCGACACTCCCCCTTTGGACAAAATGTGTCCAATCACCGAAAGTCAATTGCGTAGTTTGCTCACGGAGCTACGCGGTTTCGGACCAGAAAAACGGCGTGAGTTGGGCCTTATATGTCCTAACGATTTGCCGTCTGTCGAGCAGTTCATCAATCTCGTTCAGTCAGAACAAAAGGCGCATCAGGAATACGACCGCTCCTCCGACGGAGCGGATGAGCGAATCGTAGAAATGCTGGCTAGTATCGCTGAAGCTGACATAGCGGAAATCCGTGATTCTCTTACCGCTTTCAACAATTTGTACAGACGGCTGTTGACATCACCATATTCTTGGATGCCTGACGGAGTGCGCGATATAATCGGTAGCAATGTATCCATATGGCGTGAGCGCGAGCGGGCGACGCAGACTACCATCGTTGCCATTGAGCCTCTGGTATCCGTAGCTGACAAAACGAAAATTGATCTCCCAGATGGGGCTAACATCAGAGCACTGCTCGAAGATGCATCCAAACTGAAAGAGCACTTGGAGAACGGCGGAAAGCTCGGTTGGGGTCCGTTCCGTCCTAGGCAAGTCAGGGAGCATATCTTTGCCCTCAAGCCCGTTCGGGTAAACGGAAGTTCCTGCTTCGATCGTGAACATTTGTCGGTTTTGGCCAATGTACTACGAGTTCGTATCGAATGTGAGGGAGTCTGGAGGTTTTGGGAAGGAAGTAATGAACAGACCCAAGACCCTTATGTCTTGCAATTACAGGCACTCAAGGGGCTCCACAAAGCTCTGACTGATGCTTTAGCGATTGGGAAACAACTGGATCATTGTCGGGAGTCCCTGGGGCAATGCACCGCTCTCAGAGAGCCTGTTTGGACTGATGAATCCCAGACTGAGCGATTGATTGCTTCTTGTGAGAAGGCGCTGGCGACTCAGGCCAAAAGTCTTGTCGCAGATCAGATACGTAGCATTGAAAAGCCGGTTACATCACTTGCAGAGAGGACTGACGCCCACCCCGTTACGAGCGAGCTACTTCAGGCAATTCGCAACCGTGACGTTGAAGAATACGCACGGGTCAAAAACGTAATACAGGGATTGGAGAAAGAGTGTCGGAGGGTACAACAGTTAGATGAAGACATCGAGCAACTCCGCCGAATCTTGCCAAAGCTCACGGATGAATTAAAGCGTTCCTACAATGACCCTTGCTGGGATAGCCGAGCCCAGAAGACATCAAATGCTTGGGATTGGGCGCGAGCGAAACTCTGGATTGAAGAATACATACGGAAAGAAGACGCCCCGAGTCTTGCTATACGCGCTCGCCAAATTGAGGATGAGATTAATGGAGCTACCGCAAAAGTTGCGGCCCTTTATGCTTGGTCGTTCTGTTTCTCCCGGCTCAAAGAGAATCATCGGCGTCATATGCAAGCCTGGCAGCAGTCAATGCGACGCCTGGGGAAAGGAACTGGAAAACATGCCCCTCGGCGTCGGCGCGAGGCGAGGCAACACCTGAATGAATGTCGTGAGGCAGTCCCTGCATGGGTCATGCCGCTGCATCGTGTTTGGGATACGGTAAATCCCGCTCCGGGCATGTTTGATTTTGTTATCGTTGATGAAGCCTCGCAATGTGGAGTGGAGGCGCTTCCACTTTTCTACTTGGGGAAGAAGATACTCATTGTAGGGGACGATAAGCAGATTAGTCCCGACGCCGTCGGCCTGGATCGTAATGCCGTGCAGCGTCTGATGGATCAATTCCTTGACGATTTTGAGTTCAAAGATTCGTTTGACGTTGAGAGCAGCCTGTTCGATCATGGAAAACTTCGTTATGGCGACTCACGAGTCACTCTGCGCGAACACTTTCGCTCCATGCCGGAGATCATCCGTTTTAGCAACGACCTTTGCTATTCCGCCACACCGTTGGTACCGTTGAGGCAATACGGACCCGAGCGATTGACCCCACTTGAGCATATTTTCGTTCGTAGTGGTCATCGCGAAGGTTCCAACAATCGCGTAGTGAATCGGCCAGAAGCCGATACCATTGTCGAAAAGATTGTCGAGTTGTGTGCCAACGAACGGTATTCTGAGAAAACCATTGGTGTCGTTGCACTCCAGGGCAATGCACAAGCAAGCTTGATTGAAGGACAGTTGTTGGAACGACTGGGCGCGGAAGAGATGGAGCGGAGGCGTCTTGTATGTGGAAATCCCTATAGTTTCCAGGGTGACGAGCGCGACATCATGTTCCTGTCGATGGTCGCAGCTCCTAATGAGAGGATTGGCCCGCTCACAAAATCAGCGGATGAGCGTCGGTTCAATGTTGCGGCAAGCCGTGCCCGCGATCAGATGTTTCTTTTTCACTCCGTAACCCAAGACGACCTTAGTAGTGCCGATCTACGCCGAAATTTGCTTGAATTCTTTGAGCATACAACACCGCAAAAGATCGCTGGTATGGAACGGGACGAACTGGAACGTAGAGCTGACCAAGACAATAGGGCGATAATTGAACCACCTGCTCCCTTTGATAGCTGGTTTGAGGTTGATGTCGCGTTGGAACTCGTGAGAAAAGGCTTTGACATCAAACCTCAGTATGAGGTTGCAGGCAAGCGGATAGACCTCGTTATTGAAGGCGGTCAGGCACGCTTAGCGGTCGAGTGCGACGGCGATGCGTGGCACGGCATAGCTCAATACCAGGCGGACATGCAGCGCCAGCGGCAAATGGAGCGCTGCGGGTGGGAATTCTTTCGGGTTCGAGGATCGGCCTTCTATGCAAATAAAGAGGATACGCTGGAAAGGCTGTGGCCAATGTTGGAAGAAAGGGGAATCTTCCCTACTGCATCAGAAGGAGATAAAAATACCGCGATTAACGGAGACGAGAACAAGGAGAAGACGGAAACGCAAACGAGGACTTCACAGAGTAGGCCGCAAGGGAGGGCATCGGTTGATGGTCCAGGAGGTAGTGATAATCTTTCTAACCGACGCCCTGAAGAAGTGACGGCAGCGGAAATTCAAGAAGCTATTTGTCGTGCTTTATCAAAATGTCCGAATCAATCCTGCAAGATAGATTCAATGACAAAGCTCGTACTGCAAGATTTGAGAGTTCTGACGCGAGGAAAGCCACGCGCGGAGTTCGAAAAACGAGTCAAGCGCTGCCTTGTCACTCTGGAGAAACGAGGACTTATAGAGAGATACGCTACGGCAAAGAATAAACGGGTAAGAATACTTGCGTCCCAAGACAATGCTCCTACCCTATTCCGCTGAGGTCCCAAGCGGTAGACAGGCTTCGAAGGAGAAAGAACATTGGAAAACAGGGAAGTCATTGTGAATCTATGGTACGTAAGGGATGAAGAAGGGATCATATATTCTTTACGCGCTAGAGCTTATATCGGCTCGGGTTCCGACGCGGAGAAGGTCGAATTCTTGCAACGACGCGCCTTACTCGATTATCTCGTGGCCGATCCATTTGAAATCCCTCAACGTTTCCACGTCAAAATTATGGAGGGCCGTGCTTCTCAGATGATGCCGGTTGCGCACATCTCCATGTTACAAACGTTGGATAGTCCAATCGCGCTTTTCGAGGAGGCGCTGAAGATAGTAGAAAGCCGCTTCCCAGCCCAATCTCAATTAGAGATACCTCAAGACCCTTTAGTTTGTACAACGCCCCTAATGCCTAACGAACAGGGAGTAATTGAACCCCGAATTTCGGGCCAAGTACGGTATTAAATTCGAAGTGGCTCGCTATCTTCAGAACCGCACCGTCTTCCGACGGGAATTGTATCCATATAATCTTTCTCCCCGAGACCGCCGAGATATCAAGAAGATCATCTTTGACCATTTCGAATACATTGAACAGCGATGGGAAGAGTTTCAACGGAGTCGTCAATCATGAAGCAATACCATGATGTGGCAGATGTGCATTTCGAGGACAATATTTTGCATGTCACCATCGATGGGCGGGCCAGGATGTTCGATATACACGAGATATCTCAAGCCCTCCTCAATGCCCCGGAGAAGGACCGCCTGACATTTGAGATTTCTCCTTCGGGGTATGGGATTCATTGGCCCTTACTCGACGAAGACCTATCGATAGACGGGCTGCTCGGCATTGTGCATACACCCTTGAAGAAACTGCGGAGCGCCTGAGCAGCCTTACCGTATAAAAATCAACAGCCCGACTCAAAAAAGATTACGAACAAGGAGGCGCGAATGGATTATGGAGTGATTTTTCTTTCTCATGTTGAGGCATACAAAGACGTCATGATTGCCGAGGACAAGGGCTATACCCATGCCTGGTTCGGTGACTCCCAGATGGTCTGGAGCGATGTGTACCAGTGCATGGCGCTGAGTGCGACCCATACCAAGACAATCAAACTCGGCACCAACGTGACCAACCCCAGCTCGCGCATTGCCCCGGTGACGGCCTGTAGCTTTGGCACCCTGAATGTGCTCGCTCCGGGTCGGGTCATCATGGGCATCGGGACGGGCAATACCGCCCGGCGGACGCTCGGCATGCCGGCGGCCCGGCTGGCAACCCTGCGGGCCAATGTGGAGGTGTGTCGCGGGCTGCTGAAAGGAGACACCGTTCCGTATCAAGAGGGAGAGCGCAAGCGCCAAATCAGGTTTCTCAACCCTGACGGCCAGTTCGTCAATCTGAAGAATCCCATCCCGATTCACGTGGCCGGCAGCGGGCCCAAGACGCTGGAGTTGGCCGGGGAAATCGGAGATGGCGTAATCCTCTTCGGCACGGTGGGTGACAGCCTGCTCAAATACACCCTGGACCATATCCGACGTGGCGCCGAACGCGCCGGCAAGCGCCTGGAAGACCTCTATATCACAGTGGTGACGGCCTTCCATCTGAGAAAACCCGGAGAGACCCTGGAAGACCTTCAACAGGCGGTCGGCCCGCTTGTTTCTTCGGAGTGCAATATCTTCGCCCTATCGGTGAAGGACCCCTTTCAGTTGCCGGGAGACATCCGGGATGACCTCATGGCCTTTAAGGACGCCTATCGCACTCCAAACGCTCCGATCGAGACCCGCCATCTGGACCTTTACACGGACTATTGTGCCGCGTTTAAGCCGGAGCACGCGCCGCTGGTCACGGAAAAGATGATTAAGGAAACCACGCTGACCGGCACACCTGAGGAGCTTCAGGAACGGGTACGAAAAATGAAGGAGTTGGGCGTCAGCCAGGCCTGCATAACCGGTGGAGAGCAAGAGATGACCGACTTCGCCACCCACGTCATACAGGAAGTAGGGTAGAAGGGATGGATGTGGTCTGACGTAATCACACGGCACTATTGGCGAGGCGCGCTCACCAGCCGGTTCAGACTCACCCCTTCCTCTGCTGCCTGTATAGCGAGGGCACGCGCACCATAAACTTTTCGCTATAAGTCCGGTCAGCCAGTGGCGGCAGCGTTTCCCCGGTGGTTTGCATGTCGGTGATACAGGCACGCACCAGCCGCTGGATACCAGTCAAAGCCCTGGCCGGAGTCGGTGCCAGCCAGCTTAATGAGGGGGATTCTGACACAGGGCGCGCTAGGCCGGAGCCTGCGGCCCACGGACGACCTTCTCGAAATAGGTCATATTGGGATTAGTCATGGCCTCGCCCAGCTTTGAATCAAGCCGGTGATTCATCGCCTCCGTGGCCCATTTGCCTATGGCAACGGCCTGGTCGAGGTCTACTCCGGTTTCAATCCCAAGACCGTTCAGCATGTAGACCAGCTCTTCAGAGGACAGATTACCCGTTGCACCCGGCGCATTTGGACAGCCACCCAGCCCACCACAGGCACTCTCAAGAATGGACACTCCCATTTCCATGGCGGCATAGCAGTTGGCCAGCGCCATTCCGCAGGTGTTGTGAAAATGCGCGGTTAATACCGAGGCAGGGACACCCTGGTCTTCGCAGGCCTGGATGATAGCTTTGATCGATCGCGGAGTCCCCACCCCAATGCTGTCGCCCAGGGCGATTTCGTAACAGCCCATAGCGTGGAATCTTTTGACCAGCCTGCCGACTGCTTGAGGATCGACATCACCTTCATACGGACAGCCGGCAACGCAAGAGACCGCTCCGCGTATTCTGACATTATATTCTTTTGCCGCGGCAACAACCGGCTCAAAGCGCCCGAAGCTCTCTTCAATCGAGCAATTGATATTGGCCTGACTGAACTGTTCAGTCGCCGCACCAAAAATTGTAATGACATTCACCCCGGCTTTGAGCGCATCGTGAAAGCCCCGCATATTCGGCACAAGCGCGCTATACTCCACCCCTGGTTTCGGCTCGATCTGTTGGGCGACTTGGTCCGAGCCCTGCATGGCTGGAATGACCTTAGGGCTCACGAACTCTCCCACCTCAATAGCAGGGAACCCGGCATTGGAGAGCCGATTGACCAACTCAATCCGGAAGTCCACCGGAATAAAATGTTTGAAGCCTTCCAGACCATCTCTGGCGGTCAGATCGACGATTTTAACTTTGCCGGGGAGTGTCATAAGCTTTTCCTTTATTTTTCTTCTCTGCGTTATCTATCAGGTTCACCGCAGAGAGAAAGCTATCAAAATTATCCGGCTGTGGACACATGATAAATATGGACCTGGCGCACTCCTGGCCGGGCGCCGCGAGGCCAGACACGGGGCAAGTACACCACCATCCCCGCCTTAATCATCCCCGCCTTGGAGGGGTGGCCCGCAGGGCCGGGGTGGGTTCCCCCCTACTCCATCCCCGCCTTAATCATCCCCGCCCTAATCATCCCCTCCTTGGACGTGTGATGCAGATGACATTATTCGGTGCCCCCCCGCTCCCCTGCGCCGCGCCTGTCTGCGCCAGGGGGCCAGGCGGGCGGGCTGCCAGCCCGCCCGCCTCGTAGGGGCAACCCCCTGTGGTTGCCCGGCCCCCGGCCGATTCCGCCCCACCGCCCGCCCGCCTC
>MPMI01000001.1 GCA_002238415.1 Desulfurellaceae bacterium bin18 | reverse complement strand
CCTCGTACCTGGGTCTAGGGTGTATACTGACTCCAGTCCGTCCGGCAATCTGATAAGGCGGTGACTAATGAGAAGAGATACCCGGAAAGCCGGTGCGTAGCATGAACGGGATGCAGCACTTCGAGCGACTCACCGCGCGCAGGCAAAGTCGGGAAATAGGGGACCGGAAATAAACCTGACACCTTTTCTGGCTTTAAATGCGCGCCCTCTGATCCGAATCCACAACCGTTGCCTGAACCATTACTTCGTCTACCAGAAAGGGTTGGACAATAGGAGGCGCTGTATCTCTTCTCATTTGCCGGTAAGCCTTAAAAATTTCTTCGCTTTCCCATACGCTCACCACAACCAGTTGATTTTCTCTATCAATGGCTTCAAATGCCGAGACAACGATATTTCCGGGATACGCCACAGATGACGGAAGACCTGGTTCCATTCCCCAAAACTCGTTGACCTCATCTCTGAATTCGGCGTTGTCAAATTGCCAGATATGGAAATTGCAGACGCTGCCCGGGGGGGCACCGTACAAGGGTGCCTGGGTGCTGTTTATTGTTGGACTAGAGTCTAGCTCGCGTAAACGCAAAATATGCTGGGGTTCCATCATTGGTAGAAACCAATCGGGAGAAATGTCTTTTCTGTGCTGCAAATAGGCGTCCCAAGATTCCTCACTTTCCCAGCGACTGAACATATACGTCGTGCGCTCGTTATGACAGGCATCATATGGACTCACGAACAGGTTCCCAGGCGCTTCACGCGCCACAGGTAACCCATCGGGCGTATTTGCATACTCGTGAAACTGGATTCGCTGCTCTGCGTCCTCGAAAGTGAGTGTATGAACGACGGCGATTTCACCGCCAGGATTTGTTATTAACATGTTACTGTCCCCATCTAAGAAGTCTTTGGCATTACTTTAGTTTGTTCTCTTAAAACTTTCATGCTGCCGCGCGCCTTCGTGTATCGTATGCGAGCAGTTATCAACTGAGCACGGGAAAGACAAGAAAGGCTAACAGTTATGGGGGAAAGTAGGGCCAGACTCGACTTATCCGCCCAAGCCATATGGAAGGATCATGGAGCCGTTAGACTTTCCCATAGGAATGCATGCCCGGTCACAGCGGTGTCAAAAATGAGTCGTGCTTAGTTTGTAACCAGGACAGCTTCCTATCGGAGAGTCGATAAGATATATATAGGCAACCTGAAAACCGACGTAGGATAATAGAGGATGGAACACCATGACGAACACGACTCAACAGCCACACAGAAACGGATCGCTCGAATACTGTGACGCCGTCATCATCGGAGCGGGCGTTGGCGGCATGTACGCCTTACACCACCTGCGCGAAATGGGCCTGTCAGTGCGCGTGTACGACGGCGCTGGCGGTATCGGCGGAACCTGGTGGTGGAACCGCTACCCCGGTGCACGGGTCGATGGTCCGGGCAGCCCTTTCTACTGCTACACCTTCTCAGAAGAGCTGGTGCGGGAGTGGGACTGGGCCGAGACCCAGCCAAGCCAAGAGCAGGTACTGGACTACCTTGAGCACGTCGCTGATCGGCTCGACCTGCGCCGCGACATCCAGCTTGAGACCTGGATACGCGACGCCCGTTATGACGAAGCGGTACAGCGCTGGACAGTTGAGACCAGCGATGGCAAGCGTGTCTCGGCTCAATTTTTGATCTGCGCAGTCGGCACCCTCTCGGCGGCCCACAAACCCGACTTCCCTGGACTCGACGATTTTACCGGTGAGTGCTACCACACCGGCCGCTGGCCGCAGGAGCCTGTTTCTTTTGAGGGTAAACGCGTTGGCGTGATCGGGACTGGCTCCTCGGGGGTACAGGCGGTTCCTGAAATCGCCCGCGAGGCAGCACACCTGACGGTGTTCCAGCGCACACCGCAGTACAGCATCCCGGCACGTAACCGTCCCCTCGAGCCTGAGTTAATGCAGTACGCCCGCGAAAACTGGGACGAAGTCCGGGCGAAAATGAACGCCCATCCCGTAGGCATGCCGTTCGAGACCACCTCGCGCTTGGGCGCCGAGGACACCCCCGAACAACGCCAAGCGCTCTACGAAGAGCTGTGGCAGAAGGGCAGCTTCAACCTCCTTTTCGGCAGCTATGCCGACCTCCTGACCAATAAGGAGACCAACCGCACGCTGGCCGATTTTGTACGCGGTAAGATTCGTGCGTGCGTGAAGGACCCCGAGATTGCCGAGAAGCTGATGCCAGACTACTATCTGGGCACCAAGCGCCAGATCCTCGATAATGGCTACTACGAAACCTTCAATCGCGATAACGTCACCTTAGTAGACTTACGCGAAGACCCGATTCAGACGGTCACTTCAACAGGTGTACGGACTGAGACCGGCGACCATCCGCTCGATATGATCGTGATGGCAACGGGCTTCGACGCCATCAGCGGCACTATGCTACGCCTCAACCCCAAGGGGCGTGGCGGCGTCGGCCTCAAGGAGAAGTGGAGCAGTCGCTTCGATAACTACCTTGGTATGGCGATTGCCGACTTCCCCAATCTGTTTATGATCCATGGCCCAGGCTCACCCTCAGTGCTCTATAACATGCCGCTCGGTGCCGAACGCGAGACGGAGTGGATCGGCAACTGCGTGCAATATCTACGCGAACGTGGTATGGGTGCCATCGAGGCGACGCCGGACGCCGAGAAAGACTGGGACAAAGAGGTCAACGAACTCGCCAACGAGACGCTCTACCCCCTCACTGACTCCTGGTACACAGGTGCCAACATCCCAGGCAAGCCCCGTCAGTTCTGCGTCCACCTGGGTGGTCCGCTGTACTTTCAGCGCATCTCTGAGGCTGCCGCCAAGGGCTACGAGGGGTTCGTGTTTGAGGAGGAGAACAACGTAGACGTCTCCGCCGCGTCCTGAGCGCCTCAGAACATCGACCCGGGCGCTACACCATACCGATCCGCTTTTGTGGAAGGACGTCGGTATGCTGGCGTGGCATATCGGTCGTTCGGCAGTCCATTCCAAGCACGGGTATGCCGGAGGGTAGAGCCTGATGAACAGGCAACATGATGCAGGGGTCGCGAAGCACATCGGGACATACAGCGATGCGGTAGAGATTGATTCCGCACAACGAATTATCTATGTGTCCGGTACCCCCGGTATTGACGCGGACAGTGGCCACTTGCCGGACGACTTTGCCGAGCAAGCGGATCTCGCCTGGCGCAACGTCGTGAACATTCTCAAGCGGGCGGATATGGGTGTTGAAGATATCGTCAAACTGACCCAGCATCTTATTCGGCGGGAAGACTTGAAAATCTATCGAGAAATACGGTCACGGTATTTGGGGACCTGCGCTCCAGCCTCAATGCTCATCCTCCTCCCCGGTCTCGTTTGGCCGAATATGCTGATCGAGCTGGAGGTCGTGGCCGCGAAATGAAGCCAGTAGGGCACTGTCAAGTTTTCGGAGGAAGAGCGCGAACCTCACGTAGTGTGAGATCAGTTGAGGCGTCTCCTCACCCTACACCCCTGACCAATACAGTCCGATGAGGATGACACAGACCGAGACGGCCCACACTTCAAACGCCATTCGCAGTGGCCGTGGTGCCGTTCTGAGTTCCATGAAGTCAAGAAAGACAAAACGGATTTTGACAAAGGTGATAATCAAAATGACGGCGGTCGCGTAGTGAAATTTCTCCCCAAAACCGAATCCATGCCCAAACTGCCACGACAATCCCGTCGCCACGATCAAGCCCACCCAAATACCGGTAATTCTGGATTGAAGCGAAACTGCCATAGGTCACCGCATCAGATACAGCAGCGCGAAAAGCGCGATCCACAAGATGTCCACGAGGTGCCAAAAACACGCCCCACTTTCGAGCACGCCCACGCCTTGAGCATCAAATTTCGCACCGCGCACGAACTGCCAGAGGAAAATCAGTACACCAATCCCAATCACCATGTGCATCAGGTGAATACCGGTCATCAGGTAGTAGTACATAAAGAAATTATTCGTCTCTATCGTCAAATCGGCGGCGATCTTTTCACCCCATTCAAAATATTTGATGACGACGAAACCAGTACCGCAAAGGATTGCCAACACGAAACAGCCGCGGGCCCGCGAAAGCTGGCCTGCCCGAGCGCCGTGAACGGCGAGTGCCACGAGCCAGGAACTCGTCAACAGGAGCACGGTGTTGAGTAGCCCGAGGGTTTGGTTGAGCAGTTGCTGCTGTTCAACGAATAACGCGACTTCTTGCGATCGATCGTAGACAAATACTGCGAACAACAGCGAAAAGACCAGGACGTCGCCGATGATGAACATCCACACGCCGGTTTCGCCAGGCAGGTGCGGCTTGACCGAGTCCGGCAGCTCGGCAGTTGCAGACATTGGTGATGCGTCTTTCTAGGCGGCCACCGCCGGCTCAGATTGCGCTTGCTGTTTTATGGCGCCCATAAGGATAAAAGGCATCGCGATATACCAGCTAAAAAAGACCGCAAAGGGTACCCACCAGACAAACAAGCCATCCCAAGCGAAGGGTCCGGTCTTGAAAAAAGTTAACAGCCCGCCAGGCACAAACAGCACCGCCACCCAGAGATTGTAGTAACCGACCCAACGTGGGAATATGGGCTCGGCCTGCTTATCACTCAAGATACACAAGCCGAGGGCAATGTTCTGGATGATGAACGGCGCGAAGGTCATTAACAACGTGATCCAACCAAGGTCGTTCAGCATCCTGGTCAACTCAGGGTCGTGATCAGGCCGGAATGCCGCCCCCGTCCAAAACACGGAAGAAAACACAAACACCAGCGTGGTGACACAGCCTGCGCCAAGTTGCGTGTACGTAAATACTGGGGCAAGATCGCCTTCTATCCGTTTCATCTGCATGGACAGCGCCGCAGCGAACGAACAAATAAACCCCCCACTGCTCATAATCAGCAAAATCCCGAAGCGCATGGGCAGGGTGTTTTCGCTATAGATCGCCGCAACGTCTTCGGCGCTAAGGCTCGGCGCAATCGGCGGAATGAAATTCGCGAACAAAAACCCAACCAGACAAATCCCGGCAAACCCTATCGCGGACCAGGCACAAATCAATTGGTTTCGAATATTCATCTCTCCCCCCCTTTGAATATGAGTTGACATTCGAGTTTTAGGTCATTTCGCGCTCATGCTAAGACAGGCGGGACAAACCCGCAAGACGAGCACCGAATTCGCGCCTAGGCAGGATAGCATGAATGGTTCACGGAAGGGGTTGATACCGCGGATTTAAAAGACGCCAAGGCATAGATGGCCGAGTTGTCGTAAGTTGGACTGAAAGCCAGGAATTAAGTCTAAATCACACCGTCCTCTTTCAGCTGTGTCATCTCTCCTTCCGATAGGCCCAACAACTGTCCGTACACCAGCTCATTATGCTGGCCGAGGGCTGGGCTTGGGGCATCGATAGACGGTTGTTCACCGTTGAGACGCCAGGGTGGGGCTGGGATGGGCACGGTGCCGGCCATGGGATGGCGGATGTCTTGGAGTGTTCCGCGCGCGCGCAAATGCGGCTCTGAGAGCAATTCGGCCACTTCTTTCACCATGCCACAGGTTATGCCGGCTGTTGAACAGCGTTCCATAATGTCCTGTTTGGTATGCTGCTTCGTCCAGGCACTGACAATACTATCCGCTTCCTCCCAGCGCTTTGAACGCTCAGCTTTTGTGGCGAATTTTGGGTCGTCGCTCAGCTCCTGGCGATCCATGAGCGTACACAAGGCTTGCCAGCGTTGGTCGTCTAGCACGAGTAGCAGGACATGGCCGTCTTGGGTGGGATAACAGTTGTAGGGCGAAAAAATATGACCATGCACGCTATTGCCGGCCCGTTCATAAGTCTCGCCTTGCCCCAGGTAGGCGGCAATGAGGCTTGCCATTGGACCAATCGCGGACTCATACAACGAGGTTTCCATGAATACGCCCTCTCCAGTGCGATCGCGTTGGCGCAAGGCCACAATAATTCCGGTGGCAAAGTGAATCCCGCCCAGAATATCCATGATCGGAGTCCCTGCTTTTGTGGGCGGACCGTCTGGAGCTCCGGTCGCGCTTATGAGCCCGGACATGGCCTGAACAATAGGATCAAAAGCGGGATAGGCGCTATACGGACCCGTCTGCCCATAGCCCGTACTCGAAGCGTAGACGAGTCGTGGGTTAATCTGCTTGAGGACATCCCAGCCTAAGCCCAGCCGATCCATGACGCCGACCGTAAAGTTTTCAACCACCACATCGGCGTCTTTCACTAGTTGTTTGAAGAGCTCTTGGCCGCGTGGGGCTTTGAGGTTGAGGGTGACGCCTTTTTTATTGGAATTCAGCATTACGAACGGATAACTCTCGTTTGTGACTCCGGGGATGGGGAAAATCGTACGGGCTCGCTCGCCCAGCTCAGGCGGCTCGATTTTGATGACCTCGGCGCCAAAGAATCCTAACACTAAGGTGGCATACGGACCATTATAAAAATGGGTCAGGTCAAGTATGCGAACATCGTCTAAAACTTTCATGTTGCCGTGCTCCTTCGTGTATCGTATGGCCTGATGCGTCCCGCCGAGTCTCTACCATGTGGCCGGACCGAATTGGCACACTACAACACTCCAGCCAGCCACTGTCATAAAGCTGCACCGTTCCCTTTCTTAAAGAAAGTGCATCTTCCCCACTTGGAAAGAGAGATGTCGCCAGAGTAGCCAGAACAGGAAACCGTGTCTTCCTCAATTGTCACGGGTTCTCAACTACGCTTCGCTAACGACACGGCTCGCGGCTTCGATGGCCCCTTCGCCATGGGGGATGTTCAGCGCTTTCAGACCTGCGTCGATCACCGCGAGCATGCCCAAGGTCATGTGCGCATTCACGTGCCCCATATGGGCGACCCGGAAGAAACCATGGTAGGCGGGGTCGGAAGGTTCCGCCATGCCCAGTCCGATGCCTAGGGTCACCCCGGACTTTTTTTCGGTCCAGCGTCTCAGTTCGGTGGCATGCGGGGCATCCATGGAAGCAGCAGTGACCGAGTGGGAACGGTCTTTTGGGTCGTTGATGTTGAGACGAATGGAACTGCCCACTCCCCAAGCATCAAACGCGGCCCAGACTGCTCGGCTGAGTTTTGCATGCCGGTCCCAGGCTGCCTCGAGCCCTTCTTCTTCTAGCAGTATGGTCAACGCTTCACGCAGCCCAAAAAGATGGTGCGTTGGGGCGGTACCGAAAAAGTAGTGATAAAACACTTCCGGGTGGATGCGCGGCCGTAGATCCCAGTAAGGCGTAACCAGATCCGCTGTCTGGCGTGCTTCGATCACCCGCTGGTTAAAAAACATGAAACCCAGTCCCGGCGGAGTCATAAGGCCCTTCTGACTGCCCGCCACCATCAGGTCTACGCCCCAGCTGTCCATTTCAAAGGGTTCACAGGCCAAGCTGGCCATGGCGTCGACCATGTATAAGGCCGGGTGCCCGGAGGAACGGATGCACTCGCCCAGGGCGGCGAGGTCATTTCTCACCGAACTGGCCGTGTCCGTTTGCACGACCAGGATCGCTTTGTAGCGACGGTTCGAATCGGCTTTCAGCTTGGCTGCTACCTGATCCAGGTCCACCGGAGCCGATTTGCCAAAATCTACCAGGTCGACTTCCACCCCGAGCCGTTCAGCCATGTTGGCCCAGAATACGACAAAGCGTCCCGTGGCCAGGGCAAGCACCCTGTCCCCGCGCGAGAGGGTGTTGGTCAGGGCGGCCTCCCAGGTGCCGTGCCCGTTGGCGACATAGATGGCGACTTCCCCGGAACTCTTGGCCACCCGGTTCAAATCCGGAATCATGCCGTCCACCATTTCGTGGAGGGCGCCCTCATAGATATTCGGCGCAGCTTGGTGCATTGCCTGCAGGACGCGGTCCGGAATCACCGAAGGACCCGGAATGGCAAGATAATGACGGCCATAGCTTAATGACATAGAATTCCTTGGAAGCAAATTAGGGAAGATAAAAAATTTCAGAGATAGAGGCTTCTAGGCATCTGCATCCATATACCTTTCTCATACACGATCCTACTTTCTAACCCTAGTTCCATTACCCGATCATGAGAAAATAGGGTCAGACTCAGCCTCGACTTATCTACCCCAGCCATAGGGAAAGAGCAGAAAGCGGTATCTCCCCGCAGCACTTTTTCTACCACAGGGAAAGTAGTCTCATTATTCGAGCCTGACCCTATATACGTTCAGCAGCTCAGGAATGTCTTTTGTTTAATCAATGCTTGGGAGGCTCTCATAGCGCTCAATACTCTCCTGGGACCAAACTTGCGATCTATCTACGCCTTCCGCGAACGATGGCACATCGGCGGGAAGCGATACCCACGGGAGCTTCCGACTCGTAAATATGTGTGCCTGCGGTGCTACGGCGTCCGGATTCTCGAGCGTTCCAGCCCGCACGGCGATCACTGGAACTTTGTGATACCGATACCGGACCCAGACGATAACGCCACACGATACGCAGGAATGTAGCTCACAGCCCGCACCACTACCGGTGGGACCGATCCCCATCCGCGTCTCGCCCGTAATCTGGAAATCTTCTTCACATACGATAGTGTGAATGACGAAAGCGCTTCCGGTAGTGCGCTGACAATCGCTGCAATGGCAAGCCTGCGTGACTAACGGTTCGCTACGGATTTCGTAGCGAACATTACCGCAAGCGCATTTTCCCGAAAGCTCCGAGGTCATAGCCGGTTCTCCGATTGTCTAATCATCAGATTGCTTTCACACATTACGCCTATTGTTAGGTGGCTGGGCGTTTAACGAAACCTCGGACATGTTTTCGTTGTGCTTTGCTACATCTCAAAGCTGATGCTAGTCGCTTTCGCCTGCCTGTATGGCCGCTTGCCGCCTGAGAGAAGGCGGGCCCGTCGATAACCGCGCTTCATCCGTGGGCACGAAAGCGCCGCCGACTTTATCCAGCAGAATCTGTGCGTTCATTTCGATGCCTTCGCCACCCGCGGCTTTCATCGTGGGAAAGTGTGCGAGCAGATTCTCCGCAGCGCCCCGATAAACGTGCGATGGGTCGCCAGGCCAGGGCGGTAATGCCGCAATTTGTTCTGCATTGAGGTCCTTCAGGAAATGCCGGGCCTGCGGCTCCATCCGGACAACGTTCGTCAGGCCTTCGAATTCTTTGTACGCGGCCACCTGTGACACGAGAATCCTTTTCTCGTAGAACGGATGGTCGCCGAACAGCACCGTCCAGCACGCCTTGCAATAGAAACGTGTGGTATCAGCCGACTCATAATTCATGAATGCACCCAGTTTCTCTTCGCCCGTCATGATACGAAAGTCGTTCGGCAGCCAGCAGCAGTCCGCACATAGCTTGTGTGGATATTCCGGGCCGCCACGCTTAGTCGCATACCACAGGGCCGAGATGCAATCATGGCAACAACATTCGTGTCGGAAAAGCTCTTTGTTTGCGGGGAAATCGATACGAACGGAACTGCACTTGCACTTAATAGTCGCCATAGTTTTTCTCGTGGGTTAGCCTTTCGAATCTGGTAAACCCACACTTAACTACAGTTTTACTGCGAATCAATGTTTCTACATCCGTAAACATTGTGGAAAGTACTGCGGAAGGAATCCCATGAGTCGAGTCTGACCCCATATAGTATGAGGTGACGGGTACTCCGATGGTCTCGGGTATTACGCCGAACCTGTAATCCTGCGATAATCCTCCGACACTTGCCCCTGGCCTGGCCCGCCGAGTCCCAGGCCAGTAGTGTGATAAGCGAAAAGCAAAAGAAAAGGAGCAAAGATGCACGATAACGACCAAGCCATGCGCGAGTTTGCCAAGACCTTAGCGCTGCCAGAATTTGAAGAAACCGCTTTCACGAAACCACCACCGCTGCGAGAGGCGCGCGTGGCAATCGTGACCAGCGCCGCGCTCCACCGAATCGACAGCCCCAAGTGGAAGGTTGAGGATTTCCACTTTGAGACCTTGCCGCATGACGCCCGCGACCTGAAGCTCGGCCACCTGAGCCCGAACTTTGACCGGGCTGGCTTTGCCGCTGATATGAACGTCGTCTATCCGGTCGACCGCCTGCAGGAACTCTCCGATCAGGGGGTGATCGGCAGCGTCGCTAATTACCACTACGCCTTCGCCGGCAACCAACCCGAAGGGCTATCCGCGCTGCGCTTGGATACTGGTCCGGCCTGCGCTCAAAAGATGCGTGAGGATGGAGTGGATGTTGTCCTGCTCACTCCGGTTTGACCGCTGTGTCCGCGTACCGTGTGTACGCTGGCCCACGTCTTCGAGGCGGCTGGCCTGTCAACGGTCGTGATCTCGTCGATACGTGATGTTGCAGAACGCATGCGTCCACCACGCGTGCTGCATGCAGAATTTCCATTAGGGCTGCCGCTCGGCAAGCCCCGCGACGCGGCCTATCAGCACCGGGTACTCGAAGCGGCCTTTGCCATGCTGGAGCGGCCGAGTGGACCGGTTCTCGTAGACTTCCCGGAGACGATCCAAAGCAGGGGCGGGGAGCCCTTAGAGTGTCCGCTTCCGCCTCGTTACGATCCGAACCTGCACCCGGCCATTGACGAAGCCCAAGCGTTACGCGCTGCTTACGACCGCGCTGTAGCGAAAACTGGGCGGACCAGTGTCGGCCGGGTGAGCAATGCGGATCAGATTCCTGCCGCACTCGAGAAGTTCGTACGTATCGCCGAAGGGGAAGCCTGGGATCAGGTTGGGTTCGAGGGGACGCCTATGCAGGTCGTGCACGATATCCGGGCCTACTACGAAGAGTTGGCCTGCGAACTGGTAGCCGACGAGCCCATTCCGGCGTGGGGCGCTGAGCGTTGGTTCTACGATAAAACCGAGGCCGGTAAGGTGTTGCTGACGGCACGCCGGACGCTGAAGGAGAGTGGGGCGGACCGTCCGATTTGGTTTTTCATGGCCCCGGGCTCACGCCAGTAAAGCCGGCCGTAGTCGACATTAGGAACAAGGAGAAGACATGCCAGAAAACACGGCGTCGGAAGTCGAAGGCAAGATGGTTGATCTGGGTATCCAATTGCACGGTGGGGCCGGGTATATGAAGGAGTTCGAGATCAGTCGGATGTATCGTGATTCCCGGGTCAGCCGGATCTACGCAGGCAGTTCGGAAGTCATGAAAATTATCAACAGAGATAGATCGAATGAACCTTGAGGTCCGTGAGTATCTTTCTTGCCATCCGAGTGAAGCCCAGTCCACCCAGGCAGACTGAGTCAGGAGCAACACATGAAGACATCCATCATGGTCGGCGGAGCGACGCATACCGATATGCAGAGCATGGTTGAGTTTGTCCAACACGCTGAGCGTTTGGGAGTCGATTATGCCTGGTCGGCCGAGGGGTGGAGCCAGGATGCGGTAACATCACTTGCGTATCTCGCGGGCCAGACCAAGCGCATCATCCTCGGCACCGGTATTATGCAGATCAGCGCCCGTGCACCGTCGATGATGGCTATGACAGCCCTGTCCTTACACGATCTCTCCGGAGAACGCTTCGTCTTAGGCTTGGGAACAAGCGGCCCCCAAGTCGTAGAAGGGTTGCAGGGCGTCCCATTTCACGCGCCGCTTACCCGACTGAAAGAGACAGTTGATATTATCCGCATGGCTTTTCGGGGTGAGAAGCTACGCTATGAAGGCAAGTTCCATACCCTGCCGCGACCGGGCGGTGAGGGCAAGGCGCTCCGGCTTGATCATAAGCCCGTTGACATCCCCATCTTTCTGGCAACCCTGGCACCCAAGGCGCTTGAATATACAGGCGCAATGGCAGATGGATGGCTCGGCACCTCATTTTCGCCTGAGTGTCCCGAAGCCCATCTGGCTTATATTCGCAAAGGGGCAGAAGCAGCAGGACGAAAACTCAGCGACATCTCCCTGCATACTGGGTGCGTGGTTGTGCTTGGCGACAATGTCGAAGAGCTGATCGACATGCGCAAGCCGTCTGTCGCCTTTAGTATGGGCGCTATGGGCTCGGCCACAGCGAATTTTTACAACGCGGCCTTCCAACGCGCCGGGTTTGAGGACGATGCCAAAGCCATTCAACAATTATGGATTGATGGCAAACGCAAAGAAGCCGCCGAGCGCGTTCCGGACGCTATGGTCACCCAGTTTGGAGCCGTCGGGACCCCAGACATGATTCGCAAACGCTTTCAAAAATACAAAGACGTGGGAATTGACGGACTAACACTACGCATTGAAGCCGCAGATCATGCGAAGCGCATGTCAGACCTCGAACAGGTGATGGATGTGGTTGGCTCGATTGAAAAGTGAACTGATAACGCCGTTTCTTTAGATGGGACCTTTTATTATCGCGGAAGAATTGCAGATCATCTCTTGGTTCTCAGTGTCTGCCGCGATGCGGTTGCGTTCTCCCGCGCTTTCAAGGACCGGACCGGGCTGTCTCCACGCGAATTCCAGAGAACTTCCCAGAGCGAAGTATGATCTGGGTAGTAGGCTAATGGGTACAATCCGGCACAATCAGGCCCAACAGGAACGTCGAAAGCACTTACGCAACCCGGTTTAGGATGTCAAAAGGGAGCCCTTTTGACATCCCATTGTTGACATTACTTGGGCTGGTTCTGATTGGCTGCGCTAACCCCTTGTTCTGAAACCACATTTTCACAACTTGACGATCCTGAGGATCAGCGTGACACCAGCCACATTGAGGTGGGCAATGCTAAAAGCATTCCCCACCAGCCACGGATTCTTGGCTAAGGCTGCATCCAACACCTTCAAGGAAAGTAGGGCCAGACTCGACTATCCACCCAAGCCATATGGAAAGATCATAATGCGGTATTTCCCCGCAGTTTTTCCTGCTACTGCGGACGGAGTCCCATGAGTCGAGTCTGACCACCCACTCGCCCAATCGCGAGCGGGAAATCTCGCTCGTCAAACGCGCGTCGTAGGCGACGAGCAACTCATTCGGTCCTAGGCTGGATAGAGCTCCAAGTACTTCTGCGCGACGCCTTCGCCTTGCTCCTGACAGAAGTGTCCGGCCTGCGGCACTTCGAGCACGGGCGGACAATCTTTGATCCAGCTCGCGAGCATCTGCACGACCGGTAGGGTTGCGATCTTGTCATGCAGGCCGCAGGCGACAAGCGCATCCCCGCGCCATTCGTTTTGGAACCACGCGATAGCCCGCTTTTGGGTCGCTGCACCACCCATTTTCGGATTAATCGGGACGAGTGTCGGAAATGAACGCGGTCCGGCTTTGCTCCGTTCGTTTGGAAATGGTGCGCGATAGGCATCGAGAATACCCTGTGGCAACGTATCGTCGAGGAAGAGCATCGCAGCCCCCGGATCCATGTCCGGATGATCGGCTGTCCATTGCTTCCAGTTGGTGAACGTATCCGGTAATGGGAATTCACCGGTCACCAAGATCGTATTCATCGCGAGCACGCCGCCGACTCTATCGGCGATATCGAGCGGTAAGGTCAGTCCCAACAAGCCGCCCCAGTCCTGGCATACAATCGTAATATTCTTGAGGTCGAGCCGTTCGATCAGCCGCAACAAGCTGTTGCGATGAAAGTCGTAGGTGTACGTAGTATCCTCAGTTGGTTTGTCCGAACGGCCAAATCCAAAGAAATCTGGGGCAATGACCCGCGCTCCTGAACCGACAAAGATCGGTATCATTTTCCGGTATAAATAACTCCAGGTTGGTTCGCCATGCAGGCACAGAAAGACACGAGAGGCGTGCGCATCCCCCTCGTCCACATAATGCAGGCGCATACCTGCGTAGCCGGGCAAATCGGCGACGTAATGGGCTTGGTAAGGAAAGTCGGGAAGGTTTGCGAAGCGATCTTCCGGGGTACGGTAAATGTCCGTCATCAGCCTATCCTCCAAGGTATCTCTAGACAAACCTTGACTCTAGTATTCCGTATCTGCGTCCCAACGGTGCCTTGGAGTTAAGGGCCAGGCGGAGTTGTTCTCACCGTGATCAAGAGCAGCCTTTGACGAGTGCGGCCATGTGAGGATCTTCAGGATGCCCTTCTTAGGCAGTGTATGGTTTCGCTAAAATCTCCTGCAAACTTTGCCCCCCGACATTCTCGGCGGCGAGTTCCGCGTGATAGCGAACGGAGATGCGCAGGAACGCGAATCGCCAGCGATCTGGATCGCGACGTAAACGGTGCTGGTAGGTACCGATAAGAACCGTGTTGTTCGCAACGATCTCGAAAAAGTAGGCCAGCGTTGTTGCTTCGTCGCCTTCAACGTCAATCTGCATGTTCGTGCTGATATGCCCGGTGGCGAAGAGTTTGGCACTCGGGTTTGCTGCACCCTCAATCGCCGGCATATAAAAGGTGTCAATAATCTCACGGCGTCCGCGATAGACCCGATCAGAACCGGGGAGCAGCGCGTCGAGCCCGACCATTTCCACCACCCCGTCCGTGGTGAACACGTCGCCCAATCCTTCCCAGTCCTCGGAGTCGAGCCGCATACAATAGTCGCGCCAGGTGTGCCGAATGGCTTCGAGATCTTCCAGATGCTGAAGTCGAGCGAGAATACTCTTGAGTTCTGTGTCATTCATAGCCGTTTTCCGATTCCGCAGTATGAACCTTGTCGTGGGCTGTCGATATTTTTGTTGTTTTTGTGTCGGGAGGTGTACACAAGTGCCGTGGATTTTGTCATAGATCTGTTTTACGCCGGACTACGCGGAATTGGAAGAGATCGTCATCCCCGTAGATTTTTTCCTGCTACTGCGGAAGGAGTCCCCTTAGTCGAGTCTGACCCCATATACCGCGAGTCACGCAAGACTCAGTCCTCCTTTTTGGACATGAAATCCGCAAAGACGCCTTCGTAGTCCGGATGCCAGCGCGAGAGCGCCGGGCGGTTCTCGGTCATGTCACCCGCCGCCCACTCGATACGCCGGTGGTCGATCTCGGGCGTTACATCATTGTCTGGACACAGCACGTAAAAGTCGCCACGGTCCATGGCTGCAAGCAGGTGGTCCGCTACCTGCTCGGGCATCCAAGCACCGGGCGGCTTTTCCTGCGCGGATCGCTTTGTCAATCCTGTGTATGTAAAGCCCGGAATCAGGAGGTGCGCTGTAACTCGGCAGCCGTCGGTAAGACGGAGTTGATGGGCAAGGCTCTCAGTCAAGCTCTTGATACCGGCCTTGGATACGTTGTACGCCGCGTCGCCGGGTGGATTGGTGATGCCCTGCTTCGATCCCGTATTGATGATCGCGCAAGGGGTGCCCTGGTCGATCATTCCCTGGGTGAAGACCTGGAGCCCGTTAATCACACCCCAGAGGTTCACGCTGAGTGCTCTCTGCCAGCCCTCGTAGTGCTCCCAGGGGGTGCCGCCTCCGCGCGTACCGGCATTGTTCATCAGCACGGCAACCTCGCCGAACCGATCGAGCACGGCGTCTCGAAGAGCCTGCACGGATTCAAGGCGAGCCACATCGACTGGAGCTACCAGGATCGCGTCCGCGCCTCGCGCACTCTGCTTTGCGAGGGTGTCGGCCGCGGAGCTGAGCTTCTCCTCGTCCTGGTCCGCGATACACACGTTCAAGCCCAGCGCTACAAGACGCTCAGCCGTGGCAAAACCAATGCCGCTGGCGCCGCCGGTGATCACCGCCGTACGGTTTGGAGTTAAAGCGGAATGTGTCATTCGGGGGATCCTCCTTGGGTTCAGCGAACCACCTTCTTCGCCACCGAACGCCGTGTTCACCCGCGTGAGGTGGCATTATGCGAGGAGCGTCTACTCAGTAGGAAGTACGAAACCCATATCCCGCTTCCCACTGACATCATAGATCCCTGCCGAGTAGCTCGTAATGTCGCCACGTATATTCGATCTGCTCTTCTTATCTACGATTCTACTTTCTCATTCCAATGCTACGACAGCAATATCTTCCCGCAGCGTTTTTTCTGACACTGCGGAAGGAGTCCCATGAGTCGAGTCTGACCCCATATGTAAGCGTGCCGCAACCTCGGCGACATCGGGCAACAGGCTTCGGCCCGCTTACCCACAGACGTCCTGATTGAGATGGTCGCGTAGCGTGTCGCCGGTGTATTCGCGCCGGTGCCGCCCACGCTTTTGTAATATGGGTACGACCTCGTCAACGAATTCCTTGAGGTTGTTCGGCATGACTGTCGGTGTGATGTTAAAGCCGTCGCCACCGGTTTCATCGAGTATGGCTTCCATCTGGTCAGCGACTTGTTCAGGCGTCCCGACAATTTGCGGGCAGCCAATCGTTGCTCCGTAGATTTTCCCGACTTCGCGCATGGTCAGTTTGTCTTTTCCTAAGTCGCCGGCCTTATACATCTTGGTAAAAATATCCAATAAGCCCTGAATGCCTTCGACCTCAATGTCTTCAATCGGCTCATCAATATCGTACTGCGACAAATCATGGTTGGAGTGCCCGGAAAGGAGCGCGAGGCCGCCTTCATACGGGACCAATGCATTAAACTCTTGATGCCTGCGCTTCGCCTCTGCTTCGGTCCCACCCAGGATAGTCTGGATGCCCCAGATGTATTTGAGGCTGGATGGATCTCTTCCGTTTTTCTTTAACCTTCCCCGCATATCGTCGGCAAAAGATTTCAATGCCCGCGTGGTGAGCTGCACGCCAAATGCCGCCTCTGCATGCTTGGCGCAAAAGTCACGACCTGCATCTGACGCGCCCGCCTGAAACAGTACGGGGTACCCCTGCGGCGAAGGTTCAACCGCCGAAATACCAGGGCATGAAAACCATTTGCCTTTGTGATTGATCGGGTGGACCTTGCTTGCATCAACAAACACCCCCGTCTTCTTGTCCGCGACGACCGCGTCTGGCTCCCAGCTGCTCCACAGTTTGTGGCAGACCTCCATGTATTCGTCCGCACGCTTATAGCGCTCGGTGTGCGGGACCATTTTTTCCAGTCCAAGGTTCACGGCCTCGGCCACGTGGGCGGAGGTGACGATGTTCCAGCCAATCCGCCCTTTGGTCAGATGATCAAGCGTGCTCAATTTGCGCACCGCCATATACGGCTGGTAATAGGTCAGGGAAAGGGTCACCGCGTAACCGAGCCTCTCGGTCACGGCAGCCAGCATCGGAATGACCAGGGTCGGATCGTGCATGGGAAACTGGATGGCATGGGTGAGCGCTTCGTCCATCCGATTCCGGTAATTCCCGAATGCCGCTAAGGTATCGGCAAAAAAGATTGCATCGAACTTGCCGCGTTCCAGCGTCCGCGCCACGTCCTGCCAGATTTCAGGTTTCGCAAACGAGCCGGCGACCTGGCTGTCGGGATGCAACCATGAGCCCACGGAATGATTCATCGGGCCAAACATTACAAAACCATTCAGATGCATTAACTTTTTCACGTTTGGGCTCCTCTCTCGTCATTTCCGACTTCACGGTGATCGGCCGCGCTTCATCTCGGCGACGCTACGGCCAGCAGTCGTTCGGCATTTTTTAACGCCGGTTCGGCGTTGGCCTGCCAGCGATCAAGGGCCGTCTTCATGCGCGGTTCACTCAGGTGATTCTCTATGCCGCGGGTGAGATTCAGGCGCGAGCTTGCCTGCCACGCCGTTATGTCCGGCTCGGTCGCATGCAGCGCGGAAGTGTTGAGCATACCGTGCGCAAACCGGACCCAATCGAGCGGTACGTCGACCTGGGCGACGGGTGGGCAGAGCCGGTTCTTCTCGGCATCGTCGCGGCCGGTGGACTCGATAAACCCGAGCATGGCCGCGTAATACGTCTGGACCACGCCAGTGAGCGATTGAATCACGATGCGGCCCGGCTCGAAGATCGGCCGGACGGGTTGCTTGTGGTAGCCGCAGGCCGTGCAATCGACATGCACGTGGCCGCGCTCAGTTGGAATCTCCCCTTTCTCCATGATGATGCGGTCGGCGCCCAGACTTCGCACGCGACCCGGGCGTACCACGTTTTCGATCTGCATCAACGCTTCGCGTTCGGCGGCGTTCAGGATGGCACCCCGAAACATAGTCGGCATGATCTGCGGCTCGAAGCGTTGAAGTTGGCCGCACGCTTCGAGTCGGGGCCAAAGCGCATCCGCCGTCTCGGCTTGGGCGAGGGCCTCGATGCCAAGCGATAATCCGGCGACTGTCTCGGTGACCAGATCGAGCGGCTGGAGCGTCATGCGGTCCAGCAACCAGGCTTCGCGGGGTCTGATCCACCTGATCCTGTCGGGATCTTCGCCGTTGTCGAGCAGCCAGTTGCAGGCATCCATAGCGGTCTTGCCTGCCCCAATGATGGTGTAGCCGGTCGGACGCTCAGCCATATTGGCCAGCTCACCGAGGGGAATGAATGTGACATCCGGATCAACCGTGAACGACGGCGTATGCGTTGCCGGGACCGTTACGTCAAGATAGGTCGTGTCCACAATCTTGCGGCGCACGCGCACCGTCGTGCTGGCGCCGGTCACGCGTGAGGTGAACGCGTGCTCGTTTGCCCAGTCCCCGACGTAGTCACACATGCCGAAGAAGCGCACCTGTCCCGACGGCAGCAGCACCTCGTCGAGCACCCGTTGGTAATAGGCACAGATCTCCGCGGCCGTCGAGCGCTCATAGAATCCTGCGTTCGGGCCGGTTTGGTCGATCGAATCCGTGCCCAGCACGGTTGAGTTCACGCCGTAGCAGGCCGAGGCGTGGTGAATGCGCACGAACGGGTAAGCATCGTTCCAATGGCCGCCCGGGCAATGGCGCCGATCGACCATCACGACGTCGGCGTCACACTCGGCGATGAGCGCGTCGGCAAACGCCATACCGGAAGCCCCGGCTCCGACGATAAGATAGTCAGTCTCGATCACACTCGTGATCCCACATCTGCTAGAAGCTATCTCATAAATGTCTGACGGGTGCTCTATAGGCCGCCAATCCTAGGCAAAAGTGGCGACTCTCCTATTTATGAGATGAGTTCTAGACACAATCTTTACCGTTATCCTAGCGATACGTTCAGCAGCCTGGCATAAATCTTGTGCGGCTCTGGTTCGGTTGCACCAAGTAGATCAATGCTGATGTTCGTAGAATCAAAGTACTCGTACCACTCGGCTTCTACGACAACTTTCTCAAATTCGTGAACTTGTTCAGCGCTGCTCAGCCCAAAAACTCCGACGAACCCCTTTTCGGGAGCTTTCGGTAGAGTTTGGTCAATCTTACTCCAGCCCAAAACGATCGCGCCGCCTGCACGCCCAGCGTTTATATAGACATCCAGCGATTTCAGATACGCGAGTTTGTCAACTTCACTCAAAGCGTGCCAACGGGCATTGGGATGCCATACGATGGCTAATATGTGCATGGGTTCTCCCCCGGTACTCTCGCCATATTTGTCTGTCGCTTTAGATGCGGATGACTACGACTCCACCTAGCGGAGGTATGCCACCTAACTATAATTATCCTGCCTGCACATGCATATAGATTTATATACTGCCAGGCATCTACATCCATATGCTTTTCTCACACACGATCCTACTTTCTCATCCTTAAGCAACCCGTGCTACGCGGCCGGCTTGACGCTGAACTCCAACCCCAACGCCTTGGCAATCTTCAGGACAGTACCAAGCTGTGGGTTGCCGTCTTCCGAGAGCGCTTTGTAAAGGCTCTCTCGACCCAAGCCAGTTTCACGCGCCAAGGCCGCCATGCCCTTGGCCCGGGCAATATCTCCCAGGGCCTTTGCCACAAACGCGGGGTCCCCATCACACTCGGCGATGGATGCTTCCAGGTACGCGGCCATTTCCTCTGGGGTGCGAAGATGTTCGGCAACATCGTAATCATAAATTTTCGTAGCCATTTCAAACCTCCAGGCCCTGCAATAACTCATAGGCCAACTTCATGTCCTTGGCCTGGCTCGATTTGTCTCCGCCGCAGAGCAGGATAACAAGTACATCTTGCCGCAGGGTGTAGTAGACCCGATAGCCAGGACCGATATCAATCTTCAACTCAGAAAGGCCAGACTTCAGGTTCCGGTGTTGGCCGGGGTTCCCTTCCGCAAGGCGTTGGATCCGGGCCTGAATTCGGGCACGGCCCGGCAAATCCTTGAGGCGATCCAGCCACCGAGTGAACTCCGCGGTTGCTTTGATCTGAGCCACAACAATAATAGTATCCCACAGGATACATATTGCAAGACTGTTCAAACCAGCTATGGGTTAGGGGATGTGATTTGGAATATGCGGATCTGGATTTACGGCGCGATATTTCTCCGCCCATCGCGTCCGGTAAACGTGTGATCAAGGACGCCGCGGCGCGTATATCCGGCGGGAGGGGAATCGCCATGCCAGAGACTGATTTGCGCACGATCGATCAGAAACTGATCGACGCGGATTTCTTCAGCGACCAGGATGCCGTCTACGAGCTGTTCACGCAGATGCGGCGGGACGATCCCGTCCACTGGACCGTGCGCGACGATGGCGTCGGCTTCTGGTCGGTCTTCAAGCACGCGGAATGCAGAGCGGTACTGGACGACGCGGTGCTCTTCAATACCGGAACTACCGGGCAGATGCCGCCGTTCGCCGCAGAGCTCGACATCGTGTCTAAGAAGGGTTTCGGCGTCGGCGAGAGCATCCTGACGACCGACCCGCCACGGCACACGAAAGTGCGGGCGGTCTTCGAAGGGCCATTCAAACCGAAAGCGATGCTGGATTACACCGATCGTTGCACCGAAATCATCAGGGGCATCTTCGACAACCTGCCGGCTTCGGGCGAGTGCGATCTCGTCGCCGATATCGGCGCCAGGATCCCGATGGCCGTGATCTCCGACATCCTGAAAGTGCCGGAAGAGGATTGGGGGAGGATCCTGAGCTGGGGAAAGATGTCCCACCAGGGCTTCAATCACGACGCCGAGACATCGCTGCAGGGATTCAACAACATGACCCAGTATTGCCTCGGCTTGTCTAACGAGCGTCGGGGCTGCCCGATGGACGATCCACTCGCACTGCTCGCCAACGCCGAGGTGGATGGGAAGCCTCTGTCGGACGCGGAGGTCGGCAGGAACGGCATGCTGATGCTCGTCGCGGGTTTTGAAACCACACGGAACGCGTTTGCAGGTGGCGTGCAGACGCTGCTCGAGCATCCGGATCAAATGCAGTATCTGCGCGAGAATCCAAAAGGTATGCGCCGCGCGGTAGAAGAAGTCGTGCGCTGGACGAACGCGGCCGTTGCCTTCAGACGGATGGCGACTGCGGATACGGAACTCGGCGGCAAACAGATCAAAAAAGGCGACAATATCGTGGTCTGGTTCCCATCGGCGAACCGCGACGAGGATGTGTTCGAGAACGCCGACGTTTTCGACATCACGCGCCATCCGAATCCGCATATCGGCTTCGCTGCCGGCGCGCACTTCTGTGCCGGCGCCCCGCTCGCCAAGCTCGAACTCGAGATAGCGCTGCAGGAAGTGCTCAATCGTTACGGCGGCATCGAAGTCATCGGGCCCGTTGAGTATATTCCGTCGAACTACGTATTCGGTCTCGCGACCATGCCCGTGCGACTGAAGCGTAAAGCGGCCGCGTAGGTCACCCCGAGCTTTATTCCGCGTACTGTCAAGTTATAGCTGATTACTCTTCGATGATTTCGATTGCGCATTCGGGGCATCTCTGCGCTGCTAAACGGGCATTTTCCTCGAGTTCCGCTGGGATGTCGCCGTCAATGAGCAGCACGGCGAGGTCCTCATCGTTAAGGCCGAAGAGCTCAGGGGCAAGCGCGTGGCAGCGGGCGTGGCCCTGGCAGGCATAGGAGTTTAAGTTAATCTTCATGGGAGATGCACGGATATCCTGCTCACCCGTGACCAGTCATTGATGCCCTCGATAGCGGTAGGAACGGGTTTGATTGTATGACCCGTGCTTAAGCCCATGTATCTGCTACTTCTCACTCGTGGGGGTGAAGGTCAGTGGCATGTACCTTGGGGCCCGAACAAAGCTCCCTACTGCCTGTGGGATATGACCGTCGGCGAATGCGATGTCGTCCATGGCGTCGAGGAGTTGATTGGTCGCAGTCTCCGCTTCCATTGCCGCGAGGTAAGTCCCGATGCAAAAGTGGCGCCCAAGTGAGAACGTCATGTGGTTGGCGGCGCCGGTAAATTCCCTATCAGTTTGCAAATCATCACGGAAAATATTGAAGGTATCCGGTTCAGAGAATTTCCGTGGGTCCCGATTCGCTGCGGCCAGCAGCAAGGTTACCGTCGAGCCGGCGGGGACAGTCACGCCATGGAACTCGACATCCTCCGATGCCTGGCGCATGATCATCAGCACTGCGGCCGTGTGTCGGAGGGACTCGGCGAAGGCGGTCTTGATCAAACTGCGATCCTCACGCACCGCTTGCAGTTGATCGGGGTTTTCCAGGAGACGGAGCCACATGTTCGACATCTGTAAGTCTGTCGACTCGCTGCCGGCGACGAGGAGGAAGCTGATATACGACTTGATATCGATGTCGGACATCCTTTCTCCGTTGATTTCGGCGTGCACGATTTGGCTGATCAGGTCGTCACGCGGGCTTTCCTTACGATCTTGGATGAGTGGCATCATGTACGCCTTCAACTCATCATGCGTGCGGAGCCCTGCCGCAGTGAGGTCGGGGTCGCCTGTCGTATTGGTCAAAAAGTCGTGGATATCGTTATACCAGCGATGGAACTTCCCCTTGTCTTGCGGGTCAAGCCCGAGGACGTCAATAATCACACTCAGCGGGAGCCTCTGCGTGAACTGGGACACCAGCTCGACTTTGCCATCATAGCGCCAGGCATCGATGAGCTGCTTAGAATTGTTCACGACAATCGACTCGAAGTTCTCTCGCAGCTTAGCTCCTCGCAGCGTGGGGATGACGACAGCGCGAGTGTGCCGGTGTTCGCTTCCTTCCAGTTGCATGATGTTTCTGCCATGCACAGGTTCCAATTGCCAGGAATAATTGTCAGTCGTGAATGACGGATTCCTGAGAGCGAACTTGATGTCCTCGTGGCGAGAAATGACCCAGCTGTTAAGTCCCTCCTGAAAATAGATCGGGTGATTCTCGCGGATGTCAGCAAGGATCGGATACGGATCCTTTTCGTACTCGGACGACATGATATTGGGCGCAGACATAATGGCAACTTCCCTTTGCTACGGTCGAGTAAAGAACTTTAACGGGAGGTTCTCTCCTTATTAAAGGGACGGCAGCTGAGGTTTAAATTTAGGCAGCGTCACGTCGTCACTGACAGTGTCGAACCAGACTTCAACCGGCATACCGACTTGGAGCTCGTCAGGCACTACTCCCGTCACCCACGTTGTGAGTCGCGGCCCTTCATCCAGTTCGACCACCACTGCTGCATATGGCACGTGCTCGGCGAACGCCGGGTCGAGCGCCTGATACACGGTCGTCCAACAATAGACCGTGCCTGTTCCTTTCGCCGGAGCCCATGCCCACTCCAGGGAGTGACAACTGGTGCACATGGGCCGCGGCGGATGACGCCACGTTCCACACTCCTGACAGCATTGAAAGCGCAGCTCCCGCTGCTGGCACCAGTCATAGAATTCCTTTGTGTAGCCCCCTAAGACGGGCAATCGAACAAGCGGTGTTGCATTCTCAGTCGTCATGTTGCGACTCCCTCAGCGACGTAAAATCGCGATCGACCCATGCCCGTGACCTCCCCAGCCGGTCACCACCCCGAACTCGGGGTCTTGCACCTGACGCGAGTCGGCCTCGTGGCGGAGTTGCACGACGGCCTCAACCAGGTGGTTCATACCGGTATTGTGCGCCTGTGAGAGCAGACCGCCATGCGTATTCACCGGCAGCGCGCCGCCGAGTTCGATCCGTCCGTTTTCAACGAAAGGTCCACCTTCGCCTTTCTTGCAGAATCCCGCCGACTCGATTTGCAAAATGGCCTGCCCGGTGAAGCAGTCGTAAATCTCGGCGAAATCAATATCGCTCGGCTGGACCCCGGCCATCGCGTAAGCGCGCGACGCGCAAAAGTCGAGCCCGATTTTGAGGATATCGGGTCGATTGGGAATGTCGTGGGGTGGAAACGGATGGCCCGACGCCACGCCCGTCACATAGACAGGCTTCTTACGCAGATCTTTGGCGCGCTCGGCAGACGTCATGAGTAACGCTGCAGCGCCATCGGTCTCCAGGCAACAATCCAAGAGCCGGTAGGGATAACTGATCCACCGCGACGACAAGTAGTCCTCCAAGGTGAGCGGCGCCCGCTGCATGAGGGCGTTGGGGTGTAACTGGGCGTGTTTGCGCATCGCCACCGCCACCGCACCCAGTTGCTCGTGGGTGGTGCCATACAGTTGCATATGTCGCTGCGTCATCCATGCGTAATGTTGGGGCGGCGCCGCCACGCCGAACGGCGCGTAGTAGTCCCTGATGGTTTCCGCCGCTTGTAGTCCCGTCCCAGGGTCGGACGTCACCTGCCGGGCTCTCCGTCCGGAATAGAACCGGCTGCACAGAGGAATCAATGCATACTGCGCAATCCCACTGGCCAGCGCGGTGGTGGCAGACTCAACGGCAGACACACACATGGCCCCGCCCATTTCCTGGAGAGAGGTAGTGTAATGCAAATCTTGCAGCCCCAGGTTCGCACAAAAATCACCCGCCGTGCCGCCGCTCCCGGCTCCGTTGGGGAGAATCACCGCGTCGATGTCTCCAGGCTGTATGCCGGCATCCTCGATCGCGCCCAGCGACGCCTCCAGGGCGAGTTCGAGCGCGCTCTTAGGCGTGCCGCGCGTGTAGGCTGTTTCGCCGATGCCGACGATGCAGGCTTGGTCCCTCAAATCGGTTAACGCAGGCATACGCATTGCCCCCTACAGGTATGACATAGTTTCCAGGATGTGGCTTCGGCAAAGACCGGGCTACAGCCATTCCTCTTCTGTATGCAGGCGGGTCAGGTGAATCTTTTTCATCTTCCACCGGCCATCTTCCTTCACATAGTCTTCGTGATAATGCCCCCAGCCCTTAAAGTTGCAGGTCGGCAGGCGCACATCGTCAAACATCGACCAGACACCGCGTGCGGTTGTTGGGCCGGTCAGTTCGATTTCCGGCATGTAGCCCTGATGTATCGATTTTGCGCCGGTCATCAGCGTACGGATGCCGTCAACCAGCGCGTCGCGGCCCTCGATCTTGATGTCGCGCGGCAGATCCTCGCTGGCGCGCGGCGCGCCTTCGTATACCGCCGAAACATCGGCAGTGAAACATTCGCTCAAAAGATCCCACTGCCGCGTGTCCATCAATCGGAAATAGCGCGCTTTGAGCTGGCGGATCGCTTCCAAATCGTTGTGTTGGTCGATGGTCATGTGTTGCTCCCTTGGGCTGCGTGTTGTTTGATCAGCCGTCACAGAATACCTGGACGGGCTCCTCGTAAAAGATCGGCCCAGGGTAACGCGTTTGGGCAACAAAAACGAGAAGCTGCTGCGCCGCACGTTCCTCCAGGGCATGTTGGTGGGATGCTTCGCTCCGGCCCAGCATCGCTCCATCTCGCAGTATACGTTGACAGCTCTGGGGCTTCTCAGTAGACTGCGTCGTCACTCCACTAAAACACTCTTTTGATCGGCGTTGAGGGAGAATAGCAGGGTGTTGATAATGACGGAAAAGCGCTGGCGCGCACCGCAGGACGTGCCCGGATGCCGCCGGACGATCTGGTCGCCTGTGAGGTCGCCCGTCCCGTCATGAGTGGCCGTCATTTTTATCCTGCGCGCCCCGAGCGGTTTTTCGTGAGGAATCATTATGGCTGACACACAACTCAATCGTACCAGCGCCCACATCACCCAGCCCAAGTCGCAAGGGGCGTCTCAGGCTATGCTGTACGCCACGGGGCTGACCGAAGCTGATATGCAGCGCGCCCAGGTCGGTATCGCCAGCGTGTGGTTCGACGGCAATCCGTGCAATATGCACCTGGGCGACATCGCCACGAAGGTCAAAGAGGGCGTGGTTGCCGCCGACATGGTCGGGATGCGTTTCAACACGGTTGGGGTGTCGGACGGCATTTCCATGGGCACGAGCGGCATGAGCTTCTCGCTGCAATCGCGCGACCTCATCGCCGACTCCATCGAAACCGTTATGGGTGCGCAATGGTATGACGGCCTCATCACCATCCCCGGCTGCGACAAAAACATGCCCGGCGTCATCATGGCGATGGGACGTGTGAATCGCCCGGCCTTGATGATCTACGGCGGCACCATCCGCCCCGGTCACAGCGACGGTAAGACGCTCGACATCGTGTCGGCGTTCCAGTGCTATGGTCAGTATATTGCCAAGACCATCACCGACGCCGAGCGCCAGGATGTCGTCCGCCATGCCTGCCCCGGCGCCGGGGCGTGTGGCGGCATGTACACCGCCAACACCATGGCCTCAGCCATTGAAGCGCTGGGCATGAGCCTGCCGTTCAGTTCCTCGACGCCGGCCACCGACCCCGGCAAGCTCGATGAGAGCCTCCGGGCTGGACAGGCGATGCGCGCCTTGCTGGAGCAGGATATCAAACCGCGCGATATCATGACCCGTCAAGCGTTCGAAAACGCCATGGTCATGGTCATGGCGCTAGGCGGCTCGACCAACGCCGTGCTGCATCTGATCGCTATGGCTCGCGCTGTTGACGTGGCACTCACCATCGACGACTTCCAGGCGGTGAGTGACCGTGTGCCGTATGTGGCCGACCTCAAACCCAGCGGCAAGTACGTGATGGAAGATCTGCATAACATCGGCGGCACTCCGGCAGTGATGCAGTATCTCCTGGACAAAGGGCTGCTACATGGTGACTGCCTGACGGTGACGGGCAAGACCCTGGCCGAAAACCTGCGGGATCTTCCCGGACTCCCGGAAGAACAGGATATTATTCAGCCGATTGAGCGTCCGATTAAAGAGACGGGGCATATTTGTATTCTCAAGGGCAATCTCGCACCAGATGGGGCGGTGGGCAAAATCACCGGCAAAGAAGGTTTGGTTTTCACCGGACCGGCCAAGGTCTTCGACTCGGAAGAGGATATGCTGCACGCGCTCGAACGCCAGGAGATCAAACACGGCGATGTCGTGGTCATTCGCTACGAGGGTCCGAAAGGCGGGCCGGGTATGCCGGAAATGCTGACCCCCACGTCAGCCCTGGTGGGTGCCGGTCTGGGTGGGGGCGTCGCGCTCTTGACCGATGGACGTTTTTCCGGCGGCTCGCACGGTTTCCTCATCGGTCATATCGTACCCGAAGCGCAGGAAGGCGGCCCGATCGGCCTGATTCAGGACGGCGACATCATCACCATTGATGCGGAGCAAAACATCCTTGACGTTGCCGTCAGTGACGAGGAGATGGCACGCCGTCGGGCACAGTGGACCATGCCGCCGTACAAGGCGACGCGAGGGACGCTGTACAAGTATATCAAGAGCGTGAAAAACGCCTCCGAAGGCTGCGTGACGGACGAATAAATTCTCTACGCCTCTCCGGCTAACGGCTTGTTGCCTCACTCGGGCGTCTGCTTGTTGAGCCTGCTTCTTGGCGGGCTTCCACCAGCCTTGTAGATCAGCTTAGCCGCAGGCGTAAGCCGACATGGCGGGAACGGGGAGGAGTGTCGGATTACGCTCCGCTAATCCGACCTACTGACTCACCGGTGAGAGCCACGGCGTCACCTCCCGCAGGGAAGGCGCCTTGAGGCGCCCCTCCCCCCTGTTTATGAGATCACCGCGTCGATGTCTCCAGGCTGATCGTTGGACAAGCAGCTCCGCCTCCGTAAGCATGGAATTGAGTCCACAACCTTGCGCTCGTCATGTTTGACAACTAAAGAAAACAGTGAGGGTCATACCCCGGTATGGACAGATCGTCTGCCACAACGTAGCGAAGCTCTACCGGCTCGCGCTCGAAGGCATGAACTCACGTAGCGTGAGGTCAGATGCAGAGCGTTCTGAGGAGGATTCACACGCATGAGTTATATCGACGCCGTCGAGAAAATCGACATACCAAGACCGCAGAAGCATTATACCGAGCCCTATTTTGAAGAGGTGCTCGGCCTGCCGATCGCGTATCGCCGCGAGGGGGCGGGCGAAGCTACGGTTTTGTTTCACGGGGCCGGCTTCACACGCATGTGGCTTCCGTTCTATGCCATGCTTGCAGAAAAACTGGACTTCGTTGCCCCTGAGTGCCCCGGTTTTGGTGAAACTCCACTGCCGCAGTGGATGCGCGGTTTCGATGATCTCACCATCCTCTATGACCAGTTGTTCGAGCAGCTTGAACTCTCCCACATCCACCTCATCGGTTTTTCGATGGGTGGCTGGGCAGCCGCCGAGTTTGCTTCGTTTTATCCGCGCCGGCTCAAATCGCTCTCGCTCATCACACCGGTTGGACTGCGTCTTGAAGACGATCCTGGAGTCGATATTTTTCAGCTCTCCCCACCCGAAGTCATGGACCGTCTATTCAAGGACAAGGACGTGATGCAGGAGTGGTTACCGGACGGGGAGGATTTCGATGAAGGCATTCATATGTATAGTGAATTCTCTGCCGCGGCACGCCTCATGTGGGCACCGCGCTACAACCTCAAACTCGAACACCGCCTACAGCGACTGACCTGTCCAACCCAGGTCATTGGGGCTGAAGAAGACCGCCTCGTCCCGAACGCCATGTCGGATAAATTTGCCGCAGTATTACCGAACTGCCGACTGATCCGCATCGCGGGCACCGGCCACGAACCGCTTTTGGAACGGCCGCGTGAACTCGCTGCTATTCTGACGGCTTTTATCGAGGAGGCGACACAATGAACAAGCTGCGTTTTTATTTCTTTCACTTGATGCCCTACCCGCACATTCCGCCGGCGTCTGAAATCCAGTCAACCTGGGTGTCGTTGTCGAATAAGTATTATGACCCGCATCGCGGCCACTCGCTGTACAACGAATACCTCGACCAACTCACCGCTGCTGAACAATTCGGTTTCGACGCGATTGCTGTCAACGAACATCACGCGAATTTCTATGGCACTATGCCGTCGCCAAACATTATCGCAGCGATGCTGGTGCAGCGGACGAAAGAAATCCCGATCGGCATTATCGGCAATGCCATCCCCCTGCATGGCAACCCCCTGCGTGTCGCCGAGGAAATCGCCATGCTCGACGTTATTTCGGGCGGTCGCATTATTTCAGGTTTTGTGCGCGGCATCGGGTGTGAATATTTCAACAACGGTATCGCGCCGGCCGATTCGCTGGAACGCTTCAACGAAGCCCATGACTTGATCCTCAAAGCCTGGACTGATGACGGCCCGTTTACCTGGCAGGGCGATCATTTCTACGTCCCTAATGTCAATCCAATTCCGCGCCCGATTCAGCAACCACATCCGCCGATCTGGATCCCGGGCCAAGGCTCGCTCGAAACGTTACAGTTCATTGCGGAACACAAATACACTTATATGATGGTGTTCTCTCCCTTGTGGTTCACCAAGATGGCGTTCGACGGCCTGCGGGAAGAGTGTAATCGGCTCGGTTACGACGCACCCAAGAGTATGTTCAACGCCTGCGTACCAACCTACGTCGCCGAGACCGACGAACAAGCTCACCGCGAGGCCAAAGCCCACCTGTCGTGGGTCTTCAACACCGGGCTCAAAATCCCTGACCAATTCTTTTTCCCGCCGGGCTATATGTCGACGAAGTCGTTTCGCAACTTCATCGGCCTGCTGCAAAAAGGGAAGGTCAAACCGCAAGTCAACCTGACCTATGACGAGCTGATCGCCGATCGCTATATCATTGTCGGCTCTCCAGAGACGGTCAAGAACGAACTCGGCTACTACTGCGACGAAGTTGGCGCAGGTGGTATGATCGGCCCGGGCTCGCCCTACGGACCGATGCCGAACTGGATGGTCATGAAGCACATGCAGATTGTTTCCGAGGAAGTCATGCCCGAATTCCGCGAAGCCGATGGCTTGCCGGACTACCAGCGAGCCGAACCGAACTCACAACGCTCGCGTGCCGAACTCGCCGCAGTCAAAGGCAAACCGGAAGAAACTGCCCGCTCTCGGGTGACGGGCGGCGGCGACAGACTGATCGAACACCGCCTAGCCCACGTTGCAGAGGTGATTGATCCGACAATGGAACACGCACAGTGAAGCGTACCCGACAATACCCACAACGGCCTTCCGGCGGGGCGACAGCGATGCTATGAGTCGAGAGCCCACGCAGGAAGCGACACTCGAAGGCACGGGGCCTCATCCCGAGAGCGTGTGCGAGGAGTGAGGTGTCACGGGCCGAAAACGAAAGCTTGAGCTGACCACAATCCGTCGAGGGAATCCCAGATGCAAATCGGATATTTCACCGAACGACCGTATCGCTGGCTGCCCGAAGAGCTCGTTTTGAAGAACCGGGCGTTTTTCGCCATCTCGAACGAGCATTTCGACCGCGAAAAGGCGGCCGACGACTACAATTATTATCTCGACGAATATTGCTACGCCGAGGACTTGGGCTTCGACGCCCTGGCCCTGAATGAGCATCACGGTAACCCGATCTGCATGGGATCGGTCATGAATGTAGAAGCCTCTATCCTGGCTCGGATTACCAGCAAAGCCAAGATCGTTCTGGTCGGGAACCCCTTGCCGGTCATCAAACATCCGCTGCGGATGGCTGAAGAGCTGGCCGAGATCGATTTGATCTCGCGCGGCCGCCTCGTCACCGGCTGGGTGCGCGGCGCGGGCAGCGAGCAGTTCTTCAATAATGCCAATCCGGCCTATAACCGCGAGTTGTTCAACGAAGCCCACGACTTTATCGTGCAGGCCTGGACCAAGCCGGGACCGTGGCGCTATGAGGGCAAACATTTTCATTATCGCCACGTCAATCCGTGGGCGCTGCCCTACCAAAAACCCTATCCGCCGATGTGGATCCCTGGGACGCTGAGCCCCGAGACCGTCGAGTGGTGCGCGGCGCATCGGTATCCGTATATCGGGCTTGGCACCCCGCTACCGGCCACGTGCGAGCTGTGGGACTTCTATGCGGACGAAGCGGCCAAGCATGGCTATCAAGCCGGGCCGGAGAATTTCGGCTACATGGTCGCAACAGCTGTGGGAGAGACGGAGGAGAAAGCGCAGCAGGCCGCAGCAGGATTCGTCTATGGGGGAGGACAGAACGCCTTCTCGGCGGCGGAATTCATGATGCCGCCGGGCTACAACTCGAAAGCGGCTATTCGCAACTTGGCAAAGACCCAGACCAGCGTGTGGCTCGGGATCAGCGGCCAGAAGCTAAAAGAGCAGAAGCAGGGCGTAGCGGACGAAGAAATCGATTATACTGCCATCCGGGGCAAGCTACAGACGGCGCTGGAGCGTGGGCAGAAAAATATGCAGGTGATTGTCGGCACGCCCATGACAGTGATCCCCAAAATCAAGGCGATCATGAGTGTCCTGCGGGTCGGGGTTTTCATCATCCTGCACCTGCAGGGACCGCACGGTGATGACGAGCGGCGCACCAGCATGCGCTTATTCGCGGAAGAGGTGATACCGGAGCTAAAGGATCACGCACGGGCGATCGGTATCACAGACCCGTTTGAGCGCCAGCCCGGCTCGGTTACCTTGGGAGCCGGGACCAAGCGTGCGCCCGTCGCGGACCGCGGCCCACTGTCCGGGCTGGGGTTCCACTAGCCCACCGGCGGTGTTCCCTACTGGGACGGAGCGTGTCAACAGAATCGAAGCGAGGTCACGATTTCCATGCATCCTTCCAACATGAAAATCGGCGCCCTGACCCCTACCTGGACCGGTTCACTTGCGGGGCAAACGCCGACGATCCAACAGTCCCTGGCGTTTGCCCGGCATGCGGAAGCCGTCGGCCTCGACAGCATCTGGTTGACCGACCATCTGTATTGGGAAGCCTATGCCGACTTCCGCGCGGTGGGGATCGAGTTGCCTGCGGAATGGGAGGGAGTCAAAGGCGGGCAGTGGGAGTGCTGGACATTTGCCGCGGCCCTCGCGACCCAAACGTCCACGATTCAAATCGGGACCCTGGTCTCCAATACGACCTTCCGGAATCCGGCCTTACTCGCCCGGACGGCGGATAATGTGATCGCCCTGAGTAACGGCCGTCTCATCCTCGGCTTGGGGGCGGGTGATTTCACGTCCGAGCATCGCGCGTATGGCTTTGACTTTGAGCGGAATGTCAGCCGCTTTGAGGAGGCGCTCCATATCGTCCTGCCCCTCCTCAAAGGTGAGCGTTTCTCCTATACGGGGGAACTGCACCGGGTTGAGGATGCGGAACTACTCCCGCGCTCCGAGGCCGGGGTGCCGCCGATTTTGATCGGCACGTTGAAGGGCAAGCCGCGCATGTCCCGCCTTACGGCGCAGTATGCCGATATGTGGAACTGTATGATCGCGTTTAACGATTGCGCGATCGAGACGTTTCTCGGCGCCTGGGAACCGATCCGTGTGGCCTGCGAACGGCACGGGCGCGATCCCCGGACGCTCTCTCGGGGTGCGACGGTGGCGGTCAATTTCACCGATGGGCCGTACGAGATCATTCCCACCTCGGTGCCCTTCTCCGGTTCGACCCAGCAAATCGCCGACCGGTTTGCCGAGTACGCGGCGCACGAGGCAGAGCATGTGTCCGTGATTCCACACCCGTGGAACGAGGAGGGGCTCGATAAACTCGCCGAAGTCGTGGCCTATCTCCGCAAGTAGGGGGAGAGGCGTATTCACGAGGGGCTTGCCAACTCTTCGTATCCGAAGTCAGTAGCTCCTCGGCAGGCCCATCCGTTCGCCCAGGAAATTTTTCACCATCTCGTAAGATAAGTAAGACAGTCAATATGGACTGGGGGCAAGAGGTTCGTCCGGGGACAGATAAAATGATTGCTCTAGAGCAATTTACGATTCCGTATAGCCAGCCGTTCCCTTCCGTAGGGTGCATCCCATGACCAGCCTCCTGGTGCGCAGGGCGCACCCGACGGAAGCTCGAGCCGAGAGCGGACTGGCATGGCGACAACTTATCGTAAACCGGACTAGCGAAGCGCGACGAAGCCCCTCTTGGCTGCGGGGCAGACGCAGCGGGGAACCCGCTGCGTTGGGTTGTCTGCTTAGAAGAAGATATAGGAGCGAACCACCACGTTTTTGCGGCAGGGGGCGTCGTCAGGTGCGGTCGGGTCGACGCAGGCGGAGTGGAATGACCAGCGCGAAACCGAACCGTCGGTCACGGAGTCATAACACTTGAGCATCGACACCTCGCTCGAGGTCTGCTGGGGAAGCCAGTACCACTCGTGGTTGGGACGGTAGGTGAAACGGGTGGTCTCGCCGACCCGGTCGTCGTAGATGCGGTAGTTGGTGATATACGGTTGGTCGGCGAAAGAGGGCCAGGCGCACAGCACGAAGGGGTACTGGCCCACGGTCTCCATCGGCTTGGCGAGGTTGATCGACATGAACCGGCGCGACATCTTGGCGTCCGCCTCCGCCTCCGTGTAGTGCTGCTGGCGCCCGAAGTTGCGCAGGTTCTTGGTGAGCAGCTCACGGCAGCGCACCCGCCCGCTGTTGTCATTCAGGTCGTTGTGCACGATGTCGGCGTAGTAAGTATTGACCCCCGGGTCCTTGTTGTCCTGATCTTCCTTGACGGGCCCCTTGTAATCCTTGTCAAACAGGCCGTGGTTGTACACGAACGCGTCGGTCGCATCCGGGAAGAATTCCAAGAGGAGTTTCTCGATCTCCGGGTAGAATACACGCTCTACCTCGGCTGCGTCGTAAAAGTTCTGGCACTTCGATTCGATATGAGCGAGTGAGACGCCGAGCTTGTCCATGCACTCGGGGCTGGTGGGCGAAAGACCGGGATAATACTCTTCCATCCGGCGCGCATCGCGCAGGATCTGCGGGAAATAGAGACATCCCCTACTGATGTTCTGTCCTTCCTTGCGAAACATTTTGGCCATGTCCGCGCGCGCCGGGTCCCGCCAGATGGCGTTGGACGAAACAATGGAGTAGGACGGCTGCTCGTGGACCGTGTAGGGCAGCGGCAGGGCGACGCCGCCTTCCGGGGCTTCGATGTTGTTCGCCCGAATATAGTCCAGGCACTCGTCGTAGCTGCGAAAGCCGCGACCCCACTTGGTCTCGATCGGGCCGGGCGGGGCGTTCTCGATCATGTCGATAACCGCCTGCTCTTCCCCCTCCCTAATCTGGCGGAGCGCCGCCTCCATCGCCGCCGCGGTACCCGCATCCCCGTCCTGATCGAACGACATATAGGACAAACCACCGTTCGCCGCGATGGGGGCCGGCTGTCCGACGGTGAGTTGGAGGGGAGGCACATAGGCCGATGAAACTGTCTTCATACCCGTAGCAACACTGTTCTCCATTTCCTTGAGCCCGTCCATACTATACCCCCGAGTTAAAGATACCCCAGCGTGGCACGCAGGGCTTGTCTTGGCAAGGGTGTGGAATCGTTATTGCCTGATTCGCCTCTCGGTAATCTATCGAGGTTGGGCAGTGCCGATAGTGTGGCAAGTGCTGGAGTACAAGACACTCTAAGTTGCCAGCTCAGTATCGATAGCTGGCTGGGAAAACACAGTTATCGGGCGCTCTGGCCCCTCATATAGCTCTATATCAACCAAAGTGGTATTCGCTGAGCAACCTTGAGAGAGACTGGAAGAACCCTTGTCCAGGGTCAGCATGTTGGGATTACCGTGCAGATCCAAACTCCCAATTTCCCCCGGTTGCTCCGGGTCATACCACGCCCCAGTATGTAGCTGAACAACACCTGGACGCAGAGTATTCGAGATGACTGCTCCCGCCAAACAAGCGCCACGGTCATTAAAAACTTTCACCAGATCGCCGTCCTTAATTCCACGGCGCTCAGCATCTTCAGGACTCAACCTGATCGGCTCACGCTGACGAATTTTACTATCGACACTGACTTTGCCATGGTCAAACTGACTATGAAGACGCTTACCAGGGTTTGGAGAAATTAAATGTAGCGGGTATTGCTTCGCCTTTGGCGAACCCAGCCATTCTTCTGGCTCCAACCAGGCTGGATGCCCAAGGCAATCCTCGTAGTGAAAACTGTCAATATCGGCTGAGAAAATTTCGATTTTACCGCTAGGGGTCGCTAATGGATTTTCTTCAGGATTCTTTCTGAACAATTGCAGCGTGCCTCCGGGCAGAAAAACATCATCCGGAAGGTGCTGATCAGTATGCAGCTCAATCTGTCCACCATCCCAAAACGCATCGAAACTTGGCAATTGGTAACCAAACTCTGCCGCATTCTCTTTCGAAATTGCATAGAGGTGCTTCAACCACTGTTCCTCATCGCGGTTTTCCGTAAAATCGTCTGCAAAGCCTAGTCGCTCGGAAAGCCCACTGAAAATCTGATAGTCCGAACGTGATTGCCTGTAGGGCTCGACCGCTCGTCGCATAGGAATTAAAAAGTTGGTCGCGGAGTTACAACCCAAATCATTGCGTTCCAGCATCGTCGAGGCAGGGAAAACAATATCGGCATGGCGGGCACTAGCGTTCCAAAAGTGTTCATTAATGATGATTGTGTCCGGCTTGCGCCACGCTTCCAGTAAACGGTTAATATCTTGATGGTGGTGAAAGGGATTTCCTCCCGCCCAATAAATGAGTTGAATATCAGGATACTGGTGACGTCCACCGTCGTAGTCAAACGCCTTGCCCGGGTTGAGCAACATATCGGCCAATCTGGCAAAGGGAATAAACGTGCTAACCTCGTTCTCGCCCTGCGGTAATGCCGCCCACTTAAAGGGTAAAGCCCATTCTGTGCCCAAATCGTGAGTGCAGTTGTATCCCAACGTAATCCCTCGACCCGGCAAACCAATCTGTCCCAACATCCCCGCCAAAACGATACCCGCCCACCACGGCTGCTCACCCTTGTCAGCGCGTTGTATTGACCAACTGACCGAAATCATGGTGCGGCTGTTGGCCATGCGTCTGGCGAGTGCACGCAGTTTGTCTGCTGGCAGTCCACAAATATTCTGTGCCCAATCCGCGTCCTTGACTTGACCGTCAACCTCACCCATCAGATAGGGTAAAAACCGTTCAAAACCGACGCAGTATTTGTCCAGAAACGCTTTGTCATGCAAATTCTCTACGATCAAGGTATGGGCGAGAGCCAGCATGATTGCTGTATCGGTATTCGGAATGGCGGCGAGCCAATCGGCACCAACGGTGTCGGCTACATCATCTTGAACCGGGCTGATATTAACAAAATTGACCCCAGCATCTTTTGCTTCCTGCATGTGACTGAAACTCGTATGCGCAGCCAGTCCTCCCGGAGAAGGGTCGGTGTTTTTTGCAGGGGCACCACCAAAGAGGACCACCAGTTCCGCATGCTCCGCCACCAGCTTCCAGGGCTGAGCTTGTAATGACAATGGATAGCCTTCCACACCCAATACACGCCGCGCGATCACGTTGCCCGCACCCAACGAGTAACTATCTACTCCATCGGTGTAACCACCAAATCTTTTCATGAACCGATGCAACTGGCTCAGTGCGTGATGAAATCGGCCAGCACTTGCCCAACCATAGCAACCGGCATAAATGGCCTCATTTCCATATTCCGACTTCACACGCTGCAACGCATCTGCGGCAATATCCAGAGCGGTTTCCCAATCAACAGCCACAAATGGCTCACCACCTCGTTTGCTGCGGTCGCTGTTCTCTCGCTTCTCCAGATAGCTTTTGCGTATCATCGGCTGGGGAATGCGGCAGTTGTCGTCTAAGGCGTTCAACAGCGAGTGACCAATAGGCGATGGGCATTCATCCTGCTCAACGGGGAGTACTACTTTAATTTTATTATCCTCAACCTCCAACAGATAATTTCCCCAGTGAGTAGAGGTAGGAACTAAACGAGACATCTTGGACATGAGAGGCACTCCAAACTCATTTTTTGTCTTTGGGAAGTCATAACTCGAGATTCTGGTAACTACATAAACTCGACAATACTCCTCCGAAGGGTAGGTTGGCTGCCGTGACGGCGGCAACTCGCACCAATGGTCAGTAGCTCCTCGGCAGGCCCATCCGTTCGCCCAGGAAATTTTTCACCATCTCGTTCGAGATGGGGCTGAAGGGGCCGAGGCGAGCGTCGCGGAAGAGACGTTCCATGGGGGTTTCCTCGACGAGCCCGTGACCGGCGAGCACGCGCATGCCGCGGTCGGTCGCCCGGATCGCCGCTTCGGTGGCGGCCAACTTCGCCATAGCGGCCTCGCTGGCACACTCCCTCCCGTTGGATTGTAACCAAGCAGCTTTCTGGGTGAGCAGGCGTATTTGTTCGAGGTCAGTCGCGACGTCGGCCAGCGGATGTTGCAGCGCCTGATAACTGCCGATAGGGCGTCCAAAGGCCGTGCGCTCTTTGGAATACTCAAGCGCCTGATCCAAAACCGCCGCCGTAATACCGACGTACATAGCTGCACACAGAATGCGTTCTTCGTCGAGGGATGACAGGTGGTGGTACCAGCCGCGGCCCCGCTGGCCGACAATGGCGTCCGCCGGAGCCCGCGCGTCGTCCAAGAAGACTTCGCAAGTGCAGGCTGCCCGCATTCCCATCAGTTCCAACCGGCGTACCTCGACGCCTGCCTGGTCGCGTGGCGTCAAAATGAGGGACAGCCCACCGGCTCGTTTGCCTTCGACGTCATCAGTCCGGCAAAGTACCAGGATCGCGTCCGCATCGTCAGCGAAAGAGGTAAAGAGCTTTTGGCCGCGCACAACCCACTCGTCTCCGTCCCGTTCGGCCCGAGTCGTGAGGCCGAGGACGTCCGTGCCGCCGCTTGGCTCGGTCATGCCGAACGCCATCAGGAAGTCGCCCGAAGCGAGCCGTGGAAGCAGCTCGGCCTTTTGATCTTGCGACCCATGCTCACGCAGTGTCCGAGCGGTCATGGATACCAGGAGCCAGTCGGTCGCGAGCGACGGGAAACGGTAAGCCAGTTCCTCGGTCAGGACGGCAGCCGTCATCACATTGGCGCTACTGCCTCCGAACTCTTCCGGGACGGAAAGGCCCATCCAACCCAGTTCGGCAAAGCGTTTCCAGAGTGCTTTGGGAATTTTTCGCGACCGATCCAACTCTCGGATGCGGGGTTCGGGCAACTCCTCCTCAAAAAATCGGCGGACACTATCGCGGAGAATGTCGTGCTCCGCAGGCGAATCAAAGTCCATGATCAAGCCCTTCGTTCAGTTGGCAGTCCCGTCGCCATCCCCGCGACCGGTCTCAACGCAACTGCAAGAAGTGCTCACCTCGGTACAAATCGCCGACTTTCAGCGAGCCGACATCAAAGGCGCGCAGATCCATGAAGTAATCGGGTTTGGCGTCCGGGAAGGGCCGATAGCGGAGATCGTCACCGAAGAAACGCAGCACGACGGTATGGCGGGTCGTGCAGGATGCATCGACCGGCGCTCCGCCGTGTAACGCTCCCGAATGCAGCACGACAGCATCACCGGGTTCCAGATCCCAGGAGACCACGTCCCACGAATTGGGATCCTCGGCCCGCTCGGCTTCGATGTCCGGCAGGCGCGGGAAATGCTCGCCGCCCCACAGGGGCCGCGTCGGGTCCTTGGAGTCCATAAACGCCGCACCATCGTACATGGTGCCAACATGGGAGCCCCGGACGACTTCCAAGGCGTTCCGGGCCGGCAAGGCCTCGAAACTGATCCAGATATTCGCCAGATGAGCCCCTTCGGACGGGAAATAGGGCGTGTCCTGGTGCCACAGGGTACGGCCCACCTTTCCGCCGTCTTTGACAAAAATCTCCTCCCCAAAATACCAGACGTGCTCCGACCCCCAGAGCTCAGCGAGGAACTCCGCGAAATCCAGCTTCTTCAGCATCGGCCCGTAGACTTCGAGCGATTTGGCAGTGCCGAGATCGTTGTACTGCTCGTCGCTCGTGCCTTTGTAGATATCGAGAGCCGTCGGGCCTGGGTTCGCGAGGTTGAAGTCAAAACAACGCCGACACTCGGCGAGCTCAGCCGCGCTCAAAAGTCCCTCGGCTTTGATCACGCCATCGCTTGAGAAAGCTTGTCGCATTGCTTCGGTTACACGGATCATTTTTCGCCTCCTTCGGTGTCGCTCCCATGCAGACCAGATAGGAGAGCGGAGCGGGTTGTTTCTATGTTGTTCCTACCGCCAAATCCCCTTCCCTTCAAGGTTTCTGTCTCTCCACCGCCCGCGTTGATAAAGGAACCCACCCCGGCCCTTCGGGCCACCCCTCCGAGGAGGGGAGCTTTTTTATCCCCTCTTGGGAGGGGTGCCGCGTGAGCGGCGGGGTGGGTTCCTTTCATTGGCCTGAACGGCGGGTATCGAAACTACGTTGAGTGGTCCATGGCACATGGATATAAGAGGAATCTATTATCAAGTTATTGAGCCACAGCACCAAATTCGAATAACGTGAGGTCAGGTGAGAAGTACTCTTAGGCTGTTGACCTTCCCCCAGTAAACGCTCAATCTTTAGCCGGCGGTGAGTCCAGAACGAAGGTCACCACAGGTAAAACGGCGATAATCAACAGCACAATGAACGAGGGGTTGGACCACTCCACACCCATGGGCCGATAGACCTGGCCGGTTATCGCCGTATTGACAAAATAGAGCAACAGAATGAGCCAGCCGCAGCGGCTCCAGAGCCGCATGTTGACCACCGGGTGGGCGGTCGGTGGTGCCGGAGCTGTCGTGCCCAATAGCGCCTTCCAGCGCTGAATATCCCAGAGGATTAACGCCAGCAGCCCCAAACTCATCAAGGTGACGACGATAGCGGTGGGCACCACCCCTGTGCTCCAGCAAAACACAAAAATTGCCACAAGAATAGGAGCGGCAAGCGCCGCCCCCAAAGTCGCGTGGCGCTGTGTTATAAGCAACACGGCGGCCGTGAGCTGCAGTACCCCGACAAATTGATAGAACCGACCGGTGGCATGAAAGGCATGCAGGAACTCGTGAAAAACCCCCGTGTTCGCTGGATCGGTAAACGGCTGTCCCAGCAGCTTCTTGAGCCCTGCGGGAATGAAGGCAAAACCGATCATCATGCGCAATACAATGGTACTGATGCAGATCCCCCGGCATTCATGCGCTCGAGCGATTCGCTCTTCAAGCCATGTTAATGTCATGCTCCGGCCTCAACAATGATACAGTCTATGGCGATCTTCTAAACTGCTTGGGCGCGGGCGACCAGCCCCCCTGCCTCGCTGTGAAGTAGAGCCTCGACAGGTTCTGTCAAGGTATTGAAACGAGACGCGGTCGTGCAAAGCGCATAGTAGTTTCCCACCTCTGCCCGTTCAGTCTCGTGACGTCCTGAACTTGACTTGCGAATACGAACAAATCGGTATCTACTATGGTCTGGAAGAGCGGAGCGCGTCAGTCGTTCCATGTCAGAGAGCGTCAGGGAGGTGCCGCAATGAGCCTTTCGCCTATGGGAAACTCTCGCGTCGATTTCAACTGGCCGACAGCCGATATGACCTCGGTCCCGTATCAGGTCTTTTGTGATCCTGCGGTGTACAGCCGCGAACAGGAACGCATCTTCAGAGGTCCAACCTGGAGTTATGTCGGGCTCGAAGCCGAGGTTGCCAACCCTGGTGACTTTAAGGCCACGTTTGTTGGCGACACGCCGATTGTGGTGTCGCGTGACAAAGAAGGCGTTCTGCACGCCTTTGTCAATCGCTGCGCGCATCGGGGAGCCATGGTCTGCCGCGAGTCTCGTGGGAATAAGGCCAGCCATACCTGCATTTACCATCAGTGGAGTTATAACCAGAAAGGCGACCTGATTGGGGTTCCGTTCCGTAAGGGGATTAATCAACAGGGCGGCTACCCGGCCGACTTTGATCCGGCGCAGCACTCACTCCGGAAACTCCAGGTCGATACCTACAACGGTCTGATCTTCGCGTCGTTCTCTGCTGAGGTCGAGCCCCTCTTCGACTATCTTGGCCCGGCCATGCGTCCGTGGCTCGACCGGGTTTTCAATCGGCCCGTGCAAGTCCTGGGCTATGCCCGGCAATTCACCCATGCCAACTGGAAACTCTATTCAGAGAATGTGAAAGATCCCTATCATGCCAGTCTGCTCCATCTCTTCCTGACCACTTTTGGTCTGTACCGCTCCTCCCAAGGCGGTGGCATCACCATGGATGAGACTGGCCGGCACAGCATAGTGCGCGCCTACAGGAAGACGGAGCAAGAGGAGACTGCCGCGTATACAGGCAAGAATATGCATAGCTATCAAAAAGACTATGCCCTGGCTGATCCGTCTCTGCTCACCTCGCGTCAAGAATTTGATACCGACCTGAATGTCCAGATCCAGACGATCTTCCCGAGCCTGGTGGTCCAGCAGATTCAAAACACCCTGGCCACCCGGCAGATTTTGCCCAAGGGACCGGACCGGTTTGAGCTCGTGTTTACCTTCTTTGGCTTTAAAGATGATGACGAGGAGATGCACCGCATCCGTATCAAACAGGCCAATTTAGCCGGGCCGGCCGGCTATGTCTCAATGGAAGACGGCTATGCCACAGAGCTGGTACAGCAAGCGATTGTCAGAGGAAAGGGCGAATGCTCAATGATCGAATTGGGTGGTACCGGGACAGAGGACCAGGAGAACCTCATAACTGAGGCGGCTCTTCGTGGCTATTGGAATTACTACCACGATGTAATGGGTTTTTCATAAACCGTCGCCCATATAAGGCAGTCATAACAGTGTTTATGACCCCCTGCCACACCCCCCACGGGGGCCGCCCGACGGCCCCCGCCTCTGCTCCTTCGCCGGGCCGGGCGTGTGTGGCGACGCGTTTGTCGAGGTCCGCTTACGGCTCTCCTGCGAGGGTCAGTAAACCGAAGAACCCTCCTTCAATGCTCTTGCCTCTATTCGCTGCTCGATTCGCTCAATGATATCCGCCGCGACCTCCCGTACCTCCTCGGGCGCGCCCTCCGCTTCGCCAGTATCATACTCGCAGAGGGCAACGATGAGGGGGCGCAACGTCTCGGATTTGGCCTTGTCGCTCGACAGAATCTCGACAAGGTCAGGCGCCGAGGCGCCAGTTGCAATCAAATCAGGCACAAAGTGGAGCATCTCGCTCATCATTTTGTCAGGTACGAACACATCATACGCAGAGCGGAACGCCTCCATAGCGGCCCGGGAGTTTTCTTGAATCAGTAGCGCCCTCGTCCGCATACACCTTACCTGCCACTCAAACTCAGTTTTCTCACCGTCAGGCAAGGAGTCGAGTTTTCGTTCGAGTTCTTCGCATGTGTGCAAAGCTTCTTCCGTGTGGCCGCGCTCGGTTTCTGCATCGCCCCTGCTGCTCAGCGCCCAGGCCACCGACCCCTGAATCTCGGGGCTGTCACTGGCCCCAAAACGGGTGACCACCTCGTCATAGGCCGCTATCGCCGCCCCCAACTCCCCCCGCTCTCTTTCTGCATCGCCCTTTCTTCTCAGTGCCCGGGCCACCGGCCCCTGAACCTCGGGGCTATCACTGGCCCCAAAACGGGTGACCGCCTCGTCATAGGCCGCTATCGCCGCCCCCAACTCCCCCCGCTCTCTTTCTGCATCGCCCTTGCCGCCCAGCGCCCAGGCCACCAGCCCCTGAACCTCGGGGCTGTCACTGGCCCCAAAACGGGTGACTACCTCGCCATAGGCCACTATCGCCGCCTGGAAATCGTCTAGTTCCTTATACGCCATCGCCTTTATAAGAAGTGCCCGAGCAATTAATGACTCTGGTACGCGAGGCAAATTTGCGCTCCGAGCAGCGAACACCTGGTCCACGGTCTCGAGAACCTTCTCGAACTCCCCCTTCTCGAATGTCGCGAAGAGCTCTTGCAAGAGCCGTTCGGCTGCCTCGTTGTCTGTCACAGTCAGTGAACCGGAGAGTTCAACCTTGCCGGGTTGCGCCCCTTCCATCCCCGGCCGTCTCATGTCAGAGAAGATGCGGTCGAGTTCCGGCAGCTCGGCGACCGCCCGCTTAATGCCTTCGCGAATCGCCCGCGACTGCGCCGCCTCCGCAATGAATGCATCGGACATTTCAGCCAGTTCGGAGTCGCTGTAGAACGCCACCATGAAGTGAATCAGGTTTTGGACGACCGCCGCCTCATCATGCTCGCGCCGGAGCTTGTAGTAGATGCTGTAAAGACGTTCGGCAGCGACGTACTGCCGTTTCTTGCCGCTTCCCTTCCAGATGACCGCACCTCGGTCGGTGAGTCGGCCGAGCAGGGCCGATACGGCACGAACGTCCATACGCGCCCGTGCCGCAATCGCGCCAGTGGTTGACGGTTGCCAGAGGTCGATCACCGCGATATACACGCGCCGTTCGGTCTTCGCCAAGACTTCCATATTACTCCGAAAATACTCGGTGTGTGCGTCAATCAACGTCACCAGCTCTTCCATCAACTGGCGCAAAGACCGGTGCTGCCCAAACCCGGCGACAATAACCAGGAGGCGGGGGCTCCCGCCGGTCAGGATCTCAAGCGGCCGCATCTCGCGTTTGCTCACCGTGTCGCCGCTAATTACTTGCCACAGGTCTCGGCATTCTTCCGTAGACAACGGTTCCAGCCCAACGATACGGAACAGCTCGAAGAACGGCTCCTGCGCATCGTCCAGCCCCTTGAAACGACTGATGGCAGTAGCGAGCAGCATAATCTGGGGTTCCGACTGCAGGACCCCACGAAGCTTCCAGCCAAAGTCGCCGTCCACGTCCTTGCAGAGTGACTGCAGGTTCTCGACCATGAGCACCAGCTTTTTCCCCAGCCGGTTTGCTGCTTCCAGGACAGCAGCGCGGGCCTGCTCTTCTAGCGTCTGCTCGCCCCAGCGACCGGTCAGGGCGGTGTACGTCTCGCGTAACTCCCGCGCGAACTCAGGATTGCGCGCCTCACTCTCCCTGGCGAGGTGGAACAGCGTTTCAAGCCAGAAGTCGGCCAGAGTAAAAATCTCTTGGCTCTCTTCCATGAACCGCACCGGCAACAGGCTCCCGGAGAGGTCCGGGTTAGCACGTAGCTCCGCGGCGACGCGGGCCAGCAGCATGGTTTTTCCGCGCCCACGCGGGGCGACCACTAGAACGTGCTGGCACGATGACACATCAATGTTCCCGCGCAGGATCTCAAGCACGATGTCGAATTCGTGTTGGCGGACGACGAACTGTTCTCTCACCTCGTCGTCGGGTTGGAGCGTCCCTGGATTGAACTTGCGGATTTTGCGTCCGGTATTCATTGTATATCCCCTCGTAATCAGTCGTTAGCGCGTCGGCTTTTAAGGGGGGTGTGGTGGTCGCGAAAGCGCGCCGCCCACCAGTCCTTCAGCAAGCGTGAGGGGAAGCGATAGCCGCCAAGACCGGCTTCCAGATACCCGTCGTGTACCAAGACGTCGAGGGCGTCCATAATGCGCCCTGCAGCATCATCAACCACGGCCGAGTACAGCCGTTCGAGGCAGCGTTGCGCGTCCGACGTAAACACCTCCTGGGTAGCCGCCTCCGCGAGAATCTCCATGACGATAGAGTAACTCTTCTCTTCCACCCCCTCCTTGAGCCGCGTCTCGTAGTGCATAAGGTCGTTCTGCCCTGATGGCCCAAGAAGCTCCGTGCGATAGACTTCTTCGACATCTCCCACTGTCACCCCGTCCCGGTCCTGCATAGTGGCGTGGTCCCGCAATCGGGCGAAGAAGGACTGCACATGGTGGGGAATACCCAAGCCAAGCGCGTCGTAGACAGCGTTTGGCACTTCGTCCTCGACCTGTAATCCGTAACTCTCAGCAAGCTGCTCGAAACAGGTGACGCTGGTCTTACGGTCCCACGGCCCTAGACGAAAGGGAGAGAGATGGTTGATACGGTCGGGGATGCCGAGCCGCTTGACGAGCGGTTCGAGCCCGATGCTGCCGGATACGATGAGGACCAGCGAGCCATCCCCGATACTTTGCAACACCCCACGCAACCAGCTCAGGAATTCATCAACCCGTCGAGCGCCGTCATCACCGTGCAGTATTCGCTTGAGGAATATCGGCAACTCGTCAATGACGAGGAGCACCGGCTTATCCTGCGCGACGCAATCGCGCAGCAGTTGGTCCCCATAATGCCGCCAGCTTCCGGCATTCAGGCCGGCGCGAATCTTGAGGCGAAATTCGGCCGCACTGACCTCCTCGACCTTGTCGCTGACCCAGCGCCGCATCGTGGTGGCAAAGCGTGACGCAATCGGGCGAACGGGATGCACGGCCGCTGCGATAGACGCAATCGCGTCCTCCGCACAGGTCGCGCCCTCAACATCAGTAGAAAGAAAGATCCACCCTTTGGGCGCAAGGCGGCGGCCGAGTTCCTGGACGATACTGGTCTTTCCCATACGCCGCTGTCCGGTCAGCAACACATGGTTGCGGTCTTGGACCCGCGTTTCCAGTATCTGCAACTCGCGCTCACGATCAAAAAAGTTGTCGCCGCTGACCCAGCGGCCAGTAGATGATTTCATGGATACCCTCCTGATCAACAGTTTTGTTGAACCTTGCAGTACAACAAAATTGTTGTCAACAACCTTGTTGAAAAGATCGTTCGGACAGGATGGACTAGCAGGGGCATCCGTACAAAAACCTACGGTTGCGGTGCTGCTTGAGGGGGGGGATCATGCGGAAGGGTCGCCCAGCCGCTCCGTCTGATAAGGTCATATCTGTCAAACTCGGCGGAAGTACGTGCTGATACGTACAACGAAATGGACCTGCATAAACAGTCACGCTGTTCAATTAGCGTCGGATCGACCGTCGCAGTCACCTCTGGGACTACGTATTCATACCGCCTGCTTCGGCCAGCTTGACACACTCGATCAGTGTGCGTGGGGCTGAGCTAGGGCCCCAGTTGCGAATGTTCGTACTGATTAACATCGCTGTGATTCTCCGTTGTCCTCCGCGGGCGTCCAGATCGTGTGGAGGGATGGAATCCCATAGCCGCCTCGGTGAGTCGTTCCGGCATCACAAACTGCTGTACCACTTGGCCAATTCGGTCCCGATGAGATGTGGGTTGTCCTCTTGGATGAAATGAATGCCCGCGCCAATGTCGACCACTTGCAGATTCGGTAGATTTTGCTGACACCACGAAACGGCTTGGGCATCGATGATCCCTCCTGGGGTGGCGGAGAAGAGCAACTTCGGCAACCGGGATTGCTGGAGTTTGCGGTTGTACTCCTCCACCATCGCCACGACGGCGGCGGGCTCACCCGCGATCGGAATCTCGTTCGGCCAACGCCACAACGGCTTGCGACTCGGCGGGTCGATGTACGGAGCCCGATAGTGGTCCAGTTCGGCGTCCGTGAGTGCGCGAACGACCAACGAGGGCAAGATCTGCTCCACGAACATATGCTGATTGACGATCATGTCCCAGCCGACATCTGGTGTCCGGAAGGCTTGAAACGTCTCCTTTAGGTCCGGGGGCATCGCGTCCCAACTCGGGATTGGCATCAAAATCGCCTCCATGAACGCAAGCGCCTTGATGTTCGCTTCGTTGCGCATCGCATAGTGGAACCCTAAGGCCGAGCCCCAATCGTGAATGACGAGGGTGAGATTCTGTAAGCCGAGCGTTTCAATAAAGCCCTCGACGTATGTGGCGTGATCAAAAAAGGAATAGTCGATATCGGGCTTGTCTGATTTGCCCATCCCGATCAGATCCAGAGCGATACAGCGCGCATGGGATTGGATGTGGGGGATAATATTCCGCCACAGATACGACGAGGTTGGGTTGCCGTGCAGGAACAGCACGGGATCGCCATTGCCTTCCTCGATATAATGCATCCGGGAGCCGTGGACCTCCACGTAGTGGGGTGCATACGGAAAATCTGCTGAGATCGCTTGGGGCGCCATAGGGTCTCTCCTTGTGGGTAAGCTTACGGCTCACCACTGTATTCACGAATTTCTGAGGGAGTTGTGAGATCTTGCACTGGTTGAAAACAAGCCTGCATCGTTGACCAGTACTGCACGATTTCCATTAACCTAGAGTGTAACTCCGGTATTCCATCCTCTCTCTCGCCCTAAGGAGAGCTGACAAACCAACAGGCCAGTCCTCCTCTACGATCTCACTGAGACCAAACGCTGTTAGAACTTGGACCGCGAATGGGTGGGCAAGCAGGGTAGAGCGCACCCGAGCTACTTCATGGGTCGCGTTCAGAATAAGGACGCTCGTTTCAGGATCGGGAGTACGAGGAAATAATACACCCTCAAACAGTATCTTCCGAGTTTCTTCGCTGTACAGGGACGAAATCCATTTTATAGTTTGGAGCATTTCAAGTGTTTGCATCTCTCTTTTCTCCTGCCCTCATTCTTGGGGATTCTCGCTTAATTGCCCCCTCCTTAACGAGGAGAACTGGATTAGCACGGTAGTGCTATATCAGACTACTCCTGAGAAGGAGATATCCTTAAAACTACGCACGTCTGCTCCGTCTGATTCTGCTCCGTCTGATAATGGGCCTTATCGGAAGACATGGATAGGATTCGGGAGGGCATAATTAGGCGATCCAGAACCGTTCCGGCCCGCCCGCCTGACCCGCGTGTGTTGCGTCGGATAAGATGGTTTCCGTTAAACTTGCTCGGCGCCCGCTGGCACGGAGGCACGCCCCGCATCGGGCGTGTTCATTATGCCGTCCGAGACACCACAATGAGTTCCTGGCCGAACGCCCGCAACGCCGTGTGCAGACGGGTGGCCGCCGTGTGGTGACGTGGGTCGAGCCACCGCCGGACCACTTTTTCATTGACGCCAAGGCGCTGGGCCACGGCGAGCCGGGACAGCCCGCTGGCACGGAAGGCGAGGACGAACGCGGCCTTGGCCGCCATGTCGGGGGGCACGGCAATGAGCCGCTCGCCGGCCCGCACCCGGCTCGGCACGGGGACCGGTTCGGCGTCGTCAATGCGGCCAGCGATGGCTTCCTCCAGCGCATCGCCCGCTTCCTTCCGGGCCTCGGCCTCGTCAGCCCCTGACGTGAGACACTCCGGGAGGTCCCGAAACGAGACGACAATGGCACCCGAGCCGTCAGGCTGAAGCTGGGCGGGATAGCGGAACTGCATGCGACGCTCCTTTGCACTCTCACCGCAAATCGCGGCGGGTGAGGCCAAGCTGACGGATCATGGCGGACAGGAGACCCGGCGCGACCTCCTTGCGGAGGTCTTTGACGGTCGTCTTCCGTGGGCCGTAGTAGAGCGTGATATGGCTCCCCTTGCCGCGTTTGGCTTCCACCCGAACGGGCACGCGCTACGCCCAGCTCGCTCACCCGCTTAATGAATTCCCGGCCTTTGACCCTGCTATGATAGGACAGGAGTGTCCGAATAGCAACCGCCGTCTCGGGCGGCGCCTGGCCGAAGGGTAAAGGACCTATGTTTTCAGAGCCTGGCACGACTCCGGAGTGCCCAGGAAGGTTCGGAAACCTGGGTTTCTGAGATGTATCTATAGGGTCCCTCGGTGGGGTGGTGCCTTCTGAGGGGCGGGCGAGCGGGCCGTCGTCCGGTATCGGTTCCCCCGTACACGCGGGGATAGACCGTGGAAGACTACTTGACCGGCGGCGGTTCAATGCCCACGGCTTGTGCCGCGTTACGGAGCGCGCGGTCCAGCGTAGCGAGCGGTAATTGCAGCCGCATGGCGAGTTCCAGATACATCGCATCGTAGACGGAAAGCTGGCGCTCCTGTGCCAGTTCCAGCGACACACCCCACGCACGGGATGTCGTCACCGGGTCGATTTCAATGGGCAATGCCCCAAGATTCGCGCGAATCTCCGGCCACTCGTCAACACGGATTTGGCCCCGTCGCGTGGCAGTCAGTAGCACTTTGCCAATGAAAAGGAATCAACTCGGCCACGGGCCGATTATGCTCGGTGATGATGAATCGCTCTCCCGCCTGAACGCGTCGTAACAGCTTCGGCAGGTGGGTTTTCGCTTCAGAAGCGCCGATTCTAGGCATGAAACAGACCTTCAGAACTTCAGACTATTGGTAGACTAGTCGGAATTTGTCATAAGGTCGAGTCATTCATCAGCCTCGCCACAGCGCCGGCTCCCTGCTATGTGACCGGTCATGCAAGCCACCCGCGCCCAGCCCCGACGGACATTGGCCGCTTGGGCGATGTTCGACTGGGCCAACTCGGCATTCGCCACCCTGGTGGTGACTTTTGTCTACGCCACGTATTTCACGACCGCCATTGCCGCGGACGAGGTGACCGGTACGGCGCAGTGGTCGCGTGCGGTCGGTCTGAGCGGCGTGCTGGTGGCAGTACTGGCCCCACCGCTCGGCGCACTGGCCGACCGTAGCGGCCGGCGGCTGACCTGTCTGGGGGTGTGTACCCTGGTGTGCTGCGTGGCCAGTGCGGGGATGACCGGCGTACACCCGGATCTGGCCTGGGCCGGACTGATGGCGCTGTCCCTGTTCGTGGTCGCCAATGTCGCATTCGAGTTGAGCACAGTATTCTACAACGCTTTTCTGCCCGAACTGGTCCCGGCCGAGCGGGTCGGCCGGTTGTCGGGCTGGGCCTGGGGGTTGGGCTATGCCGGCGGCCTGCTGAGCCTCGTCCTGGCCCTGGCCGTGCTGGCGCGCGAGCAGCCCTTGTTCGGCATCAGCACCGAGGCCGGTCTCAACTACCGGGCAGTCTGCCTGCTGGCGGCCGGATGGTTCGCGCTGTTCAGTCTGCCGCTGTTCATGTTCGCCCCGCGTCAGCCGTCCGGGAGCGGTCCGGCCTCTCCCCGTATGGGAGCCTACCGTGAGCTGAGTCGCGCGTTCGGGCGGCTGCGTCACTATCCAGACGTTACCCGGCTGCTGGCCGCCCGGCTCTTGTATAACGACGGGCTGGTCACCATTTTCGCCTTCGGCGGTATCTACGCGGCCGGCACGTTCGGGATGAGCCTGCCGGAGGTCATTCAGTTTGGTATCGCCCTCAACGTGACGGCCGGTATCGGCGCCGGCCTGTTTGGCTTTGTGGACGACCGGCTGGGCGGCAAGCGTACCATCCTGGTGACGCTGATAGCGCTGACAGTGTGCAGCCTGCTGGCGGTCTGGGCACCCAGCGTCGGCTGGCTGTGGCTGGCCGGCCTGAGCCTGGGGCTGTTTGTGGGACCGAATCAGTCGGCCAGCCGCACACTGATGTCCCGCTTCATACCGGAGCAGCACTCCGCCGCCTTTTTCGGCCTGTTCGCCTTTTCCGGTAAGATTACTACCTTTGCCGGTCCTCTGTTACTGGGCATAGTAACCGAGGCGACAGGTAGTCAACGCCTGGGCATGGCCACGGTGGTCGGATTTTTTGTCGTTGGCGGCTTGCTGCTGCTGACGGTGAACGAACCACGCGGTATCAGAACAGGCCAGCAGACAGAGCCACCCGGCGACACTTCAGCGTACCGAACTTGACACCACTCGCTCGAATACGTCAGGATACCTGCCATTTAGAAGAGACTGGCTGTCCGTAGCTGTAGGCCCGGACAGCCACACAGGATCAACATGGCTTCAACCCATAACGCCCACGTCGAATTCGAGCGGGTGTGTAAGAGCTACGACGGCCGAGTCCAGGTCGTGCGTGACCTGGACCTGACCGTAGACGAAGGGGAGTTTCTGACCCTGCTGGGGGCCTCCGGCTCGGGCAAGACCACCTGCCTGATGATGCTGGCCGGCTTTGAAGCGCCCACTTCGGGGACCATCCGCATCCGTGGGCGTTCGGTGCACGATCTGCCACCGCGCAAGCGCGGTATTGGCGTGGTTTTTCAGAACTATGCGCTGTTTCCGCATATGACGGTGGGCGGCAATTTGGTATTTCCGCTCGAAGTGCGCGGGATCGATCCGCAGCAGCGTCGAGAGCGCGTCCGGCGGGCACTGCAACTCGTGCGCCTGGAGGGCCTTGAGGACCGGCGGCCCACCGAGTTGTCCGGCGGTCAGCAGCAGCGCGTAGCCATTGCCCGCGCCTTGGTGTTTGAGCCCAGCCTGGTGCTGATGGATGAGCCGCTCGGCGCCCTTGACCGTCGGTTACGCGAAGAAATGCAGTATGAGATTCGGCGCATACAGCGCAGCCTGGGGGTCACGGTCGTCTACGTCACCCATGACCAGCAAGAGGCGATGGTGCTGTCGGATCGGGTCGCCGTCTTTCGCCGCGGCCGTATTGAGCAGGTTGCCCTGCCGGAGACATTGTACGAAGAGCCGGAACGCCCGTTCGTTGCCAGCTTCATTGGTGAAAATAATCTGCTGCACGGACGGGTCCTCAGTGTTGAGCACGATATCTCGCGGGTCGAGGCCGGTGACCAAATCGTCCAAGCCTTCCAGGTCGGGCCGTGTAAACCGGGTGACCCGGTCACCCTGGCCATCCGCCCGGAACGGGTCTGCCTCGCGCCCAAGCCGGAGCTGTACAGCAACAGGTTTGAGGCCAGTATCGAGGACATTACCTTCCTGGGCGATCACCTGCGCCTGCGGGTGGCTGTGTGTGGCAGCACGGACTTCATCATCAAGATTCCGAATACCGTCGGTCACGGCGCCGTTCTGGAGGGAGACCGAATCCAGATCGGCTGGACACCGATCGATTGCCGGGCCATGGCCCCGGATGAGAAAGAGTGAACGTGTTCTCCAATAGACATGAAATGCTGGACACGTTTACTCTTTGAGGAGTAAACAGCATGACATCCCGCCTACATCGCAGCCGAATCCGCCCGATGATTAACGTCGCGGCAATCGTTTTGCTGGCAACGCTGAGTTGGAGCCGCCCGGCCGCCGGTAGCGAATCGCTCACCGTGGTATCCTGGGGAGGCTCCTACGCCCGTGCCTGCCAGAAGGCGTATCACGAGCCCTTCACTGCGGAGACGGGCATCACCGTTCGCCTGGAATCCTATAATGGCGGCCTGGCCCAAATCCGGGCGCAAGTGGAGACCGGTAAGGTCTACTGGGACCTGGTTGATCTGGAGATGGCTGACGCGGCGCGGGGTTGTGACGAGGGGCTGCTCGAACCCATCGCCGGCATCGACCTGCCCCCGGCGCCGGACGGGACCCCCGCGGTGGACGATTTCTTCCCCGATATGCTGACCGAGTGCGGCGTCGGCATGCTGTTCTACTCCACGGTGTATGCCTATAGCCCCACGCATATTCCCGGCCCCAAACCGACCACGATCGGGGACTTTTTCGACCTGGAGAAATTCCCCGGCCGCCGCGGCATGCGCCGCAGTCCGCTGGTCAATCTGGAGTTCGCACTGCTGGCCGACGGCGTGCCCGTGGATCAGGTGTATGCGACGCTGGACACGCCGGAGGGAGTGGCCCGGGCATATCGTAAGCTCGACACGATCAAGGACGACATCGTCTGGTGGGAAGCCGGGGCACAGCCACCGCAGATGCTGGCCGACGGCGAGGTCGTGATGAGCACTGCTTATAACGGCCGCATCTTTAACGCCCAGGTCCTGGAAAACCAACCCTTTGTGATTGTCTGGGACGGCCAGGTGCTGGACCATGGCATTCTCGGTATTGTCGCCGGTACGCCCAATTTGGAAGCGGCACGGAGGTTCCTCACCTTTGCAACGCGGACTGAGTCCCTGGCTGCGGTCGGACGCTATATCGCCTATAGTCCTGCCCGGAAGTCGGGCACGGCCCTGATTACTACCCATCTCGAAACCGGGGTGGACATGCAGCCGCATATGCCGAACAGCCCGGCAAACGTCGCCCGCGCCCTGACCCACGACTGGCGCTGGTGGAGAGATCACGGCGACGAGATGAACGAGCGCTTCAGCGCATGGCTGGCTCGTTAAAAATTTTCGGTCCACAGCTCCGCGCCGTGGGGCTGGTCCTGCCTCTGGTCGCCTTTATCGGGCTGACCTTCGTTGCGCCGCTGGCGACCATGCTGTCGCGCAGCGTGTATGACCCGGTGGTGTCCGATGCACTGCCCGAAACCCTGAATCTGTTGCAGGATTGGGACGGCGTGCACATCCCACCCGAGCCGGTATTCGAGATGCTCGCCATTGAGCTGCGTACGGCGCGTCAGGAGCGCACTCTGGGACGGGTCGCCACCCGTATCAACCGCGTGCACGGCGGACTGCGGAGTGTCATCACCCGCACGGCGCGACGCGTACGCGACGCGCAGGGTTCGTCGTGGCGCGACACGCTGATCGGCATCCACGCGGCCTGGGACGATGTACAAACCTGGCATGCGATTCGGTACGCCGGCGAGCGCTTCACCGCGCGCCACTATTTGCACGCCCTGGACCTGGAACGCCGCAGCGACGGGCGCATCGCTTCGCGCCCGGACGAGTATCGCGTCTATCTACCCCTCCTGTGGCGCACCCTGGTCGTGAGCCTGAGTCTGACAGGACTGTGCCTGCTGCTCGGCTATCCGGTCGCCTATCTGATCGCCCATGCTCCGTCGCGCCGGGCGAATCTCCTGCTGCTGCTGGTGCTGGTGCCATTCTGGACCTCCCTGCTGGTGCGCACGACCGCCTGGATCGTCCTGCTCCAGACCCAGGGGGTGATCAACAGCACCCTCGTCGCGCTGGGTCTGATCGCCGACGACGGCCGGCTGGCCATGATCTACAATATGACCGGCACCATGGTCGCCATGACCCACGTCCTGCTGCCCTTCATGGTGCTGCCGCTGTACGCGGTCATGCGCACCATTCCGCGGCTGCATATGAGCGCGGCGGCTTCGCTGGGCGCGAGTGCGGTCCAGGCATTTTGGCGGGTCTACTGGCCTCAGACCCTCCCCGGCGTTGGCGCCGGCGCGCTGTTGGTCTTTATCCTGGCGATCGGCTATTACATCACGCCCGCTCTGGTCGGCGGCCGGAGCGGCCAGCTCATTTCCAATATGATCGCCTACCATATGCAGAGTTCCTTGAACTGGGGGCTGGCCGCGGCAATCGGCGGCCTGCTGCTGGCCTTCGTGCTGGTGCTGTATCTGGTGTACGACCGCCTGGTGGGCATTGAGCGGATGAGGCTGGGCTGAAATGGGACCACAGGGAGTCTGGGAGCGCGCGGGCCGGACCGCCTATCTGGCGTTCTGCACTGCGGTGTTCGTGTTTCTGATCGCGCCGATTGTGGTCATTATACCGCTCAGCTTTAATGCCGAACCCTACTTCACCTTTACCGAGGGGATGCTGCGTCTGGAACCCGCGGCCTATTCGCTGCGCTGGTACCAGAACGTGATGGGCGACCCGGAGTGGAGGCACGCCCTGCTCAACAGCCTGTTCATCGGTCTGGCGGCCACCGTCCTGGCGACCGCGCTGGGTACGCTGGCGGCCCTGGGGCTGACGCATCCCGCCCTGCCGGGCCGCTCGGCGATCATGGGCCTGCTGATCTCGCCGATGATTACCCCGGTGATTATCTCGGCTGCGGGCATGTTCTTCTTCTACTCAAACCTGGGCCTGACCCAGACCCATCTGGGGCTTATCCTGGCCCACGCCACGCTGGGCACACCGTTTGTAGTGATTACGGTGACCGCGACGCTGTCCGGCTTCGACACCAACCTGTATCGTGCAGCGGCCAGTCTGGGCGCCGGGCCGCTGCGAACTTTTCGGCGCGTCGTGCTGCCGCTGATCGCCCCCGGCGTGATTTCCGGGGCCGTCTTCGCCTTTGCCACTTCGTTCGACGAGGTGGTGACGGTACTGTTCATGGGCGGTCTGGAACAACGCACCGTGCCGCGCCAGATGTGGACCGGCATCCGTGAGCAGATCAGCCCGGCGATTCTGGCCGTAGCGACCCTGCTGACCGCCTTCTCCTTGCTGTTCATGCTGAGTGTAGAATGGCTACGCCGACGGGCGGGGGGGCGTTAGTCCGCCTGCTCAGTCAGCCGATTGCAGCCTCTGTTTTGCAGTCAGGCCGAGCTTGTAGACAGCGTGGAGATCAGGAACAATAGGAGCATCATGAGTAAGAACAGGCGGCAGCGGGGGAGAGGCGGGAGGGCACAGCCCAGGGGACGGAATCATCAGGACCACAACAGGCCGCGGGGACGCCGGACCGGTCCGGCCGGGCCGTCAGCCGCCCTGCAGGAATTTCAGAGTCGGGTCCCCATAGCCCCCAACCGGAAGATTGAGCTTGTTGGGCCGGATACGCCCCTGACGATTCGTATTCTGGACGTGTTCTGTCCGATTGGATTTGGCCAGCGCGCTATTATCTTGGCGCCGCCCAAAACCGGTAAGACGACCTTCTTGAAAGATTTGTGCGTGGCGGCGGCGGCCGGGGCTCCGCAAGCAATCTTGTACAGCCTGCTGGTTGACGAACGGCCCGAGGAGGTGACCGACTTTCGCCGGGCCGTCCCGGCCGAGATATTTGCGTCTTCGAATGATCGTTCGCTGGAAGAACACCTGGAGACCGCCGCGGCGTGCCTGGAGCGAGCGGTGGAAAGCGCCTTGCAGGATAAGGATGTGATCGTTGTCCTGGACTCGCTGACCCGTCTGGGCCGTGCCCACAATCTCAATACGGCTACCGGCCGAACGATGAGCGGCGGTATCGATGCCAATGCGCTGGAAATCCCCAAACGGTTGTTTGGTGCCGCCCGGCAGCTTGAAGAGGGTGGCTCACTCACCATCGTGGCGACCTGTCTGGTTGATACGGGCAGCCGCATGGATGAGGTCATTGCCCAGGAATTCAAGGGAACGGGCAATATGGAGCTGCTGCTTGATCGGCGCTTGGCCGACCGACGGCTGTTTCCAGCCATTGATATTGCGGCTTCAGGCACCCGCAAAGAGGAGCAACTGCTCGATACCGATACGCTCAAAATGGCCCGCTTGCTGCGCCGTCAGGTTGCCGCGATGCCGACCGTGGAGGCTACCCAGGCAGTGTTAGCCGCTTTTGAGAAAGCGGAATCCAACGCCGCGCTGGTGGCACAGTTTGCAGCGGTCTGACCCCGTGCCCGGAACTCCATAGGAGGCGGCGCGGGTCCCGGCCTCAGTCCTCGACTTCCACGACCATCTCAATCTCGACGGCGATGCCGAACGGGAGCTGATTCATCCCCACGGCCGAGCGGGCGTGACGGCCGCGCTCGCCAAACAGGGCGACGAGCAGGTCGGACGCGCCGTTAATCACTTTGGGCTGATCGGGGAAGTCGGGCGTGCAGTTGACAAAGCCCAGCAGCTTGACCACTTTGCGCACCTTGTCCAAATCCCCCAACTCCTGCTTCATGGATTGCAAGATATTGAGCATGACCTGTTTGGCCGCATCATAGCCCTGCTCGACATCCAGGTCTTTGCCGAGCTTGCCCTGGATAAACGATACGCTGCCGTCTTTCAGCATGCCGGGACCGTGGCCGGAGACAAACAGGAGGTTGCCGGTTCGCACCAGAGGCAGATAATTGGCCACCGGGGTGGGAATGGGCGGCAGGCTCAGTCCGAGTTCTTCGAGTTTCTTTTCAGCTTCCATTGTCGTCTCCTTTCGCACTTCAGTCTTGAGGAATAACACGCTCGCCCGGCGCGAGTTCTGAAAACGGATACTCGGCATACCGTGTCAGCAGTTGCGGCAGAATCACGACCAGAAAGAGGAGCAGGACAAGCGCCAGGAACAGCAGGCGGAGCACTTTGCTAAGCGCAACGAGCAGGGCGATACCGCCGCCCAAAAGAATCAATTGGACCTTGGACAGGCCGAGTAGCCCGTTCCAGGTCTCGGTAAACATCTCTGGAATCATGGTGTGAATATCCTAGAGCGTCATCAGAATCCCGCCAAATATAGTGGGGTGAAAGGCGCGCACGAGGTAAAAGACAATCATACCCAGGATGATCACCCCCCAACGCAGCTCTCCAAGAGGAAACGGCTGCCGTTGGCTGACAATGGCCCCAAAGGGCAGAAACGAGGTGGACAGCCGAAATTCCTCGTAGCCGGGCAGCTCGCCGGTTTTGCGTTGGTCCTGACGCCACGCGCCAAGCCAGGAGTAGACAACGAAACCACCAAAGAAGACGATGTCGCTCAGGGCACCATTCATCAGGCAGTGCGCCACGCCAAACAAAAAGAACGAGGCAAACACTGGGTGGCGGGTAATCCGGGTGACGCCATACGCCTGGGGCGCTGTGTTGGCCAGTATGGAGCTGGGCGTAAGGGCCGCCAGGCCGCTGACGAAGAGGACAAAGGCCAGCCCCATGAGCAGGACATTCACATCACGCGCTATCAGGTAGGGAAGAAGCGTGACCCAGAGCTGCGGGCCGGTGTGCTTGTGCGCGCCGTAGTACATGCACAACGGCACGACGGTGACGATAGCAATCAGAGAATAGACGCCGAAGAAGCCCCACTCCCCAAGCCGGGCAACCAGTTTCGGTCGCCAACCGGGCGCGGACATGAGCATATGTGAGCCACCGAACAGTATCCACCACAGCAGGAGGATAAACGATTCTTGCATGCCGTCTCCACTAGCGTGCTGTCTATCTCCCGTCAATAATGAAGGCCGGATGGCCCGCCGCAGACCGGCGGTGTACCCCAGGCCAGAACTGCCGGGGTGAGGGCCGGGTCGTGGGGTGTCTACGGTGCGGTTCTCAGGCGCGCAGACCTTGTACGATCTCTTCGGCTTCGGCCATGATGTCGCGCACGATGTGACTGGCGGGCTTGACGTCATGGATCAGCCGACACGACTCGCCTGCGTACAAGGCGGTTTGCTCCAGGTCGCCCGCAAAGCCGGGCATAGGCGGGAAGATGCCGTATTTGGGCAGTTCCACAGACGTGCCGGCCATGGGCATTGTCCCGATGGCGCGGCCTTCTCCGGGCCGCTGGCCGCTGGCCGGACAACCTGCGGCTTCCCATTCGTCCATCGCTGTATTACGCAACACCCGGTGAGCGGCATCCGGCCAGCCCACGTCGAAGAGGGTGGTGTAGACCGTATCTTCGGCCGTGCTGTCAACAATGCGCTGTTTATATGCCTGGACAACCTGGACTTCTTCGCTGGCCACAAAGCGCGTACCCATGGACACGGCCTGAGCGCCCAGGGTCAGGGCCGCCACAACCCCGCGTCCGGTGGCAATGCCGCCCGCGGCAATAACCGGCACGGGTCCAACGGCTTCGACCATGGCCGGGACGATGGTTGAGAGTGAGGTGGTGCTTTTAACATGCCCGCCCGCCTCAACACCTTGGGCGATAATGCCGTCAACCCCGGCGTTCACCGCGGTTAAGGCTTCTTCAACTGAGCCAGCCTGGAGAAAGACCTTGGTCCCGACACGATGGGCTTCTTTAACGTAGGGTTCAGGGTCACCCCAGAAGAGAACGAGCAGGGGAACGGCTTCGGCGAAGCAGGTTTCAATCTGTCCCTCTTGCAGCAGGGGGAGAATGATATTGACCCCAAAGGGCCGTTCGGTCAGCGTGCGGACCTGCTGGATTTGTTCCTGGATAAAAGGCGCGGGCAGACCGCCCATGCCCAAGACGCCGCACCCGCCGGCGTTGGATACCGCAGCTGTGAGTCGCGGTCCGGCCATCCCACCACCCATACCCACGGAGAAAATTGGATAGGTGATTCCAAGGTCCTGGCAGAGCGGCGTGTGTAGCATAGCGATCCTCCGAGCGAGAGGCGGTGCGCGCCGGGCTCAGCCGCACGTGGTTTCGAGCAGCGCGGCACACACCTGATAGGGATCCATATTGGCTGCCGGGCGGCGATCTTCCAGATAGCCGCGTCCCTCGTTGGCCGTGGCCATCGGAATACGGACCGAGGCGCCGCGGTCGCTGATGCCATAGCGGAATTCGTGGATGCTGCACGTCTCATGCAGGCCGGTGAGGCGTTCTTCGTTGTGGGCGCCGTACACCGCAATGTGTTCCTCGTGCCGCTTTTCCAGCGCCTCGCAGGCGGCTCTCACCACCCGTAAGCCGCCCTCCTCACGCATGGTTTTGGTGCTGAAATTCGTGTGGGCACCGGCGCCGTTCCAGTCGCCTTTGATCGGTTTTGGATGCAGCGTGGCATTAACGCCAGAATCTTCGGCGATGCGATACAGCAGCCAGCGGGCGATCCATAATTGATCCGCCACCTCAGGAATCCCTATTGGGCCGATCTGAAACTCCCACTGTCCGGGCATGACCTCGGCATTGATGCCGGAGAGGGCCAGCCCGGCTTCCAGACAAGCATCCATATGAGCCTCAACAATTTCTCGGCCAAAGACCTCATCGGCACCAACACCGCAATAGAACGGTCCCTGGGGCGCGGGATAGCCACCCTCCGGCCAGCCCAGGGGCGACCGGCCCCGGAAAAACGTATACTCCTGCTCAATGCCGAACCAGGGTTCGTGGTCTTTATACTTTTCTTGCAGCTTGACCAGGTGAGCCCGCGTGTTGGACTCATGCACGGACCCATCCGGGAGCCGCACCTCGTTCATGACCAGGATATTGTCGCCGCGGCGGATGGGGTCAGGCACATAGTAAATAGGGCGGAGCAGGCGATCGCTGTCATGCCCTACGGCCTGCATGGTGCTTGAACCGTCGAATCCCCATAGAGGAACGTCCTCAAGGCTGCGAATGGGCCCATCAAGTATTTTCGTTTTTGAGCGTAATGTGGCAGTCGGTTTGTTGCCGTCTATCCAGATATACTCGGCTCTGATGTGACTCATTTCCCTTTCTCCTTTCTGAAAGATATCCTCGCTGAAACAGGGAATTGATGATTATACGCCCCTTCTATCCCAACTCTACAGGAGTGTAACCAAGGCGGAGAGCAAGTTCAATTATTGGACGGGTTTATATCCCAGAGCGTTGCTACCTCATCCATCTACTCCCACAACGGTCCGGGATAGACCGGTTGGGTTTCGGCCACCGTGCGCGGCCACACGATTTCCTTACGGCCCTTCTGCCACTGGGTAACCAGCATGGGATGGGCGGTCTGGCGGCCGGTCTGCGCTTCAATGGCATACGGTCCGTAGAAGGTCGTACACCGCAGATGACTCGCAGCCGTGCGCAGGGCGTGTTGGTCCAGGCCACCGACTTCTTCGACGCAGCGCTGGGCAATGACACCGGCGGTATAGCCTTGGGCGGCCGGATAGTCGATAGGTACGGTTGCACCTTTGAGATAATGGGTCAGAAACTCGTTTTCTGACGGGCCGCAGTCCACCCCGTACTCCACTTGCGGCTCCCACTGGCTCGGCGCAAGAAACCCGTCCGCCTGCTCACCCAGCTCGGCCTTAAAGCGACTGATGGCCGCAACGACCAATCCGGCGGCTTTGAGCCGAGGGCGGAGGTCACACACCTGTCGGCCCAGCCGCAGGTCGTCCTCTACACGGCCAACGCTGAGCAGCCAGTCCGGGGGGTCGTCCTTGAGCGGGTTGAGCAACGGGCTGAAATCGTCGAGACCGGACCGGTACAGTTGGTGGCTGGCGAGCGTCAGGCCGTGGCGTTGAATCCACGTCAAGGCGCCACTGGCCATATCGGTGGCAAAGCCAGTTTTGGCGCTCAATAAGGCCACCCGTTTGGCCTCGGGGTCGAGCGTACGCAGCAGTTCCAGAATGGCGCATAAGTATTGGGACGCCGGACTCAACAGACCCACGACCCAGGAGAGGTTGCACTCGAAGATTTCGTCGGCCGACCCACTATGATTCCACAGCACCTGCTGGGCGGCCTCGGCCGTCTCCGCAGCGGCCAGGGTCAGCCCGCTGCCGTAGGGGCCCATCAGCAGATCAACCCGGTCATGGGTGATCAACTTCTCGGTCAGGCTGCGGACTTTGGTCTCGTCGCTTGCGTCGTCTTCGACAATCAGGGAGACGGGCAGTTTTCGATTCTCGGCCCCGAGCCGCATCCCACCGGCGGCGTTCACATCGCGGATATAGCACTCCAGACCTTCAAGGACCTGACGCCCGAGCAGGGCATAGCGGCCACTCAGGGAAATGGCGATCCCAAGCGTGACGGATTCGTGTGTCATAGTTCACCTAGTATTTCGCAATGACCTCGCGGCTGAATTCTTCGATCATTTCGCGTCCATTGTTCACCACCTGCACGGCCACCTGCTTGAGACCGACCGCCTCGAGCGCCTTGAGCCGGGCGATGATCTCTTCCCCTGTCCCGGTTAGCGTCATACCGCGAATCAGGTCTTCATTACAGTAGCGCTCTTCCCCCGGCTTGAGGTAGATCAAATGGCCTTCGTGGACTTCGAGATAGCGACGATCTTCAGGCGTGTGCATTTGCGCGACATAGTCGGCAAAGCCCTGATAGAGTGACTCCATAGCCGGCGGCATATTGGCCGTGACCGCGGACTGTTCCCACAAGGCGTGGAGAGCCACAATGGCAAAGGGACCAACTCGGTCCATGACGCGCTGCGCGGTTGCCGACTCACCCGGTTGCAGCACACAGGCTGTCGTCAGGGCGACATTGGGCAGGTCGTGAGCTGAGCGCCCAACCCGAGCCGTCCCCTTTTCGACCACCGCCAGGTTTTTGCGCAAGGTATCCGGGCTGGAAATGGTCGTAATCCAGCCATCTGCAATCTCCCCGGTCAATTCCAGGGCTTTCGGCCCGTTGGCCGCAAAATGAATCGGAATCGGGTCTTTCAGGTTAATATAGCCGTGGTCCTGATGCAGGAAACGAATCCAGCGTTGGCGAGACCCATCTCCTTCGTTGTCTTGAAAGAGCACCGCTTCTCCCTTGAGCAGGCTGCGGCACTGCTCGATATAGTGACGTGTACTTTTGAGCGAGACCGGCGGGAGACCCATTGTATTGCGTCCGGTAAATCCGGTTCCCAGACCGAGGATGACCCGGCCGGGCGCGAGTTGGTTGATGGTAGCAATGGAGTGGGCAGTCACTGGAGCGATACGATTACTCGGGATGGCAACGCCAGTCCCCAAAACAATCGTGGAGGTGTGCTCCGCGGCAAGCGCCATACACGCATACACATCGCTATAGATCATCTGAGAATCGTACAGCCAGGCATGGCTGAAGCCGTTGTCTTCAGCCACAGCAATGTCTTTCCACGCATCTGGTTTAGCCGGGTAGGCAATGGCAAATTCCATGAGTGTCCTCCTGTATTATGTTGAGAGTCCAGAAAAGAGTACACGTGTCCGTCAATAGATATAGATATTGCCACGTTTACTCTTTTTCCACATAGGTCAAGAGCTCGGGCAGGCGGTGAATCACCAGGTCGGCCTCAACCGTCCAGGTCGGCGTTTTGCCGTTGGTCAGGAGGACCGTTATGGCGCCGGCCGCACGTCCGGCCTCGGTATCGTGCCGAAAGTCTCCTACCATGAGCAGCGTCTCCACGCGAACACCCAGGCGGACGCTTGCCAGCCGGATACAGGCCGGGTCCGGCTTGGGAGTGGCGTCCTCTCGGGCGACGAGCACGTCGGCACGTATATCCAACTGTGTGCATACGGCTGTGAGCGAGGTCCGGCTGTTGCGGGTAATAATGGCGACCGGCAGACCACGGGCCTGGAGCGCCGCTAACGTTTCCTGAGCCCCGTCGTTCCAGGCGACATGCTCAACCCCGTCTTGTTCGAATGCCTCAATGGCGGCAAAGGCTTCGGCCCGTTGGCGCGGCGGAAGGGAGTCGGCCCAGTGGAGGATATCGCCCTCGGGCAGGCCGAGTTGGGCTCTGAGCCGTGTGAAGTCCAGATAGGGCCGCGTGAGTGTGCTGTCGAGATCAAAGGCAATAGCCCGCACAGGACGACGGTCCGTATGCGACTTGGACAGCCGGATAAAGTGCATCACAACGTCATATTCAGGCGGCCGGGCGCAGACCATAGGAGACAATTTGTTCATCAAACGCCCGGAGAACGCGCGCGCGTAATTGGTCCCAAAAGTCTGGCGTCAGAAAATGTGGTAACTGGACGTGCGGATTCTGTTCATAGACCCGAGCGGGCAACACATAATCGTCCAGCGTTGCGCCCTGCTTCCGTTCCAATAAGAGCCCCCGAAGATAGGCACGCTGGGTTGTATGCTGCATATCCTCACGCGTGACCGTCACTCCGTACAGGTCCTGGAAAACGGGTTCAATTATCTCATCGGGCGTTCCGGCAAATTTACAGAGTCCAATGACATCATCCCGGGTGTAATAAATGCCACGCCGCACAATGGCATCGACCCAGTAATCAAGGTCGGTCTTCCCTTCGGTCACGAGCAGGAGGAAGGTCCGCATCCCCATATGGCCACCCGCAATAGCGAACGGATAACCCGGGTTTGTTTCTGGCAGATAGGCCGGCAGCTCCAGGCCCTTGCAGTGCATGGCATAGGCAGGTTCGCCCAACTGCTCGGACAGGCGTTTCACTCCGCGTCCGATCTCAGGCACCCCACCGGCCGCGGCCTGAACAATCACGTGACGTGTCGCTGCGAAATCGCCAAACGATAGACCACCCACAATCGGCTGCTCAGGATGACGGGCGTTATAGTCCATAATATACCCTAAGGTGACGCCCAGACTAATCGCATCAAAGCCAACCTGATCGACCAACTCAACAAGTTCGAGAGACTGCTCCGGATCATATATGCCGAGGTTCACCGTCAGCAGGTCCAGGGGCTCATAATCAAACTTCGTATAAAATTTTCCAGGCTTGCGCCGTCCGTTCTCTTCGCGCACGGAGTAAATATTTTTATGGCAGGCAATGCCGCACTGAAAACACGACTCGTCTTTAATACAGTAGGCGTCTTCCATCGAGTCCCGATACAGGGGCACAGGCTGCTCGGTGCCCTGTGGCCAAAAATTCTTCTCGGGTAACGCCCCGACCGGATGCAGGCCAGCGACATTACGCCAGGTCCCACCGTTACCGCCCTTCCTGGCATCGCGATAGTTGATTGATCCCGGGCCTCGACTGATCTCTTTATTCGCCGCGAGCAGGGCGGGAGAGAGCTTGCCCCGCGTCCGGTCGGGAGCCTGGGCGACAATAGCGATCAGGTTTTTAGATCCCATGATACTGCCCATGCCACCTCGACCGGCAAATCGGGGTTTACATTCACGGGAGTGGATTTGATTCACCGTACTGCAGGCAATAGACGCGTAGCGGTTCTGTTGCCACTGTTCTCCGGCGGGTCCAATGACGGCAACGTGCGCATCCCGGTATCGATCGGTCAGGGAGAGAATTTTATCATGGGTGGTCAGGCCGGAGATGCTCCGCGCATCTTCGAGCGAGAGGGACAGGCCAGCGTCGTTGGTATTGCGTATCAACAGCAACACTGGACGCGTCGCCCGTCCTAGAAAAATGACTTCATCAATAGTGGCAGCCAGAACTTTTGTGGCGAATTTTCCGGACGCCGTCGCCCACATGGCAAAGGGCTTGCCGTTATTGGCAACTTTAAGCGGACTGTAGGCGGAGAAGAACACGCGCAAGCCCGTCATCAGCGGCGTACCGGAGAACGCCCCCAGGTTCATCACCAGCGGCGCGTCCGGGGCATAGGCGTCCTCAACGTCATAGTGTTCGAGCACACGAAACGCGCGCCCCATACCGCCCAGGAAGTCGTCCAGATCGCGGCAGGGAACGACCTCCTGCTGAATGTGCTCGTGTCCGAGATCGACAATGAGTCGTCGGAACTGATAATCGGTCACATCCTTCGTTGCGTGTGTCGCGTTGGTCCACATAAGAGCTTCTTTTCGTTGAGGGGAGGGAGCAGAGATCGCGCACAGCAATGGGGTTGCCGCATGCTGCGTTCTCCCGAACACCGGACGGTGAGCACGGTATATCCCCTTTTGGAGTGGCGGCTCACCTTCCCCGGGCACCTGACTCTGACTCTTGTCTTGGCACCCGTCTGCTTTTTGGTGCTGACTCAAGAACCGGCATTGGAGGATGGGCCGGGTCTTTGCCGGCGGACGACCACCCACGGTTTTCATCCGGTATCCGCCGTGGCTCCGTACTAAAAAGAAAATGAGAGCAGTCTGGGGGATATATCGCCTCTTCAGGCAGCAACGGACGCCCACCACACTGAGGACAGGCGGCAGAACGACGATAGCGTCTCCAGACCGAATATCCCAGACCGGGCAGACACGGTAGCGCAACAGGGAGCTGCGAGAGCTGTCCCGCCAACAGCAGCAGTCCCATACTTGTCACGCCAAGTGCCCATAAAAGGCTTTCAACGACGAGAGAACCACGCAGACGAGGCTGCGGCAGGCCGCTCCAGAAACATGCCGGACACAGGAGGTGGGCAGATGCGGGGGTTAGTCGCTTAGCCCTCGGTCGAGCAACTGCGGGAAGCGAACTCATCGCCTCATCTCTCAATGCTCTCCACCTCCTTCGCGTGGATGGGTTTTTTATAAAGGTGCCTCAAGTATACCAGGCAGGGCGCGGGCTGAACAGAGTCGGGGCGGATTTGAACCCCGCCCCAACCCCTGTATGAATCACGGGAATACAATGCGTCACGGGAAGACAGCGGGCGACCACGTCGCCACTCTGAGAGGCGCAAAGGAAACGACGCTTAGCCCCTCCCGTTGCGGAGCAACTGGCCCGGTGTTTCTCCAGTACACTCGCCACCTTCAAACGTCTGGACTCCGTTCACCAGAATTGCGTGATAGCCTTTGGCCCGCTGAATCCGGCGCCATTCATTCCCTGGGAAATCATGCACTATCTCGCCAATCCAATTCGGCTCAATGTCCAACTCGTCCAGGTTATAGACTACCACATCGGCCGCTGCGCCCTCACGTAACACGCCACGATCGTGGAAGCCGGCCGCATGAGCCGGTAGCGCGGAGAGCCGGTAATGTGCTTCTTCCAAGCTCACCAGTTGTTCATCCCGAACCAGCCAGCGCAGGAAGTCGGTCGTAAACGCGCCACCCGTGAAGAACTTGGTGTGCGCACCACCGTCCGAGGCTCCCGGAACGGTGAAATACGAGGCGTTGATCATCTCCGCCGTATGCTCGGCATTAAAACCCCGGTCCGGTCCAAGGAATTCGACATTCAGATCACCGGCCAGCGACAGGTCGAGCATGACGTCGATGGGGTCTTTGCCTTCTTCTTCTGCAATCTGGCCGACGGATTTGCCCACATAGGGTTCCAGTTCGGCTTGATTATTGGCCGTCTGAACGATCAGTCTGGGAATCGGGCCGCCAACACCGGCCTGGATGACTTGCAGCTTCCGGTCCGCTTCTTCGGTCTCGCGTTTGACTGCGGCGCGCAGGGCCGGGTTTTTCATCTTGGCCAGCTTGTCGGTTTTGGTTCCGGTCGTCAGCTCACGCCAGGCCGGGCTGGCATCGTACAGATTCCAGTGTTCCAGCGTAAACGCAAAACCCGTCCGATGCGTTCCGGTCTGGCCATAGATCGGCAGGTTTCTCTCCCGGCAGCGCTCCAGCCAGTCCAGGCTCCGACGATGGACTTTCGGGTCTTTGCGGGCCGCAACAATGACGTTGTGCAGAATGGGCCGGCGGGCGGTTTCCGCCAGCCTTTCCAAAAAGGCCAGATCAGCCTTAATCTGTCCGGTTGATTGGGTGATTTGGATAAACCCTTCGTCTCGCTCCCGCAGGACTGTGGCCAGATTCAGAATATCCTCGTCCGCCATGATGTCCGTCACCATGGGAGAGCCATCATAATCGGCCTGCGTTGAGTCGGGGCCAAGCCGCTGAATGGAGAAGCCACACAGTCCGGCATCCATGCCTTCATGCAAGAGCCGCTGCATCTCCTTTTTTTCGGCGGGTGTGGCCGCACGGGACTTGGCGGCCTCCAGCCCCATGACATAGGTCATAAGCGACGCAGTGGGCATGTACTGAATACAGTTGACGCCTTTAGCTGAGCGGTCCAGCGAATCCAGATATTCAGGAATGGTTTCCCAGTCCCAAGTCATGCCCTCCTTCATGGAATCGTACGGGATGGCTTCCGTACGCGTCATGGTGAGCATGGATCGTTCCTGGAAATCAGGTTTGACCGGGGCAAAACCAAAGCCGCAGTTGCCGAGAACCACGGAGGTCACGCCGTGCCAGCCGGAAATCGTACACCAGGGGTCCCAGCGAATCTGCGCGTCATAATGGGTATGCAGGTCAACAAACCCAGGCGCAACAATCAGCCCGTCCGCATCAATGACTTTCTTCGCTCCGCCAGCCGTCCGACCGCCAATCTGAGCGATCTTTCCATCCTTAATCCAGACATCAGCCTGGAAGCGCGGGACGCGTGTCCCGTCAACAACCACTCCCCCTTTAATATGCACATCAAACTCAGCCATAGCGTCTCTCCTTTATTTGCACGACACGTCTATACGATCTGGCCACATGGGCCATTTCCCTCGCCTCTCTATAGAGAGAACAGGCCCGGAAGGCAAGCCTGGCATATGATTTATGCCAGGGGCGGGCAGACCGAACTCTTGATTATTTTGGTCGGAATGACTTCACGACGGGCGGCCGTGGCCATCGAATATGAATGACGCACGGGCAGCGTTCGTCCTCATCATCCTCATCGTCGAAACCGTCGTCGGGCGAACAGGCATATACCATACGTCTAGTGTACTGGACGAACGGCAGGACTGTCCACTTACCTCCTGACCGTATTGGGGAACGGGCTCTAGGCGCGCCGAGGATACACAATGCCATACTGCCGCAGCGTCCCTTCCAGGGTCGGACGACGCAGGCGAATGCGATCATCGTTCAGCAAATACGAGAAGACATACCCAATGCCCAGCATCAGAATCCCGATCAAAAAGCAATACATGACAGCCCGGTCGGGATATTGGTCTTTCAAATGTCCCACATAGAGCGGACCGCAGATCCCTGCCGCGGCCCACGCGGTCAGGATTGTTCCGTAAATCGTGGACATCTTTTTCGTCCCAAAAACGTCGAGCACGAAAGAAGGCATAGTGGCAAAGCCGCCACCGAAGCATAAGAGGACGTAGCAAACCAGGGCCGCAAATATCCAGGGGTTGCGTTCCGTCATCAAGATACCGAAGACGATCATCTGGCTGGCGAGCAGGATTCTGAAGACCCGGACGCGCCCGATACGGTCCGAGAGGAGCCCCCAGAACAACCGTCCAACACCGTTACACAGTGAACTGACGGCGATCAGTGTCGCTCCGTATTCGACCAGCGTTGCCGGCTCTAGGGACGGGTCGGCGAATCCCCACACTTCCTGCAGAAGTTCCGACTGAAAACTGATAACGGAGATGCCCGCGGCAATGTTGAAGAAAAAGACAACCCACATGAAGATAAACGCCGAAGACCGGAGGTAGGGGGCCGCAGAGTCGGGGTCGTCACTGCGCTGGACGTCAGCCACGGTGGCCACGGCGGTCGGGGGATCGCTCAGGGCAAAGCTGGAAGGCAATAAGATACAGGCAAAGACAACCCCGAGCCACAAGAAAACGAGCGCCAAGTCACCCTCCGCTTGCAGCACGAGCAGCGGGGCCAACACCTTACTCAAAAGAAACGCGCCCACACCAAAACCCATCACAACGATCCCGGTCACTAAGCCCTTGTGATCCGGAAACCATTTCGCCACGGTGGCGACCGGCGTCACGTAGCCAAACCCGATACCGGCACCGCCGATCACTCCGTAGCCGAGATAAAAGAGCTCGATAATATCCAGGTGCAAGGCAAGGCTGGCGAGCACATAGCCACCCGAGAACATGAGGCTGCCGGCCACGGCCAATTTGCGCGGGCCGAACCGCGGCAGCATTGTGCCGGCCCAGGCCGCCGCAGTACCCAGCGAAAAGATCGCGAGGCTGAAGGCCCAGGCCGTTTCCGTAAATGACCAGCCGAGCTGCCTGACCAGCAACGTTTGAAAGAAACTCCACGCGTATACGGTCCCGAAGCAGATCTGCAGGACCGTACACAACAGGGCGATCATCGCACGCGGCATATGTCTTTGTTGCGCCATTTCCAAGAACTCTCAATCGTCAATCAACCGCAACCACTCGCGAGACGGTGTCCGGAGCGGGCCAGCCAGCCCCGTGCGGTCCAGGCACTATTTGGAAATCCTCCGAGGTCACATCCTAGCTATCGTTTCCAACCGACACACGCTGCTCCCCTTCGGCATGCACACCTTCTGAAAAATAGAGAAAGAGTCGAGCGAGTTGGCCAACCTCATCGTCGCGTGCCAGCAGCGTGTCGTCCGCTCCATTGTCCTGGTCACGCGCGAGGGCAACCGCATAGGCGAGGAGGTCGCCCAGGGGCTTCGCCGCCAGGTTGACAAACCAGATGGCAGCCAAAACGCCAATAACAAGAATAATGGAGATGAGATAGACCTGGCGGCCGATTGCTCGCTGAATCTTCAGCGCAATCAGATCGGGGTCCATGCCGACATGAACGCTGCCGGCAACGCCGGCCAGAATCGGACTACCCACTTCCACAAAATCACCCATCCCCGGCAGGCTGCGCTCCACAGTCGCCGTGTTATTCCGGTCTCCGGTTCGAATTTCTTCGGGCACACCGGGAACAAACGTATGGGCGACAAACTCGCCCTCTTCGTCCGTGATATAGATATAGCGTATGCTCTGAATTTCGACAAATTGATCGATGAGCGATTGCAGTGCCGACAGATCCCGATTCAAGAGAATGTCCACACTGGAATCGGCAATGGTCTTGGCGATGTCTTTGCTATTGCTCTCGTACTCCTCGGACAAGTGCGTATCGACGGTATAAATACACAGCACGGAGGTGGACAGGCTAATCAGACCAAACAGAGAAAAAACGCCGAACAGTGTTTTCTGAAAAAGCTTTTGGATTTTCATGTCAGGCAAACCTGTCCTCCCAGTTGTCCAGCATGACAAAACGGCCCTCGTCAACAACGGTGTAATAGACCTGCTGGAGCCCCTGACGACGGTCGGGACCAAAAGAGGCCCGTTCGTCGATACCCAAATCAAAATCCTGAACGGTGAAAACGGTACGCTCAAGCTGGCTCCGTTCCGGCTTGTCGCCCAGCCGACGCAGGATTTCGACCATCAACTTGGCATTAATAAATCCCTCGAGACTGACGAAGCTGTGCTCAGAGGGTAGATAGGGTTCTTTCAGCAGTTCTATGGGCGGCTGCGGATTGTGGAGTCGCATCAAGTCGCGATACTCTCTGACGGCTGGCATGGAGGCCTCTTCGTAACTCGGAACCACTTGGGAGTTGACGAGCAGTCGGGTATACGACTCGATGTCACCTCGCCCCTCAGTCAGCGCCCAGTGACTAAGGAGTTTCAAGAGGTTCTCGCTGCCAACAAAGGACAGGTTGGCAATCGGGACTTGCAGGCCGAGGTTGACAGCATCGCGGACAAAACCCGCACAGGCCGCGTAGGAACCGATACAGATCACGGCTTCGGGCTGGGACGCCTTGAGGATTTCGACCTGTCTGCGCAGGCTGGCGGTGAACCTCGTGCCGCGGCGGTAGGTCGCCTCGCCCGCAATCTGCCTTCCGTAGTGCTTCAGGGCGCGCCGGACGCCCGCCCAGCCGCTGCGCCCATAGGCATCGGCTTGGTAGAACACGGCGATACGTTTCCGGTTGATGCCAACGAAATTATCGACCAGACCGGCGGTTTCCTGGCGATAGGAGGAACGCAGATTGAACGCAAAGTCGCCATAGGGAGGTTCCCGCTGTGGCTGAGCACCGGTGAAGGGAAAAAACAAAAAGATATTCCTGTCCTGGAACTTCTTGAGCATGGGCAGGACCCGCGTGACCGTTGGGGTTCCAACGTAACCGAAGAGCAGAAACACCTGGTCTTGCAACATCAGCTTCAGGGTATTCTTAACAGAAGGGGCGGGTTGGTAGCCATCATCATACGTTTTGAGAATTACGTTGCGACCGGCGATCCCCCCCTGCTCATTCACGTGGTCGAAGTAGGCGCTGGCGCCGCGATACAGTTCGATACCCAAACCCCGGGATGGGCCAGAGAAGGCCGCGGATATACCGAGAACGATCTCGGTATCGGTCACACCGGGCGACATCTGCGGAGCTGGCGGGCTGGCGTCCGTGTCAGCGATCGCCCCCAGGGGCTTCAGCCAGGGGGAAACCGCGCACCAAGTGAGACCGGAACGGAGCAGCGCTCTCCTCGTTATTGCTCTCATGCTCTCCTCGTCTTTCGCTCAGCTTGCAATCGGTACAGAGGATTTGGTGTTCATGCACGCCCGCTCCCGGGAAGAGCCGTCAGGCCGAGACGGCCGCGTCAGTAATATCGAGCGCCTGGTCAATAATCGCCAATCCCTCGCGGAGTTGTTCTTCGCTAATACACAGCGGCGGATTCACAAAAAAAGTGTTCCAGCGGACCAGGGTGAAAAGCCCGTTCTCTCGAAAAAACGCGCCGAGCTGAGCCATGGGCCCCATCTCGGCAGCCGTCGCATTAAAGGGGGCTAGCGGCTCGCGCGTCTGACGGTTTTTGACCAGTTCGAACAGGCCAAACAGGCCGATGGAACGGGTCTCTCCAACTGAGGGATGCTTATTCCGTAAGCGTTCCATTTCGTGCGCCAGAATGGTCCCCATCTTTTTGGCATGCTCAATCAGGCCGTCTTCCCGGTAGACCTGAATGGTGGCGACCGCGGCGGCACAGGAGACCGGATGCGCCCCATAGGTCAACCCGGCGTACAGGACATTGTCTTCAAAATGGGCCGCGATTTCGTCGTTTACCATAATGGCGCCAAGCGGCAGATAGGCGCTCGTTAATCCCTTTGCCAGCGTCATGATGTCAGGCACGACATCCCAGTGATTGACTGCAAACCATTCCCCCGTCCGGCCAAAGCCGCTCATGACCTCATCGGCGATCAGCAGGATGCCATATTTATCACATAAGGTGCGCAGCCCCGGCAGATAGCCGTCGGGTGGAATGATGATGCCATTCGTTCCGGTCACGGTCTCAATCAGCACGGCGGCAATCGTGTGCGCCCCCTCAAACCGGATGACGTCTTCGACGTGATTCAGGCAGTTGAGGTTGCAGGCCGGCTGCTCCTGACACCAGCGGCACCGATAGCGGTAGGGGTCCATGGCCCGCACAACACCGGGGATACCTGGCTCGGCTCCCCAGCGGCGCGGCTCTCCGGTCAGACTGACAGCCCCGGCTGTCGCGCCGTGATAGGAACGATACCGGACAAGGATTTTCTGACGCTGCGTGACCAAGCGAGCGATCCGTACGGCATGTTCATTAGCCTCCGCTCCGCTCAGTGTGAGAAAGGATCGTTTGAGGGCACCAGGGGTGACCTCGGCCAGAAGTTGGTGCAGCCTGGCCCGCGGCTCGGTCACAAGATGCGGCATCACATAGGTCAGCTTCTCGGATTGCTCCCGAATGGCGGTCAGGACACGCTCATCACCGTGGCCGATATTGACGCACATCAGTTGCGAGTTGAAGTCGAGAAAGCGCTTGCCGTCGGTCGTCCAGAAGTAGACGCCCTGAGCATGGTCAACGCTGAGCGGCTTCACCGCCTTCTGCGCGGCCCATTCGTAGAGGCCGTATTCCCGAGTCAGACGTAAAATCTCGTCAGAGGAGAGGTCGCTCATCTGCGTCTCCTGTTTCTTCTGTTTCTACTCGTAGCGCTGCATTCGCCACCGTCCCGCTGCCAGTGATAATAACCACACGGAACAAAAAAAGCGAGAAACGAGACGACTAGTCCCCCACAGACCGGAATGCTATGTCAGGGAGCATACAGGAGGGAGATATGATGCACACAAAAAGATGCAGATTCGTCGCTCTGGCTGGACTCATGGCGGCTGTGTTTATTTGTACGCCCCTCGGAATACAGGGACAAGAAACACCAAACACGAACACCGTCACCGTTCTGCTCGAAGGCTATGTCAAGCCGATAGAAGGGCGACAGCCCATGCCCGGTGTGACTGATGACGGCGCTAGACATGTGGCGGGTACAGTTGCCCTGGTCCGAGGCGAGGGTGTCACGCTGGTCGCCGATCCCGGCATGGTTGCAGAGCGGTCTCTCATCCTTGACGCGCTGAAAAAAGAAGGGGTCTCGGCTGAGGATGTCACCCATATCTTTATCAGCCATCACCATCCCGACCATACCGTGAATATTGCCCTCTTCCCTCACGCCCAACTGGTCGACTTTTGGGCGACGTATACAGGCGACCTGTGGGAAGATCATGGCGATGAGTATGCCATTGCACCCGGCATACGAGTGCTACAAACCCCAGGACACACCGAAGAGGACGCGTCGCTGGTCGTCGAGACGGCCCAGGGGACCTACGTCCTGACCCATACCTGGGCATTCCCGGACATCACACCCGGCGACGCCCCGCTGACCTGGAACCAAGAGGCGCTCAATGCGAGCCGAGAAAAGGTTTTACAGCGCGCGGACTGGATTATCCCCGGTCATGGCAAAATGGTGCCCAACCCTGAGAGGGAAAAGGAATAGAATGAAAGGTGCTCCGCATGGACCACATCAACGCCCTGCCGGCGGGCACCCGGTTACAGGAATACACGGTCCGCGAGGTGCTCGGGGCGGGCGGGTTTGGCATCACCTATCGGGCTAACGATACCAACCTCAACAAAGTCGTAGCGATCAAGGAATACCTGCCCAGCGAATTCGCCACACGCACAAACAACGGAACGGTCGTACCCAATTCGAGCGCCGACACTACGGACTATGAGTGGGGCTTGAGCCGTTTTCTGGACGAAGCCCGTACCCTGGCCCGTTTTGACCACCCGCATTTGAATAAAGTCTACCGCTTCTTCGAAGGCAACGGCACGGCCTATATGGTGTTGGAATACGTTGAGGGCCAGACCGTCAGCGCACTGCTCGCGAGGCATACCACCCTCCCAGCCGAGGCCCTCCAACGGCTCATTCACGAAGTATTGAGCGGCTTAGAAGAGATGCATGCCGCCGGCTACGTCCACCGGGACCTCAAGCCGGGCAATCTGATGGTGCGCTCGGACGGGAGCGCCGTGGTGCTGGACTTCGGTGCGGCCCGGCAAGCCGTGGGGCAGCGGTCCAAGAGCCTAACAGCGATTTTGACGCCGGGTTATGCGCCGCTTGAGCAACACGCGACCAAAGCCGAAAACGTAGGACCGTGGACTGACCTCTACGCGCTGGGCATGGTGGCCTACCGGTGTGTGAGCGGGATAACGGAGGCGGAGCTGCCCGATGCCGTAACCCGATCTCTCAACCAACGCGGAGACGACCAAGACCTGACTCCGGCGGTAACAGTTGGTAAAGGTCTATACGACGCCCGGCTCCTCGCCACAATTGACTGGGCTATCCAGGTAAACAAACAGGACCGGCCACAAAGCATCGCCCAGTGGCGGAAGTCACTTCCCGGCCACACGGGAGGCCGGGTCCGACCTGCGAGAGAAGCCCTGCGGCCCAGCCAGAACCCGACGGAATGGCAACGTATTGCACGCCACAGAGAACATCAAGACCAATCCGCACAAGAAGCCCCGCCGCCGGAGCGAGTGCCGGACGCCAGCTCACCGAAAGCAAATCCCCGTCAAGTACCGACCAAATCTTCAGAGCAACAGAACGCCGACTCTGAAATTAGACCGAAGAGGGTCGGAATCACCGCTAGTCTCCTCTACCTTCAGTGTGGAATAGCTGCCTTCTTGGCGTCCATATATCCTGAGTGGTTGTGGGGCCAAGAGTTATTATGGGGAATGGCGTTAGTGTCGAGCATAGTAGCGTATCAGTACAAGACTGGAAAAGGACTCCAGGGTCAAGGAATTTTACGTTATGTGCTTTTGTTGCCTTGGTTCGTCTGGTCCTTCTTTAATGCAATGGTGATCGTAACGTTTGTGGGTGTTATGCCTATAACCATAATAGCCGAATTTGTGGGCGGTTCTCTTTCTTCCCGTACTCTGATTGACTGTCTGGAGCTTTTCGCGCTCCTTCCTGGTGTAATTGCCTGGGCTCTATGGGGAAGTGAACGGAAATAATTCTACAAATTAGGTATCAGAACTAAGACATAGAAGCATATCGTCTATGTAAACTTGGTTCGTTCAGGGAGACACAGCGTGTCCGACGAATTTGAAGAAATCGGCCCCTTAGGATGCCAAGTCGCCTTCAACATTGTGACAAAAGAGGATGGCCGGCAAAGTTATCAGGTTAGTTTTCGTCTTGTCAGCGATCTACCGGCTAGGGTAATCAGGGTAATCGCTGTGTATGCATTCCACGGCGAGCCCGTGGGACCTGCACTGTTAGGAGGAGCGGGACAATTGTCTAGCCCGCCGCCATTCCCCGGCTGCTTTCCAGTGTGGATTGCCTGCGATAGCGAAGGCCAGTTCGGCCATCAGTGTCCGGTTTGCAACGGCTATTGGCGTAGTGGCCCATACCCTAGCGTCTGTCCTTATTGCGCCATCGTGGAGCAGCCTCATCGATTCCTCTCGGAATCCCAACGGCGCTATGTACGTCATTACTGTAAGGTCTTGAGTACGGCGCTGGAATCTGTGGAAGATGATGAAGTTGTTATTGATATGGACGAAGTTGCAGAGGTTGTAAGCAAAGAAGGGGGAAAACCTACTTTCTATATGTCTGAGCAAAGTCAACAGCAAAAATTCAACTGCGTAGCCTGTGGGGAGTTCAATGATATTCTGGGACGCTTTGGATATTGTTCCTCGTGCGGCACGCGCAACGATTTAGCGCTCTTCGAAGGCCAGACTGTGCTGACTATTCGTGAGCGTCTAAACTCTAGCGGTTCGCCTGAGAATTGTGTCAGAGATGGAGTAGCTTCTTTTGAGTCCTTCATAGGGCAGTACGCGAAGCAATTGGCGCGGGAGGTGCCAATGACAGAGCGTCGGAGAAAGAGATTGTCGAAACAGCGCTTTCACAATCTTGGAGAAGTGAAGACTATCTTCGAGGACTGGTTTGACATCGACATATTTGCAGACACGAAGGAAGATGAACGCAGATTTGTAGACAGGATGTTTCACCGCCGACACGTATATGAACACAATGGCGGCGAAGCAGATCAAAAATATATCGACGACAGCGGCGACACTACTGTCCGTTTGAAACAGCACCTATGTGAGACATTACAAGATGTTCATAAATTACTAAGCTTACTTGTAAAGATGGCTCGTAATATCCACAATGCGTTTCATGAATTATTGCCGCCGATTCCTGAACCGATAAAGGCGTTTGAGGACAAGAAAGCGCAGATGGAGAAACACCAATCCGCAAGTTAAGGGGCCCTCAGTGCTGCCCTAATTAGGCTGCCCTGCCATCACGAATCAACCGCAACCGTGGACGCTCTTGTGCCTCTACCGGAGGCGGCTCACTCGTGGGAGTATCCCGGGCCGTCTCAATCAACTTCACCACACTCCTAATAGGGTCCGTCAGTCCTATTTCCACCGCCAGCCTGACGAGCAACATCTCATGTCCCCCAACAGAAATAGCAGAAGGCGTAGAAGCTTAGCACGGCGGGAGACCGACACTCTCTCACGAAGGGCCATCACGGCTCTTCTGCCCACCGTTTTTCTTTTGAAGTTGATCCCCAGCCCTGGGTACTGTCCTATTTTGAACCGTAAGCCACTGTTTCTGTTGAGGGAAAAACAGCAAATTAGGACAGTACCCAGCCCTGTCAAAACGTGACAGTGTGTGTCAGGTCTGATCATGAGGAACTCGCCATTAAAGCCATAGTGCCCTCTGGGCAGCCCGTCAGCGACGAGCACGCAACGTTTATTCAGACGGGGCTGAGGAGAATCCAGAGGAAGTACCCGGCTGACTTTGGATTGTCATCCGCGCGCCCCCGCATTCCGTAGTAACCGCGCAATGGCATCGTAGCCATACCGTTCGGCAAAGTACAAAGGCGTATTCCCGTCCGCATCCGTCACGTTGGGGTTCGCACCCGCGCTCAAGAGCAGGGAAACGAGCGCGGGTCTGTTGTCGAGCACGGCCGTATGCAGAGGGGTCCGGCGGTCATAGCCGGAAAAAACATTGACCCGCGCGCCCTCATTGATCAGGAGTTGCACGACCGTCTGATCCACCATTCCCCCCACGGCCGTCGTTAAAGGCGTGCGACCGATGTCGGTAGCGGCATCGGAGTTCACGCCGAGGGACAGTAACAAACGCACAGACCGAATATCGTACACCGCGCCGTGCATCAGCGTCTGACCGTGGGGACCGATGATGTGCGGATCGGCGCCCGCATCCAGAAACAACTGGAGGAGGGTGACGGGGGCTTCCGCGTAAAACACCGCTGGTGTGTCCCGATACTTCGCGTGCGGATCGGCGCCCGCGTCGAGCAACAGCCGCACGACCTCTGGATTACGGGTGCCCTCAACCAGGGCCGCATGAAGTGGATTATAGCCGTTTGACTTAGCTCTGGTCACATCCGCTCCTGCTTCAAGGAGCACCTGTACGACGGGGGCATTTCCATGGTGCGCGGCACTATGGAGCGGCGTGAAGCCATTGCGGTATTCCGCATGGATATCCACCCCTGCGTTGAGGCAGGCCCGGACCCAGGTGGGGGTGGCATCTTCAAATGCGTCCGTCTCTGGCCAGCGGGCACAATCTGGAGTGAGGGGCGGGGCCCACTCCACTTCCACCAATTCTAAGTGTTGTGTCGATTGGTCCCAGGCAAAGTGGCCGGTATCGCCCAGGTCAGGGAAATCAGGAATGGTACAGGACGCCTCGACATCCTTAAGGAACGCTTCCCCAGCCGTCACCACCGTAAAGGTACTCCGGTCGAACTCTGTGCCGTTATCGTAGACCACCGCCGTATGGGTCCCGGGACCGAGATTGCCCCAATTCATAATGGAGACGAAGCCATTGTCGGTATCGCCACAGACTGAAGCGGTATCTGCACGCGCGTTGCCATAGGCTAAAGGAAGTGGGTCGCCCCCATCGAAGCGAACGGTCAACTTTCCCGCCTCGCATTTCCAGCCATGAACGACCCCAATGCCAGATAGGGTTGTATGGGGGGCGGGAACATCCAGAGTGGCTGCGTGGGCTGCCATATTGGTCAACAGTAGGGCCACCATACATCTCATAAGCTGCCGGTGCATTACACACCTCCTCCGCTAGGGTCCCGGCGGAGATGCCGGGCCGTGTTCACGTCACAGCAAATGACCAGTGTGAGGTCCTGCGTATTCACCACAGCGCAGGTCATGACTCCCGCGCCTTTTGGTGGTTATTGTATTCAGCAGGCGACCCGACCAAGCAGGTCATTTGCTGCCGTGAACGAGGACACCATACCAAGGGACGACAGACCGTCAAGACAGGAGGACGACACTATCCGCAGCCGGGCACTTTCACGTCTGGTGGGTAGCCAAGTATATAAATTCCGATGAAAAATTCTCGGCTAGAAATTCGAGAGCCGTTCGGTTGTTTCCGGGTCGAGAAAACTGGCAACGGTCGCCTCTGTTTCCAGTCGAAGTGCGGTGTTGATATCACTGACCGCGCACTGATTGAGTACGCGTTTCATCGCTCGGACGGCAAGCGGCGGCAGGCTACTCAGTTTCTCCGCCACACTGTGCGCCTCGGCGAGCAGACGATCATCGCCGACGACGCGCCACGCCACGCCCAGGTCCAGCAGGGTGCGGGCGTCATACTGTTCGCCCAGAAACAACATTTCCCGGGCTTTGTTCAGCCCAACCAGGGCCGGCAGGAGCGATGAGACAGCCCCCGTCACAAAAGCGTTGAGCGATACTTCAGGGAAAAACCCTCGGGCGCTTTCCGCCCAGATCGGAAAGTCACAATTGATCGCCAACTCGAACCCACCCCCGACTGCCCAGCCGTTGATAGCCCCCACAACCGGCTTCCCGCCAAAGACAATCGCCAGGGTCGCCCGCTGGACCGCGTCCACGGCATCTCTGGCCTCTCCTTCGTTTCCAGGCTGGCGATGGGCCTTACGGTCATCGCCAGCGCAAAAGGCGCGACCCTGACCGGTAAAGATGATGGCGCGGGTCTCCGGATCGGTATTGGCTTCGTCAAATGCGCGCGCAATATCGACCATGAGCTGTCCGTTCATGGCGTTGAGGCGCTCCGGACGGTTCAGGGCTATGGTGCGCACCCCGCTGTTGCCGAGCGTACTCAGAACGGTTTCATATTGAAAGGTGTCCATATCACTTCCTCCGCTGGGTTGCGTTTTTTCCTGCGTCCTCGAAGATAAGGTTCAACGACTCTGAGTAACCCGAACGGGCGCGTCCGATCAAGAACACGGGGGAATCTTTTCTCACGCCTACATCTTGAGGTACAAGGAAACGGGGAAGAAGCATGTATTGCCAAAAAGCCCGGATTGTGGAGCCCGAGAGTTGGGATCGTATCCACCCGGACTCACACGCCTGGGTCCGTCAGCATCGTGGGACAGAACTATGGGTGGAGGCCACCCCCCCGCAGGGCGCCTGCCCGGCTCTCCACGGCGGCATGGTGAACAATTCGGTGAAAACACCATATTTGTGGCGCGGACGTATTCGCTACCGGATGTCGTTAGACGTGCTTGAACTCTTACCCGAGAGCGCTGACGTACCGGATCAACCCTTACCTGACTGGATCGATGCACTGCACCCATGATACGACTCCTCCCATTCTCTTACAGTGGGCAAAAACAGCACACGTTGAACAGCCAGGCCGACCGGGGAGTCTCGACGCACGCCAGAAAAAGAGCGCCCAATAATGACGCGGGATGAAGAGATTCGGCAGGATTTGGAACGGCAATGGGCGAAACTCGACGGTCCGCCGCGCCCTACGACGACGGGTATCTCCCGGTGTACCTGTGGCCACCCGGCTCTGGTGCACGAACACGCCTGGACCGGCCGCTGTCGCATCAGGCTATGCGGTTGTCACCAGTTCACAGCAAGACAGGAAGACCGCTAGCAACACTGCGTCCAGGACTGGCGACACGCGCGGCGCGGTTCTGCGTGCTCTTGTCGAATAACGCCTGCTCCGAGGAGGAAGGTGGGGAGGCACTGCCCGCTCTTCTCATTTGAGAAGGAGTACGGTAGGACAACGAATATGCAGACAATAGCACGCTGGATACTCGTGAGTGTTGGAGTATGTATTTGTGGAGTGAGCCTGGCACGGGCGGACAGAATTGCCGAACTGCGCGCCCGGGCCGAGACCGGTGATGTTGAGGCGCAGTACGACCTCGCCTTCCTCTACGATAATGGCTACGGCGTAGCGCAAGACTACACCGAGGCCGGGGTATGGTACCGCCAGGCCGCCGAGCAGGGCCATGCGACGGCCCAGTGGAACCTGGGAGTCATGTACGCCAACGGCCTTGGCGTCGCAGCGGATATGGAAGAAGCGATAGCATGGTACCGCAAAGCCGTCGAGCAGGACCATGTGACGGCCCAGTACGACCTGGGCATTCTGTACTCATCGGGCAAGGGAATCGAGCGGGATGACATCCAGGCCTTGCTCTTGATCAACCAAGCGGCCGATAGTGCGGCCAAACTGGCTGTCTATAAAGGCGACCGTGATTCGTTCAATGCCGCCAAGGCAACGGCCGCAAAGTACGCCGGCGCCCGCGATAATCTGATTGAACGCATGACGCTCGACCAGCTCACCCAAGCAGCCGAGCAAGGAGTCATGCTGGCCCAGGCAGAACTGGGCGTGCTCTACGGTCTGGGCCAAAGCGTTGCCCAGGATGCGACCCAGGCACTGCAATGGCATGGCCAGGCCGCCGAACAGGGCCATCCGCCATCGCTCTATTTTATGGGGCTCCACTACTATACGGGCCAGGGCGTGGCCCAAGATGCGACGGAAGCCGCCAAGTGGTATCGCCAGGCCGCCGAACAGGGTCATGCCGACGCGCAGTGGAACCTGGGGCTCATGCATCGCACCGGCCAGGGCGTGGCCCAAGATGCGACGGAAGCCGCCAAGTGGTGTCGTCAAGCCGCCGAACAGGGTCATGCCCAGGCACAGATTAATCTGGGATTCATGTATGCGACCGGGCAAGGGGTCGAACAAAACGACACCCAAGCGGCGAATTGGTATCGCCGGGCGGCAAATCAGGGTGATGCCCAGGCGCAGTATAATCTGGCGCTGCGCTATGCCAGGGGCCAGGGTACGCCGCTGGACTATGGCCAGGCCTATCTGTGGATCAGTCTGGCGGCGACAAATGCCTCGGGCGAGCACAAGAATGCCGTGCTCAAGGTGCGAGAGTATATTGTTGCGCTTATGGAACCCGAGCAGATTGAGGAAGGAGAAGAGCTCCTGCGTAAGCGGCAACGTTCGAGTTCCGGGACCTAGCTGAAGTGTTCTCCCGAGCCGGGCGCTTCGCTTGCGCTGCCCAGGGAGTATCATCGGCTTGCATGCTCAATAAAGGAGGAATGTATGCCCGGCCCTGAAGCCTTACCGAGTCTCCCCATGTCAGGTGTGATCGATGCCGACGGTCACATACTCGAAGCGCCTGATCTCTGGGAAAAATATTTGGAACCCAAATACCGCGCCCGCGCGATCCGCATTCGTAAAGACGACGACGGCCTGGAATATCTTGAGGTCAACGGCCAACCATCCAAAATGACGCGCAAGGGCGCCCCTTCGGGGCTGGGTGTGATGGATCAGCTTGGGGGTATTGAGTATACCCGCGAGCCGACTGGGTCTGGCTATGTCGATAACGCCTCGTTTGGCTCTATGGACCCGAAAGAGCGGCTGCAACGCCTGGACATCGAGCATATTGAGAAGGTGTTTCTCTACCCCACGCTTGGCCTGTTATGGGAACCCGAATGCGAAGACCTTGAGCTGTCGATGGCCTACGCACGGGCGTATAATCGCTGGCTAGTGGACTTTTGCTCAGATTCGGATGGGCGCCTGCTGCCCATTGCCCATATCCCCATTAGCATCCCCGAGCTTGCTGAAGAAGAACTGCACCGAGCGGCCAAGGATGGGATGAAAGGCTTTTTTGTGGCTCCGTATATCTGGAGCCGCAAAGCCCACGGCCACCCCGATCATGACCGCGTGTTTGCCGCAGCCCAGGAGCTGGGTCTGCCGTTTGGCATTCACCCGTCGTTTGAGCCACACTGGGCGGCCCCAACCCGCTTTGGCCGGATGACGAGTTTTTCGACCGCGTTTTACCAAAACATCGCCGGTGGCGACGCCATTCGAGGGGGGTTTGTCTCGCTCTTTCAGTATGGGGTGTTCGACAAATTCCCGCAGCTCAAAGTCATCGTCCTGGAAGTGGGCGCGGGCTGGATCGGATACTGGCTGGAACGTATGGACGCGGTCTACGACTCACCGCTGGGCAAGAGCGTGCTGCTGAAAGACAAGCCGAGTACGTATTTCCGCCGACAGTGTTGGATCTCGGGCGACCCGGATGAGCGGGCACTCGCCGGGGTGATGCCCTTTGTTGGAGAAGATCGATTTTTCTGGGCCAGCGATTTTCCGCATGCCGATCATCCACCCGAATATATTCCCAATTTGATTGAGCTCACAAATCTGATGACCGAGTCGGCCCGAGAGGGTATATTGGGAAAGAATGTGCTGAAGTGCTACGGCATGAAAGAGTAAACGTGTCCTCCAATAGACATGCAGATGCTGGACACGTTTACTCTTTACTCATATCCCGCGGCTCGCCCGAGCGATCTTATTGCGGCTGCGGTACGATCCGCAGGTACGGTTTGGGTGCCTTCCAACCGCCGGGGAATTTCTCCTTGGCTTCCTCGTTCGAGACCGCGGGGACAATGATCACGTCCTCCCCATGTTTCCAGTTCACCGGGGTGGCGACTTTGTGTTGGGCGGTCAATTGACAGGAATCCAATACGCGCAGCACCTCGTCGAAGTTCCGCCCGGTGCTCATCGGGTAGGTAATCATGAGCTTGATATTCTTGTCCGGGCCGACCACAAACACCGAACGGACGGTTGCGTTGTCGACCGCGGTGCGGCCCTTGGCAGTCCCACTCGCATTCGGGTGAATCATGTCGTACAGCTTGGCAACGGCAAGGTCCGTATCTCCAATCAACGGATACGTGACGGAGTGCCCCTGCGTTTCTTCGATGTCTTTGACCCATTCCGTGTGGTCGGATACCGGGTCAATGCTCAGACCGATGATCTTGCAGTTGCGCTTATCAAATTCCGGCTTGAGGCCGGCCATATAGCCCAACTCGGTGGTACACACCGGAGTAAAATCCTTGGGATGTGAAAACAAAATGGCCCAGCCATCTCCGATCCACTCATGAAAGTTGATCGTCCCCTCTGTTGTCTCCGCCGTAAAATTAGGAGCTTCCTCACCAATGTGTAACGCCATCATGCATCTCCTTCAATAATCATGCTTCTCACAGTTGCCAGCCCGTCCACGGATCAACCCGTTTATAGCGTCTTGCACGGAGAAGTGGAAGCAGTACTGCCTTGCTCTCTGATACAAAAGCCAGAGCGTTCAGATTGCCCTATCCTCGCCAATCTCCAGTCGCTCTTGTCCCTCCTTATATATTCAGCCGAAACCCGACCTTGATCTTGACCTGGAACTGATTGACGGTGCCGTCCTGAATCATACCGCGCGCTTCAACGACCTCAAACCAATCCAGATTCTTGAGGGTCTGATTGGCTCGGGCGACCGCATTCTGAATGGCTTCTTCAATCGAGTTCTCCGATACTCCAACCAACTCAATGAGCTTATACGTTTTGTCTGACATAACTCCTCCCTTCCGTCTCTACAGCTCGGGCTCGTCTCTGGCTTAGCCTTCTGCCCAGGCTTTCATCTCTTCATCGCTCAGATAGCGAAAGCCCACATCGAGCGTGACCTGATACTGACCAACTTTGCCATCCACGACTGTTCCGCGGAGTGCCTTGACCTCAAACCAGTCGAGCGCCTTGAGCGTCTTGTTGGCGCGATCAACCGCGTTGCTCACCGCCGCCGAGATCGACTGCTCCGAGGTGCCCACGATCTCGGTAATGACATAGGTTTTGTCCTGCATATCGCTTCCTCCTTTCCGACCCTTGTCTTGTTCTGCCTCTCCTGTTTTTTGCCTCCTCACTATCCTTTGCCCCTGCTCTCCGCCTGTCAACCACAGGAGGGCTTTAGTCATACTCGCGGTAGTTGACCACACGCCAGCCCTCGGCCTCATTTCGCAGGGTCAACACAATATTCTTAGTAAATCGTCCGGCTCCGTCAACGTCAAAATCCGCCTTATACAGGAAAGACACGCTCGATTCGCCGCGCGGTGTTTCTTCAAGCAGTTCATAGTACACCCGCGGCTGCCGCGTTGTTGCATCGATCGACAAGCCCTCGGTCAGTCGAATTTCCTCCTCTACCCGGTTCCGGGCAAAGCCTGCGCAATAGGCTTTGGCGGCCGGCAAGTCAATACGCACATAATGCGCGTCAAGAAAGAGTTCGGCCGTCCCTTGGGCCGTGTGGGGGTCGGGCTGACAGGTACTCAGCAGCACAAGCCAGACAAGGCTCACAAGCACCACGGGACAACGCTGAGCGGTCATGGCCGGAACTCCATCAGGATTTCTTTTTGAATAAGGCGTCCAATTGCGCCCGAGCATCTCCCCCGGATGGACGCACCGGACCCGGCTGCATATTCTTAAGCGCAAAGAATTCACAGAAATTTGCCGCGTCCTTATGCTGGACGAGGTCGGCCTGTGGTTCACGGCACGCGGCAGCGACATGCGCATCGTAAAAGGCACAGTTGAGACAGCAGCGTACGTCAGCCCCGCACCCTGCACACGTGTCGCGTCGTCCAATGGGCTCTTCGAGAGATATTTCTTTGTGGCACTGATAACAGGCTCGCACGTCCGCCCCCATCCGGCTCCTTCTCACCCTACCCGGCACACGATTCGTTTTTGCATCGTCGGCCGTCCTGCCTGGTCACTTTCTTCAAACCGGACTTGTTGATACCATTGAGGTCGGTAAATTGAAATTCCAATGACACCAGCACTCCGCGAGTTGTTTGACCGCTATACCGTATATCTGGAGGTAGAGAAAAGTGTCTCTACCCATACGCTGCGTAACTACCGTAGCGATCTGCACCAATTTTTCTCTTTTGTTGAAAAGCCGACGGAACAGGCTGAGCCTCGTCAGGTCGATGTCACCCGGATCAGCCACCACGTCATTCAGGCTTTTTTGTCCACCTTGTACCGACAGCATACGAAAAGCTCGATTAGTCGGAAGCTCTCGGCACTCAAGAGCTTTTTTCGCTTCTTGCTGCGCGAGGCCGTGATTGACCAAGACCCGACCCTCCATCTGAATTCGCCCAAGCAAGACCATCCCCTTCCGACCTATCTCCCGGTTGACGACATGTTTCGCCTTTTAGACGCTCCCGCCCCGGATACCCCCGCCGAACTGCGTGATCGGGCCATACTCGAAGTGCTCTATTCGTGCGGGCTTCGAGTCAGTGAATTAACCGGCCTGAACTGGGAAGATGTCGATCCCAACCTTGAAGTCCTGCGGGTGAAGGGAAAGGGACAGAAGGAACGGATCGTACCAATTGGCCGCACGGCGCTTGATGCTCTACACCGCTATCGGACAGAGATTCCGGCCTTGCTCGGCAATAATTATCAGCCCGCGTCCCACAACGTGTCGGCTGGTGACGCCAGACCGGTTTTTCTCAACCAACGCGGCGGACGACTCACTCCCCGTAGTGTTGCTCGACTGGTGGCCAGCTATGCCAAACAGTGCGGGCTGGCCCACAAGATCAGTCCCCACGCCCTGCGCCACACCTTTGCGACCCATTTGCTTGACGCAGGAGCTGACCTGCGGGCTATCCAGGAATTGTTGGGACATTCCAGCCTGTCCACCACCCAGCGCTACACCCACGTCAATTTAGACCGGCTGACCCAAGTGTATGATAAGGCACACCCGCGGGCCTAAGCCGACCCGCTTGTGGTTCGCTTCTCTCGCCTCGCCGGCAATAGTGCATTGCCAGACAATACTCTATGCTGTGGGTGGTATACTATGATCCGGTGGTTGGAGGATACACGGTGAACGCAGCTATGCATGGGACAACTATTCTCACCGTCCGCCGCGACGGCAAGGTCGCTATGGCGGGAGACGGGCAGGTCAGCCTTGGAGACACCGTCGTCAAGCACGCCGCACGGAAAGTACGCCGTTTGTATAAGGATCGCATTCTGGCCGGCTTTGCGGGCGGGACTGCGGATGCCATTACCTTGTGTGAAAAATTCGAAGGCAAACTGGAAGAATATAATGGCAACCTCCGGCGAGCCGCAGTCGAACTGGCCCGGGACTGGCGTGCAGACCGGGTCTTACGTCGTCTTGAGGCGCTGATGGCTGTCGTTGATCATGAGTCATCTCTGCTGATCTCCGGTAGTGGAGATGTACTTGAACCTGACGACGGAGTTCTCGCCATCGGGTCGGGCGGCAATTATGCCTTGGCCGCGGCCCGCGCCTTAGTCGCCCACACGCCTCTGGATGCGGCGCGGATTGTTGAGGAGGCTATGCGCATCGCCGGAGCTATTTGCGTGTACACCAACGACCAGATTGTAGTGGAGGAATTATAAGATGACGGATGTCGTCAACGGGGCGCCCGTAGTCGTTCAAGACGCAGGCTCCCCGGTTATGACCCCGCGAGAAATCGTCTCCGAGTTGGACCGGTATATTATTGGCCAAGCGAAGGCCAAACGTTCCGTGGCGATTGCGCTGCGCAATCGCTGGAGACGGCAGCAGGTCCCGGAAGATTTGCGTGACGAGATTGCCCCAAAAAATATTTTGATGATCGGTCCGACCGGGGTTGGCAAAACCGAGATCGCCCGCCGTTTAGCGCGTCTGGCCCAGGCTCCGTTTGTTAAAGTGGAGGCCTCAAAGTTTACCGAGGTCGGCTATGTGGGGCGCGATGTCGAATCTATGGTGCGAGACCTGACAGAACTGGCCGTCGGCCTGGTCAAACAGGAAGAAAAAGAACGGATTCAAGTCAAGGCCCAGGCCCAGGCGGAAGAGCAGTTGCTTGACCTTCTGCTTCCTCCAACCCCGTCATCATCCAGCCTGAGTGAAGAGGGAGCAACAAGCGCCGGACACAGCACCCGGGAAAAAATGCGACGTATGCTCCACGAAGGGAAGCTGGACGAGCGAGAGGTGGAGCTTGAAATTACCCGCTCCGCCGCCCCCTTTGTCGAAGTCATGGCCCCTCAGGGCATGGAAGAAATGGAGAATCAGCTCAAGGATATGTTCTCCAATATGATGCCCAAACAAACCAAAAAACGCCGGGTGAAGGTCCCGGAAGCGCTCGAGATCCTGGCGGCAGAAGAGGCCGACAAGCTGGTTGATATGGAAGCGGTCGTCCAGGAGGCCGTTCGTCGGGTTGAGCAGACTGGCATCATCTTTATTGACGAAATCGATAAAATTGCCGGTCGAGAGAACGCCCACGGTGCAGATGTCTCTCGCCAAGGGGTGCAGCGTGACCTGTTGCCGCTGGTCGAAGGCTGTACCGTCAACACCAAATATGGCATGGTCCGCACCGATCACATCCTTTTCGTCGCGTCGGGAGCATTCCATACCGCCAAACCCTCCGACCTGATTCCAGAATTTCAGGGGCGTTTCCCGATTCGCGTGGAGCTGGAATCTCTGACGCACGGCGACTTTGTGCGCATCCTGACAGAACCCAAAAATGCGTTGCTGACCCAGTATGTCGCCCTACTCGATACAGAAGACGTCCGGCTCAATTTTACGGCTGACGCCGTAGAGCAAATTGCTCAGATTGCCGCCACTGTGAATGAACGGACTGAAAACATCGGCGCGCGGCGACTGCATACAGTAGTCGAGCGACTGGTCGAAGACCTCTCCTTTGACGCTCCGGAATTGAGCGGACGGGAGCTACCGATCGATGCCAATTATGTCCGAGACAAGCTGGACGCGATTGTCAAAGATCAGGACTTGTCCCGATATATTCTATAAATATTGTAGGATCGCCCCTTCTCGGAAGGAAAGAGGGGACACAAAAAAGGGCGGCTTCTGCCGCCCTTTTCAGTCCGTCCTGTCGCCCCCAGTCGGCTTTCAACAGTACTTATTTTGAGAAATTCACCGTCCCTCGGCCAACCTGTACGGGGGCTGAGACATGCATTTTGTTCTGATCTGTCGGGCTGGATACAAACTCCATCGTGAAGCCCTCCGCATCGATATCGAGGTGCTTCCGAATTGCCTCAAGTATATCTTTACGCAACGCTTCCTTCTTTTCGGCAGTCAAGCCAAGTCGGTCGTCTTGTAAGACCAGAAGGAGACGACTCTTTGCAGCGTCCTTACTGCCACCCTTGCCAAAAAAATGCTGGATACGTTCCGTTAGTGTCATAACTTATCTCCCAAAGAGAATTTTGCCGAGTCGCTTGGCGAGACTATTATGGCCGTTCAACTCGGGAATCGGAACGTCTTCCCCAAGAATCCTGCGCGCGATACGCCCATAGGCATCACCAGACGGCGAGCCGCCATTCAGGACGACCGGGGTTCCTTTGTTACCGGCAATCACGACTGCTTCATCTTCGGGGACAATCCCAAGAAGACGGACGGCCAAGATGTCTAGCACATCTTGTTGGTCGAGCATGTCTCCGCGCTTGACCATGGCCATGGACATCCGATTAATGATGAGCTGGGGCTCGCCGAGCGAACTCTGCAGCAGGCCAATGACGCGGTCCGCGTCGCGGACCGGAGAGACATCTGGAGTGGTGACGACAATCGCTTCATCGGCCGCTGCCACGGCGTTTCGGAACCCCTGCTCAATCCCGGCCGGGCAGTCTATTAAGACAAAATCGAATTCTTCCTTCAGCTGTGCAGACAAATCCCGCATCTGGTCAGCATTAATCGCCTCCTTCTGGTCAATCTGCGAGGCTGGAATCAGAAAGAGGCTCGAAATCCGCTTGTCCTTGACCAGCGCCTGCCTCGGCTGACAGCGTCCACTCACAACGTCGACGATATTGTACACGACCCGGTTTTCGACTCCCATAATAAGGTCAAGATTGCGCAACCCGATATCCCCATCAATCAGCACAACCTTTTTCCCCTGGCTGGCGAGACCAAGGCCGATGTTCGCGGTCGCGGTCGTTTTCCCGACCCCCCCCTTGCCTGAGGTAACGACGATTGCTCGTCCACTCATGGCTCACCTCTCCTATAGCTTCCCGTTATACGGTTCGATCACAATCTGCTCATCCAGCACCCGAGCGACTTCCGGGTGGAGGACACCTCGGTGGTTTTGCCCCTCTTCCGGAATGGCGATCAAGGGTCCAATTCTGAGCTGTAACGGCGTCAGGTTGAGCGCGATAACCACAGCCCTTGCGTTATCGGGATAGCCAGCGTGGACAACTCCACGCAGCGTTCCTATCACAACCACATCCCCTCCCGCGATGATTTCCGCCCCTTGGTTCACATCACCGGCCAGGATCACATCTCCATCAAAAACTTTCTTCTGTCCGCCCCGCAGCCCGTGGCGCAGGTATGATGCCCGCTGTCCTTCGGGCGGAATAGTGTCTTGGTCCGTTTTCTGCTTTCGGGGCGATGGTATACTTTCCCGGACAGACAGCCCTTCCTTGTATAACATCTTCCTGCTGGCTGCATTGTTTGAAACCGCATAGCGCAGCAGCACCTCTTCTCTGTGGAGGGCCTCCTTCAGATGCCACCATTCTTCTTTTTGTAGGAGACGGCCCCCAAAGTGCAATACGATAGGGGAGCCACGAAAGAAGCCATTCGTCCGCGTCAATTCTTCCTCAACCGCTGCAACCACATCGGTAAATGGAGCATCGTCGTCAAAGAAAAGGGTAGGGCCTTCCTTGAGTCCTTTTATGGAAAATAACGAGGTTCCCCCCTGTGACACGACCAACTCCACCCACTCGTCCACTTGAATACAGGTGCGGTCTATTTTGGACCGCCCACAACTTCCTGTAGCAGAAAAATACAGGGTGTACAACATCTAGTAGCTCGCCTTTTTTCCACCGAGAAAGTTTGCCCCTGTTTTCAGGCCGTGTTTAGCCAGATATAGTGGGGTTCCTTAGTTTCGCTCTAAGCCTAAGGAAACACCTGTACGAGTAACCGGAGAGAGGAGTAAGAGAGACCAACCCATGCACAGAGAAAGAGATCAGGAGATCCGTCGACGCCGCAAACGTCGCGAAAAGGCACTCAAACGCCGCATCAAAGAACTCAAGGCAGAGGCGAAGGTGAGAAAGTCCGCAGCTTCGTAATTTTCCCTCTCCGTCAGTCTCATACAGAAAGACGCCAAGACTTCAGCGAACGCGGATCTGAAAACGGGCTGTGCCAGACCGAAGTGCAATCGCGTCTGGCCGAATTTCGACAACCGTATAGCCTTCAATAGCATCGCCTTCGCGGACAAGGGTTAACGGGCTCCCTCCGACCCTGACAAAGGCTTTTCGTCGTGCGGACTCGGGTGACCACTGAAGAAAGCTGACCGCTGAATTGGCCGGGGCGGGAGCATAGACATCTTCCGATTCGTCTGGCTCTGCTATGTCCGCTAGCCCCCCTGGCACAAGCGGCTGTTCTTGTTCAGAGCGCTCCGCCTTTCCACCTTGCCCCCCAATGTGCGAGACGCGGTCTTCACGCCTTTGAGGGGTTTCCCGTTTTTGATGGACTTTCTCTCCACCTCGCTCAGAAAACCCCTGAGGGGTGGCGTCCACAAGCGAGGTGCGCAGAGCAACTTGGGGCGAGGAGGCAAAGGGAGAATCCTGGAGAGACGGCGGCTCTGAGAGGGTAAGGGGACGCTCAGGAGGCAGGGGAGTGGTGACGCTCCACTGTTCTTCTTGGGCTCGCTCCGCCGTAACGGCGGAGACGGTTTTCTCGGGCTCTTCAAAACTTACAGGTGCAACCGGCAGAAGCGTTCCACCTTCTACCGGAGGGGTTTCTTCCTGATGGGTTACCCATATGCCTACGGCAAATCCTACCAGAAGAAAGCTCATACCAGCCGCCCACAGTAGAGATCGGTGCGGAGGAGTAGTGAAGAGAGGTCGAGGCGGGTGTACCAGTATACGAGCCCGGACCTGCCTGTCCTGCCCGTGTCTTTCTCCTTCAATTTTTCTCAGGGCGTCAAGAATCGTACTCATGCGCCCCTCCCACCTGGCTCCAGTTGTTCAATGACTTGATCCGCTCTCCACGATCTGCTCCTTGCCGGCCCCTCGTTGGACGCTGGGTGGCAAATGAACTCCCTACCCGCTCTCTTCGACTCAGACTCGGCGGCGTATACTCGGGAAGGCGACGATACAAGAGAATCAGGGTCTGCGGCCCAACGATCCCGTCGGATACGAGGCGCTGCGTTTTCTGGAATTGCGCTACCGCGTCTTGCGTATGTGGTCCAAAAAACGGCGACGGCTTTCCCGCCTGATGGATGAACAGGGCCCCCATATGAGACGGTGTGGGGACCTTGGCCAATAAGGTTTGCAATTTCCCGACCGCCGGGCCACTACTGCCCATAGCCAGGGTCGTTCGGATCTCCTCGTAGTTTTTCCAAAAGACGTGCGCTTCTCGAATCCAGCGCTGCGTAATCGCTTTGAGTGGCACGACATAATCTCTCTCCAGCCGGATAAGGCAATGGGTCTCTGTCATCCGGCTGATCAAAGCAAAGCGCGTCTGCTGAGAGGGTGGAACGGCCAAACCGATCATCACTGGCAGGTCCAGCAGAGTCAGGAGGCGAATATCGCTTCGCACGGGCAGATATTCAAGCCGGCGAGCAGCGGCAATGGCGGCAAGGTCGAGTTTGCCGCCTTGCCACTCCACTTCTTCCAAAGGCGATGCCTGCCACGTGGCAATCAACTCGCGAGTTGCGCGTACCGCACTGTGCAGCATCTCATCCTGTTGGAGCGTGTGGAGTAATTCCTGAGGAGTGGAGGTTGCAACGGCAAGGTCTCCAGCCTTCAGCTCCAAAGTTGAGGGCAGGGTTTCCGTTCCTTCCCGTTCTTCCTGAGAACCGCTGTGCTGCGTTTCCGGTACGGGAAGAGCAGCCGCTGGAGGAGAGCGTTGTGCCTCTTCGCGTGATGCCCACATATCCAGTTGATTCCACACCGCAGGAATATCAAATCTTCCCCCGACCAGCAGGAATCCGCCAACAACGAGTGCGGTTGCCGCAGTGGCCGCTGACCAGCGCAAGCGTGGACTGCGAGTCGTATGACGACGCAATTCCCTGATCGCTTGCCGAATCGTCCGGGACCGTATGCGCGTCTCTTCTCGAGTGTAGCCAACCAATAACGCACGGTGGCACAGGATATTGATGAGTCGCGGGATACCGCCCGAAAAACGGTACACTTGCCGCAGGGCCGCGGGCGAAAAAAGCGCCGCTGCCCGTCCGTCTGCGGTAATGCTGAGCCGGTGTCGGACATAGGCCGCGGTTTCTTCTAGGCTTAACGGCTCAAGGTGCCAGCGTACGGTCACGCGCTGGTCGAGCTGAGCCAGTGCAGGCTGGGCCAGGATTTCACGCAGCTCCGGTTGCCCGGCAAGAATGATGTGCAGCAGTTTTTCTTGTTCGGTCTCAAGGTTAGAGAGGAGACGGAGCTGTTCTAAAACCGACGCTGCCAGGTTCTGGGCTTCATCTATGATTACTACCACCTGTCGTCCCGCTGCCTGTTGGGCGAGAAGAAAACGGTTGAGTTCGTCGGTTAACGCTTTTTTGCTCGTCGAGTCGGCCGATAGTCCGAGGTCGGCATTGATCGCTTGCAAGAGCTCGACATCGGACAGCGCGGGATTAAAGAGATAAGCAAGCGTTGTCGACGCATTCAGATCGCTCGCCAGAGTCCGCAGGAGCGTCGTTTTTCCCGCCCCAATTTCTCCGGTCAGGACAACCACGCCATGGCCTTCATGCACCCCAAACAGGAGATGACCAAGGGCCTCCTGGTGAGTGGCGCTCAGAAAGAGGTAACGTGGGTCGGGGGTGAGGCGGAACGGATTTTCCTGAAAACCATAAAAGGTTTCATACATAGGCTTCTGACATACTGTCTCACGGGACTGAAAAGAGTAAACGTGTTCTTCCTCACATCGCCAAAGCTGGACACGTTCACTCTTTTGAAACGTATCTGTGGACTCCCTTTCATACTGAGCGTGGCTCAGTATGGAGTCAAGAGCGAAGCCAGACGATTGCCTTCGGAGAAGAGATTCGGTAGAGTGGGGCAGCATCATGGATCACGCGAGAGACCCACGCTATGCTGCCTCGGGCGTCGATAGCACCCAGGCCGAAGCGGGCTTAAATCGACTCCGTGCCTGGGTCGAACAAACCTTCTCCTTTAATCCGACCGCGCGTCCTTATCTGCCCCTTGGATATTTTGCCAATATCATCCGTCTCGACGCGCTCAACCTCGGCATTGGCATTACCACCGATGGGGTTGGAACCAAACTCCTGGTGGCAGAACTCCTGGGGAAATACGATACGGTTGGCATTGACTGCATCGCCATGAACGTCAACGACTTGTTGTGCGTTGGCGCGACCCCGATCTCGTTTGTTGATTATGTCGCGGTCGAGAGCTTACAACCGGATATGCTCGACGCTTTAGGTCAGGGCCTGCATCGTGGGGCAGAGCAGGCCAGCGTCAATATTGCCGGTGGAGAAATTGCGCAACTCAGGGAGATGGTTCACGGCGTTCGAGACGGCGGCGGCCTGGACCTGGCCGGTACCGCCATCGGTACGGTTCCGCTTGACCGTGTCATTATCGGTAAAGAGGTCGAGCCAGGTGATACGCTGATCGGGCTTGCCAGCAGCGGCATCCACAGTAACGGTTTGACCTTGGCCCGGCAGGTCCTGCTCAAAGACGCCCGACTCAAGGTCGATAGCTATCTACCGGAACTGGGGCGCACCGTCGGAGAAGAACTGCTGGAACCGACCCATATTTATGTTCCTGAAATCACCGCCATGTTTGCGGCCAACGTTCAACTCAAGGCCCTGATCCACATTACCGGAGACGGCTTTTTCAATCTCACCCGGACCGAGGCCGCAGTGGGATACCAGATTCATAGCCTTCCTCCGACTCCCCCGGTCTTCACAGTGTTACAGGACGTTGGACAGATCACCGACGCGGAAATGTATCAGGTCTATAACATGGGGATAGGCTTCTGTGTCGTAGTGGCTGAGGCTGAGGCTGAGCGCGTAATACAGATCGCCGCCGCTCATGGTATCCAAGCCTGGCGCCTCGGCACGACGGTCGCCTCCCCAGAGCGGACGATCATCATCGAGCCCCGGAACCTCAAGGGCACGGCGGGGCACTTCGGTCCGCTGAAATGATGCCAGCGCTATGGCCGCCGTCAACGACCCACATAGCCTTGCCAGCCTCAATCGCAAATCACTTCTTGAACTGACCGTCGTCGGCCGAAAGACGGGTACACCACGCACGGTCAAAATCTGGTTTGTGACAACCCAGGACAAGATTTATGTCTCGTCCGGTCGAGGCTCGAACTCACAGTGGGTAAAGAACCTGAAACAGACGCCGACCGTCACCTGTCAGATAGGGGCGACCCGCTTCCAAGGCGTTGCAGTCTGGCTGGAGGAGAAACGGGTCCAGGATACTGTTTTTCCGCTCTTCTTTCGCAAATATTTCCGTGCCCGTATTTTTCGCTGGATCGGCTGGTATCGAGAGGCATTCGCCTTTGAGATTACCCCACAGCAGGCCCGGAACTGAAACCGATTTTGCGTACAGGACCCCAAAGCGGTTTGGGCAGACAGGTTCGTCTGAGTATCCTGCCCTAGTCGGTCATCACATCCAAACGCAGACAGAGGTCGGTCAACGCGGGATAGTTCTCAACGATTGCCTGGCCCTCGGGTGTAGCCTTGTCGTATAGGAAGAATAATTGTCCGTAGACGGCCAGGTCGGCAACGCTGGGCTGGTCCAAGCCAAAAAAGAAGGGACCCCGCCCGACCATCTTGACCAAAGCCGCCAAGTGCCCGTCGAGTTCACGCGCCAGCATGTCCGCGGGCAGACGGCCTGTCCCCTGCGCCCGAACCTGTGACCGCATCAGGCGTGGAGCCATGATCCTGACCAGAGGACGGAGCAGCGGAGGCGCCGCGGATACGAAGGTTTGGAGCGCACGTTTGGCGTTGGCCGGGATCGTCCAACGCAGGGCCAAGCCATACCAATACAGGGACTCGTCCGCCCAATCCTCAATCAAGCGTTGTTGCGCGGCAATCAGGGGATCGGCCGATAGTAACGGCGGGCTCGGCTGGTAGGCGTCAAGCGCGCGTAGGATAAATGTCGAATCAAAGAGCAGTTGTCCGTCCAGCTCAAGCGCCGGCATCTTGCCCGTCGTGGGATTATGCCGCCGCAGGTCCTGAAACGTGTGTGGCTCATGGATCTCAAACGGCAGTCGTTTGAGCATAAGGCCCCGATAGACCTTCTCCACAAAAGGTGAGCGCCGCGAGCCGTGGAGAATAATTCTGCGCTGGGCGGCCATCGACCTTAGCGCAGACCGCGAAAGAACGCCCGAATATCCTCGACCAGCAACGCCGGGTGTTCCATGGCCGCAAAATGGCCGCCGGCCGGCATGGCGGTCCAGTGCTGAACATTATACGCCCGCTCGGCCCACTCCCGCGGCGGACAGGCTATCTCTTTTGGAAAGGCAGCGATCCCGGTGGGTACACTCACTTTTTCGTCTTTTCCCAGCCGCCACGGGTGGTGTCGCTCTTCATAATAAACCCGTGAGGCCGAATGGAAGGTTTGCGTGACCCAGTAGATCATGACGTTGGTCAGCAGTTGGTCTTTGGTATAGGAGTTTTCCGGATTCCCGTCACAGTCACTCCAGGTCCGAAACTTTTCGACGATCCAGGCGCATACGCCAACCGGCGAGTCGTTGAGCGCAAAACCCAAGGTCTGCGGCTTGGTGCCCTGAATTTCCTGGTAGCCGCGTTCCTCTCGTTGCCAGGCTCTCATCCCTTTCAGAAATGCCTCCTCCGCAGGGCTCAGGTCTTGGCGGTTGGCGGGGTGGGGCGCAATCCCGACCATATTGAGATGTACGCCGATCAGTTGTTCAGGGTAGGCATAGCCCAGCCGGGACGAAATCATGGAACCCCAATCGCCTCCCTGGGCACCGTAGCGCTCATAGCCGAGGACCTCTGTCATCAAGACGGCGAACCACTCGGCCATACGACTGATGTTGACCTTGCGTTCTTGGGGCGGGGCGGAAAACCCATAGCCCGGCAGGGACGGCACCACCACATCGAAGGCGTCGGCCGGGTCACCACCGTGGGCGGCGGGATCGGTCAACGGCCCGATCACCTCCATAAACTCATAAAACGAGCCGGGCCAACCGTGCGAAATAATCAATGGCAGCGGCGCGGGACCTTTCCCCCGCGCATGGATAAAATGAATCCCCTGGCCGTCTATGGTGGTTTTGAAATGCGCCCAGCGATTCATCGCCCGTTCCTGGGCGCGCCAGTCATACGCAGTGCGCCAGTATTCAACGAGTTGCTGAATATAGGAGAGATTCGCTCCGTAATCCCAGTCTGAATCGGGTAGCTCACCCGGCCAGCGCACGCGGCTGAGCCGATTTTCCAGATCGTCCAGCACCGCATCTGGAATAGCAATCGTAAAAGGTTCCGGTGGTGGGTATGCCATATGTATTTCTCCTTCCGTATTGCAGCGCGGATGCAGACGCTGCCCCGACCAAGCCCTGGGAATCCGCCTCGTTTCAGTCTTGCGTGTCCGCTTGCCTTTTCCGCCGCGCCTTCAGCCGTTCGCTTATTCCTTTTTCATGGCCGCGATCACTGGGCTCATAATACCGTCGTTGGGCCAGCTTCTCAGGTAAATGGGTCTGGGTCACAACGGCATCCTCATAATCGTGGGCATACTGGTACTCTTTGCCATAGCCCAGGTTTTTCATCAGTTTTGTCGGCGCGTTGCGCAAATGGAGCGGAACAGGCAAAGGGCCATAGGTGTGCACATCGGCCTGGGCGGCTTTCATGGCTTTGTATGAGGCGTTCGATTTGGGTGCAGCCGCGAGATAGGTGGCGGCTTGGGCTAATGGAATACGCGCCTCCGGCAACCCGACGAAATGCACCGCTTCCTTTGTCGCGATAGCCAGAGGCAATGCCTGCGGGTCGGCATTCCCAATGTCCTCGGCTGCAAAGATGACCATCCGTCTGGCAATAAAGAGGATATCTTCCCCAGCCTCCAGCATGCGCAGCATCCAGTACACCGCCGCGTCGGGATCACTCCCGCGTAAGCTCTTAATGAAGGCGGAGATGATATTATAATGTTCCTCCCCGGCCTTATCGTACAGGATGGCCTTCTGCTGGGCTGCTTCTTGCACCAGGGCCACGTCAAGCTGGGTGGCTTTTTTTTGGACCGCCAGGGTCGTGGCGACCTCAAGGGTGTTTAAGGCAACCCGGGCATCTCCCTGCGCGGATTCGGCAAGGGTCCGCAGTACTGCTTCGTCCGCTCCAATCCGGTACTGCCCCAGGCCGAGGTCTGCGTCTTGCAGGGCGCGAGACAGAATCTGGACCAACTGCTCGGCTTCCATCGCTTCCAGCACCACCACGCGAGAGCGCGACAAGAGAGGCGCAATCACCTCAAAAGACGGGTTTTCCGTTGTTGCACCAATCAGGATAATCAGACCCTGCTCTACATGCGGCAGGAAGGCGTCCTGTTGGGCTTTATTGAACCGGTGAATTTCATCCACAAATAAAACGGTCGATTGGCCCGTTTGCTGCTGGTGCCGCTGCGCGTCCGCCAGGATGAGACGCAGCTCTTTGACTCCGGCCAGCACGGCCGAAAAGCTCACCCAGGGCAGTTCGACGGCCTGAGCAAGCACCCGGGCCAGGGTCGTTTTGCCACTGCCGGGCGGTCCCCATAATATCAGAGAGGTCAGCGTTTTCTGCTCAATCATTTGCCGTAAGAGGCGGCCCGGTCCGAGGAGATGTGTCTGACCAACATAGGTATCCAGCGTCTGGGGCCGCATCCGCTCGGCCAGAGGGGCTTTCTTGGCTGCTTCCTTTTCGGCAGTATGAGGGAATAAACTGTGCTGGTCCTTCAGATGAGGCTGACGGATTGCCATAGGTCTACCATTATACGCTAGGCACGGAGAAAAGGGAGCGCCCTCACCGCTCCGCTCGCTATATGCAGACAATCGGTCTGGTCATCAAGGTCAATACGCCGGCGGCGATTGCGTTGGGTCGCGACCTGGTTGCCTGGTTGCAAGAGCGCGGCAAGACCATTCTGCCGGAGGACCGCACCAGTGAAGAGTTGGGTCTGGGGCAGGGATCGCGCAAAGTCGAGATCATGGCTCAGGCCGACCTGGTTGTCGTGCTGGGTGGTGATGGGACGCTGCTCAGCGTCGCCCGGCGGGCCACGACGCGGGAAGTGCCTATTCTGGGTGTCAATCTCGGCGGGCTGGGCTTTCTGACCGAAACAACGACCGAAGAGCTGTTTACCACGCTCACCCGTATCCTCGCTGGCGATTATGCAATAGAGCGACGCAGTCTACTCACGACCACACTTATCCGCGACCGGCAGCCGGTTGGCACGTTTCAGGCGCTGAACGATGCGGTCATCAATAAAGGCGCCCTGGCCCGTATTATGGATCTTGCCACCTGGGTGAATGGCAAACATCTCTGTACCTATAAAGCGGACGGGCTCATTGTCGCCACCCCAACCGGCTCGACCGCCTATTCCCTGGCGGCGGGCGGGCCGATTATCGATGCCACGCTGGGCGTTGTCGTGCTGACGCCAATCTGTCCGCACACGTTGACAAACCGTCCGGTTATTCTCCCCGACCAGGCCGATATCAAAGTGGTGGTCCAGACTCCGGACGAGGACGTCACGCTGACCCTGGACGGCCAGGAAGGGCATCCGCTCAAGAGTGGGGACACCGTGAGTATTCAACGCTCCCGTGTGACCGTACCGCTCATCATCTCCCCCAATCGGACCTTCTTTGAGGTCCTGCGCAGCAAACTCCGCTGGGGGGAGAGATAGCTCTGCCATCCCGCCGGTCTCAGGCTCCGGCGCAAATCCCGCAGACACCAGCGACTGCCCCGGCTCGCTTGCGGCCACGGTCCGTCCGGTATGTGCCTTGACCGGACTCGACAGGCTCCCATATATACAATGCGGGTAGTCAAGAGAGTAAGGAAGAGCACCGTGAAGTATTCTGCTTGTGTTATTGTGACCGTGGTCACAGTGAGTTTCTTTTTTCAACCATCTCCCGCCGCAGCAAACCCCTGCCAGGAGGCCCACGAGTATCTGGGTCTCACCCTCCACCCAACCAGGCAGGAGGATGCCTCCGGTCTCCCCATTGCTGAGATTACCCAGCTCACCCCAGGCTCACGCGTCGGGTTACGCAAGGGCGATGTCCTTGAGCAGGTGAATAGCTGGCCTATTCAGGACTGTAAGAGTTACCGCAATGCGGTCCGCGATGCCCAGAAAAAGCAAAAGGCCGTCCTGCTGTTAGTCGCCCGCAAGGGAAAACGGCGCCCGATCTTCTTTGAGCCCGAAATCTGGCAGCGCATAGAAGAGAAGAAAGAGGAGAAACAGGCGGTCGCCAGCCTGCAAACCATGTTGACGGCACCGTTACCAGAAGGCGTGCAAGCGAGAACGGGGGCCATAGGCGACCAAGCCTTGGCTACCTTGCGCGGGCTGGAAACGCTGGCCGTGCTTTCCGGTTCGCTGCCGGTCTACGAGAAGAGCGTACGAGAAGCCAGGAATCGTATCCGCACCTTGAACCGCCAGAGCCAGGGAGAGGCAGAAAAACGCGTGGTGGCCGGTGCCAGAGTCCTGTTCGGTTATTATGAGACGGCCCAGGCGATCCGGCAGTATAAGCACGACTACCTCAGCAGCGAACGGAAAGACATCCGGCAGGGCCGAGCCGCAAGCTTTAGGTCTGAAACTGTTCCTTATTTTTATGATTCGCCTGTTACTGCCTGGGTGGATAGATATCCGTTTCTCCGTTCGAGCATTAAAGACTCCCCGGATAAACTGGGCTTTGACTTTATCGAGCGGCCCGGCAGCTGGGACCCGGACCGGGCGGTGCAACTCCTGTGGCGGCAGGCCCGGAATGAAACAGACAAATTTGCCCAGTGGATGAACGGGCAGGCGAACGCACGGCCAACACCCTAAAGTCTCGGGCTGAAAGAAGAGAACCGGGGACGCAGGCTCAACCGTCTCGCGCCTCCTCCGTTCCGCCAGAGGTCGGTGTGGTGCAGACGCCTCAGGCGCTTGATACGCGTCCGTATATCTCCACAGCCTGCCCTCTTGAAAAACACCACCCACCCCAGATAAACATCTCATTCCGGTCATGACCCATCAACCCAGCACAACACGAATCACAGCAAGGAGGGAAGTATGCCCCTAGGTCAGCAAGAACAAGCCTTTATTGACCAACTCGTGGCCGCCGGCGGCCGCGGCTTTAACGAAATGGAGGTTGCGGAGGCCCGCCAGGCCATCGTGCCACTCTTCCAAGTTGAAAATCCGGAGCCGGTTGCCAGAGTTGAAGATCGGACCATTCCGGCTCCGAACGGCGATCTGCCGATTCGGATCTATACGCCAGAGGGAGACGGTCCGCTTCCCGTTCTGGTCTTTTTTCATGGTGGCGGCTGGGTGGTCGGCGACCTCGAAAGCCACGATGCAACCTGTCGCGCCCTGACCAACGCCGCCGGCTGTATCACGATCGCAGTCGATTACCGTCTCGCTCCGGAGCACAAATTTCCCGCTGCAGCTGAGGATTGTTACGAAGCGACCAAATGGGCGGTGCTCAATGTCGCTTCTATTGGCGGCGACCCGCAACGAGTGGCGGTGGGCGGCGATAGTGCCGGAGGTAATTTAGCCGCAGCAGTAGCGCTCATGTCGGGAGACCGTGGCGCCCCTTCGCTCGCCTACCAGCTCTTGCTCTATCCGGTTACCAACCATTCCTTTGATACCGAGTCGTGTCGGCAGAACGGGGAAGGCTATCTGCTGACCAAGGACTCCATGGTGTGGTTCTGGGACCACTATCTTGAAAACGATGAGGCCGGCAAGGCGCCGTACGCCTCTCCGCTCCTGGCCAAATACGTGAACAGCCCGCCACCGGGGCTGGTCATCACGGCCGAGTTTGATCCCCTGCGCGACGAGGGCGAAGCCTACGGCAAAAAGCTCCAGGACGCCGGCGCTGATATCACCATATCCCGCTACGACGGAACGATTCACGGATTCTTCAGCTTCTTCCATCTTGACGCTCAGAAGAAAGCACTGGCAGAAGTAGCCGAGGGACTGAAAGCAGCGTTCGCTCAATAAACGCGTGGCCCTGCGCGTCTATTTCTTTCCATCGAATGTAGAGGGGTGGCCCGGTACGGCTGCCCCTTCTTTTTGCCCATCACCCCCGGCATTGACTGTCACCTTCCATGGCATTAGCCTGAAAAGTGACAGTCAACTCTACGGAGGTATGTATGGCTTCAACTATGACGTATTCCCGGCCCGCGGCCTATGCATCCGAGGTGGCGCGAGCGGAATTTATTCGCCGCACCTATACCCACCTCGCGTTGGCGATATTGGCCTTTATCCTGGTTGAAAATCTCCTGTTGCAGTCGTCGTTTGCACCAGCTCTGGTACAGACCATGGTTGGTGGTTACGGCTGGTTCGTCGTGCTCGCTGCCTTCATGGGCGTGTCCTGGCTGGCCGACCGTTGGGCGCAGTCCGATGCCTCGCCGCAGATGCAATACCTGGGTCTGGGTCTGTATATCCTGGCCCAGGCAGTCATCTTTCTCCCTATGCTATATATTGCAACGCACTATAGCTCGCCGGATGTTATTCCTACGGCAGGACTGATGACCTTGCTGTTGTTTGGCGGGCTGACGTTCACGGCCTTCACCACCCGCAAAGACTTCTCTTTTCTGCGGGGCATTCTCGCCGTGGGTGGATTTGTCGCCCTGGGGGTGATTTTGGCCAGCATGATGTTTGGCTTTAGCCTGGGGCTGTTCTTCTCTACCATTATGGTTGCCTTTGCCGCCGGGTCTATTCTGTATACGACCTCGAACATTATTCATCACTATCGGCCCGACCAGCACGTCGCCGCCTCGCTCGCGCTGTTTGCCGGTGTGGCCCTGATGTTCTGGTATCTGCTGCAAATTCTGCTCTCTCTGGCGAAGGATGACTAGCGACCAGGGCAACCCGTGTGGTTGTCCTGTGTCGGGCCGCTTCCTCAGCATCTCCATTGCGTCAGCGTTGCTGTCCCAGCACAATCCCCGTCAGCAGGCCCATCGCCCCTATCCCTTGGAGCAGGCCCACCGACTCGTCGAGAAATATCCAGGCCAACAGGGCGGCTCCAAGCGGTTCGCCAAGAATCGCCAGTGCGACCAGTGTCGGAGACATATAGGCCAGCGCCCAGTTCAGAATGGTATGACCCAACACTTGAGGGATAAGGGCAAGCAGGACCAGGACGAGGTAGACTCGTGGGGCATATCCCAGCAGCGGCAGTTGGAAGATAAAACAGCCGGCAAGCAGGATAACTGCCGCACATCCATAGACCAGTCCGACATACACGCTCAAGCCGAGACGCGGTCGAGCCGCGCGCCCACACAGCAGATAGGCAGAGATCATGACGGCACCGCATACGGCTAAGACATCGCCATACAGCGCGGACGCCATGGCCGGCCCTGCCTGCTGAAAATCGTTCCAGCCTATACACAGGCTGCCGAGTAATGCCAAGCCAATCCCACACCACTGCCGCCGGGCGAGTCGTTCTCGCCAGATGAGATAGCCGGCGATGGCGAGCAGGAGCGGGTTCATGGTCACCAGTGCCACGGAACTCGCCACAGACGTGTAGCGCAGCGAGGCAATCCAGGCGGCAAAGTGGAGTGCCAGACACAGACCGGCCACACTCACCACCCGCAGGTCAGGAACTGAGAGCGAGCCCCCGGCGGTTCGGAGCCGGACGAGACTCAGCGGGGTGAATATCAGCGCGGCGAGACCGAGCCGAAAGGCGGCTACCACGAGTGGCGGGACGTCGGGGACGAGCTTTATCAGCGGCGCGGCAGTCGAAATGGCGAGGATGCCCACCCCCAGGACAGCCAGCGTTCCACGCGGCCTGGCTCCACTCATCCGAACTAAAGAGGAAACGTCTCCTTCCATAGCGACGAGATGCTGGAGACGTTTCCTCTTCGCGAAATGAGCTTTACAGTTGGAACTGCATCATGCCGAAGCCTACGACCATGGTTCCTTCTTCATACATGACGACTTCGCCCTTTGCGCCTTCGACTGCACCGGCCACCGCAATCCAGTTCCGGATCTCATGCGTACCGTTGCCGACCGCATCAATCTCCGCATCCGTGATATCGAGCATGGCCGGGTCCTGTTGGCACAGCAGGTCGAGGAATTTTTGATCGAACTGTGGGTCAACCTTACCCATATCCGGCGTACCAACCGCATGCGACAATCCACCCGTACCGAGTAGAGCCACCCGGCGGGAACTGTCCCACGACCGGATAGCCTGCCCGACCATCCGCCCGAAATCATAACACCGCTTCAGGCTCGGCAGGGGTGGCAGGACACAGTTCTGGATCAGCCACAGATAGGACATGTCCCACTGCGGGGTGAGAAAGTTCAGGCAGGTGAGAAATCCATGGTCTAAACCGACTTCGCCAATCCGCGTCAAATCGAAGCCCTCGCGCACCCCTTCGTCGAGGACGGCTTCAGCCAGCTCCGGCTCAAATCTGACCGAGATACTATTGCAGGGAACACCGAGCCAGTTTTCGACCGGACCAACGCTCGTTTCAGCCGTCACCACGCCAAACGACGGATAGCGGCGCGGGTCAAGCGCATTAAAATGTTCGTCGGAGATAACGATGATCGTATCGGCTCCGGCAGAGGTAAAGGTTTCCCGGAGGGTATCGAAGCCCGTATTGATCCTCCCCCACGTGGCCTCATCCGCCATCTGGGGCGCACTCATCATCAGGGGACTGTGAACTGACGACATGGCTGCAACGATGTCTGCCATTTGGTTCTCCTTTTTTATTGTCTTATGGGTATCCGGGTTGGCTACTCTACCCTGCCGCTGCTTTCACCTGCTGCACATACTGCGGGATCTCTACCCCCATGGCTAAGGCAAACTGGACCAGAATGTAGGGATGAATCCCGTGGGTATAAAGCCATCCCCAGTCTGGGTCTTTGAGCCGCGTCCGCTCTTCGTCCGTCACATCGTAGTTTGCCAGAATCACTTCGGGGTCTTTCTGGTACTGGGCCAACTCCGTCTCAGATCGAAACAGGTCAACCAGCATGATGTTCAAGCTTTGCGCACTCATAGGTCCTCCCTTTTCTCTTAGAGCCTGTTGGGACAGCACCCCTGCTCCTCGTATACGCGCCTCAAATATGGCTTGTCAATCGATACAAACCGGTGTCTACTAGGGAAAGGAGGTGGGAGGAGAAAAGTGCTTATCAAGGAGGTGCTCAGATGAGCCTTTCACCCATGGACAATGCGCCCGTCGAGTTGAGTTGGCCAACGACAGCAGGTCTGACCTCAGTCCCATATCAGGTCTTTTGCGACCCTGCCGTGTACCATCGTGAACAAGAACGCATCTTCAGAGGGCCGATCTGGAGCTATGTGGGTCTCGAAGCTGAGGTCGCTAATCCCGGAGATTTTCGCTCAACCTTTGTCGGCGACACACCCATCGTTGTCTCGCGTGACAAAGCAGGCAAACTGCACGCCTTTGTGAATCGGTGCGCTCATCGCGGGGCGCTGGTGTGTCGCGAGTCTCGGGGTAACCGGGCAACCCATACCTGTATCTACCACCAGTGGAGTTATAACCAGCGGGGCGATCTGATTGGCGTCCCGTTTCGCACCGGTATTCGCCGTCAGGGCGGGTACCCGGCCGACTTTGATCTCGCGCAGCACTCCCTCCAGAAACTGCGCGTGGATACCTATAACGGGCTGATCTTCGCTTCCTTTTCTTCCGAGGCTGAACCGCTGGCCGACTATATAGGTCCGGCCATGCGGCCCTGGCTCGACCGCGTCTTTAACCGACCGGTCCAGGTATTGGGCTACGCCCGTCAATTCGTTCATGCCAACTGGAAACTCTACTCGGAGAATGTGAAGGACCCCTATCACGCCAGTCTGCTGCATCTGTTTCACACCACTTTTGGTATCTATCGTTCATCCCAAGGAGGCGGTGTGATTATGGACGAGGCGGGCCGCCACAGCATGCTGCGCGCGTATAAAAAGACGGAGCAGGAAGAGCGGGCCGCCTACACCGGCAAGAACATCCGCAGTTACCAAACGGACTACACTTTAGCCGACCCTTCACTCCTCACCTCACGCAAGGAATTCGAGCTGGAATTAACCAACCACATTCAGATGATTTTTCCCTGCCTGGTTGTCCAGCAGATTCAAAATACGCTGGCGACCCGACATATCCTGCCCAAGGAGCCGGATCAGTTTGAACTGCTGTTTACCTTCTTTGGCTATGAAGATGATGACGAAGAAATCCGTAACATCCGCATCAAGCAGGCCAATCTGGTCGGTCCGGCCGGCTATATTTCCATGGAAGACGGCTATGCCACCGAGTTGGTCCAGCAAGCTATCGCCCAGGAAAAGGACGAATGCTCCCTACTCGCCTTCGGTGGGACGGGGAGAGAAAATCAGGAAAACCTCTTAACCGAGAGCGCCATCCGTGGCTATTGGGATTATTATCACAACGTCATGGACTTTCACTAAAAGCCCGGCTGTCAACGCTGTCTCTTAGCTGATGACTGCCTGCGCTTCGTCGGTCGTGCGGGCGTACAGGTGATCGACGTGGTGGTCGTGACCGGGGCTCATGAGGATAGCCTCAATCGTGAGCGCGGAGGCGGGTGACAGGGGCGGTCCGTAGGACCACCCCTGTTTCCTTGCTTAACCTGAGCCACGCATTAGGCCGCGGCGATATCGGGCACGATCTGTTCGCGTTTGCCGGAGGCCGGCAGCGGACGCGAACCTGGCGCCATCTCAAACGGCCCAGGCAGGTCGAGTTCCTTGGCCATTTCACGCATGGCCGGCAGGACTTCCTGGCCCAGCAGACGCAAGCAGGTTTTACGCTGCTCAAAATCCATCGGGCCGTGGTGATACCACAGGCCCATGATGCCGGGTCGGAGTGTTTCGCACATTTTCCGAATCTTTTTCATCACCGTCTCCGGTGTGCCGGCCATAATCAGATCGCTGTCAAGCGAGGCCTGGAAACCCGCGTCAATACTTCGCTTGATTTCTTCGACGTCAATCTCACCCTGCGTATGCTTGATGATTTCGGCGCCGGTACGCGGGTCGGTCAGGGCTTGCGCCAGACGCTTGGTCGCGGCCTTGGAGTTGTAGCCCGGGGGGAACATCCATTCGGCGCGGGCAAACGAACCGAATCCGCCACCAAAGACAAAGCCCCTGGCCAACTCATGCGCCTTCTCCTCTGTCTCTGCCACACACACGTTCTGCAGATAGCCGAAGTTTTCCGGCCCGGCCTGATAGCCTTCCTGCTCGGCGACATCGGCGTACAGATTCACCATCTCGACCGTGGCTTCGACATTGGTGCCCAGCGCCACATAGGGATAGCGGTGTTTGGCACTCCAAATGACGGTTTCCGGGCTGATCAGCCCCGGAATCCATTGTTGCGGCACCGGCTTCTGCACCGGCAGCTGCCAGGGATTCACGTTCCGGTAATGATAGTGTTTACCCTCATAACGCCACGGCCCCGGTTTGGTCCAGGCCTGTTGGATGAATTCATGGGCTTCGTTAAAGCGCTCCCGATTGTAGGCCGGGTTGATGTTATTGGCGAGTTGTTCCGTGCCCGCGCCACGCACCCAACCCGGTACCAGACGGCCACCGGAAATCATATCAATCGTGGCCAACTCTTCGGCCAGTCGCAGCGGATCGCCCACCGGGAGTGGGTTGCCGAGCAGGACAATTTTCACCCGCTTGGTGATACGGGCCAGAATGGCGGCTTCCACATCCATGACCCCACCACCACAAAACGGGGTCTGGTGGTGCTCGTTGAGCATGACGCCATCAAAGCCCAACTCTTCGGCATAGACCCGCTCGTCCAGATACTCATTCATGAGCTGGCCGCCTCGGTCGGGGTTAAACATGGTGTTCGGGAGACCAAAATAGCTACTCCCGTTTTCGATAATCGCATCCTCGGAGACATCGACGTATTCACGTTCCGAGAAAGACATAATATGCATATGCAGTCCTCCCTTTTTTCTCGTTCTACGGTTTGAGATTGACCCGCCTGTCACCGGTAGCAGGCGGCTGCACTGACTCTTTCATATTTTAGGGACATATGGCAAGAGACAGGTTGGAGGGGGAACCTCACGCTTCATCCCGAAATGCGGGCATGACATATTTGGCAAAGCGTTCGAGCGAGGGCACGACGTGTTCGTGCTTCATGCCGCCCTGGGCGATTTCAAGAATCAGATAATTCGTGCCGTAGAATTCTTTGGCCCAGCGGATACGCTCAATCAGATTTTCCGGGTCACCAACCAGGACGAGGTTGCGCTTGTCCAGATCCTCGAAGGTCAGCCCGGCAAAGAGATGCGAGATCGTCCCTTTGTGGTAGGTAAATGACTGAGAGGTTAAGGCGCCACGCTGGGCCAGGGCCCCAAAGAAGGCGTAATACGTCAGCGCGTGCTGACCGCCGTTGCGCCGGGCTTCTTCGTTCGACTCGCCGCAATACATTTGATACACGCCGGCGATATCGTGGTCTGTCGGCTCATGGCCGTTTTCCCGAAGCGCTTGACGGTAGAGGCCGATGCACTCCTGGACGTGCTCTTGATTGGGTAAGAAAAAAGCGGTCGCCAGATGAAAGCCCCGCTGACCGGCCCACTGATAACTCTCGGGCGTAATCGCTCCGGAAGCATAGATAGGCGGATGGGGCTTTTGCAGTGGACTGGGAAAAAATGTGTAGTCTTCAAGCTCCCAGAACTTACCGCGATACGAGAAGGGCTGCGCACTCGTCCAGGCTGTACAGATAATATCCGTCCCCTCGTGATAGCGTTCGGTATTTTCCGCTTCGTCTACCCCAAAAATTTTATGCGAATATTTCAGAAAGCCTCTGCCGATGCCGTACTCCAGGCGGCCACCGGAGAGCACATCCAGCATGGCATACTCTTCGGCCAGCCGGATAGGGTTATTAAGCGGTACCAGGGAGATGCCAGTCCCGAGTCGAATGCGTTTGGTCCGGCCGGCGGCCGCCATGGCGATGACAGGCGGCGACCCGAACGAATAGCCCGAGTAATGGTGCTCGCCAAACCAGACCGCGTCAAAGCCGAGTTCTTCTTCCAATTCGACCTGTTCAAGAATCTGGTTGTAATACTGCTCAGCCGAGCCGTGGATGTCAGGGTAATAGTCGGTGTTATAGAGAATAGCGAATTTCATGCATCCTCCTTACCGCGCGCTGACGATTAATCGTCGGGCAACGCGCTCTCAACCCGCGCGCACCATCTGCCCCGGCAGCGCTCCGGAGTGCTCGCCGTGAGTGAGCACGATCTCCCCGTTCACGACGACAGCGTATATGCCCTCGGCGCGTTGCACGAAGCGTCGCTCTCCCCCCGGCAGATCGTTCAGCATCACTTTTTCCCCAGCATCAACCGTGTCGGGATCGAAGACCACCAAGTCTGCGGCTTTACCGGTTGCAATCACACCCCGATCCAACACCCCAAAAAACCGGGCAGGTTCGGAGGTGATGCGCTGCACCGCTCGTTCCAGACTCATGGCCTGACGCCTGCGCACCCAGGTGCCGAGCAGATAGGTCGGATAGCCGGCGTTACACAGCATATCGACATGCGCTCCGCCGTCCGACAGGCCGATCAATACGCGCGGGTCCGTAATGACTTCCTCAACCAAGTCGAGATCGAAATTCAGCATGGCCAGGGAGAACTCGGTCGCCAAATCGTCAGCCAGGGCCAGATCGAAAAAGGTGTCAAAGGGCTCCGTGCCAGCCTGCTGACTCAGTTCCGCAATGCTTTTCCCCAGCCAGGCCTGATGCGCGGGTTTGCCGACCTTGCACACCTGCGTCTGCTGCCACTGGCCACTGAAGGCTTTGGGCGTTGCCGCGCACGCCGCTCGGAACTCGGCCCGAAATGTCGGATCAGCATAGATCCGCGCCTGTTCCTCAGCGCTACAATTAAACAATGAGTGACACACGTCATACGCGCCCAAGATGAAGGGGTTGCGCAGATTGAACTGTAGCTCTGTAGGTTGGCAGCTCGCCTGGGGAATGCCTCCCCGTTTAATCAGCCCGTCGGTGTTGGTCAGCAGTTCGCGGTGGGCGGTTGGCTGGTCGCTCCGCGTTTGCACCGACAGCCAGGTGACCGGACGCTGGCTTTCGACCAGCAGGAAATCAATCAGCTCGGGACTGCCCGAGGGCAGGATGGATGACCCGGCACCACCCAGGTTCACCTCAATCGCGCCTTGCCCGAGGTCGCGCAGCACCTGAGCATAGGCCCGCAGCTCGTCCCGACTGGCGAGACGACACGCCAGGGGGCGGCCCTTGAAGCCTACGTGTTGCGTAGCCACGGTGGTGGAAAAACCGAGCGCCCCGGCCTGGACGCCTTCTCGCAGGAGGGTCGCAATCCGCAGGGTCTCTTCAGGCGTTGCCCCGCGTTCTTGGGCGGCTTCCCCAATGACATAGGATCGAATCGGCGACAGCGGCACCAAAAAACCGAGATTGATGCCCATACCCGTCCGAAACGGGGCGACCATGAAATCCGCCAGGCTCTCCCACTCCCAGGTCACGCCCTGTGACAACACCTCAAAGGACATCCCCTCCACATTGACCAAATCCCAGGCCAGCACTTCCCGCTTATCGGGCAGACACGGCGCAAGCCCTACCCCGCAATTGCCCATCACTACACTCGTCACCCCATTCCACGAAGAACAGGAAATCAGCGGGTCCCAGCAGACCTGGGCGTCGTAGTGGGTGTGGGGATCAATAAAGCCAGGGGCAACAATCAGGTCGGACGCATCAATAACGCGGCTGGCACTCCCACCGAGCGTTCCGGTTTGAGCTATTTCAACAATCCGGCCCTGCGCCACCCCAATATCGGCCTGATAGCGGGCCACACCCGTGCCATCCACAACGGTTCCGTTTTTGATCAACAGCTCGTAGGCCATGGCACTCCTCTATTATCCCGCGCAGTTACGCGGTCTCTTGAGCCAGCAGCTTGTCCACCGCCTTCTCCACCACCGTGCCTTTGAAAAAGTCAGGATTAGTCCCCGTCCACAGCGTGGTCGGATTAGTAAAGACAAAATCCCGAAAGTCATCTGCGGAGATCACTTCGTGCTCGACTAACTCGTGGGCTTCTTCCAGGACTTCTTCCATGTCAGGCACATCCCAGTGACCGATGTCCGAACTGAAAATAGCCTTGAGACGAGCGCCAAACGGATTCAGACGAGCATTAAACGCAGTGGCATTCATGGGGTCGTCGGCTTCGCAACCGAAATAGAAATTGTGGACAAACAGATCTTTGATGTCCTCGGCTGTTTCAATACCGCAGCGCGCCCAGTCATCCAGCGTGTTCGGATCTTCCCGCGTCCCGCCCATCAGGTTTTTTCCATCGATCAGACGGCCGGGATACTCCTCGGCCCATTTGCCGCCATAGCGTTGATACAGATCGAGCAATTGCTCGGGGTTCAGATTGGCCGGGTCGTAGTTGTCCATCTTCTTCCCGTTGCGCTTCTCCCAGTGGCCGATCATATCGGCATACAGATTACACGCCCAGCCGACCCCACTTTCCAGGAAGCCGAACTTAAGCGTCGGAAAGCGCCGCGTGACGCCGCTCATGAACATGGCTTTACACAGCGCCTCGCCCGAGGCGGCAAAATGTCCGATGTGGTTATACATATAGTTCGAGATGGAGGTTCGGCTGCCCCAGCCCATGGCCGGCGAGTGAAAGGTCGGCGCGATCTTCAGCTCGACACAACGCGCCCAGACCGGGTCGTAGTCATACGCGCTGTCCAGACAGAAGGTGTCCAGCCAAAACGCGTGCTCGGCAACCTCCGGGGCGGCACGTTCGACAACCGGAATGGGACGCTGCACATGCCCGGCCATCATCACCGCCTTGAGACCGAGTTCGTTGACCACAAACTCAAGCTCTTCAATCGCCTCCTGCGGCGTGTGCATGGGAATGACGGCCGCCGGGGTCATCCGGCTGGCATACTCGCGGAAATACTCGGCATGAAAGGTATTGAGCGCCCGGCAGCTTGCCCGGCGTATTTCGGTGTTTTCAATATGCGGGAACTGGAGGCCCAGCGTCGGATAGAGAACGGTGAAATCCAGGCCGATGGCGTCCATCCGTTCGGACAGCAACTTGGGCAACATGGCAGTTGCGCGGTCCAAGGTGTTCTTGGTCGGCAACGGCCACCACGGCGAGCGCGTCGCACGTTGGTCCAGCCGCTCTTCAGGCGACAGCCCATACCAGCGGAACAAGCGGCCCCAGCCTCCAGAGTTGCGCTCGGGCGAGAGAAAGCGCTTGACCATGGAGGCTCCGCCCTCTCGCTTGAGATAGTCGAGAAAGCCGGGTTCAAATTCGATCATATGGCCATCTGAATCAATAACCGGGTGATCCAGCTTGGCGCGGATTGCGGCAGACTTTGATGTTGGCATAGGGTCCTCCTCCCCTGCCGCATAGCACTTTGCCGCGCCGGACAAAAGCCTTCCATACCCACTCCTCTCCTTGGAGGGGTGGCCCGAAGGGCCGGGGTGGATTCCTCCGGTCTGGCCCTCCCCGCCCTGACACAGCCTACTCAACCGGCTGAAACCCACCCCGCCGCGTTGCGGCACCCTTCCCAAGAGGGGATGAGATATTCCCACTCGCAAACTTGCCTCTCAAATCGCAACTGAGTACACTCGCCCCAGCGCTCCTTGTGCTGAAGAAGGGAGGATGCCATGGCTGAGGATTTACCATCTACCTTACACATTGCCGAAGGCGGCTTTCGTCCACGCCCGGAACTCCTGGACGCCTACATCAAACGCCATGAACAGTTCATGCCCCATGCCATAGCGCAGGGGGGCTTTCGGGAAACCTATGGCGGACCGATTGCGGGAACTTCCTGGTGGCTCTTCTTTGCCAAATTTGACACGCTTGAAGCTATGGAAGACTGGCAGCGCGAGCGTGAGCATGTGAAGGTGCAGGATGAAGCCCGAGAAAAATGGTGGACGGCCTATTACATCCGCAAGGGACGGATACTGGCGGACAACGAGGAAGCGACCGGGACCATCCTGAATGAAACCATGCTGCTCCGGGATACACCGCTTTCAGACACGGAGTCCGGTCAGGTCACTGTCGCGCTCTCGGATATTTCGAGCTTTGGTATCCTGCCCTATGAGGCACTCAAGAACGAGCGTATCCATACCCCCTACGTCTTTACCCAACTCGGCGGCATTGTTCCGCAGCACGCACCCGTGCACTACGTCCTGCTCAGCTCTTGGGGTAGCACCACAGATTGCCAGCGCTGGCAGCAGTCAGCCGGGTATAAGACGGTCCGTGGACTCGGGACCGTTCAGTCCACCTGTTATCAGATTATTCCCGAGCGGAAGCCACGCCTGGGCCTCCACCCGGACCGGATGCAGCGTGAGTGGGTAGCTGTTGATCGTTCGTAGGTCTGTTGCATCTCAAAATTCTTGCGCTACGCTCTTTCCACAGCAACAGGGAAGGAGGGTTGTATGTCGCAAGAGCAAGCTCGCTCAACCGTCCTCATCGAGAATGAACGCGTACGCGTAACGGAATGGCGTTTTGCTCCAGGGGCGGCCACCGGCTACCATCGGCACGAGTACGACTATGTGGTCGTGCCCATGACCACAGGGACATTGTTATTGAAAGCCCCGGACGGCGACCACGAAGCCGAGTTGACCCAGGGCGTCCCTTATTTTCGGAATGTCGGAGTCGAACACGATGTGATTAACGCCAACGACTACGAGTTCGTCTTTGTGGAAACGGAGCTGAAATAGGAGAAGGACATGGACGCCAAAGCCCTCATTGCAGCCAAACTCGCCGAATGGGATCTTGAGCTGACGGATGCCGAACTCGATAAATTGGTGATCCCGTATGAAAACCTCTTACGCTGGCAGCGGATCGTGGAAGATATGCGGCAGTCCCGCCAACTGGTTGAGGGCATGAGCATGCCGGAGAGCGAGCCTGTGCTGGTACACGCGCTCGATAAGAAAGGGGGAGCATCATGACGGCTGCCCGAGAACTCTCCTATATGCCGATTGAGGAATTGGCCGGGAACATTCAGCGAAAAGACGTCTCCCCGGTCGAGGTCACCCAGGCCATGCTGGATCGAGTGGAGCAACTCGAACCTCAGCTCCATGCCTTTAATGCGGTTTTCAGAGATGAGGTGATGGAAGCGGCCCGGGCTGCTGAGGCCGAGATTCAGCGCGGGGCCTATCGTGGCCCACTGCACGGCGTCCCCATCGGCATCAAAGACATCTACGAATGCGGTCCAACCACCTGCGGCTCCCAATCGCTGGAGCACTATGTCGCCGAGAAGGACTGCACCTCTGTGGCAAAACTCAAGGAAGCCGGCGCACTGGTCCTGGGCAAGACCGCGACCTATGAGTTTGCCTATGGCTTTCCCACCAAGCAGTCCTATTACCAGCCCACGCATAATCCCTGGAACCTGGCCCATGACGCCGGCGGGTCGAGCAGTGGCACCGCGGCTTCTACTGCCGCCGGAATGGCCTATGCCGGGATGGGCTCGTGTACGGGCGGTTCCATTCGCTGGCCGGCCCAGTGCTGTGGCATTGTCGGACTCAAAGCCACCTATGGGCGTGTCAGTCGAGCGGGCGTGTATCCGCTCTCGTGGAGCCTCGACCATACCGGCCCGCTCGCCCGAACCGTGACCGACGCGGCCCTGATGCTGCAAGGCTGTGCCGGCTATGACCCGTTGGACCCAGCCTCGGCAAATACACCTGTGCCGGACTTTACCGAGAAAATCGGTCAGGACATTACGGGTATGCGGATTGGGCTGCTGCGCTCCATTTATGAAGACAACTGTGACCCCAAGCTGCTCGGACCTTATAACCAGGCGGTACAACAATTCGAGCGCCTCGGAGCAGAAATTGTCGACGTGCCTTCCATTACGCTGAGCCAACTCCAGGCCATTGAGTGGCCGGGATTATTTTCCGAGTGCGCTGCCATCCACGTGGACAATGTGCGCAACTGCGGAGAGAAATATAATCCCCATGCCAAGCTTTTTGTGGCCTACGGTCTCCTGGTCAGTGGTGCGCAATATATGATGGGTGCCCAGGTCCGCGCCCAGGTGCGGGACGATCTCCTCAACGCCCTCGACACCAGCGTCGATGTCCTGATGCTGCCCACCGCCGGCTTTCAGGTGAACCCCATTGCCGAAGGCTCGCCCGGTCTGAGCATCGTTTCCGCGGACTTCAGCGTCTATACGCCGATTTTCAATTTCACCGGCCTGCCGGCCATTCAGGTGCCGTGCGGCTTTGATACGGATGGTTTACCTGTCGGTCTTCAGATTGCCGGCAAGCCATTTGACGAGCAGACGATCTGTCAGGTTGGCCATGCGTATGAACAGGCCACCGAGTGGCATAAGCAGCACCCGGAGTTGTAAAGGAGAGAATGGTGGGCCTTGTGGACTCGCCCTGCCTCAAAACGGAGGTTCCCAGATATGTGTCGTCTCCAGCACGAAGCCGGGGAGTTCGGGGTCTCCTAATACGCGGGGGGGATCGTCCACACGGTCAACTGCGGCAGACGAACGGTAGACGTAGACCTGTCGTGTGGAGGGATCAATCAGCCAGCCCAACTGCATCCCATTATCTAGGTATTCCTGCATCTTTTCCTGCACACTCCCGAGGTCATCGGATGGGGAGCGTAATTCAATCACGAAGTCAGGGCAGAGGGGCAGGAATTTCTCTTTTTGTTCGGCGGTCAATACTGCCAGATGGGCGCGTTGCACCCAGGCGGCATCAGGGGAACGGGTTGCCCCGTTGGGCAGGGTAAATCCGGTAGAAGAGTCAAAGGCGACGCCCGTTCCGTCTTGCAACGCCCAGGTTGTGAGCATTGACGTGATGATCGCATTCCGACTGCCCGTTCCTCCTCCGGCTGGTGCCATAATCCGCAGGTCTCCCTCAGCGGTCCGCTCAATGCGCCACTCGCGGTTAATCAAGCAGAACTCATAGAATTGCTCAGGGCTCATGTCGATTGCCGGGCGCGTATGCAGCACCAGCGGCGGACTCTGCCCACATGTTGGGACACTCGTCATCGGACCCTCCACCTACAGCATACCAAGAGATGGCTTTGATACCTACCCGTTCTCCCATCTCGCCCGCTTACCGAAGATGCGGCATGACCATCGTCCGGGCTGCTGATGAGGAACGAACGGACTTCGGGCCTACAGTGAGGACTCTGTCGCCTGGAGCAACCGGCTCGCATACGGTCCAAGATCACCTATTGGCGCCATGCGATTACCACAAAAGCTAAAGCCCAGTTTGGCGTCCGGGTCACCAAAGGCGATGGCTCCACCCAGACCCAGATGTCCAAACGATCTGGGATTGTGATTATACGCGGTTAATTCGGGGTTGCGCAGCATAAAGCCACCGTTCGACATCCGACACGTCAGCCCAAGCGCGTCGGTCTGATACCACGCCTCGGTCATGGCATGGTCAACCAAAGTCTGACTGAGCAGACGCCTGCCCTCAAGTTCACCCCCGCAGGCCAAGAGGCAAAATAACCGGGCAACACCACGGGCGACACCCTGACCGTTAAAAGACGGCATCTCCGCAGCCCGATACAATTCGCTGTTAAAATTCTCTTCGTGGTCCTGTAGCGGCAATGGAACCCAGCATTTGCCGAGGAGGGTGTTCGTATCCCGGATCGCATCCATAAACGGTCCGTGAGGGGCTTCGTATATTTCCGCACAGCGCTGCTGATCCGCCGCGGACAGACCAAAATGATAGTCGATGTTGAGCGGCATACCTATTTCTTCGCGCCAGAATTGGCCGATGGTTCTTCCAGTAACGCGTCGCACCAACTCGCCAGTCAGATAGCCCAGGCTCACCGTATGATAGCATCCGTTCGTCCCAGGCTCCCATAACGGTTCTTGTTCCTCGATAGCCCGGACCATGTTTCCCCAATGGTAGGCATCGCCTTTTCGAGCCTTGAGCGCACCAGGAATAGCCGCCTGATGAGAAATCACCTGACTGACGGTAAGGTGCTCTTTCCCGGCTTGGCCAAACTCCGGCCAGTAGCGGGAGACGGGTCCGTCAAGGTCAATCCGACCCTGATCTGCGAGGATCAACACCGGCAGGATGGAGAGCGGCTTTCCGACCGAGAACATGCATACGAGCGTATCGCGCTCCCAAGGCTGCGTCCGTGCCCTATCCTTATACCCACCCCACAAATCAACAACCGTCTTCCCATGCACAACAACGGCGACACACTCGCCAATCTCATTGCCATCGGTCAGGTTTTGCTCAAGCGCTTCACGGACGGCATTGAATGCCGGATCACATATACCAGCAACACGTGCGGTGGACGGCATAAGAGGGCCTCCTCCTACCGGAAATGCGGCATGACTTCTTTGGCAAACAGCTCCATTGACCGCTGTGATTTCTTCGGATCGAGTCCGGCCATCTGCATCCACATCACCAGATGGGTAACGCGCGTTTCCGCGCTGTAGCGCTCGATCTCCTGAAGGGCATCATCCGGGGTGCCGATGATGAGCGGCGCTTGGAAAAAGGACAGGTCCTTGACGTGGCGCAGCTCGCCTACCGGTGGCACCGTGGGGGTGGACATGACCGAGTCACTCCAGGGCAGGTCGTCAGCCTCCTTGAAGCGCCGGTCATAGGAACTCATCATATAGTGCAGATGCGGTTCCACGTCGTCCCAGGCTTGTTCTCGGCTCTCGGCCACATAGACCGCCCGCAGTTGGGCAATGTGATAGTCGTCCGTATTACGGCCATACTGCTGAAGCCCGGCATCATACATCTGCTGCAAATCAGCCCCACCGCTGCCGCCCAGGTGATAGCCCAGCCGCGCGGCCCGGGCGACCGATTTTTCCGCCATCGCCGCAATCCAGATCGGCGGGTGGGGTTTTTGGACGGGCTTGGGAGCCAGGATCACTTCGCGCAGATGGTAGTGCTTGCCTTCATAAGAGAAGCTGTCCTCGGTAAAGCAGCGCCGGATGATCTCGGTTCCTTCTTCGAGCCGCGCCGCACGCTCTTTGCGCGGAATCCCAAAACTGGCGAACTCGCTCAGCCAGTAGCCCTGGCCGAGACCCAGGTCGAGCCGGCCGTTGGAGAGAATGTCAACGGTCGCGGCATCTTCCGCGACCCGCACCGGGTTATGCAGGGGCAGGATGATAATATAGGTCCCGAGTCGAATCCTGCTGGTTTTCATGGCCATGGCGGACAGGATCGGCAGCAGGGAGGGCGACCAGGCGTCGTCCGCAAAATGGTGCTCGGTCGTCCAGATATGATCGTAGCCCAACTCCTCGGCCAGGACCGCTTGCTCGATATGCTCCTCGTAGAGTTGCGGAAACGGCACTTCCCATTGTTTCGGATTCCGAAACGGCAACAGTAAGCCAAAATCCATACGCCCCTCTTCTTTCGGTCCTCCCCGGACCCAGGCTTAAAATGTCTCTTTATACGGTCGCAGATCGATTTCCTGGGCCCAGGCGGTTTTATCCTGGGTATAGAGATGCCAATAGGTATCGGCAATGGCATCCACATCCAGCAGACCGTCTTCTCCACGCTGCTCTTTGAGCTGTGGGCGGCGGGTGTTCAGCAGGTCGCCGTTGATACCACCGTCGATAATCACATGCGCTACGTGTATCCCCTGCGGTCCCCAGTCGCGCGCCATGGTTTGCGACAGCGAGCGCAGGGCCGCTTTGGCTGAGGCAAATGAACCGAACGGCGGTCGACCCTTAATCGAGGCGGTCGCGCCGCTAAAAATAATGGTTCCCCGACCGCGGGGAATCATACGCCGGCCAGCTTCCCGGCCGACCAGAAAGCCGCCCAGACAGCCCACTCGCCAGACCTGCTCAAAGAACTCGGCTTCGGTCTCCAGCAGTGGCTTGGGGAAATTATTGCCCGCGTTATACACCACGCAGTCCAGCACGCCGTCACCCTCGTTTTCAGCACTCTCAAACAAACGAAGGACATCGGGCTCGCGCGTGGTATCCGTCACCACCCCGGTCGCGGTTCCGCCCTTGGTCTGAATGCTCCGCACGAGATGCTCCAGCTTTTCCTGGGTGCGCCCGGCAATAAACACATGCAGGCCCTCACGTGCCAGGCGGTGGCAGACAGCCCCACCAACCCCGACCTCTGCTCCAACCCCGACCACAATCGCTTTCTTTTTTTCGCTCATCCTGCCGTCCTCCTTCATCAGTGGTATAGCAGACAGGAAATGCCGCGCTTCTCTATCTCGCTGATATCGTGCAGTCCTTTGATACCGGGAGTTAGAAGCGTCGCTCGTTTTGCTCGCCCGGCCGGACCGGCCGCACCCGGCTCAGCACGAAATTCCGGGCGCTCGGATAGTATGCACCGGTGAGTTTGAGCAGACGTTTTTCGGGCTCTTCCTTGCGCAACAGGTCCACATAATGCGCCGGCCCCTTGATATACAGACTCGGCTCGCGCTGACGAATTTCGGACAGAAAGTTGACGACCGAGAAATCGGCATGACGGCTCTCCACATCCCGGATCCGAAAACGCAGCGTCTCTCCTTTGCCCACGGCCAGCGTCACGACCTGATGACCCGGCGCCAGGCTGACCGTCCCATACAGCTCCATGACCATACCGCCGAGCTGGGCGTGGGCCGGACCTGCCGCGCCGCCGTGCAGCAGGAGAATCCCAACCAGCAAAGGGAGAAAACGGAGGGACAAGCGCATGGAATTATTTTTCAGAAGGGCCAGCCGTCCTCAGGTTAAGACCTCGTTGTCCTTGAGGGCGGCGACTTCGTCTGCCGAATAGCCCAACACACGCTGTAAAACGTCCTCGGTATCCTGGCCCAGACAGGGCGCGGGCCGACGGACCTGACACGGAGTGTCCGAGAAATTCCACGGCACGCCGGCATGTTGCCGCACGCCGACCTCCGGATGCTCAAGCCTGGTAAAGAAGGGCCGAGAGTGCAGGTGCTCGTCTTCGGCCAGTTCCTTATTGGTTATGGCAGGAAAGGCGGCCAGACCCGTCGCCTGGAGCGTGCGGGTGACCTCTTCCGCGGACAATGTTGTCGTCCAGTCCGTGACCGCGGCCTCGAGGGCGTCTTCATTGTCCTTCCGGTCTGCCAGCGTCGCAAAACGAGCATCCTTGGCCAGGTCTGTTTTCCCCATAGCGGCGCATAGCTGCTGCCACTCGGCGTCGTCTGCCACCACAATACTGACCCAACGGTCTTCCCCCTGACAGCGGAACAGACCGTGCGGAGCCATATACGGGTCACGGTTGCCCATCCGCTGCGGCGCGGCGCCGTTCATTTCCTGAGCCATGATCCCTTCGCCCACCAGAGCCACCGAAGTCTCCCACTGCGACAAGTCAATATACTGCCCCTCCCCGGTGCGGGCACGGTGCATCAGCGCGGCCAGCACCGCAAAAGCGCCGTGCAACCCACCGTTCGGGTCGCCATAGGAAAACCCGACGCTCATCGGGGGGAAGTCAGGAAAGCCCGTCATAGAGGCCAACCCGCTCATCGGCACCTGGGCCGGACCGTAGGACACATACGGGCTTTCCGGCCCGGTCGCACCATAGCCGGAGAGCGCAATCATGATGATATCGGGCTTCATGGCCTTCAGCGTGTCATAGCCCAGGTCCATCCTGTCCATCACGCCCGCGGCAAAATTCTCAGCAACGATATCGCTGGCCGCCACCAGCTTTTTTGCGATGTCCAGTCCTTCCGGCTTCTTCAGATCGAGGCAGATGGAGTGTTTGCCCTGGTTGTACTGATTAAAATACCCACAACGATTCGGCCCGGCCTCCTCATCGGCAACCGGTGGAATACGGCGCGTGACACACAGGCGGCTCTCCGACTCGATCCGAATGACCTCGGCTCCCAGATGGGCCAGTTGCAAGGTACAGAATGGCCCGGCCCAGACCCAGGTAAAATCGGCGACACGAACACCTGATAACGGTAACTGCTCAGACATCATTCTTCACACCTTCTTCTGATGCTCTCAGATCACCTTCGTTGCTTGCAACGACTGCAACTCTTCCGGCGCAAGCCCCAACTGTCCGCAGTAGACTTCCGCGTTGTGCTGGCCCAGGCACGGGGCCGGACTACGCAGGGTCCATGGCGAGGCGGCAAACTTGAACGGTGCACCCGGATAGCGGAGAGTGCCGGCTTCAGGATGCCCGATCTCGGCAAAAAATCCGCGCGCATTGAGATGTTCGGATTTGAGCAGGTCGCCCATGGTCGAAACCGGCGCAAACGGCACGCGCCGTTGCTGCGCCCCGTGGTAAACCTCGTGGACCGACTTGTCCTGCAACCAGTCTTCCAGCAGCGCTTTCAGGGCGTCCCAGTTGACTGAGCGAGACAAAAAACCCTGGAAGAGCTCGGTGTTCGCCCAGTCCGGATTGCCCATCAACTCAACCGCGTTTTGCCACTGGTGCTCTTCGACCGCGAGCACATAAATATAGCCGTCGCGGCAGGGCAGGACATCCTGGGGAATCAACCGAAAGCCCAGTCGCGACGGTGTCGTCTGATCGTACGGCCAGGCAATATAGTTATTCTCCATAATAGCGACCAGACACTCTTGGACTGAGATATCGATGTGCTGGCCTCTGCCAGTACTGAGTCGGGCGTACAGTGCTCCCAGGGAGGCAATACCGGCGTTGACCCCAGCCTGGAATCCGGCCTGTTGACCGGCGGCCTTGAGGGGCGGCAGGTCCGGTCGTCCGCCCGCTCCGCCCAGAAAGACAATGCCGCCCGCACTCCACATGGTCAAATCATGCGCGGTGTACTCCCGGTGCGGGCCGGTCTGGCCGAAGGGGGAAATCGAGGTCAGCACCAAGTTAGGGTTGTACTGGGCTAGGGCTTCATACTCCAGGCCCAGGGAGGCGAGCTGGGTGGGATGATAATTATGGACTACGACATCCGCATCTTTGACCAGCCGCTGGAACAACTCCCGGCCTTTTACCGTCTCCAAGTCCAGCGTCACCCCCCGCTTATTCGTATTCAGATACAGAAACAGCCCACTCTTCTCAGGATGGGGGATATTCTCCGGGTACGGCCCGCGCTGCCGGGCACGATCGCCGCCCGGTTCTTCGACTTTGATTACCTCCGCACCCAGGTCGGCCATCAGCTTACCCGCATACGCAGCCGCAACCATGTGACCACATTCAACCACGCGAATACCGTGCAGAGGCCCCGGAGTCTGGGGATCGGGCAGTTCACTCATAGCGCTCCTATCTCAATACGGATTTAGTATCGGGCCATACTCGGTTCGATCTCGTTGGCCCAGGCGTCTATTCCGCCCGCGAGACTGACGACCCGAGCAAAGTCGTGCTGATGCAGGAAGTGGGCAACCCGCAGACTCCGCACTCCGTGGTGGCAGTAGACTATAATTTCGGTCTCAGGGTCGAGCTCGTGCAAACGGCTGGGGATATCACCCATCGGCATATGGACCGAGTGCGGGAGCTGAACCAGCGCCACTTCTTCGGCCTCGCGGACATCGAGCAGCACGAAGTCTTCCCCCGCGTTTTGTTTGGCCTGGAGTTCGTGAACGGTAATTTCGAGAGACATCAGATACTCTTTTTCGGTTTTGACGACAGAACAGCCGGTCTGATACTAGACAACGGACCCCTGCCAGGCAAGGTAGGGGGCATGGATCTCACAACACAGAAGGAGGCGAATATGGCAGAGTCCGAACGGTATCAAAAGGGTGCGGCAAAAATGAAAGAACTCTTCGGCGTGGAACCCCGACCGGGCAGCATGCACGAAGATTTTCTGGATATCACGGTGAAAAATCTGTTCGGCGATGTTTGGGGCCGGGACGGCCTGGCCATCCAAGAGCGCTCAATGATCACCATGGCTGCCCTGACCGTGCTGGGCCGCGACCCGGAACTCAAGGTCCACATCCGCGGCGCGCTCAACATCGGCGTCAGCCGGGACAAGATCAACGAGATCATGATCCACCTCGCCCACTACGGCGGCTGGCCAGTCGGCGTCAACGGCCTGCGGCTCGCCAAGCAGGTGTTCGACAGCATCGACGAGAAGAAGGCCAAGAGCTAGTAGCGGGCGTCGGCAAGGGGCTCCGAGTCCCTTGCCGACGCCCCCCTAAAATATCCATTTACTTGGCTATAGACTTATCTATATAGATAAGTCTATATGTCCTTATGGAAACAATCGTTCCGATCTCAGACCTCCAGAGTCAAGCCAAGAAAATTGTTGAGCGCGTGAAAAAGACACGGGACCCTGTCGTGATCACGCAAAGAGGCCGGCCGGCGGCCCTGCTTGTTAACTATGAAGATTATGCCGGGATGGTTGCGACCTTAGAGGAGATGAGCCAGCCTGACTGGCGGGAACGGCTGGCGGAAGCCGAACGAGACTCTCAGGCCGGTAAGAGTATAAACCTCGCTGAATTCAAAGCACGACGGGCCAGAAAAGAGCGGGGACGTGGACCGAAAGGTTAAACTTCTTCCCCGTGCCGTCAAAGAACTCGAAGCCCTGCCTTCTCCGATCCAAGACCAGATCATCAATAAGCTGGAACTCCTCGGTGAATTTCCCTTCATGGGTCCGGCCATGTTCGATGCCTTTGAAGGGTACCGAGCCCTCTTGGTAGCAAAGAATAGATACCGGGTTATCTATCGGATCGTTTCGGACGACACGGTAGAGATCGCGTATATTAGGCGTTGCTCCAGGCAGACGCATCTTCGCGCCATACGAACGGAAGAGTAGTCGCCACGTCGCTGAAGCAATCTTTCGGGAGGTGTCTGAATGCCACATACGACGACGCTCGGCGTCGATTTGGCGGCGCAGCCGGAGAATACAGCGTATTGCCTCATCGAATGGCTTAAGCCGAAGGCCCGCATCCGTGAGCTTCGGTGTGGAGCAGACGACGCGATACTGCTGGAGATGTTTGGTCGCTCGGACAAGGTTGGCATCGACGCCCCGTTCGGCTGGCCGATCGCATTCGCCGCCGCCATTTACACGCACCAGCGTCGGAACGTGTGGCCGGCGGTCGGTACCGCTTCGCTCAGATACCGAGTGACGGATCACGTCGTGCGTGAGCGCATCAAGCGCTGGCCGTTGAGCGTGTCATCGGACCTGATCGGTGTTACGGCCATGCGCGCCGCCCGACTGCTCTCCGAGAGCGGGCAGATCGACCGTAGCGGCCGCGGTCGCTTTGTCGAGGTATATCCCGCTGCCGCTCTGCATATTTGGGGTTTCCCTTCCACCGGCTATAAGAAGAAGCCGGGCGAGGAAAAACGATGCGTCGTGACGCGCAGCTTGATTACTGCAACGAAAACCTGGCTGGATTGGCCGGTTGACGCACAACGCGCATGTGAGAAAAGCGACGATGCGCTTGATGCGGTCGTGGCCGCTCTTGTCGCGTGGGCTGCGGCCACGGATCAGACCGAACCCATTCCACAGGAACATATGGCGACCGCCAAACAGGAGGGGTGGACCGCCCTCCCCCGCGACGGCTCTTTGGCCCGCCTCGCACAGACGCGCTGACTCATTGAGCAAGCTTTTGTCGTAAGCGCGCCTTCACCAGACGTGGAAGAGACCTTACACCGCCAACAAACGCCGATACCCCTCCATCATGTCGGCACCCCCCGACGCGTAGGACACGTTGACAAAAAGCACTTCATCCACCACGCCCTCATATTCGGCCAGACGGCGGCGGCACTCTTCGGGAGTCCCGGCGATGGTGACAGTATCAATTATTTCATCGGTCATGGCCTCTGCCGCTTTTTGGATATTTCCCTCAGGTACATACTTCAACGCTGCGTCTGCGGCAGCCGAGAAACCCTGTTCCCGCAGCATGTACTCGTAATACGGATGCGGCAAGGGGGAGAAGAGACGACAGACCGCTTCACGCGCGGCCTGGCGGGCGGTTTCACGCTCCTCATGCACTGAGACAAACGAGCCCATCAGAAAGCCGAGGGCGTGCGGGTCCCGGTCCGCCTCTTCCGCAGATTTTCGGGCTGCGGGCTGAATCACATCACGTGCGTACGGCGCGGATAATATCGCGCCCATAGCGATACCATCCGCGACCCGGCCGGCGACGCGGACCATGCGTGGAAAAATAGCGGAAATGTATATGGGAATACTCTCACGAACAGGAGTCACGGCCGGAACCCAGTCCATCTGATGAATTTCGCCTTGGTATGAGACGCGCGAGCCGGCCGGAGTACGGACGATTTGTTTGAGGTTTTCAATATACTCGGTCATTTTCTGATAGGGCTTTTCATGTGGGACGCCCTGCCATTCGGCGTTAATATGGCGGTTACCGCTGCCGACCCCAAGCAGCAACCGCCCGCCGGAAATCTCGTCCACATCAACCGCGCTCATGCCGGCAATAAAAGGGCTGCGGCCGTAGGCGTTCAGCACGTAGGAACCAATACGGACCCGTTCGGTTGCCAGGGCGAGTGCGGTCAACGGCACAAAGGCGCTGCGCCAGGCTTCGGTGACATACAGAGAATCAAAACCGGCCGCTTCGGCTTCTTTGGCCACGACCATCATGTCGCGCTGCGACATCCCGCCTCCGGGGAAAATCAGTCCGCGTTGCATACGCCCCTCCTTCTCCGTGCCCTTATTGACTGCACCCTTATTGACCTAAAAAAACCGCTCCGTCCCGAACCGCAGGTTTGCCCTCCTCAGTCCGTATCTCAAACCGCACCACGTCTCCCTCCGTACTCGCCTCCCGCGACACGACCCGAACGGTCAGGCGTGAGGGCATGAACACCATAGCACCAAAGCGCCCGGTTATCCGTTTGACCCGTTCCGGGTGGCCGTCGGTTTCCTCGGCAATGACACGGGAGATGCCATGCGCCAGCGTTGCGGTTCCGTGCAGGATCAGCCCCGGCAATCCGTACTGCTCGGCGACTGCTGGGTCGGTATGAATCGGATTCCAGATACGCGCGCACTCGGTATAGACATGGGCTGCCCCCGCCGAAATCGACACCGGAATTTCCGCCTTCGTCGGACTGGATTTATTGAGGGCTTCCAATGGAGCTGGCAGGTCGGAGACTGGGATATCATCTCCCTCGACGTCAACCCCACGAAAAAGCGTTCCGTACCAGGTCGAACAGACCGGCTGGCCAGTGGAGTCCCGGGTATCAAAACGTACAGTCTGGTAGGCCCCCGGTTTACGCTGTTCAACGCCGGCCACCGTTGCCTGCGTTGTCAGCTTTTCGCCCGCCCGGATAAGACGGTGAATGACCAGATCGTGCGTGGCATGAACGCCCCGGAGGGCCTCTTCTCTTTTCAGGGCACTGTCTCGCATGGCGAGCATGACCGGCCACTCAATACAGACCGGAAAGAGCGGATGGGCAACGATCCCGTCCGGCCGACAGGTGTCCATATAACAGGGTAAATAGTCGTCGAGTCCGGCCGCGTACGACATGACCCACCGGGGGTCGATTTCGCTGACAACAGGTTGTCCGACAAGGCCGACCGTTTCTGAATGCAGTGCCATGACCGTCCTCCTTAACATCCTCTTCCAGAGAGTGAATGCCTTAGCCTGATACCGTAATCTCGCTCGTCCTGCCACCTTTGCGTACTTCTATGCGCATCGGCATGGCCGCGGCGACCTCTTCGACATGGGTAATGATACCCACCATCCGGCCTTCTTCACCCCGCAACTCTTGCAGGGTCTCCGTGACCATCTGCACGCCTTCCCGGTCCAGTGTCCCGAACCCTTCGTCCAGAATCAGGCATTCAGTTGAGGTCTGTACCGCCCGACCGGTCGCCACGGTCCGAAACCCTTGCGACAGCGCGAGCGCAATGGCAAGCGAGGCCAGAAACGTTTCTCCACCCGACAGCGAATGGGTGGGCCGGGCACGACGCTGATCTTCATGGTCAACAATTTGGAGCGTGATCGCCCGCCCTCGATACGCAATATCAAACACATATCGCCCGTGGGTGAGGCGTTGCAGGTGAGCGGACGCATCGCGCATCAGGGCTTCTATGGCTCCGCGCGAGAGGAAGTCAGTAAATTCCGAGCCCAGGAGCTTACGCAGGTCCGAGGCCAGACGTTCTTCACTCTGTGCGGCGTGCAGCTTTTCTTCCTCTTGCTCTTTCTCCTGCCAACGCCGTTCGGCTTCGGCATGTTCCGCCTCTAAACGCCCACGTTGTTCTTGGAGAGACATCATCTGTCCACGGACCGTTTCAAGTTGCGATTTGACATGCTCTCCGTCCTCGCCAGCATCAGTGAGGTGGTGTTGTTCGATCAGCCCACGAAGCCTTTCCCGCTCCTCTGCAATCGTGTTGGATGCCTGTTGCTGCTTCTTGTGTGACTCTTCCAGCATTTGCGTTCGGACTTGAAGGTCGGCCTGTGACTCGGTGGCTTGGCGTTCCGCCAGTTCTCGCCTCGCCCGTGCCTTTTCTTCACGCTGCGACAAGTCTGCATAGAGGGTTTGCTTGTCCGACAGCACGTTGAGTTCACTTTCTACGTCTTCGGTCTGTGGCAACACTGCGTCTTCCGCCAAACCAAGGCAGGCGCGTACGGCCTGCGCTTCGCGCGCGGCTCGGAGCAGCGCACCTTCGTACTCAGAGGCGAGCAATTTGAGGTCGCCGTCTTTTTGGACCCGGGTTGTGTGCAACGAATTGAGTACCGCTTCGAGTTGACGTAAGGCTTTCTCCGCCGCCTTCATCTGTTGCTCAGCCTGCCCGACCATGGTCCGACGCTGCTCAATACTCTGCTCAGGGTCTCCATTCGGGGTGAGAAATGCCGCTATCTCACCTCCGAGCACTCCTAATTCGCGTGTATCAGCCTCCATCCTTTCGGTTGTCACGCGCAACTCTCCACCCAGCGTTGCCTCTTCTTGTTGCGCGGCTTCACGTTGGCGTGACAGTCTCGCCTTTTCCTGCTCGGCGGATACGACCTGAGCTTCCATGTCTTTGAGCGCTGCGCTCAGTTCTTCTTGCTGAGTCTGTACAGCCTGAAGAGCTTCGGAAGGAGACGCATATCTAGGGAAACGTGACACAAAGCTGTTCTGGACTTCTTGTCTGAGGTGTTCGCGTTCTTTCAGCCCCTGCTCCGCAGCATCAAGTCTCGCCCGGCGTGTGGCAACCGTGGTGTTTGCTTCTTGCGCTTCTGTCCGTTTTTGTCGAGCGGCCCGTGCGGCACGCTCCATTTGAGTCTGAAGCATCTTCAGGTCGTCCCCAGCTTCTTGAGCAACGGGGAGCTGGCTGACGGTTGTCTGACACACGGGGCAAGGGTCGCCAACGTGAAGCGTAGCCCGCAGGTGGGCGGCCTCGTGCTGGCGTTGGTTGTCTTCAAACGCGGTGCGGGCCGCTTGCTCCTGCTCTTCGGCCTGAGTGAGCGCCTGCTGAGCCTGCTGGGCGGCGTGTTCGGCCCTGGTCAGTTCAGTACGGTCAGTCTCACGTTCAGCCCTGACTCGTTCTTCCGCCTCAGCCGCCTCTTGCAATTCTCGGCCCAGGCGTTCGGCTTCAGCAATCAACTGACGCTTCTGCCGCTCCTCTTCTTTTGCTCCTTCGAGTTTGTCTTTTAATTCTCGAACGGTCTGTTCGTAGCTCGCATCTTGCCGCTTCAGGTCATCCAGACGGTGTTGGGTCGCGGTGTGGTCCTGGCGCAGGGCCTCTATCCGAGAGGTTAGTCGCCGCTGTTCCTGTTGCAGTTCTTTCCAGCGCCTTGCCGCGCCAAGCTTTTCCGTCAGTGTGGCCACGTCGCCGACTTCGGTGACAAGCTCCTCAAACGTGGCGGTATCGGCCTGATGCTGAGAGCGCGCCTGCTCGACCTGCCGCGTGTGGGACTCGATCTTTTGGGCAAGCGCCTCAACTTCCTTCCGAACACGAGTCTGTTCAGCGTTTTTCTGCTCGGCCTCCTTTCGGGCAACCACCCATTCCTTGAGATGGGCAACTGCACGTTTGACAACTTCGTGCCTCGCCGTGTCGTATCCGAGCGATTCTCGCTCCTGACCAATCCTTGCCAATTCATCTGTCAGGCTGGCAACCTGGACGGTTACCTCGTCAGCCTTCTTTTGCGCCAACTCTTTCTCCTGAGTGCGCGTCTGCATTTCGGTCTGAAGCTCGGTCACACGACTTCGCAATCCCGCTATTTGATCGGCGTGTTGGGCCACGTCGCGTAAGCGTTGCTCCCGCTGAGAAACCTGTTCAATGCGCTGGCTGAGCTGGGAAAGTTCTTCTTTCTGAAGCGCAATATGCTCCTGACTCAGACCGGCATATTGGGCCAAAGTTTCACGTAGCGTTTCCGCTCGAGTTTTTTCCCGATCAGCCACAAGTTTGGCCTGGTCGGCCACCCGAGCGTACACGCCAAGTTCCAGGATTTTTGCCAGTAACTCACGTCGTTTTTTCGGCTCGCTGGTAAGAAACTCGGCATACCGGCCTTGGGGGAGGATGACGGTTTTTGTGAAACTGTCAAAATCGAGACCCAGGAGCTCTTCAATCCGATTGGTGAGTCGCGCGGACCCGGAGGCATCCTGTATCCACTCTTCCCCTTCGCGTTCGCTGAGACCGGAGTCGGTGATCTTCCCCGTTCGTCTGACGGCTCGAAACCAACGCGTTCCGAGCGTAAAGTCGAGCGTGACCTCACACGTCTGCTCACCGGTCGAGATCACGCCTTTTGAATCCGCTCCATAACGCGCGGTGCGGCCGTACAGGCACCAGACCATGGCGTCGATGAGCGCAGACTTGCCACTGGCCATTGGGCCAGTAATGGAGAACAGGTCGAGTCGCGAAAAGTCAACTTCGTGGACCTGATCGCCTGTTACCCGAAAGGGCATGAAATTTTTGAGGCTGAGTTTTTGCGGGCGCATGGTTTTGATGGGGGACTGGGGGTGCGGGGTTGGGGCTTATACGGGCTCGTCCCGCGCGGTACTGACCTCCTGATACAGCCGCTCAAACAGGGCCACAAGCTGGGGCTCGGGCTCTGCGCCGCGTTTTGACTTGTAGTAGTCGGTGAAAAGTTCCGCCGCGGGTCGCTCCTTTGGATTGTGGACCGCTTCGTTGACGGAGTCGCTGGCCGACGTCTCTTCAAATCGGAGCGAAACCACACCCGGTAACGCTCGGATGGGTTCGATCAGTTCGGAGGAGAGACTCTCTGGCTTCAGGACAACTTCAACCCAGGCATTGGTGAACTCTTCCGCCTGCGACAGTATTTCTTCGGCGGTTCCCGTCCGGCGCAGCAGCGATTTCCCTGCTGTTAGCGCAATCGGTGAGATTTCCGCCGGTTTCCCCGGATGGGCCTCAATCAGATACACACTTTTTTGTTGGTCCTGTTCGCCGAAATCCATTTGCAGGATCGATCCAGCATAACGTGCCTGCGCCCGTGTCCCGGGCACTTCTTGAGGCCGATGCATATGCCCAAGGGCCACATAGTGCATCTGACCGGGGAAGATGCCCGGATCGACAGGAAAGACGCTTGAGCGCCATTCGCCCCCTCCAAACTCCGTCCCGGAAACGTGGGCGTGAGCGAGCAGGATAGACACCGCGTTGGGATCCATTTGCAGTGTCGTTTCTTCCAGGGCACGCAGATAGTCCTGCACCATACTCTGATACACACTCAGACGTTCGTTCTCGCTTTTGTCGGTTCCTTCGGCCGCAGTCAGGACGCGGTGAGGGTGCAGATAGGGCAGACAACTCACCAGCGCCCGCTCCCTACCGGTCCGCTGGGGAATGGAAACGATGAGGTCCGACGGGGTTTCACTCATATCCGTCATCATATGCACATGAAGCAAATCACCGAGCGGCTTCAGGGTACGCAGGCGAGCAGCATCATCGTGATTGCCAGGAATAACGACGGAGACGATATTGGCGCGGGCGAGTTGCGCCAGGGTGTGTGCCACCAGTTCCTCGGCGGCCAGCGGCGGGCGCCGCTCGTGAAAGACGTCACCTGTCACCAGGACGGCATCGACTTGCTCGCGCCTGGCAATATCGACGATCTCGACAAACACCGCCCGGTGCTCATCCATCCGCGAGCGATTGCGAATAGTCCGGCCCACGTGCCAGTCCGAGGTGTGGAGAAACTTCATGCCCGTGTCTCTAATACTCGCTTTCTCGGACTCGGGACAGCTTCAAAGCAGGTGGCGGCAATTTCTGTTCGTCTGCCCGGGTCGCCCAGGCCGGCATGGGGAATAGAATCGGGACTGGGGTGGGAATGTCGGGTTGAGACACGATCATCCGCCCGGAGGTTAAAATAGCGGCCCGTTTGCGCAGGGTCGGTGGTAGAAAACCATATTCGGCGCGTTCGGCTTCAGCGGCATCCAGCCGACCGACGATCCGAAAGGCAGGGTTGGCAACAATCCGCCGCTCCACTTCGGACGCGGTTTGCTGCGCGCCGATCAGAATCGTGCCGCTGGACCGCCCCCGCTCGGCAATCTCAAGCAGCCGTTCTCGAATCGGAGACCAGCCGTCACGGGGCGCGTAGCGGTTCAGCTCGTCCACAACGATAAAACACAGGGGTTCTGCCGACCCGGTCGCTTCTTTTTCTTCCTGAATCTGTTGCAAGACCGAGCCCACCACAAAGCTCTTGCCCACCTCGTATAGTCCGCTCAGGCTGACCACGGTTACCTGCTTGTTGCGCCAGTTGATCGCGTGCCGGGCCGCGTCGGAGTCCGCGGGGTCGCGGATAAGATACGAGACCTTGTCTTCTGCACTGTACAGACGGCGCATAAACGCGCCGACCGTGCCTGGCGAATGGTTGGTTGCACTCGCAAGCGTCTCCATCGCTCGGAGGAGGGTCGGAAAATCGCGAACCTCGGTCGGAGGGAGTGGACTGTCGTCCTCTGCCAGGTCCCCTCCCGAGGGGAGCAACACGCCCGGACCCGGACCGTCTTTCTCGGCGTCTTCGGCTGCTTCGAGGAGTTTGCGTTCGACCTGGTAGGTCAAGGCTGACAGCAAAGAAGCATCTTCCCCGCCTTCAGAAAACAGATAACGCAGCAAACGCTGGCGGCAGAAATCCCGAACCGTCCAGAAGTAGGGCGTGACCTCATCCGCCTTACGGGAGCTGACTTTGGGCATGATCGGTCCGCGCGCGCTTTCCGTGGGCGGGACATAGAATTGAACCGAATCAAACGGCTCTGCCGGCAAACTCATTTGGGCGTAGAGGGCTTCGTTTTCAAGGTCGATAGCGTTGCTGGCTTTGTCTAGGAACAGCAGGTCCTCGCCTTTGACATTAAAGATGATGGCGTGGGTGTTTTTCGCGTCGGTGAGCTGCCCGCAGTGCAGCAGGCTGTGGAGCAGAAAGGTGGAATAAGTCGTCTTGGTCGCGATACCGGACACGCCGCTGATATTCATGTGGGCGCCCTTGCGGCCGTTCAGAAAATCGAGGTTGCCGTACACGACCTCCTTGCCGGACAGGGACAAGCCAATCGGGAACTTGCGCTCCATTTTGTCCATAAAAAGGGCCTGCGCGAACTCTTCATCCTCGACCGTACGGACCGGGTCGCCCGGCATCGGCGGATAATAATACTCCGGTATCAAGCGGGTCACTTTGACGTGCGCGGCGATAGAGAGTTCAACCGGCAGACCGCGCTCCGCCTCAACCACATCGGAGTCAAATGTCGAGCCCTGATGGCGGGCTCGGACAATATCGACCATACCGAATAATTTCAGTGGGCCGTTTGGCGAGTCGGTCTCGACCACGATGGCATCATCAACCTGGATTGGTTCACTTTTTTCGAGCCACACCCAGAATTCGAGTGGGGTGGCGTCTTGCGTGCCGATGACTCTCCCCATGCGTTCTCCTTTCCGTTTGGCTATACCTGGTTCAGGAGGGCCTTCTCAATACACCGCCGGACCAGCTTGGGGTCACCCAGCCGGTGCCGCAGCCGTCGCTCTAGTCCACCGATGGGAATCAAATTTTGAGGGGCGCGGGGGTCCTTTGGCGCGCGGGAGGCCAGAGCTGAAACAGCCTGGGCGGCTTGATCTAACAGTATAACCGCCTGCTGAATACCAAGCCCAAGCTTCACTTCTAAGCGCACCAGTCCGGTAAATGGATGCTCGATCGGTCGCGGATTCGCCAAACGGAGATAACAGGTGAACACCTCAAAACTTTTTCGCCTGCTGCTGCCAGAGAATTGGAACAGCGGTGTTCGTTCACCCGGCTGAAGCTGTTCGAGAATTTTTGCCTCTTTGGGCGCAAGATACATCCGCTGAATCGTCTTGATGACCCCGACCACGGAGGAGCTATCGCTTAAAAAGGTCAGATTGCCGTCCGCAAGTATGAGGCGTTCATTCCCGGACAGCTTTCGGGCCAAATCGACCTCGGCCTGACGCATTGCGGTCATGAGGCTTTCACGTAAGGAGTCCGGGGTCAGGTCCGACGCACTCACACTGCGGTAGCGCATCGGAATCTTTCCACCCGTCCCTGCCGTAACGACCACATCCTGTCCGGATTGCCCCCCGCCAACAATAAACAAGCGGTCGAGCTGTTCCTCAATAATCTCAACACGACGGTCAATAACGACCGCCCCAGCCGCATACGATCCGAACAGGGCCAGGAAGCGGGTTTCTTCGTCACTGAGGACCGCAGGCGCATCGACCCGCATGACGCCGTCAATCACCGCAGTCATGTTCGGTATCTGCTCAGGGGTCGGTGTCCTGGGCTGCCACGGACCGGCTTCAACCTGCTGCCCCGTGACTTGAGCGGAGGACTGCTCCGCATCGACCGCCTGGGGAGCCGAAATCTGGCTGCCGTAATCGCCTCCCCAGGGGTCCAAACTGATACGCATGGGTCCGTACTTGCCCGCGGCTAGATTTTCTTTTCCGGTGAGCGCACGATTTGGCGCTCGCGGATCGTCACGATAGTCCGCTCCTCGGTATCCGTAATCGTTGACTCCCGAACAATGATCTCCATGGGACCGCTCCGGCCTGTTTTTTCATACACATCGGCCACACGCGAGGTAATGGTATACGTTTGCCCGGCAATAATCTCGTCGTGGAATTCGATTTCCTGTCCCGCGTGCAGACTCATGAAGCCGGACGGGAGCGGGACCTCGGGGAGCAGTTTACCGCCGCGCATTCGCATACAAAACATCGGGGGGGCAATAACGTCCGGGTAGCCGGCGGCACGCGCCGTCTCCACGTCCGTATACAGCGGGTTCAGATCGCCCATCGCCTCGGCAAAGGATTGAATATCTTCGGCGGTCACTGTCACCGGACCGAGTTGGACACCTTGCTTTGCCTGTGGATCAATTTCGAGCATCATGAGGGGCCTCGTTCTGAGTGTGGTCTTTCACCTCAACACTACGCAAGCATTCCCATACGCGCAAACGAAAAGAGGGACACGATATGCCGTGTCCCTCTTCAATAGATAGTCTACCTCAACGGAGAATGCGCCCTAGTAGATCTTCTCATAGAATTCGAGCGCTGGCGCGCCAGCGAGGATGGCCCTCAGATCCACCCCGAGTTCACCCAGATGCTTGCGATGGGCATCAAAAGCGGCCTGATCCGTATATTCTTCGTAGAACACGAACGTACTCGGATTCTCTTTTGAACGGTTCATCACATAGGCGCTGTTGCCGGGCTCATCACGCACCGCCGGGACAACATCCTTCATGGCATCAATAAAATCCTGCTCCTTGCCTTCGCGAACCGTCAGCTTTGCAACCAATGCAATCATGCTTTGCCTCCTTTTTCCTCTCGTAAGATATGCTCCGTTTTGCCTGAGCCCGGACCGTTTGGCAACACCGCAAAGGCTATACCGGACTCCCCACAGACCAGCACCTGAGCGAGCTGAACAGTTACCTTTCTCTTATTGGTTGATGCGCTTTTGTATTCTGATGGTCTAAGTGAAGACGATTGCGAATAATTTTCGAATAATTGCGTAAATATTTGGGCTGTTTTTGGGCGAGTGCTAACTCTTGCTAGCAGGGAGTACCCCCCCCTCAAAACCAAACTTGTGGTATTTCAGGGACTTACGGGGAAAAATGCGATTATTTTGTCCGGAAGGACTTTTGGCGGGTATTGAAGGGCTTTTTTGCCCGTTCTCCAGCTATCCTATACCCCCTCATCGGGGGGTGCAAATGCGGCCTGGCTCACCCGGAGCTGGGCTCTTCTATAGCCGCCCTGACGGCTCTTCCTCCACCATTCCTTTGCGCCGCAAGGCGGATTCTACGGCGCTCTCGACCTCTTTCCTGGTCGCAAATGCCGGGGGATACCCGGCAGGAAGTCGCCTATTCCCTCGTTTGCCACGAACTGTTGCCCATTCCAGCGAATCTCTCCGACGATCTCGCAGGTGTTGAATGCAGGCTCTCCAGCTACGCAGAGAAAGAGGAAAATCTAAGGAACAATCGGTGCCTTGGCTGGCGGCTGGGTCATGATGTATGTTGATGGCATACTCGGGATCGTGATCGGGCTGGTGGGCAGTTCGCTCATTCTCAAGGGCCGGCAAGAAACGGATAGGATGTGAGAGAGGGATAACGTATGTCAGATCGCCCCAAACTTCGCAAAAGTGTAAGGAATCTGAAGGCTAATGAATTGGAGGCGTTCCGCAGAGCCTTCGGTAAGACGATGGCCCTTAAAGACGATCGTGGGTTTACCCACATCGCAGGGTTTCACGGAGTTCCTGACCAGTATTGCCGGCATTGGATGGAGAAGCGTCTCTTTCTTCCTTGGCACCGCGCTTATCTGAAGTGGCTTGAGGTCCACATACAAGACCACGACGATAATGTAACGCTGCCCTGGTGGAATTGGACGTCCCAGACGTCCCATTGGAGGGGGATTCCGACCGCTTATACGGAAGAGACAGCAAAAGTGGACAGCCAGGACGTTCCGAATGTACTGAGGGAGTTCAGAGTCCAGTTGAACCTGCCCGTGAGAGGTTCAATAGACCGCCTCACATTCAGGGCTCCCGGCCATCCGGGTAACTTGCCCTTTCCATACGATACATGGAGGGATCGTGACCCGCATGATCCAACACGTGAGATTGTCGATATGATCAATACGCAGAAGGAGTTGGTCGAAATCTCGAATTTCGTTGATTTCTCCAACGCTCTACAGGATATTCACGACTCTGTTCACACTTGGGTCGGCGGCTCTATGATGAATCCAGCGTTTGCCGCATTCGATCCGATATTCTGGGCCCATCACTGTATGGTCGATCGGCTGTGGTGGATCTGGCAGAATCGCCCGGGAAGTCGTAATGTTCCGCAGAGCTTGCTGGACGAACAGTTGATACCATTCGGTTTATCCGTGCGTGAAGTCCTAGACATACACGATCTTGGCTACGAGTATGTGGGGGCATCAGTCAGCCAGTTAACAAAGTGAGGAAAGTCATATGGCAAACCAATATGTATCTGGACGTCTTCAGCTTTCAGACTCTCCGCTGGAATCCGAATTCTCCAAGGCTGAGCTTCAGCTTCTCGGGCTGCAACACGCAGGGGCGTCCTATCAAGCAAGAGTGTTTATTAACAATCCCGATGCAAATGAAGAAACCCCACCTACTAGTGAGAACGGATACGCGGGTCAATTCTCGGTCTTTGGCCACGGTGGGTGCTTCGGGGATGCCGGGCATTGTGATGTGGTTGATCGTGGTCCTTTTGACCCCAGGCCGCCCCATCCGCTCCGGCCCCTGACGAAAGCAGTGAGCATCACCGGAGCGCTCAAGAACGTTCTTGCGAGTCTGAACGACGAGTTCACTATATCTATTGTGGCGATCCCGATTGAATACTCACCCCCAGATGACGGGAGAGACTATCTTCCGGAATTCGATATCGACCGAGATAACGTACTGGAGTTCGAGGAGATGCGCATTGTCACCTACGATTGAGAGGGCATGTCAATCATCGAGATACGTGGAATGAGCGGTGTAATGCCTGATGACAGGTGGGGACGACTCGGCCAGAGCGATGTAGCCCGGATGAAGTGGAACAGGATTTGGGATTCCGCTGTCAGGCCGTCTCAGACTGCGCGTGCCGGACGAGAATATCCTTGATATCGCCAGGGTCCATCGACACGTCCCAGGACCAGCGGCCAAAGTCTCCGTGTTCGTTGATTGCCCGTGTCCATTCATCGAGAAATCGGCGTTTGGTCCGGTTCTGCTCGCTATCCTTGCCCTTGACTTCCAAAACCAGCATGTCCCCGGACTTGAGCCGGATGAGAAAGTCGGGCCGATACTTGCGCACTACGCCGCGATGGACATAGAACACCTCGAATCCGAGATGATCGTTCTTCACCCAGGCATCGACCACGAGGTTATGGTCCAACTCGAAGGCTTCGGATGCTTCCCAGGTACTGTCATAGACGCAAAAATTGATATGGCTCCGGGCGGTCCATTCACACGGCTTACCCGTGTACCACTTCACCATGTCTCCGGTTGAGCGGATTGGGTGGTCCCGGTCAAACACCGGCTCCAGCTTCTCCGTGTTCTCGAAACGAATCGCCTCCCAGATATGCTGGACCACCTTGGTCATATTCAGGGTGATGATCAGGCGTCTTTTCAAATCATCCTGATGGAACAGGGCCGGGGTGATGTGGATGTTGCCGGAACGGATGAACTGTTCGACCAAACGTACCAATTGAGCCAGCAGAAACTCCTTGCCGCCCTTCCAGCTCTTCTGCATCTGATCGTACACGTCTCGCGCGGTCTCGAAGATGATACGCTGCGTGCGGAACTCCCGCGCCAAGCGTTCCAGTTCAATAGCCGCGATTTTTGTCATGTCCGGCTTGCCGTCAACAGTTGGAGCCAACTCGGCGATCTGCACTGTCTGGTCGGCGTTGAGATGCAAGGATTTCACCGTATCCCAATCGAGGCGCAGGTGCAGCCGGTACACGTGGCCGACACGGATGATATTCGGCCAGGCGATCTCGAAGCCGGTCTTGTCCGCCACCGGCTCGACGACCGTCTTCGGCTTCGGCGGCGGTGGCGGGCCGTTTTCTTGGGACTCATGCGGGAGAAAGGTAAAAGGAACACCAAAAATGTTGACGTACTCCGGTTCAAAGAGTGCGATTTCCTCTCCGGTTACGGGGTCGGTCTGTTTTTTCGTCTCATAGGAGGTACGACGCAGGCCGCGCCCAACCACCTGTTCACACAGCAACTGGCTGGTGAAGGCGCGCAGGCCCATGATGTGGGTGACGGTCTTAGCGTCCCAGCCCTCCGAGAGCATCCCGACGGAAATCACGTTCTGTATCTGCTCGCCAGGCTTGCCGACTTGGCCTACTGTGTCCACCTGCAAGCGCAGCAACTCGGCCTGTTCCTTCTTGGTCAGCCTGCGCGTCTGACCGTTGTCGTCGTCTTTCCTGCTATCGCTCCCGCTGACCTCTGCAACCGGCTCCTCTGCCGCCTCGGCCTCGCCCAGCGCCTTCGAGTCGATATGTAAGGTGCGCTCGGAATCGCACAGTGTATCAATACGGACCTTCTTGCGGTCGAAGGCATATTTGATCCGGGCTGCGGTTTCGGTGCGATTGGCGACGGTAATCATCACCGGCGGAACACTGAGCTTGTCCTTCTTCCACGCCTCTGCGGTCTCACGCCAGTCGTAGCCAAGCAGGTGATAGCCATTGGTCACGAGGTCAGGCAACGGCTCTTCCGCTCCAGCCTTCCGGTTCAGGTCGTCCTTTACTTCCGGGTCGTTATAGATGTGATACAGGCGGGACTTATAGGTCTTGGCGTCCGGCACGGCATCGTCACGGATTACGACGCGCGGAGTTTTTACCAAGCCGGCCTCAATGGCATCGTTCAGCCCAAAATCGCTAACGATCCAGCCGAACAGCCCCTCCTCGGAGCTTTTCTTGCCAGATGGCGCGAAGGGCGTGGCGGAAAAGTCGTAGCAGGTAAGGATGCCTCGCACCGCATTGATACGATCAAGGCCGCCGACCCATTTCGTTGCTTCTTCGATATCGTTCTTGGCGATACCTCTGAGTTTAGACTCGAACGGCACCCGCCAGGCGTGGTGGGCCTCGTCGTTGATGACCAGGATATTGCGAGCCTTCGCCAAGTCGCCCAGCACTTCACGGACATAGGCTTCGTCGCTCTTGGCCCCGCGTTTATCGACGCTACGCTTCTTGGCGATCTTCTCCTCGGTCTCCCAGTTGAGCGCGTGCCAGTTGCGGACGACGACCTTGCCTTGACGGAGCTTGTCGAGCAGAGAGGACGGAACAATGTGAAACGCCTCGTAGTAGTTCTCCAGATGGGACGGATCGAGGACCGCCAGACGGTTCTTGACCGTCAGCCCCGGCGCTATGACCAGGACGTGTGCGGCGAACCGGGTACCCTGCGGATGGGTGACTTTATTCAGCACGTGCCAGGCAATGACCATGCCCATGACAATGGTCTTGCCGGAGCCGGTCGCCATCTTGGCGCATAAGCGACGAAATGCTCCTCCATCGGAGGGAATGTCGATGCCGACCTTATCGGCGGCAGGTGCTTCCGTCAGCCAGATCAGCGTTTCAACGGCCTCTAACTGGCAAAAGAAAAAGCGCCGGGTCTCGAACTCCTCTTCGTCGGTCCAGTGCTCAAGCAGCCGTTTGGTGATGCCGGTTACCCCAGGATATCCGGCCTCGCGCCACGCCTTGACGCGCGGGCGAATCCGGTTGACCAGCGGGATTTCTACAAAGATGCCGGGGTCGTCAAACGCCTTGGAGTTGCCTGACGCGACCACGTAACCGGCTGGGCGGCGGCCTGCGGTCAGGTCAAACAGCCGCGTCTCACGCTCGTATTTCCAATACCGTGCCGGTTCCTCGTAGGGCGAGTTGATTATCAGGCGGTCTATCGTTGCTTGGGCCATCACTCTTCCTCATCCATACGCTACAGCGCCTTGTTCGCATCGACATCAAAGCCAGCGTTCTTCAACTCTTTGATAAGTTTTATCTTCCAGCCCTCGGAATCGTCCAGCGGAATGTAGACCACTCCGTCATAGTCTGATGGAATCTCCACGTTTCCCTTGGTCAGGGCGCAGACTCGTTTCCGCCCCAGCCGTCCGAGAAAATACCCCAACTCGAACACCACGTTTTGTCTGGCGCGGGGTTTGAGGTTCTTTTCATCGTTCTTCAGTGCTCCCATGTCGTCCGGTGTCAACAGAGCCACTGCGAACCCGACTTGCGCGTGTTGCTCGAACTTCTCGATTATTGTCCGGCCTTGGTTCGGCTGTTCGTGCAATATCACCGGCGTCAGACCCAGTTTTTCAAGGAATCTCGCTGCTGTTTCCTTGGCTTCGTTGTCCCTCCCATGAATGACGAAGACTTCTTTCGTGTTGGTCCGTTCCTCCTCTTGGGCGGCGGAAGACGGTGGCGTCAGATGTCCATCTTCCCAATACTCCTCGATTTCCCCGATCATTGATTGGAGTACTGACGTCGCTGGTTCCAGGCTGCTCCTCAGATGATAGCTGCTGATGCTCTCAGTGAAGTCCTGAATGTGGCGTGACTTATCTCCGAACGTATTGGCGAGAGCGACCTCTGTGTTTCTTTGCCACGTCGTAAACTCTGCTGAATAATCTTCTAGTTGCATCAGTTCAGGTATCGCGTCCAGCGCTTTTTGCAGGCGCTCTATCGCCTTGGCTTTTGTTGGTCTCGCCATCATTCGATCTCCACAATTTTCAGGCTTTCGATACCCCGGTCGTCAATGATCTTGACTGCAATGCGGCGGTGTTCGCCCGCTGCAAAGGGCAGTGAGACCGTGCCGCGATAGGCTTCAATCAGGTCTTCGTCAATTTCGGCCTTGAGATTGCGGGCGAGCTTGGCCCAGCCGTCCTTGGCGTCGGCCATAGGAAAGAAGACTTGGCGGGGGAACAGGCTGCGCCCATCGTAGTCCGGGTCCAGCAGCCACATGGCGATCTTGTCCGCGCCACCGGACTCTACCCCGCCGGTCTTGGTGTTGTAGTAGTCGAAACCGAGCACGGAAACGCGACACTTGCCTTGGTCGTCGCCTTCGGTGATCTTTTCAAGCTCCACGTCCGGCTGGCCGATGAGCCAGAAGCTCTCGTTGCTGGCGCGTTTCTTCTTAAGGTCGTCGGTCAGCAGATCGGCGTTCATCTGGACCTTGAGGAATTGCATCCCGGTCAGTTCGGGCTTTAATTCGTCAATGTCCTTGGCGGCTTCCGGATCGAACTGAAACGCAGCAAAGACCAGCAGCTTCGGTTGAGGTCTCAAGGTGCGGGCCTCTTCCCAGGCATGCTCCACCTGGCGCTGTTCCAGCGGAGCGTGGTCGGGGCCGAAGGATACCACGACGCGCTCCGGGTTCCAGGCGGTTCCTTCCTCACGAACACGTTCCGCCCCGGCAGCGTCGGGGCGGGTCTCTCCCTCGGCGTGCAGCCAGCGGGTGGCGGGCAAAGGTTCCAGCCGGACAAAGGAAATACGTTGCCCGGCCTTACCGCGAATGCCGGTCTTGAGCAGTTCGTCCCGCCAATCGCCCTGGCGCAAGGTCTCGCCCGACCGCGCAACAGACTCGTCGGCTCCGGCACTCACCTTCTCCGAAAGGGTTGGAGTGAGGTCAACAACCTCGTCCACCGCCTTGACCGCAGGCGCGGGAACTGCCTCAACGGTAAACGGGCCGGTGACACGCGCTTTCTTCGTGTCGCGTAGCGGCTGATCGTACAGCGTTTCCTGTGGCGCGTGGCGGGCAATGGCAGCGTCGATCTGGTCGCTCGTCATGCCTTCCTTGATGTCGGGGTTATTGGCGATAGAGCCGAGCGTTATGTGTGGCACGGTCTTGTACTGAAAGCCGCTGCCGACGCCTTCGTTCGGGTGGGCGAGGGCGTAGTAGTCGAAATTGGCGGTCATCAGGCGTTGTTTGGCGAGCGTTACAGCGACGCGGGAGGTGTCGCAGGTGATCCAACGGCGGCCCCACTGTTCGGCCACAAATGCGGTCGTGCCGCTGCCGCAGGTCGGGTCAAAGACCAAGTCTCCAGGGTCGGTGGTCATCAGGATACAGCGGGCGATAATCTCCGTAGAGCTTTGGACAACATAGACTTTTGGGTCGGAACGGCTCTGCACGGCACCGCTGATATCATGCCACAGGTTTCCGATAGCCGCGATTGGGAAATCATCCTTGAAGCGACGGTAACGCAAGGTGCTGCCGGTAGTGACTTGCAACCGTTCAGCATGGGCTAATCGTGTGAGGCCGTCCCTGTGTGTTTTGAAGGTGCCCTTGCCGGGGGTGTACGTGCCGCTGCGGAACTCGAACCTTCGGACATCGCCCTCTCCGGCGGGTCGCGAACTGGTGAGGTCACCGAGCTGGAATAAGCGCGCGAGGTTTTCTTGGGATTCCGTGAGTGTTGACGAGGAAACAACAGACCCGTCAGGGAGGAGGGCTTGGTCATATCGTTCGTCCGCAACATCGCTTCGAGGAATGAAAATCTGGTGATATTTGACGGAGTTGCGGGCGCGGGCGTACCACACGATGAAATCCGTTGTCGTGCCGAGGAGAGAGGCCGTGCCTTGACTGGTTGTCTTTCGTACAGAAATGATGGAAACGAAACTATCAACCCCAAACACCTCATCCATCAACTCTCGGACGTGGTGTAAGTTCTCATCACTGATCTGTACGAAGCAGCTTCCGCTCTCGGTCAGCAGCTCCCGTGCCAGCAGCAAACGGTCGCGCAGATAGGCCAGGTAGGAATGAATGCCCAACTCCCAGGTGTCGCGGAAGGCACGAATTGTCTCCGGTTCTTGGGTCAGGTCTTCATCCCGGCCGTCGGTCACGTCCCGCTTGTTGACAAACGGCTGGAAGTTGGAGCCGTAGCGGATGCCGTAGGGTGGGTCGATGTAGACCATCTGCACTTTGCCGGCCATGCCTTCTTTTTCCAACAGGCTGTTCATGACCAGCAGGCTGTCGCCGGCAATGAGCCGGTTGGTCCAGTTGTGTCTGTGTTTGTAGAACTCAATGGCCTGGCGGATGGGCGGGTTCTCCTGTGGCGTGGCGAACAACGATAGCTGTGGCTCACTGCCTTGCTTTCTCACCGTTTCGATAATGCTGCGCGGGTCGATGCGCTCATGGACGTGCAGAGAAACCGTCGGCACCTCAAAGGACGTGTGTTCGGCCTTACCCGCCCACTGCAATTGCGGGTCCAGGTGCGGGTCGTAGGCGTAGGTCTTCTTGCCGGCGTCCTTGTCCGTGTCAGGTGTCACCAGGCCGACCGGCGGGTTGTTCACGCGCTCCTTGTCGGGGTGGGCGTAGCTCTCTATGTCTCGCGTGGCGTTTTTTCTTGCTCGTGGCATGTTGTATTCCTGGTGTTCAGTCGGCAGCCCTTTTCCTACAGCGCTCTGAGAAATTGTCGAACCCGGCTGAAAACAGGATGGTTCAAATCCCAGTAATCTCGCTTTGCTGCCACGCCTACAGAAAGGTGTGGCTCGGGTTTTGTCGCTAAGTAGGCTTGGGCGCGGGCCTTGTGCGGGCGTTGGGGCGGCACTCCAGACGCAGCCTCGACGCAGCCGAAGAAGTCATTGATACAGTCATCCACTGGGGTGTCCGCAAAGGTTTCATTGAGCAGCGTTTCGAGCATACCCTCGCGGTGATCGCCCGGCAGGATCAGCACCGTCACTGCCGGACTGCCGCCAGTGCGGCCTTCAGGACGGTTCGGCACGGGCAATCCGGCACTCCTCAGCGAAGACTGCACGCTTTGAAAGGCCGCCTGAGCGGAGGTTTCCGCGTCTCGGACGATGCCGATACTGTTGACGGTCTCACGAAACCCCGACCTCTTCACAAGTATCGACAGAAAGGGGCGCAGGTCGGTAACACCCCCAAAGTTCTGAATCTGAATATCCGCAAGTGATAGATGGTCAATGAACGCTTCAAAAAAATTGCGCTGGTCGTTACCCTCGACGAGAAGCTGGATTCTCGACTCGATCGTGTTTGGCTCAGGCATTTCTAGCGAATCTCCAGGTTGTGTCGAAGTGCCACATCGATTTCCTCAGGCTCATAGGTGACACAGCGGTTCTCTGTGCTGTTGGCTTCAAGCCGATGCAGGAGAAAGCCATCCGCGCCAAGGGCGTCATGCGCCGCTTCTATACACTCAAAGCTGTGTGTAGTGGCAAAAACCTGCGTCTTGAACTGCTTGGCCGTTGCATCAACAGCTTGCCAGACCTTGGGCAGGATGGAGTGGTGCAGGCCGTTTTCGATCTCATCCACCAAGACTACGCCGTCCATCGCGGATGCTATGCCGAGAACAAGCCGGGCGATTCGGGTCATACCCTCACCCATGACCGGCAAGGGTATCAGTTCGGGTAAGCCGATATCGCCCCAGATCATGGGTGCACCGCTAGCGGAGTTATCTTCGACGCTTTGCAGTCTCGGCTCGATAATCTGTAGTGCTTCTAAGACGAAGTGTCCCAGTTTAGCTTTTCTCAGGAGTGCCAGCCGTCTGGCGTCTTCCTGGAGATTTTCAAATCGTGACAGGAGGAGCGTCGCAATAAACGGGAAGTCTATCTCGTCCTGCCTGACCTTAATCCCTTCTCCCTTTATGCTTATTTGTCCCTCGACTTTTTGATCGTTGGGACCGTTATAGTGAAAGACGAGCGCCCGCATGTCAGAAAGGTTCGTTACGGAGGCTTCGGCGGTACGATCAAGGGAAATTTCAGTGTTTTGCATCCGTTTTGATACTATTTTCAGGTTTAACGGACCAAACTGATTATGATGCGCCGAGATTTCGATAGCTCTGCTCATATCCAACCCCGAGAACATCGGTGTCCAGAAGGTCACATCTACTAGACCCGGAGCAACGTTTGAGACTAATCCGCGATTGATATGAGCATGCACCGCCAATTGCGGGTTGCCTGCCCCGGCCAGCAGAAGGACCGCCTCCAGCAGACTGGTCTTACCGGAATTGTTCTTTCCGGCAATGAGGTTTATGCGGCTCAGCTTGTCGATTTTAAGTTCGTTGAAGACGCGATAATTCCGTATATGCAAGCGTTCCAACATCGGTATTACTCCTTAGGCTTATCTCTCCAAAGATAAGCGATTCACCGGACTCGACGCAACTCACAAGCGCACAGCCGCCTCAATACCCCACACCGGTGGCTCGTTGACGAAGCCGGCCAGATTGTTGAAGTCGAGGCCGCCGGTGGGCGAGATGTTGTTCAGGATGTTACGGCCAAAGGCGGCCAATTCCAGACCGTCTGAGGCCGACAGCCAGGACAGGCGCAGACCACCCTCAAGCAGATGATTGTCGCGGAACTCGCGCGACTCGTACAGAAAGAAATTGATACGGCTGCGATACGCCCAGTCGGTCGCCAGGATCAAGGCGCCGCCGCTGGGTAACGCGCGCGTATAGCTCAGGTTCAGGTTAGCGATCCAGCGGGGGGCTTGAGGCAGGCGGTTGCCGTCAATGGAGACCGTACCCGGAACCGGGCCGGGCGGATCAAGGACCGTACAGTCCGAGCCGCACGGCTGAACAAACAGACCGGTATCGTCGAGCCGGGTGTAGTTATAGCTCAGGCCGGCCGTCAGGTGCAGGCCATAGCCCAGGGCCACAGCCCCCTCCGCCTCAATGCCCCGTCCGATGGTGCGGTCGGCGTTCAGCAGCCGGTTGGCGTTGTCCACGCCGCTCCCTGCGGTGAGCTGCTGATCGTGCATCCAGAAGTGGTAGGCCGCCAGGTCCAGATGGACACGCTGCTGCCACACACGCAGCTTCAGACCAACCTCGACCGAGATGATGTCCTCAGTGTCGGCCACGGTCACCTCGTCGCCGAACAGCAACCGGCCCTGAATGCTGGGCGCCCGAAAGCTGCTGGCTACGCGCACATAGGGCTGAACACCGGGCCGCATCTGGTAACGCAGGCTCAGATCCCAGCTCGGCACCAGGTCGCGGGGAGCCTTACGGATCGGGCCGAGCGGACCGGCACCAATGGGCGACTGAAGACGCTCGCTCGCGTACTCCTTGTCGTCCTCGGAGACGCGCATACCGGCAGCGATTTCGATGTTCTCGGTCAGGGTGAAGGTAGCGGCGGCAAACACGGCCCAGGCTTCGGTGCGTTGATCCTGGCGGATGCGACCATTCTGTATACTCCCGGCCAGGGTGTCATAACTGAAGCCCTCGATGTCGAGTTCCTCGTGGAAGTAAAAGAAGCCTACCCGCCAGTCCAGGCGCTGCCAGGCCGTGTGTTCCAGGCGAAACTCCTGGCTCAACTGGCGCAGAGCCGAGAGGCCGTCGGCCGTCTCGGTTGGAAACGGAATCAGACCCGGCCCGCTAGGCGGACTCCAGACCGCGCCAAAGCCACCGTCCACGTCGCCACGCGATCTGCCGTCCAGCCAGTCTCCACCGGTCAGCGAGATCAGGCGGAACTCACCCAGCGTATAGCGCAGTTCGGTGGCAAACCCGTGGCTCGCCAGGTACTGCGGATTGCCAGCGTCCTGGGCAGTTTTGTCGCGCCGTAGCCCTGGGCGTAAGCCAGTACGGCCCGACCTGAATATATTCGCCCGGAAGACCCGAGCATTGCTATCAAAATCCCGGACATGAACCTTGAACCGCCCGGAAAAATTCTCCACCGGTGTCCACACAAACTGGACGCGCCCGGCAATATCATCGTAGCCACCCAGGGCCTTGTTCTTGCGGGTATAGGTATTGTCTATCCAGTCGCTCCGGCGCTGGACTAGCAAAGAGGCGCGCGCCGCCAGGACGGACGGGATAAGCGGACCGGACAGTGCCCCCTCGAAATTGACACTGTTGAAGCGACCATAGGACAACCGGCCGTAGCCCTCCCACTCCCAGGTCGGACGGGCCGATTCGACCTTCACGATGCCGGCCGGCGTATTCCGCCCAAACAGCGTCCCCTGCGGGCCGCGCAGCACCTCGACCCGCTCAACATCAAAGATGGGATGACCCTTGAGCCACGGATTTTCCAGCACAATGCCGTCGTGCATGATCGACACCGGCTGGGAGGCATTCATGTCGAAGTCCGTATTGCCCAGACCACGGATAAAGAAATACGGATAGATACGTCCGAAGCCTGACATGACCTGGAGGCTGGGCGTCCGATTGGTCAGGAAACGCACATCCATACCCGAGGCACGCAGCCGGTCGAGCTCCTCACCCTGGAGCACGGACAACGACAGTGGCACGTCAAAGGCGCGCTGCTCCTGCTTGCGGGCGGTGACCGTAATATCTTCGAGCGCATGCTGCGGCTGAGCGAGCACGAGAGACGGCAGTAGCCCGGCCCACAGCACCACGACCCATCCGCCAAGCCGGCACGCGCGGTCTGTCATCGCCGTTCTGGTCAACAGTGACGCACGGTACCGGGTAGAGTCGCACAGTGACATCTTCATCCCCCTCACGGCGGCCCGGCTTCGGTCCGAGTCACACCTCTCGGTCAGAAACGCACGACCCCTTCAACACCCCAGTAGGACGGTTGGTTGATGTAGGCAGTCAGGTTGTTGAAGTCGATGCCGCCGGCGGGAGAGGTATCGTTCAGAATATTACGACCAAAGGCCGCAACTTCCAGGACACCGGAAGACGATACCCAAGCCACGCGCGCCCCGCCCTCAAGCCGGTGATCGTCACGGAATTCTCGCGAATCGTACAGAAAAAAGTTAATACGGCTGCGGTAGGCCCAATCGGTGGACGCTATCAGGGTCGAGCCACCGGCAAGTACGTAGGTATAGTCCAGACTGAAATTCACAATCCAGCGTGGTGCCTGGTACAGCCGGTTGCCGTCAATCGATACTGTACCGGGAACCGGTCCGGGGGGGTCCAGGACGGTGCAGTCCGCGCCGCACGGGGGGATGAACAGATCAGAGTCGTCAAGCCGCGTATAATTGTAACTTGCACCCGCGGTAAAGCGCAGGCCACGGGCCAGGACCAGCGCCAGCTCAGCCTCAACCCCCCGTCCGATGGTGCGGTCGGCATTCACGAGGCGGGCGACATTGGCATCGCCGCCGACCGCGGTCAGTTGTTGATCGTTCATCCAGAAATGATAGGCCGCCATATCAAAGTGGAGCCGCTGCTGCCACAGACGCATCTTCATGCCGACCTCGACCGAGATGATGTCTTCAGTGTCGGCCACAGTCACCTCGTCGCTGAACAGCAACCGGCCCTGAATGCTGGGCGCGCGAAAGCTGCTGGCCACGCGGACGTAGGGCTGTATACCGGGCCGTAGCTGGTAGCGCAGGCTCAGGTCCCAGCTCGGCACCAGGTCGCGGGGGGCCTTGTGGAGCGGGCCGAGCGGGCCGGCACCGATGGGCGACTGCAGGCGTTCGATACGGTACTCCTTGTCGTCCTCGGAGACACGCACGCCGGCGGCGACTTCGAGATTATCGGTGAGGCTCAGCGTCGCCCCGGCAAATACGGCCCACGCCTCGGTGCGTTGCTCATGGCGGATACGGCCATTCACGACATTCCCGGCCAGGGTGTCATAGTTGAGGCCGAACATGTCGAGTTCCTCGTGGAAGTAAAAAAAGCCCACCCGCCAGTCCAGGCGCTGCCAGGCCGTATGTTCCAGACGAACCTCCTGGCTTAACTGACGCAGAGCCGATATCCCGTCCTCAGTCTCGGCCGGAAACGGAATCAGGCCCGGCCCGCTGGGCGGACTCCAGACCGCACCAAAGCCACCGTCGATATCGCCGCTTGCAAAGCTATCGAGCCATTCCCCACCCGTCAGCGAGATCAGGCGGACAGGCCCAAGCGTGTAGTGCAATTCGGAGACGAAGCCGCGGCCGCTCACCCCGGCGTCACTGTCGGCGTCATGGGCGATTTTGTCGCGTCGGAAGCCCGAAACCAAGTCGGCATGGCCCGGCTTAAGCACATTCGCCCGGAAGAGGCGGGGCGTGCCGCCGAAGTCGCGGATATGGACCTTGAACCGTCCGGACAGATTCTCGGTCGGCGTCAATAAAAACTGAAGTCGCCCGGCCACATCGCGATAACCGCCCTGGGCGTCGTCCTCGCCAGTGTAGGTGTTGTCTATCCAGTCGCTCCGACGCTGGACCAGCACCGAGGCCCGCGCCGCCAGGATGGACGGGATCAGCGGCCCGGACAGTGCTGCCTCAAAATTCACGCTGTCGAATCGTCCATAAGACAGCCGGCCATAGCCCTCCCAGTCCCAGGTCGGACGGGCCGACTCGATCTTGATGACGCCAGCGGTGGTGTTGCGCCCAAAGAGCGTACCCTGCGGTCCGCGCAACACCTCGATACGCTCGATATCAAAAACCGGGGTACTCTTGAGTTGGGAGTTTTCCAACACAATCCCGTCGTACATCACCGAGACCGGCTGGGACGCATTCATATCAAAGTCGGTATTGCCCAAGCCGCGGATATAGAATCGGGGAAAGAAGCGCCCAAAGGACGACTCGGCTTGCAGGCTGGGCACACGGTTGGACAGGAAACGCACGTCCATACCCGACGAGCGCAGCCGGTCGAGCCCCTCGCCCTGGAGCACGGACAGCGACAGCGGCACATCAAACGCGCGTTGCTCCTGCTTGCGGGCGGTGACGGTAATATCTTCGAGCATATGCTGCGGCTGAGCGAGCACGAGAGACGGCAGCAGCGTAGCGGCACACAGCAACACAACCCAGGACAGCACTCCTCCACGCCGACTTCGATAGAATTTCATACCAGGGTTATTCATTTTTTCTCAGAAGAATGGAAGTCCCGCGCGCCTCCTTAAACTGGCCCTTGAGGAAACAGGGCATCGAACCGAGTGAGACTTTCTGGACAGCGCTCTTCAAGCCGTTTATCATTCCAGTCTCCTACGGGGTATTTTGTATCAACAGGAGGGAAGGTCCATGAAAGCTGCGGTGTTATATGAGCCGAACAAACCACTCGTGATTGAAGATTTACACATCGACCCGCCAAAAGCCGGAGAGGTCAAGGTCAAGGTGGCGGCCAACGGTGCCTGTCATAGTGATTTGCACGTCATGACCGGCGATATGCGGATGCCGCTGCCCATGGTTCTGGGTCATGAGGGCGCCGGGGTGGTGGCCGAGGTTGGCGCCGGCGTGACCTCGGTCAAAGAGGGTGACCATGTCGTGCTGTCTTTCAACCCGGTCTGTGGCACCTGCCACTATTGTACCCAGGGGCAACCGCATCTGTGTGAAACCCGGCCCAGAGCACTCGGCACGCTCCTGGACGGGACAACGCGCCTGCGCAAGAACAATGACGAAATTTTCCACTTTGCGTACACGGCCTCGTTCGCGGAAGAGGCCGTTGTCCACGAGAGCTGCGCCATCAAAATCCGAGAAGATATTCCGCTCGACCGGGCCTGTTTTGTGGGCTGCGGAACCATGACCGGCGTGGGCGCAGCAATCAACACCGCCAACGTTCAGCCCGGCTCCTCCACCGTGGTCATTGGCTGTGGCGGCGTGGGTCTCAACGTCATTCAGGGCTGTGCCCTGGCAGGGGCGCGGCAGGTTATTGCGGTCGATCTGCTCGACTCAAAACTGGAGTTTGCCAAGACCTTTGGCGCGACCCATACCATCAATCCCGGCCAGGACGACGCCTTCAAGGCGGTTATGGAACTGACCGGCGGCCGCGGTGCCGACTATGCCTTCGAGGTTATCAGTACGGCCAAGACGATCGAGCTGGCGTTCAAGATGACGGGCCGCGGGGGCGTGTGTACGGTGGTTGGCGTATCGCCCGACGGCGCGCGCATCTCGCTCAACCCGAACATCTTTTGTTTGATGGAAAAGCGGATTCAGGGTTCGTACTACGGTTCAACCCGACCCCGCGTCGACATGCCCCGCCTGCTCGATATGTATATGGACAAAAAGATCAAGATCGACGAGTTGGTCTCCAAGACGTTTGCGCTCGAACAGGTCAACGAAGCCTACGATCTGCTGAAAGAGGGCGGCGGAGTGGCCCGGAGCGTCATCAAGTTTTTCTAGGCCGGTCCCAGGTCATTTGATGACTCGAAGGCAGTACGGTATCGGAATCCCCCCTAACCCCCCTTATCAAGGGGGACAGCCCACAGGGCGGGGAGATTTCTTCCTGCCATATAATGAGAAAAACCGTCTCATTTCTCTTACCTCCCTGTTCCTGTTACAGCCATGAAGGTAGTGGATATTTTCGTCAATGACGCAATGACGATTGTGGAGGTATCGGCGTGAGTATCAGAAAACTCATCATTGAGGATGTCCGCTGTTTTGCCGGTAGGCAAGAGTTCAACATCCGTCCCCTGACCTTTCTGGTCGGCGAGAATAGCACCGGCAAATCCACCGTCCTCGGTTGTTTTCAAGTACTACATAGTTTCATCGGAAGGAACGATTATGATCCAGATTTAAATTTCAACATTGAGCCGTATCAGATGGGCGCGTTTGCAGATATCGCCAGAAGAGCAACTCCCAGAACGAGAAGCTTCGTATTGGGTCTTAAATTCGATGCTAAGAACAAGAACAGAGAAGAAACTGTTGGATATCTTTTGACTCTGGAAGAGAGAGAAAAAGGATCCGAGCCTGTTGTCCAGGAACAGAGGGTTGTTTCTACCAGTGGAGAGATAGCCTTTCGTGGAATTGATCAAGAAGTTGACTTATCAGATGAACGCTCTGGTTCGTACCGTCACTTTGAATTTATCGACTCTACTAGAAAAGGCGAAACGAAAAAATTTCTCATTAAAGCGCCGCCATATTATTTGGATATAGGTATATTTGCGATGTTGGATATATCCTCCATGATGCTAGGAGCAGAGAAGGGGAAACGACCGGACAAGAAAGAAGAAATTCGTAAGTACGTACAAAAACTTGCATTCTATTTTGGAAAAGAATTCTTTCCGGAAAGAGACTGGCCTGCTCGAGTTAATGCCTACAGTTTTGCTCCAATTCGTTCCAAGCCACAGCGTACCTATAATCCTCTAAAGGAGAGTATTAGTCCCGAAGGCAGCGATATCCCCATGATGCTCATGAATATGTTCAGAGCGGATGAGCTAGCATGGGAGGAGTTGAAGGAGGAGTTGATCAAATTCGGGGAATCTTCCGGATTGTTTACGGATATTCATGTCAGGCGGCTCGGAAAATCTATGGGTGACCCATTTCAATTACAAATCAAAGTCAAAGGACCGAAGGCCAACATGATAGATGTAGGCTACGGCGTGAACCAACTGCTTCCCATTTTAGTTCGGATGTTTAATTCGGATCCGAGGACGACGTTTCTTATGCAACAGCCGGAGGTTCATCTGCATCCAAGGGGGCAGGCCGAACTGTCTTCCCTGCTGGTCGATCTGGTCAAACAGAGGGAGCATAATTTTATCGTCGAAACACACAGCGACTATATGGTTGACCGGGCTCGTATCGAGATCATGAAAAAAAGAATCTCGCCAGAAGATGTTTCGCTCATCTATCTGGAGCCGGCAGGTAACAGCGTTAAAGTCCACAATATCGAATTCGACGGCCAAGCTAACCTGATCGGTGCGCCGGTCAGCTATAGGGAATTTTTCCTTAAGGAATCCGACAAATTGCTTGGTTTTGGTTAAGGATAAACCATGTGCTTGATCCTGGACACGAATAGGTATGGCCTCTTTCTTGATCCAAATAATGAAGACATGAAACCCGTAAGGAAGTGGGTGGACGACAAGAGCGGTAAGATCGCCTATTCACCAGTAGGCAAAATGAAGATCGAATTGGAGAAGTCCCCAAATGTGAGAAGTCGGTTTGAGCAATACAGCAGGGCCGGAAAACTCAGGACCTTTCCCGTAGAAGCCGTTGAACAGCAAAGAGACAGACTGCCAATCCTACGCTCTGACGACCCGGACATTATCGCTTTGGCTCAGGTTTCTGGAGTGAAGTTGCTGGTCTCAAACGACGAAAATCTACACTCCGACTTCAAGGCAATCATCAGAGGCAAAATTTATCAGACCAGCGCCCACAAGCGCCTTCTTCGCAACGATCTGTGCCCATAACCTCCGCTCCCGCGCAAGTCGCCTCTGGAAAGACTTCACTCCGCCTCAACAGGATCGGTGTTCACGGGCCGGAGCGGTTCCCCTTCCAGTTCATTCGGCGCTCCTACCAGCAACAGCCAACAGGCGATTATCAGGCCGAGGTTGATCAGCCCCCCGGCCCAGAACGCCCAGGCCAGACTCAGTTGATCCGCAATTGCGCCGAACAGCAGCGGCCCAACCATCATGCCGGCACTGTGCGCCATCATGAGCAGGCTCATGACGGTGGCCATACCGTATGGACCGGCGTTCTCCATGCCGACCGCGGTATGGGCCGGGAAGGCCAAGCCGTAGCAGGCACCTATACAGACGTTGAGGGCCAGCACCTGCCAGAACACGGTCGCAAACGGAACGGCCGCCAGGGCTAGCGCGCTGCCAACCCCACCCAGGGCAATCAGCACGGCCTTTCGCTTGCGGTCGGCCAGCCGGCCGCAGGGGGCCTGCAGCACAGTGCTGACCATCACATTGACAGAGATTAACACCCCGATCTGCGTCGTGGATAAGGTCCACAGCTGGGCGGCCAGGACCGGCAGGAATATCCAGATCAAGGCATTCGTGCAGGCATAGGCGAGACGAAAACTCGCCACCCCCACGACCGGACGGCAGGAGAGTAATTGCCAGGGTGTGGTAGAAGCTGGCTTGGGTTTTTTCGGTCCGGTCCGGATTGATTCGACGGGAGGCAGCAGGACCGCCAGCAAGAAAAGGGACACCCCGCTCAGGATGCTCATCACCAGAAAATTGACCGACATGGAAGAGAGGTCGCGGATGACTCCTCCCAAAACAGGGCCGCTGGCAATTCCACCCAGGAGGGCGGTATTCATATAGCCGCTATAGCGGCCTTCCTCACCCCGCGGTGCCAAGTCGCCGACATAGGCCATGGAAACCAGATGGACGATGGCCATGCCCGTGCCGTGGACCGCCATAATGCCGACAAAGGCCGCAACCCGGTCGGCCAGGGGATAGGCCAGGGAGGCCAAGGCGTAGAACAGCACCCCGACCAGCAGAAAGCCACGTCTGCCCCAGCGGTCGGATGCGCGTCCGATGAAGGGCAGCAACACGGTTCGGGTCGCCGCATGGACGCTGAACAGCAAGCCCGCCCCCAGGCCGCCCAGGCCGAATTGTGCGACATACATGGGAATGAAGGGCATCACCATGCCGTTTCCCAGCATGGTGGCAAACACCGCCCCGGCCAGAATGAAGATCGCGCGTTTGTGCGTACTGTCTGACACAATACTCTCTCAGCACCGCTGGTGGTGGATTGCCCTCTCGTGGGCTCTGCTAGACTCAGCCGACTCCGTGAGCGGCAGGGTGGCCCGGAGTGTTATCAGGGCTCATCGCGCTGCGCAATAAAGAACAACCGACGAAAAGGAAACAGCGTCCCCTTCGGGCCGGCCGGATACGCTTGGGCGAGCTTCTGGCCGTACATGTCCAGAAATGCGGTCTGCCCGTCCTGACCGAGGCGTTGGCCCAAGCGCTCAAGCGTCGGTCGCAGGGCCGTGCCTTTCATCCATTCCAGGACCGCATTCTCACCGGACAAGAGGTGGTAATAAATCGTCTCCCACACCTGGACTGTACACCCGAGACTGTGGAGCGTTTGGGTGTACCAGTGGGGGGTCTGTATCGTGAAACGCTCCTCCGAGCCGGCCAGCAGCGACACCCACGGCTCTTGCTGCGTTGACTCACGCAGAATCCGGTGGGCGGCCTCTGCATGATTGTTCGGCATCTGTACCGCCAGCACGCCGCGTGGAGTCAACAGGCCGACCAGTCGTTGTAAAACGGCCTGATGCTCGGGCACCCAGTGCAGAGCCGCGTTCGAGATGATGCGATCCAGCTGTTGTGGCGGGGACCACCCGGCAATATCCGCTTCCACAAAATGCAGCCGGGTCTGAGCCGGCTGCGCCCTGGCCTTGGTCAACATCTGAGGCGAATTATCTACCCCCCACACGCTTGCGCGAGGCCAGCGTTCGGTCAGTGTCGCCGTGAGCGTACCCGGCCCGCAGCCCAAATCGGCGGCCGTTGTCACCTCGCCATCCGGCAGACGATTCACTAAATCGAAAAACGGCTGGGCGCGTTCCTTTTGAAAGCGCTGATATTGTTGTGGGTCCCACGTAGCCATAAAAATACTGAAGGAGAGAGTTTCACACCAACAAGCTCAACCACGGGGCTTCATACACACACAGAAGCAGAAATAAGGCAATATAACTGAGGCGGAGTGCGACAAGTTCATTGGGCGCGAGACAATAGCCCCAAATAATCAGCAGCCAGCCGAAGCCAAGGACCGGAGCCACAGCATAGACGGCGGCGATAAAGCCGATTAACAGCAGGTGCATGATGATTGACCAACGGACTGACAGCGGAAGCAGAACAAGCACGGCAATGGCGGACTCGATCAGGTAGTTGAGCCACGTCATGACGCCGGCAAGCAATACCAATTTTTCATTCCTGAAAAGGAGTGGGAAGGTGGCGTTCAGGTTCACCGGGTCCGAGGCTTGGCGGTAGAGCACCCGATTTGCTTCAAGAACCTCGGGGGCAATGCCACAGAATAGGGCAGCCATGGCGCTAAAGCGTTCATCTGTCATAAGGACAAATTGAAAAAAATCACCACTCAAATAGTCAGGCGAGAGAGATTTTTGCGCCACGGCAAGCGTCATGGTGAAGCACAGCAGATAGCGGGCGACCTTTTTGACCATAAGAGGTCGCTCCTGTTCGCCCTGTTTGCAGACAAGAAAGACGGTCACGAGCCAGTAGAACAGCAGGTATTTGTGGTTGTCGGCAGACCGCCAGTCCAGCCACAAGGCCGCGCCGCTGAAACAGGCAATCAAAAACCAGAATAGTGCCTGGGTGCGGAGCCTGGGAACAAGCAAGAATGCGACAAAGAGCAATTGAAAGGGAATTTCAAAATAGTCGTGACGGTGGCCGCGAAAGACAAGAATACCCAGGGTGAGAGAGGTGATGACAGTAAAAGAATCGCGCGGAGTCGCGCCGGCCAATTGCCCCACCACAGGGTGGCTGCAAAGACGATCAACCACGCCCATCACAGTTCGCTGCGCTCGCTGCGCAATTGAGGGTTCCAAGAGTTTGGTGGTGCAGCTCTCCGCTGGCTACGTCCACAACGAGCTTAAAACCAATCACGCGAATACGACGAGTAATGAGGGGCTCACCTGCGGCGGATGCCACACGTTGAACCATAGCCACTGGAACCGGCTCAGCGCTTTCGGTGGTGTGAATAGGGGTTTTGCTCTGTCTTGCGTCAATCCAGACGACCTCGCCAAGATGCCGGCAGAGGGCCTGTAAATTGGCGGCGGTGGGTTCGGCCACATAGCGGTCCAGGGGCTTCCCGATATTCTTCCTTGCCGCCACAAACTCCCCCGCTTCGGTCTCCAGCCAAATCGATACAAAGCGTGTGTCGTGATCGTCCTGGGTCGAAAACATCCCCATCCCGCCTCCCTTCCACGTCGAAAGATCGTAGCGGGAGGTTCGAATGAGATGATGCGAAAGCACGGCCAATGACAACAATACTGGTATATACAATGCCGCAGAAAATTTTTTTATTTTTACCAACGCGTATCCCCAGAGCGGCCAGCCTCGCTTCGGTGAAACCGCGCAAGGAACTCTGGAGTATATACCCCGATATTGCTCTATTTTTCCAGTTGGGGATTTCCTCCCTCAGACAAACTCTCACGAATTGACCTCGTGCGAGAAGCCTCAAACATTTCAGATACACCTGTATAATAGAACATACTGGTGCCGCAAAAAGTCAGGCAGGGACCGACGGCTGGGCACGTTCCTTTTGAAAGCGCCGATATTGTTGCGGGTCCCACGTCATGATCTGTCAGACGGACAAGAGCATCAAAGAGCGGGCCGAGCCAAAACATCCCCACCAACCCGGCGCTTCAGCCAGCGCCCGTCTGTCGAATGCCCGACGAGCTTGCCGTCTTCGACAATCACCTTACCACGCAAGAGCGTCATCACCGGATAGCCCTGGCAGGTAAACCCTTCCCAAATGCTGTAGTCAGAGTCGGCGTGCAGATCCTCTACCGCCAGCGTTTTGGTCAACTGGGGATCGAGCAGGACAATATCCGCATCGCTGCCCGGCTGAATGGCGCCCTTTTGCGGATACAGGCCCAGAATCTTGGCCGCATTGGTGGCGATGATGGCGGCAAAGCGCTGGAGCGACATCCCCCGTTCGGCCACACATTTCGTGAACGCCACCGGAATGCGCGTCTCTATCCCGTTATGCCCGCCGCAGATGGATTCGATACGGTCGCTGAACAGTTTAGGACCTTTATAGGTCGTATACTCATCCGTAGCCGTGGTGCACAGCTGTCCGTCGAGTAACCCGTCCACCAGAGCCTCCCGATCATCGGCGAATTTCAGCGCCGGATAGGTATGAATCGCCATACCGTCCGGCTTCTTGTAATCGTCACAGGTGAAGTGCAGATAGTGATGCAGGGCCTCACCGTACACGGGCTGTCCGGACTGGCGTGCTTCGGCAATGGCGCGCACGCCTTCCTTGGCCGTGGTATGGACGAAGTACACCCCAGTACCGGTATGCTCGGCCAGACGAATGATCGTCCGAAAAGCCAGGTCTTCGGACAGATTGTTGTGAACCAGATGCATATTATAGGCTTGGTCGCGTCCCTCGCGCTTAAGCTTCTCAAGCATGTAATTCACAATCTCGTCCTCTTCCGCGTGGACGGCCATCATACCGCCGTGTTTGGCCACTTCGGCAAAAATCTCCCACAGATGTCCGTACGGGATGCGCACCTCCGTGGTGGTAAAAATCTTGAAGCTGCCCACGCCCTCTTGTAATGCCTCGGCAATCTGGCCCGCGGCTTGGTGGCCGCATTCTCCTGCAAGCATGTAGTGAAAGGCGAAGTCCGTGTAGCAGTGATCTCGAAAGACGGCCCGCCGCCGCTCAAGTACCTCAAGCAGCGGGCGACGGCGTTCTCCGCGTAGCGCCTTGCGGGACAGGTCACCCGCAAAATCGATAATGGTAGTCACCCCACCGAACGCGGCCGCCCGACTGGCCGCCTCGGGCGGCTGGGTCATCACATCCGGCTGGCCGGTCCAGTCCGGCGGGACGGGAATGCCAATATGGGCATGCGGTTCGATCCCGCCCGGCAAGACGATCTTTCCCGTTGCGTCGATCACCCGTCCGGCATCGGCATTCAGGGTTCCGGGTTGGCCCACGGCAACGATCTCCTCCCCAACAATGCCCACATCCAATTCCGCCACGGTGTGGGGCGTCACAACGGTTCCTCCGGTGATGATGAGATCAAGCATAGTCCACCTCCTGAGTATTTCCCCTCTTCCTTGTACTCCTTTCTTCTCCTCTCAGAAAATCCCCTGTGCTTGCTTGCCTTTCTCCGCAGCGGCTGATAGCTCACCGCTGATGAGGGGAACCGTCTATGCGAGCATTAGATGATATCCGCGTTCTTGATCTCACCCACGTCTTTAACGGTCCCTATGCCGCCCAGGTTCTGGGCCTGCTTGGAGCCGAGGTCATTAAGATCGAACCGCTTCCCTACGGTGAGCGCGCGCGCAGTATTTTCCCCATCCCGGACGCCGAAAAGCAGAGCTATCCCTTTGTGATGCTCAACTCGAATAAAAAAGGCATTACGCTCAACCTCAAATCCGAACGCGGCAAAGAGCTGTTCAAACAGTTTGTGACAGAGTCCGATATTGTCGTTGAGAATTTTACCGCCGGGACCATGGACAAGCTGGGGCTGGGCTATCGGAACCTGAAGCGCATCAATCCGCGCATTATATACGCGTCGAGCTCAGGCTATGGCAAGACTGGCCCGTACAGTGCCTACCCCGCGTTTGACTCCATTGTCCAAGCCCTGTCCGGTATCATGAGCACAACAGGCGATCCCGCTGGCCCGCCGATGAAGGCCGGGCCGCCGATTATGGACATTATGGCAGGCATCCATTTTGCGGCTGGCATACTGGCCGCACTGCATCAGCGCGACCGCACCGGAGAGGGTCTGGAATTGGAAACCTCGCTGTTTGAATCAGCTATTGGACCGCTGACGGCTCAAATCTCAGCCTACCGTGCCCAAGGCGGCAGCTATGAACGCGCCGGTAACCGGGCTCCGAACCGGGCCTTCTCTCCGTACAATTGTTATCCAGCCAGTGACGGTTATGTTTTACTGCTGACCTCAGACAATCAGCGCTGGCAGGCGTTGTGTGCCCTCATGGGACGCGAGGATATTGCGCAGGACGAAAAATTCGCGACCAACCGGGCCCGCTCCAAACACGCGGATGAGGTGGATGAGATTGTCAGTGCCTGGACCAAACAGCATCCAAAACACGAAATCATGCGCCTGTGTGGCGAGGCGGATATCACCTGTGGGGCGGTCCAGACCGTCGAAGAAGTCCTCAACGACCCCCACCTGCGCGAACGCGGCATCCTCAAGGATATCGATCATCCCACCGCCGGTCCTGTCACCGTACTCGGTGCGCCCTGGCGCTTCAACGACCAGCAGCCGCCCAACGATACACCAAGTCCGAATCTGGGCGAGCATAACGAACTGGTGTACAGCAAATTGCTGGGATTGTCCGAAACTGAGATTCGGCAGTTGAAGGCAGACGGGGTGATTTAAGCCTGGAGGATTGGGTTACCCTGTGCGAGGCCGTCCTGTGAGGGAAGAGGTAGGAGTCGCGTGAGCGGATGTATCCAGAAGAACGCTATTTCTTCCACTTCAGCCCCCTGTCGGTAAAAACGATAAACAAACCGATCAACCCCATTGCGAGGAAAACTAAAAAGACGGCGGTGAGTGCCTGTGCCGGGCTCATGTCTGAACCTCCATTCCGTCGAGAAGGTAGCCTACCGATAAAAGGACCCCACCAGAAAGAGTTCCTATCGAAAAAGAAATCACCTCTCCGGCCTCCGGTTTGGCCAAGGGCGTCAGGACGAGAACGGCAAAAGAGACTTTTGCCGTATCCCAGAAGAATGATGCATTATAAGCGTGAAACGTAGAGGGGCACAACACGGAAAAGTCTTCTCATCCAGGAAACACGCTGTTCCCGCCTTGCCCTTCGCCCCATAGTCTCGTAGATTTTTTCTATGAGTTCCCTCCCCCCCGGTCCGAGGCTCCCCCGGCTATTCCAGACGCTGAACTGGGTTCGCAGGCCCATTCCCATCATGCGGAAATATGCCCAGGAGTATGGTGAGTGTTTCACCCTGCGGTGGCTCAATACGCCACCGATTGCGTTCTTCAGTGACCCGGTTGCCATTAAACAGATCTTTACCGCATCACCCGAGCGTGCCCTGGCGGGTCGGGGGAATGTGGTCCTCAAACCGATTTTGGGTGAGAACTCAGTCCTGTTGCTTGATGGCGCGCGCCATAAACGGGAGCGCAAATTGCTCATGCCGCCGTTTCACGGTGAACGCATGCGCCTCTATGGCGAGATCATGCGTGAGGCGGCAGACCGGTCGATCGATAACTGGCCAGAGGAACACCCCTTCCCCATTCACGAACGCATGCAGGCCATCACGCTTGACATCATTCTGCGGACCGTTTTTGGCGTGGACGAAGGTGCACTGCTCCAAAAACTGCGGTCCTTGCTGATTGAGTTTCTCAGACTCGTAGGGAGTAGCCCCCTCCTCTTAATCCGTGGGCTGCAAGTCAACCTGGGACCGCTCACCTCGTGGCAACGCATCGGTCAACTCGGCCACGAAATCGATGCAGTGTTGTACGAACAGATTGCCCAACGCAAAGCCGCAGCACAAAGCGGACGCACCGATATCATGGCCATGCTCATCGAAGCCCGCGACGAGGATGGTCGGCCCATGAGCGATCAAGAGCTACGAGATGAGATGATCACCATGCTGTTGGCCGGACACGAGACCACCGCTACTTCGCTATCCTGGGTTGTTCACCGTCTGTTACAAAACCCGGACGTTCTCGAAAAAGTTCGCGCCGAGCTCCAGCACGTGGTCGGAGGGGGTCCCATACGAGCCGAGCACATTTCCGAGCTTGAGTATCTTGATGCGACCATCAAAGAGACAGCCCGACTCAATCCTATTATCCCAGCCGTGGTTCGCTATCTCGAACAGCCCACCCGGATCGGAGCGTACGAAATACCTGCGGACTGTGTGGCTGCGCCGTGTATTTACCTCACCCACCGGCGACCGGAATTGTGGCCCGAGCCCGAGACGTTTAACCCCGACCGGTTTGTTGGAAAACGCGTTGATCCCTACTCCTTTTTCCCCTTTGGCGGGGGAGTCCGTCACTGTTTGGGTGCAGCCTTTGCCACCTATGAGATGAAAATCGTTCTCGCCCAGACGTTGTCTCGGGTCTCCCTCCGGCCAGTTCCGGGACATACCGTGCGTGTTGTCCGGCGGAGTATTACGTTTGCTCCATCCGAGGGCATGCCGGTGATTCGAGAAGCGGCGTAAGTCTCCCGCAATGCCTCGCAGTTTTTCACAAGGGTTGCTACAGATGGGCAGTTGTTGCATTTAGACCTCCGGACAAAAGGGGACGCTATGAGTGACAGTGACACTAACTGGGAGGCGGCAAACGAGGCGGGCGCACGGCTATACCAAAAGGGGCATTATGTCAAAGCCGAGCAACAACTCCGGACGGCCCTCCAAGAGGCGGAAAAGTTTGGCCCACAGGACTCCCGCGTCGCCGTTGTCCTGAACAACCTGGGGAGTTTATCGCATAATCAAGGCAAACGAACCGAAGCCAGCGGCTATTATGAACGGGCATTGTCTATCCGAGAAGCGCACTATGGGCCCCACCACCCGTGGGTAGCGCAGAGCCTGAATAACCTGGCCTCGCTATACCGAGAACTCGGTCGTTACAATGAAGCCGAGACCTTTCTCCAGCGTGCGCTGAAAATCGCCGAGGCCCTTGTGGGCCCGACGCATTACCGCATCACCAATTGTCTGAACAATTTGGCCGCCGTCTATATGAGCCAGGAACGCTACACTGAGGCGGAGTCGTATTTTCAGCGGTCGCTGACAATACGACAGCAGGCACTTGGGCCGACTCACCCCGCGGTCTCAACCAGCCTTAGCGGACTAGCCGAACTGGCCATCGCCCAGGGCAAGTATGCAGAGGCCGAGCCGCTCTTTCAGCGCGCGCTCGAGATCCGCGAGGAGAAACTCGGCACGGACCATCCGGCAGTGGCCATCCTCCTCGAAAAATATACCGATTTGCTGCAAAAGCTCAGTCGCAAGGACGAGGCGGAAGAGATGGCCGCTCGGGCCAAGGCTATCCGCACCAAACAGGCTCGGCCGCAGCCGACAGAGGTCGGGCATTAGGGGAGAGAGTCCCCTCCCCTGGTTCTCTCTCCTTGGGAGAGGGAAGCGAAAGTCTACGCCCGGGCCGGGACCATTTCGTCCAACTGAATAATGATCCCATCCGGATCTTTGACAAAGGCGCTACGAATTGTGCCTTCTTTGGTCTTGGCCAAGACGTGCGGCGGGGCGACAAATTCCACCCCTTTACTCTCCAGGTCTTTGTGGACTCTATTCAAGCCTTTGACCCATATCCCGAAGTGGGAAATACCAATCTGGTCCACCAGGATCGACTTTCCGGTCGCTTTACCCTGTGTCGGCGCCAGCAGGGCAATCACCGGGGCATCTTCGTTGAGGCCGTACGGAGTGGCTTTCTTTTTACCATGGCGCAGAATGGCAAACTTCACCTGTTGGTTTTTCTTCTTGTAAATCCCCTGCTGGTATTCTCCCTCTTCAACAGTCGTTCCCTGCTGGGCTACCTTGAATCCAAGCAAATCCCGATAAAAATGCATGGAGCGCTCAAAATCATTGGTGCACAGTGCAACATGGGACATCCCACGTGGGTTCATATCATCCCTCCTCTTTGGCTATGTCTCGCAGAACGGCACAGCCGGTGTTGTTTTCTTTCTGTCTATGCCAGGAGGAATCCTGGGGTCAAGAGACAACCGCGAAAAAGTAAGGGGATTCACGCTCCGGTCAGAAGCGCTATAGTGACGGCCACAGGGAGGAGAGGCTATTGGTAGACTCGGCGCAGCAGACACCAGAGACGTTTGACGTGATCGTTGTCGGGGCGGGCAATGCCGCCTTTACCGCTGCGCTGGCCGCTCGGGCTGAAGGCGCCCGGGTCCTTGTCCTCGAAAAGGCCACGCAAAAATTACGCGGCGGCAATACCCGTTTTACCGGCGGCCTGTTCCGCTGCACCTATAACGGTGTCGACGATCTGATGGCACTGATTGGGGACAACGATGATCCAAGCGATGTAGCCGTCGATCCCTATACACCCGAGGATTTTCAGCACGACATCGACCGCGTCACCGGCGGACAGGCCGACCCGACGCTGACCCACACCTTGATTACCCGCTCGTATGATACGGTCCGCTGGATGGCCGACCTGGGTGTAGCCTGGGAGTTTAACCGCGCGGTGGGTCCGGTCAGGATTGCCGGGTCCCACAAGATCAAACTCGCCCGCGGAGGCGCACTCCGCGCCAAAGGCGAAGGCGTCCTGCTGTCCGGCACCCTGTTTCGCCTGGCGACTGAAGCCGACATTCCAGTCTGGTACGAAACCCAGGCTCAGCGCATTCTCACGGCCACGGATGGCCGCGTGACGGGTCTTGCCATCCGTGACCCCAGCGGCCTGCGGACCGTCGCGTGTAAAGCCCTGGTTCTGGCCAGCGGCGGATTCCAGGCGGACCCGGAAATGCGGACGGCCTATCTCGGTCCGAGCTGGAGCGTGGTCAAGGTCAGAGGCAGCCGTTTTAATACCGGCGAGATGACGCGCGCGGCCCTGTCGATCGGGGCTCAGAGTTATGGCGAATGGGCGGGTTGTCATGCCACGCCGATCGATGCCGACGCCCCGGCCTATGGCGACCTGCGGCTCACAGATAAAACCAACAGGCTGTCCTATCCATTCTCTGTCATGGTCAACCTGGACGGCGAACGGTTTGTCGACGAGGGCGAGGATTTTAATTTGTACACCTACGCCAGAATGGGGCGCGATATTTTACAGCAGCGCAGCGCAACCATCTTTCAGGTCTTTGACCAGCAGACCGTCTCGCTGTTGGAGACGCGCTATAATACCGGCACGCCCATTATCGCCGGCAGTCTGACCGATTTGGCAGATCAAATCGAGGAGCGCTACGCGGCCCTGGATTTTCGCCGCGATGTTTTCCTGTCCACGCTTGAGGCCTATAACGACGCAGTCCAAGACGGCTCCTTCGATCCTGACCGGAAAGACGGCAAGCGAACGCGTGGTCTGCGACCGGAAAAAACCAACTGGGCGACTCGGCTCGACCAGCCCCCCTTTTGCGCCTATCCGGTCTCGCTCGGGATCACCTTTACCTTTGGCGGCCTGCGGATCAACACCGACGCGGCGGTCGTCGATCATTTGGACCGGCCCATCCCCGGCCTGTTCGCAACCGGAGAGATGACCGGCGGTTTTTTCTATCGTAACTATCCGGGCGGCTCCGGGCTGATGCGTGGCGCGGTCTTCGGCCGGTTGGCCGGCGCGCACGCGGCGCGCTGGGCACGAGGAGAATAGCGCGGTGCTGCAAACGGCCCAAGGTCCGACCCAGCTCAGAGCGCTGCTTACTCAGGAGGAACTGCTCACGGCTCCGGGCGTGTACGATGGACTGTCGGCCAAGATTGCCGAAGCCGCGGGTGTGGCGGTGTTGTATGTCAGCGGCGGTGCGATTGCGCGCAGTATGGGCTATCCCGATATTGGCCTGGTCACCCTCACGGAAATGCAAAAGCGGCTGGAAGAGATTCGCGCGGTCACCGCTCTCCCGCTTATTGTGGATGCCGACACGGGCTATGGGAATGCCCTGAACGTCATTCGGACGGTTCGGGCGTATGCGCGCTCCGGTGCGGCGGCCCTGCATATTGAGGACCAGGTCGAACCCAAACGCTGCGGTCATTACGAAGGCAAGCAGGTGGTCGATATCGCAGAGATGGTCCAGAAAACTCAGGCCGCGGTGGAAGCATGTGGCGACAGCGGACTGCTCATTATCGCCCGGACAGACGCTCGGGCCGTTCTTGGGTTGGACGCGGCGATTGAACGGGGGAATGCCTATGCCGAGGCCGGGGCGGACATGATTTTTGTGGAAGCGCCACAATCGCTTGCAGAGATCGAACGGATAGCCCTGGAAGTCAAGGCGCCACTGATGATCAACATGTTCTGGGGCGGCAAAACACCGCTGGTTCCAGCCGAGCACCTCGCCGCCCTCGGGTATCGGATTATGATTGTTCCGTCAGACCTGCAACGCGCCGCTATTCGGGCCATGCAGCGTGCCGCCGCCGAGATCCGCACCCACGGCCATACGCAAGCAATGGCGGAAGACATGGTTTCTTTTATCGAACGAGAAGAGCTGATTGGCCTGGCTGAAGCGCAAGCCTTACAGCACCGGTTTCTGAAGGAGCATGACCAGGAAAGAAAACCTCCACCCCAGAAGCGCCGGAACGTTTTCTGAAAGAGCCTCCTCCAATCGGAGAGCAAAGAGCTTCCATCTGAAATGGACAAGACACCGCCTCAAGCCACAGCAGCCTTGTGTCAGACCCTGACCCGGATGACTTTTGCGTCGCTTTCGGACGAAGTTGTGACGGTTGCCAAGCGAGTCATTCTCGACGGCCTTGCCGTTGCAGTGGCCGGGGCCAAAGAGCCGGGGCCGACTATTGCCGCCGCGCATGTCAACAGTCAAGGCGGAAAAGAAACGGCGACTGTTATTGGTCATGGCTTTCGCACCTCGCCCGTTTTGGCGGCGTATGCCAACGGTATTGCCATGCACGTCCTGGACTATGAGCCAATGTGGAGTCCCCCCACCCACGCCACGTCACCAACGCTGCCGGCCATTCTCGCCTTGGCCGAAGAACGGCACAGCTCAGGCCGGGAGATCATCACCGCCTTTGTTAAAGGCTGTGAACTCCAGGGACATATTCGACTGGCCTCCCATCAATACGCACCCGCAGAGTTTAGCGTCCATCCACCCAGCAGCGTCGGCCTCATGGGTGCGGCTGCGGCCGCCGCCCATCTGCTGGAACTCGACCAAGAGCAGTTACAACACGCGCTCGGTATCAGCGCGTCCCGCGCGGGCGGATTGATGGCCAATGTCGGGACCATGGCCAAGGCGACCCACTGCGGCTGGGCAGCTTTCTCCGGCCTGGATGCGGCGTTATTGGCGTCCCGCGGCTTTACCGGCAACCCAACGGTTTTTGAAGCGCCGAACGGGTACGTCGAGCACTTCTTTGGCAAGCAGTTTCAGTATGATGAACTGCTGCGCCTGGGGCAGTCGTATCGCATGGTCGATCCGGGCTTTGTGATGAAGATGTTCCCGTGTCAGTACGGTACGCATTTCGGGATATTGGCCGCGCTGGAACTCCGCCGGCAAATCGCCAGTCCCGACCCCATTCGGGCCATCCATATTACCGCCCCGGTCATGCCCTATGTTGACCGACCCGCTCCCCACAGTGGTCTGGACGGGAAATTCAGCTTTCAGTATACGGTTGCCGCCGCCCTGCTCGACGGCGAGGTGTCGATTCGGACCTTCTCGGACGACTATTGCGCCCGGCCCGCGCTGGCCGCTCTCCTGTCTCGGACTCACCTGACCCAGGACGAGACGATTCCCGGCGTGTTGGAAAAAATGTGGGTAGACGTTGCGGTCGAACTCCAGGACGGCCGGCGCCTGACGGCTCGGTGTGACGACCCGCAAGGCTTTTGGGGTCGGCCGCCTCTGACGCGGGACGACCACCTGATCAAGATTCGAGACTGCCTCGGCGTCCACCTGACCGAAGAGCACACACAGCACTGTATTCAGCTTGTTGAACGGCTGGAAACCCTAGAGGACTCTCAGATTGCCCAGCTTATGGATTTGATTGGTTGAAATCAGCAACGAACAGTCCCGGAGGACAACATGAGCGAAAACCAGGTGCTCACCACAGTGAGCGATCATATTGGCATACTGACGCTGAATCGGCCTGAGGTCATGAACGCCTTCTCTGACACCATGCGCGGTCAGCTCCTCGCGCAGCTCGAACAGTTTGCAGCCGACCGGAGCGTCCGCTGCATTGTCATTACCGGAGCGGGCAGAGCCTTCTGCGCCGGCGGTGACATCGCCAGCATGGCCAAGCTCCAGGACGCCGACTCTACCGAGGTCCTTGAACAGCGCATGGCCCTTGGCAGTCAGGTCGTCCAGTTGCTGCGGCGGATGCCCCAGCCCATTATTGCGGCGGTGAACGGCGCTGCGGCCGGCGCGGGCGCCAACCTGGCATTAAGCTGCGACTTTCGGCTTGGCTCGGACAAGGCTCTCTTCTCCGAGAGCTTTGTGAAGATTGGCCTGGTCCCCGACTGGGGCGGATTCTTCTTTTTGTCCCGCCTGGTTGGAACGGCCAAGGCAATGGAACTGATGATGACCGGCGACCGGATCAGAGCCGAAGAAGCCCTGCGTTTGGGCCTGTTGAATCAAGTCCATCCGCTTGAGAGTTTTTGGGAAGACACGCTCAATTTCGCGCGGACGCTGGCTACGGGTCCGGCCGAGACCCTGGCGCGGATCAAAGAAGGCGTCTACCTCGGCGCTAGCGCATCGCTCGAACAAGCCCTGGCCTATGAGTACCGGGCCCAGAAAGCGGCCTTTTTGTCCGACGATGCCCGCGAGGGTATGCGCGCCTTCTTGGACAAGCGTGCACCTGAATTTAGAGAAACCTCCGGGAAGAATTCGGAGTCATAACACTGGAAAGGAAATCAGCATGGCCCGTTTAGCCTATCTGGACCGAGATGACCTGCCTGAGCTTGAGCGCGATATTTTTGATGATCTTCTCAAGCAACGCGGCTCGATTGGCAATATCTTTCGGATCGTGGCGCACAGCCCGTTGCTCCTACGTCGCATGCTGTACTTCAGCGACGGGCTGCGGAATCGGACCACGCTTGACCCTCGGTTGCGGGAACTCGCTATCATGACGGTCGGCAGGCTAACCGACTGCGAGTATGAATATACCCACCATAAAGCCTTGGCCCAACGAGTCGGGGTGAGTCCTGAACAAGTAGAAAAACTTGCGGACTGGGAGACCAGCCCGGCTTTTAACGAACACGAACGTAGCGTTATTCGCTACGCAACCGAGATGACCGAGCAGGTGCAAATTGCGGATACGACCTTTGACGCGCTCCGCGCCTTTCTCAATGAGGAACAGATCGTCGAGCTCAGCTTGAATACTGCGTTCTATAATATGGTTGTCCGTTTCCTCACAGCGACCCAAGTTGATCTTGAGCCGGACGCCAAGAAAACCGGCGACTAATTCATGTTTCGGGCGTGCTACGCTGGCTCAATACAGGCCGCCACGTCGTTGCGCGGGGAATTCACCACAGTCGAGACCGCATAGGCCTCCAGCTCGCCGGCAGGATAGGGTTGGAGGAGAGGCAGGACTTTGTGCGGGTCTTCGACCGTTGGGTCGAGCCAGCGCTCTTCAGCCTCACGAGGGACAATAACCGGCATACGGTGATGGATGTCGGCCATGAGGGCGTTCGGTGTGGTGGTGATAATAGTGCACGAATGGATAGTTTCGCCGGACGGTCCAGCCCAGCGTTCCCATAAACCGGCAAACCCAAACGGCTCACCGGATTTCAGCCGAATATAATAGGGCACCTTGGACGGCCCGGTCTTTTGCCATTCATAAAAACCATCGGCCAGAACCAGACAGCGACGCTTCCGTATCGCCCGGCGAAAGCTCGGCTTTTGTGCAATCCCTTCGGCGCGGGCGTTAATCATCCGGTTACCAATGGCTTTGTCCTCGGCCCAGGACGGGATCAGCCCCCAACGCAATGCCACGATCTGGGGTGCCTGCGCATGGACCAGCGCCCACACCGGCTGGGTCGGCGCAATATTGTACCGGGCGGTTTGTGCATGAGGCATGGTTCGCGCCACAAACCGAGTCTGGAGTTGCTTTTCATCTGTCGTCAGGCTGTAGCGACCACACATACGATGCTCCTCCTTACCCCTGCATACCACTCGAAGAGCTGGCCCCTTTGACTCGACCGTGCCCCTATGCGCCAGGGACGTTGCAATTCAAATACGTCCACGTAGAATGCTCTCTCCATTATTCAGGAACGGTATGTGAGAGCAAGACAAGGAGGTTGAAATGGCAACAGTCACTTTACGCGGCAATCCTCTGAGCCTGGGCGGATCGGAAGTAGCGGTCGGTCAGGCCGCCCCGGACTTCACCGCTGTCAATAACGATTTACAGGAAGTCACACTGAGTGAGGCACAGGGAAAGGTGATTATTCTGAGTGCGGTCCCATCGGTTGACACCCCGGTGTGTGACACGGAGACGCGGCGTTTTAACGAGGAGGCCGCCAAGCTCGGCGAAGGGATCGAAATCTGGACGTTGAGTATGGATTTGCCGTTCGCTCAGAAGCGCTGGTGTGGCGCGGCCGGCGTGGAGCAGGTAAAAACGCTATCGGATTTTCGTGACCGAGCCTTTGCCGAAGGCTACGGCGTGCTGATCGCAGATGGGCCGCTGGCCGGCGTGACCGCCCGAGCGGTGTTCGTTGTCGGGAAGGACGGCACGCTCAAGCACGTCGAATACGTATCTGAGATCGCCAATGAACCGGATTATAACGCGGCGCTGAATGCGGCCAAGGCTGCCGCCGCGTAGACCTTTGATGCTTTGGAGGGGCAGGCTACCTGCCCCTCTTTTTTGATCGGGTTTTCGTAGACCCGACGCGCTACAACACCTCAAACAACCCGGCCACGCCCATTCCGCCACCGACACACATGGTCACCACCACATTCTTGGCACCCCGCCGTTTGCCCTCGCGCAGGATATGTCCGACCTGACGGGCGCCGGTCATGCCGTAGGGATGGCCGATCGAGATGGAGCCGCCGTTCACATTATAGTTCTCCATAGAAATACCGAGGCGGTCGCGGCAATAGACTGTCTGCACGGCAAAGGCTTCGTTGAGTTCCCACAGATCAATATCGTCCAGCGCCAGGCCGTGGCGCTCAAGCAGCTTGGGAATGGCGAAAACCGGACCGATCCCCATTTCATCCGGCTCACAGCCGGAGGCGACCAGCCCTTTGTAGAGGCCCAGAGGTTGCTGGCCGCGCTTCTCGGCCTCTTTGGCTTCCATCAACACCACCGCAGCCGCCCCGTCGGACAGCTGGCTGGAATTACCGGCGGTAATCGATCCCTCGGTCACCGACGGAAGCGCTGAGAGCCCATCCATATTGGTCGTGGGCCGATTGCCCTCATCCCGAGAGAGCGTGACCTCTTTTTGCGTGACCTCGCCCGTTTCCTTGTTGGTCACGTCCATGACCGTGGTGATGGGCACGATCTCGTCGTCGAATTTGCCCGTCTCTTGGCCGGCCGCAGTCCGTTGCTGGCTGGCCAGGGCATACTCATCCTGCGACTCACGCGAGACCTGATAGCGCTGGGCGACAATCTCGGCCGTTTTCAACATGGGGAAATAGATCTCGGGCTTGTTGTCCATGAGCCAGCCGTCAACAAAATTCTTGGTATTCAGGTTGGTTTGGACCAGGCTGATCGACTCGACCCCGCCGGCCACCATGACGTCGGCCCCATCGACGATAATTCGGTTGGCCGCGGTGCTGATCGCCTGCAGACCGGAGGAACAGTAGCGGTTAATGGTCATGCCGGAGGTGGTCACGGGCAGGCCGGCTTTCACAGCCGAGGTTCGCGCCACATTATGCCCGGTTGAACCTTCCGGCAGTCCACAGCCGAAAACCACGTCTTCAACCTCTGCCGGTTCCACCCCGGCCCGCTCGACCGCATTTTTAATGACATGCGCGCCCAGGGTCGCGCCGCTGGTTTTATTCAGGCTGCCCCGAAAGGCTTTGCCAATGCCGGTCCGGGCGGATGATACAATAACGGCTTCTCGCATGAATATGGCCTCCTTTGTTCCTGGTCTCGTCCGACGTTCACGCCAGCCTATCCCAGGCGGGCCCTTCCGCCAACCGGGCCTGTGCCTTGACTTCTGTCCTCTTTATTGGAAATGACGAAATACGCGCTCAGAGAGGAGAACCCCATGATCGAAGTCTACGACCTGGCCGGAGCGGATAGTTTGCGTTTTAGCCCGTTCTGTTCGCGGACCAAAGCAGCCTTACGCTACAAGGGCTTGGACTATACCACGCTCCCGATTCGCTTCTGCGATAAAGACAAGCTGGCTTTTTCCAAGCAGGACCGAGTGCCGGTCATCAGGGACAACGATACGGTTGTCTCCGATTCGTGGAAAATCGCCGAGTATTTGGAAGACCACTATCCGGAGGCCAAGCTCTTCCCCGGTCCGGGCATGAAAGAGGCCTGTCGGTTCTTTAATCTATATATCGACAATACGCTCCATCCGGCGCTCTTTCCGGTCCTGGTGCATGACATCTTTGAAAAGATTGAGCCGGTGGATCGTGACTACTTCCGGGAAAACCGGGAAGCCCGGCTCGGCGCGACGCTTGAAGACATTGCCACCAGACGCGACGACTTTCGCCCCCGTCTCAAATCCGTCCTGGCCGACCTGGAGGCCGTCGCCCTGGGCCATGAGTATCTGTTTGAGGTGTTTACCTATGCCGACGTGTGCCTGTTCGGCTCGTTCACCTTCGCGATGCGGGTGAGCGACGAGCCGCTATTTGACGCAACTCCGTCCCTGGCCCGCTGGTGGGAGCGGATGCAGGCGCGCTTCGACGTGTAGACGAGACGCACCCTAAGCGAGATTGATTACTGGGGGGCGAGGAATGCAAGCATATCCTCGCGAATATTCTGCCAGTTCTGTGCAAGATCGATTCCCCGTGCTCGGATAGAAAATCCCTCCAAGCGAACATCCACGTTCAAAGGTTTATTGACCACAGGATAGAGCAGGATTCCTTCGTGTCTAGGTCCAGGCACCGTGGCTTCGCGGTTTCTGAGATATGCTAACAGTTGGTACAGATTGTCCGAGCGAAGCTTCTGTGTCCCGTGGTAGTCGCTAAGTGCGGACGAATAGTACTTGCAATCCAAAATTATCCTCCGGCTCGGCGAGTCGAGGAGTACGTCCCCCTCCATCCTGGGCAACATTAAACGATAAGGCTCCCTCGTGCCCTCATCGTTCCACCGGATACCGCGTCCGCCGGGATTCACTTTGAAATCATTCTGTTCGCGGCTGAAGAACGCAACGACAAAATCCTCGAATAAACGCCACATTCGCTTCTCATCTTTCCGAAAGTCCAGAAATCTTACCTGTCCTGTTTTTTCTTCGACGACCAAGCAGTCGTGAATCAACCGGCAAACCGACATCAGGAACCGATAGACGTGACGGTTGCGGTCGAGTTGCACTTGGCTAAACACCCGCCGGCTCAGCCGCACGAGGCTGATGCCTTCGAGCTTTCGATACGCGGTCCTGATCTCCGTCCGCACTTCCTTGTCCATATCCGGGAGTTTCAAGAGATTGGCAAGCGTGGAACGCAGAATACGATTGTGAAGCACATCGTGGGACAATTCCTCGAATTCGCAAGCCGCCCGGCCACGAGAACGTAACGCCCGTTTTGCCGTCTCGCTCACCGAAAGCTTGCCACGAATACCCGCAAGATCCTCCCGGATTTCCCGGTAGCCTCGATCGATCCCTCTCCGAAGGAGACGGAACGTCCCCATCGCCAGGACCTTGCCGAGCAGATGATGCGTTTCGCTCAGCCCGGCAAGCTCGTCCAGCCGGACGACGTCCGTCTCCTTGATGTGCCGCCACGCATAGCACAACAAGTAGTAGAGATTGGCGATGGGGATTTTCACTGCTTCAAAATAGTCAACAGTTCATCGACACGTTCGGGCCGGTCGAACCAGTACTCGCGCAGGAGCGGTTCGATCTGCGTATCGACGATGGTGTGAAACCAACGTTCGTCCAGCGTCTCTTCCTCATCGGGAACGAAGTAGCTATGTCCAATCTCGAAGCCCGACCCAAGGTCCTTGTCCTCTCGAATGTGATCGTTAATTGCAGACATTCTGCCCACAATTAACATTACAAGAGGCTCGTCGGCTCCCTTGTTTATTAAATACTCCTTGAACTTCTCGGTATGGTAGGCAGGTCGCAGAGTCTCAAAGGAGAACCGGCGGCGCAGTGCATAGTCAACCATCGCAAGGGAGCGGTCCGCCGTGTTCATCAAACCCAGAAGGTGCATATTGGCCGGGACGGAGAAACGTTCTCCAGCAGCGCTATACGTCAAAGGAATTGCGAAGTTCGATCCCCGTTTGTCCGCTTCGATCAGCATGAGCAGCTCCCCGAAGATTCTGGATAGATTCCCCCGGTTAATCTCATCGATAATAAAGACGAATGGGGTCTCAGACTGCTCCTCGGCGCGTTTACAGAACTCGAAGAACACACCGCTTCTGAGCATGAACCCTCCATTCTCGGTCGGCCTCCAGCCCTGTACGAAGTCCTCGTAGGCGTATGACTGATGGAACTGTACCATCTCGACCGGATGTGAGTCATTGCGTCCGATCAGACACCACGCGACCCGTCTCGCGATAAAGGTCTTACCGACGCCGGGCGGACCTTGCAGGATAAGGTTCTTGCGCAGCCTGATGGAGTCGAGGAGGCGTTTGAACTGATCCTCACTAACGAAAACGTCTTCTAACGCCGTGCTGAGGTCGTAGGGGACCGGACCGACCTTCTCGTTCGGCGTTTCCCCTTCGATGAGCCCAAAGGCGAATCGGAGCCAGTTCTTATAGGGGGAGAAACGGGTCAGTGTCTTATTGGCGATCCGGCGTGACTTCGGCAGGGCAATCGGTTCTTTGCAGGGCGTCCACTCGACGGTTCGGACATTCTGGTACTCAGGACGATCCGGGTCGAGTTTATACTCTCCCGTTACCGTTCCCCATCCGAGAATGCTGCTTCTCCCCCTCTTTGCGATGATGATATCTCCGATCTTGACTTCGTTCGCAAACTCCCACAGAGCGCGCGAGTTATTTTTCGGGTCTGATCCGTATCCACCGTCAATCAGCGCTTCATGGACCGCGTCTCGTGAATCATATGTCTCAATGTTTCCAAGCTCGTCCCATCCGATCGCCGCGATACCGTGTTCCTGAAAATCTGGCCAAAGTCGTGCACCCTCGCCGGAACTGATTGCCCACACATCCACCTCGCCGAAACGCTGTCGAAACCATGCTTCATCGCTCTCTTCCGTTGGCGACGGCTCTTGTGGAGACGATGGCGGTGAGGGGGGCGGACTCTTCCACACGTCCGAAAATGGTGGTCGGTAGAAGTCGATCTCCTGGCCGGGATGTTCGTCGATGATTCGTTCCCGCACGTTGAGCAGTGCTCGATCCACAGCAATACGGTCTGTGTAATCGACGGCCAATTCCTCCTTCCATTTATGGAAAAAAGCCTTGACGATTTCCACCTTATTCTTCCTTGACAGTATAGATTCGAACGAATCCGGGAAAAGGAGAAATAGAAAAGCATGCCGAAATTGCCTAGCATGAGCGTGTTCTCGCTTTTCAAGCCACTCTGCGAATCTCCACGGGTCGCTTATCAACGATTTCCGATTCCCTTCGGAAAGGGAGAACCAGTCAATCATCGCCGTAATAAAGAATACGAATTCACGCCACCTATTCGTATTGTAGGCTGCACCCGGATTCACAATTCCTTGCTCCAGAATTTCACCCAACGCCCAATGGTCGTCTGGTAAAGCTGAACCTGACCATTCCCAGACCATATTGATATCGGAGACTTTCGTCCTCCGTTTGAGGCTGGATACAATCAGATAAAGTACCCACGTCATTTCCGCCCATAGCCGTTTCGCCTCCGGGGAAGCGGGCTCTAGCTGGCGTTGCAGTTTATCGTGGAATGAATCCGGTCCCTCGTCTGGATTCTCGACAAAGTGAATGCGTAACTGCTCGAAGTTTTCTCGGCTCCAGAGCCGTTCTTCCGTGAATATTGATCCGCCGTCCAAAAGGCATCTCTTTTTCCATTGTTCAGCGGCGTTGAGGACGGGTTCAGCGCGTTTCAGTCGGCCCATCGTTATGTCCTTTCAGAAATAGTGACCTTCTGCACCATTACGAGAGGGTGGCCTGCTTTTCCCGCACGACCACCTTGGCCAGGACGAGGAGCGCAATCAGATTCGGGATGGCCATCATGCCGTTCAGCGTGTCGGAGACATCCCAGACCAGCCGTAAGCCGCCGGTTGCGCCGATATACAGAAAGACCAGAAACAAGATCCGATACGGGATCACCGCTACCTTACCGAACAGATACTCCCAGGCTTGCCCGCCATAAAAACTCCACGTCAGCATGGTGCTGTAGGCAAACAGGATCAAACAGATAAAGACCAGATAGTCTCCCACACCGGGCAGACCCTGGGCAAAGGCCGCCGCGGCCAACAGCCCCGGAGATGTGTCCGGCTGGCCGAGAACACCGGTCACCATAATCACCAGCCCGGTGACGCTGGCGACAATCAAGGTATCCACACACACTTCCCACATGCCCCAAAAGCCCTGCCCAACCGGTGTGTTCTTGGCTTGGGCGTGCACAATGGAGGCAGAACCCAATCCGGCCTCATTGGAAAAGATGCCGCGTGCCAGCCCGTAGCGCATAGCCAGCATCACGGTCGCTCCTCCCCAGGCTCCAACCGGGGCGGCCGGCGTGAAGGCGGAGGTGATGATCGTCGCGAACGCGTCCGGCAGGGCCGAGGCGTAGCGCAGGAGAATCACCACACCGCCGACCAGATAGAGCACGGCCATAAGGGGCACCAGATATGAGGTGGTCCGGCCAATGCGCCGCACCCCGCCCAGGATGACCACCGCCACCAGAGCGACCACGCATCCCCCGGCGATCGGGCGGGGCAGACTGAAGGTTTCATACAGACTCGCCGCGACCGTATTCGCCTGGACCATATTGCCGATACCCAGCGCAGCCGCACCGGTCAGAAAGGCATAGGCGCCGGCCAGCCACTTCCGGCCCAGGCCGTCGGCAATATAATACATCGGACCGCCGACAATCTCGCCGCTGTCCGCCTTGACCTGGCGATATTTCATGCCCAGCACGACCTCGCTGAACTTGGTCGCCATCCCGACTCCGGCCGTTATCCACATCCAGAACAAGGCCCCCGGCCCGCCCCAATACAGAGCGGTACTGACCCCGACGATATTCCCCACCCCGACCGTTGCCGCCATGGCCGAACTGACGGCCTGAAACGCACTCAGCTCACCGGCGTCGGCCTCGGATCGACCGGAGAAAAGGTGGCCCATGGTCGAACGCCAGATCAAGAGAAAGTGCGTCAGTTGGAGCCATCCCAGACGAAAGCTGAGATACACCCCGGTTCCGATCAGGAGGACCATCAGGGGCGGGCCCCAGACCACCGCGTTGACGAGATTGTTGAGGTGTTCGATGCTGCTCAACATAGTGCCTCGTTTCCGCAGCCCCGTACCTATGGAGGATACGTTTACTCTTTCAGGCATTTGACCAGTCAGGCCGGAATGCCGTACAAGGGCTGCAATCCATACTTCGAGGAAACAGCATAGCCATGAAACGTGTCGGGGTCGATGTCGGTGGAACATTTACCGATCTGATCTATGTCGATGAGGACAAGGGCGAGGTGGTGGTCCATAAACTGCCGAGTACACCGGCAGACCCCTCTCAGGCCACGCTCGACGGGGTGGAGGCGCTGTGTGCGCAGGTCGGCATTCCGGCCGCTCAGATTGACCATTTCTTTCACGGTACGACCATTGCCACCAATATCGTGCTGGAACACGCCGGAGCGCAGGTCGGGATGCTGACGACCAAAGGCTATCGTGACATTCTGCATATCGCCCGCCACAAGCGCCCGTTGTCGTTCAGCCTCTACCAGGATGTGCCATGGCAGAAATATCCCTTGGTCCGCCGACGCTATCGACGCCCGATCAGCGAGCGCGTTATTGCTCCCCACGGCGAGGTGTCCACTCCGCTTGACGAAGACGAGGTGCGTGAGGCCGTCCGCCGTCTCAAGCACGAAGGCGTGGAGGCCATTGCCGTGTGCTTTCTGTTCTCCTTTCTCAACCCGGCCCACGAGCAACGCACCAAAGAAATCATTCTTGAAGAATACCCGGAGTGTTATTTATCCGTCCGGCACGAGGTCCTGCCCCAATACCGCGAGTACGAAGGATTCAGCACGGTCTGCTTGAACGCCTATGTCGGCCCTCAGGTCAGCCGGTACGTCCGCCGCCTCGACCGGACGATCATGGACAGAGGCATACGTGGCGGGCTCCACCTGATGACCTCGGTCGGCGGGGTCGCGACCGCTGAAGGCGCAGCCCAACGCCCGGTCAACCTGCTCATGTCCGGACCGGTGGCGGGCCTGATTGGGGGGATTTGGACTGGCAAGAGGACTGGTTCGCCCAGCGTGATTACCCTTGATGTGGGCGGCACCTCCGCGGACATTGGCGTTGCGCCGGACGGGCAGATGCGGATGAAGCATCTCCTCGACACCAAAGTGGCCGGCTATCACGCCATGATTCCCATGGTCGAGATCGACGCGATTGGCGCGGGCGGGGGAAGTCTGGCCTATCTTGACGCGGGCGGCATGTTTCGGGTTGGTCCCAAAAGTGCGGGAGCGGACCCTGGTCCGGCGTGTTATGGCAGGGGCGGGAGCCGTCCGACGGCGACCGATGCGCTGGTGGTGCTCGGCAGGCTACGAGCCGAGAATGTGCTCGGCGGCCAAGTCCGGGTCCAACCCGGCCTCGCCGCCGAGGCCGTCCAACGAGAACTGTGCCAGCCCCTGGGCCTGGGTGTGGAGGAAGCCGCCCTGGGTGCGGTTCGGATTCTCACCCAGAGCATGGTTGAGGGTATTGAAATCAGCAGTGTCCAGAAGGGCTATGATCCACGCGACTTTGCCCTGGTTGCCGCCGGCGGAGCCGGCCCCCTGTTTGCCTGTGATATCGCCCGAGAGCTGCGTATCCCCACCGTCCTGGTGCCCCGCTATCCCGGCATCACATCGGCGCTCGGGCTGCTGACAACAGATATTGTGTACGAGTTTGTCACGACCGAGATGCAGCTTTTCTCGGCGCTTGATCGCGACAAGCTGGCCGCTGATTTCGATGCCCTGGAACGCCAAGCTACAGAACGGCTCCGGGCGGACAATCTCGGGGCGGACCAGTCATTAATCCGCCGTATTGCCGACTGCCGCTATATCGGCCAGGGCTATGAGCTGCGGGTTGAGTTACCAGCCGGCGAGATTACGGCCGACTGGCAGCAGCAGGCGGCTGAAGCCTTCCACCAGGCGCACGAGCGTGAGTATGTCCGGCGCTTTCCGGACAGCGATATCCAACTGGTGAATATTCGTGTCCAGGGAGTGGGCTTAATCCCCGAGTTACAGCTGAAAGAGATTCCAACCGGAGGCAGCTCCCCGGACGCGGCCCGAATCGCGACCCTCGACGTGATATTCAATAAGGACGGGACACCGGAAAAACTTATGACCAATTTCTACGATCGAGAGCGCTTGCAAGCCGGAAATATCATCACCGGCCCCGCTATTATTGAACAGCTCGATAGCACGACGGTGGTCAACCCTGGCTTATCCGCGGCGGTTGATCGGCAGGGCATTTTGATTATCGCGTGTGAATAGGGGCACGCAGAGGAGGGAATTGATGGCCTCACCAAACGGACACGGCACCCCAAACAGTATGCCTCGGTCGGTCGACCCGATTACCCTGCGCGTCCTGGGCGGCGCGTTTACCGCGGCGGCCAAAGAAATGGCGCACGTCCTCTACCGCATGTCCTATTCCAGCATTATCCGCGAGTCTGAAGACCTGGGTGCCGGCCTGTACGACGCTCAAGGCAATGAGATCTGCGAAAGTGATACCTCGCCCATGCACGTGGGCTCCCTGCCGGCCTATATCCGGGGTTTCCTGAAACGCCTTCAGGGCAATATCCACGAAGGGGATGTAATCTTACATAACCATCCCTTCCAGGGCGCCAGCCATACCCCGGACTTGGGCATTGCCGTTCCTGTCTTCTGGCAGGGCGAGTTGATCGGTTTTGCCGCGGTCACCGCTCACCTGCTCGATATGGGCGGTGCTGCGCCGGGCCTCAACGTTGATGTGGTTGATGTCTGGGCCGAGTCCCGCCTGTTTAACGGCATTAAGCTGTACAGCAAAGGAGTCCGCAACGACGACCTGTGGCAATTCTTTCTGGATAACGTCCGCACGCCGGAGATGAACGCCGGGGATATCGAGTCCATGATCGCCGCCTGTCAACTGGGCCGGGAGCGTTTTCTGCATCTGGTTGAAAAATACGGAGTGACCACCGTACTCGATACGGCCCATGATTTAATGGACTACTCCGAGCGTATGCTGCGCAAAGAAATCGAAAAAATTCCCGACGGGGAATATGTCGCGCCCACCCAATACCTGGACGACGACGGTCGCAACCGAGAGCAACCGCTGGCCGTGTGTGTCAAAGTCAGGGTGGAAGGTAGCGAGCTGACCATCGACCTGACCGGCTCAAGCCCCGAGGTGCCAACCGGCTATAACGTGCCGTTTGAAGGCAGCACCCTGGTGGCCTCGTATGTGATCGTGCGCAGCATCCTGCTCGATGAAGCCACCTATCCCGACCCGGTACCACAAAATGAAGGAATCTTTCGGCCCATACGGGTCATTGCACCAGAGGGGACGATTTTCAATCCGCGCTTTCCCCGCGCCTGCTTCAGCCGCTTTAACCAAGTCCAATACCTGGCCGACGGCGTGAACCTCGCCCTCGCCCAGGCCGTCCCGGACAAGGTCTGCGCCGGGAATGCGGCCCATGTGCATTTTCTGAGCTATAGCGGCTTTCTGGAAGAGAAGGGCCAGTACTGGGTCTATCTGGAGGTCAATGAGGGCAACTGGGGTGGCCGTCACGGCAAAGACGGGCTCGACTCTATTGCCTGTCTGATTGAAAACACGCGGAACAATCCGGTCGAAGAGCTGGACCTGCGTTTTCCCATACGCAACGAGCGCTACGAATTACGCGAAGAGCCCATCGCTCCGGGCAAGTGGCGCGGTGGAGTCGGCATTGTGCGCGAAAATCGTTTTCTCGTGCCGGGCTTCCTGTCCTCGGAAGCCGAACGTCATTTTGATGCACCCAAGGGTATCTTTAACGGCGGCAACGGCAGTCGGGCGTCCATGATTAAGAATCCGGGTGTTGAGGGAGAGGAACGCTTGTACAGCAAGGTCACGGGCTACCCCATGCAGGCCAACGAACTGCTCCAGATTAAAACCGCCAACAGCGGCGCGTATGGTGACCCGTTTGAACGCGACCCGCAGCTTGTGCTGGACGACGTGCTGGACGATTTCATTACGCTTGAGATGGCGGAACAAGACTACGGTGTGGTGATTGACCCTCAGACCATGGCCGTTGACCACGAAGCCACCCGACGTCAGCGGGCGGCACAGGGTGGATGATTGAGTAGGTCGGCTTAGCCGCAGGCGTAAGCCGACAGCCCTCTAAACCCTCCTGCGTGCGAATCCTTTATCCGAGTCGGACGGCCCCATAGCGCTCGTAGTAGGCAATCCACGCCTGCCGAACTTCTTTTGAGAGGCTGTCTTGCACCAGGCTGAAAATTTCCTGCATGGTGAGAATGGCGAAGGTGCGGATGCCGAGTTCGCGTTCGAGCGCTTGAATGGCGCTGTATTGCCCGACCTGCTGAGCATCGCCCAGCAATTCCTGCCGATCGACCGCGACGACCATCCCGGCGATCCGGTGCTCGCCAAGCAAACGCATCTTTTCGAGCGCCTCGTATTTTGCCTGGCCGGTGGTGACTACATCGTCAACCAGCAGAATCCCGCTTGTCGAGACAAAGTTTTCAGCCCCAACAATGATCTTCTCAACCGAGCGGCCCTGGCTCACCTCTCCGTGGGATTTCTCTTCCTTGCGGTCGTAGAGGAGAGACGTGGACTTGTCCGCATATTCCTGGAGCCCCTCACACAGCAGCGCCCCCAGGGTGATGCCTTTATAGGCCGGACCAAAAACATACGTGAAGTCCTGCAGGACGCCCTGCTCTACGCCTTCCAGGGTCGCCTGGCTATAGCATTTTTTGAGTGTGATGAGGCTTTCGCCGTCGGTCAGTGAGCCGAGCGAGATAAAGCTCGGGCTGACGCGCCCGCTTTTGAGTTGAAAGAAGGAGCTTGGGTCGCCGGCAATTTTGAGTGCATTCTTTTTGCGCAGAAAATCGAGAAACTCACGTCTATAGTCCACTTGTCCGTCTCTCTCAGTTCAATCTATTCCGCAAAATGCGGCATCACCTTGGCGGCAAACAACTCCATGCTGCGCATGACCTGAGCGTGGGGAACCATTCCGCCAGGATTGAACCAGCCCACGAAGCGTCCCATGTGGAATTCCTCCTCAAGCTGTTTGAGGCGCTCGACACAGGCGTCCGGTGTCTCAAAAATGGCCATCACCTCGCTCACCTTCTCATAGGTCATACTCCGTACCCGCTCGAATGCCTCCCGGACGCGACGCGGCTGTTTCTCCAGGCCCGAACCTTGGGCCGCGGCAATAGCGGCGACCGACTCCAGAAAACGACGGACGCTGGGTTCCAATTCCTGGCGGATCTGGGACTGGCTCGGACCGACGTACAGCGGACCGAGCAGGGTTACGTCCTCCCCCTCATCAGCCGGGTGCCCGGCCGCGGTCCGGGTCTCGCGATAGAGCGGAATATACTCTCGCATCTTGGCGAACGGATTGACCTGCGAGGCCACAAAAATGGGATAGCCCAGACGGCCCATCAGCTCGAAGGTTTCCGTACTATTGGCCGCAACCCGAATGGGCGGATGGGGCTGCTGGACGGGCCGCGGCACCACTGAGATATCTTCAACCTGAAAAAATTGTCCCTGAAATGAAAACCGGTCCTGGGTCCAGGCCTGGCGAATCATGGCCAGCGCCTCCATCATCCGCTCCCGGCTTTCGGCCTGATCCACCCCAAACCCGCTGAAGTGGTTAGGCAGCGACCCGCGCCCGATACCGAACTCCACCCGTCCGTTACTCAGCACGTCCAGGGTCGCAATCTCTTCTGCAATACGAATGGGATGCGACAGGGGCAGCAGAATAATGGCGATCCCAAGGCGAAGAATCTGGGTCCGCTCGGCCAGGGCCGACAGGAGCAGCAACGGCGACGGCAAAATCGACAGCTCGGGGTTAAAGTGCTGCTCGACCGGCCAGACCGATTCAAACCCCAGCGTCTCGGCGTGAATCGCCTGATCGAGCGTATCCCGGTAGCGCTGCACAGGCGACTGGGAGCCCGTACACGGGAGCTGATAGTGCAGACCAAACTTCATGGGTGCCGCTTAATCGTATTTGCGCAGTTCCAAACGGCCAATCTGATTCCGGTGGACTTCGTCCGGTCCGTCGGCGAAGCGCAGCGTCCGCGCCGAGGCATAGGCGCGCGCCAGACCGAAGTCTTCGGCCACCCCACCCCCGCCGTGGGCCTGCATGGCCCAGTCAATCACTTGCAGCGCCATATTCGGCGCCGCCACTTTAATCATGGCAATTTCGGCGCGGGCGGCTTTGTTGCCGACGGTGTCCATCATATGCGCCGCCTTGAGCGTTAGCAGTCGTGCCTGTTCAATCCGAATTCGGGCCTCGGCAATCCGTTCCAGCGTCACCGTCCGTTCGGAGACCAGTTTACCGAACGCGGTCCGCGACTTGGCGCGGGTGCACATCTTCTCCAGCGCACGTTCGGCCTGTCCAATTAGACGCATACAGTGGTGAATACGCCCAGGACCGAGCCGGCCTTGGGCAATCTCGAACCCCCGGCCTTCACCCAGAATCATATTCGAGGCCGGTACCCGCACGTCCTTGAACTCGACCTCGGCATGACCGTGGGGGGCGTCGTCGTAGCCAAACACGGACAGCATGCGCAGAATCTTCACCCCCGGCGTGTCGCGCGGGATCAGGATTTGAGACTGCTGGAGGTAGCGGTTCGGATTATCGGGGTCGGTCTTGCCCATGAAGATGAGAATCTTGCAGCGCGGGTCGCCCATGCCCGAGGACCACCACTTGCGGCCGTTGATGACGTATTCATCTCCGTCGCGCACGATGCGGGATTCGATATTGGTGGCATCGGACGAGGCCACGGCCGGTTCCGTCATGGCAAAGCAGGAACGAATTTTGCCTTCAAGCAGCGGCTCCAGCCACTCCTTTTGCTGCTCGGGTGTACCATAGCGAGAGATCACTTCCATATTGCCGGTATCCGGCGCCGAGCAATTAAAGACTTCCGAGCCCCAGTGCACCCGTCCCATGATTTCCGACAGGGGGGCGTATTCGAGGTTGGTCAGGCCATAGCCGTACTCGCTCTCCGGCAGAAATAGGTTCCACAGCCCGGCAGCCTTGGCCTTTTCTTTGATCTCTTCGAGAACGGGCGGAATCTGCCAGCGGTCCGGACCGGAGTTCAGTTGGTCCTCAAACGTCTGTTCGTTCGGATGGACGTGGTCCTCCATAAATTGAGAGACCTTTTTTCTCAGGTCCTGTACTTTCGGGGAATACTCAAAATCCATGCCTGCCTCTCCTTCCTTCGAGTAGCACAATGTTTCTTTTATACGAAAGAGCCGGGATACCTTAGGAAATACCGCCGAGTGAGTCAAACCGGACAGATGTGTGATATATGGGCCGGATGTGACGGAGGAGCATATGCCGATTGAAGAAGGAAAAGCAGCGCCCGCGTTTACCTTACAAGATGCGATCGGGAACAAGGTCGCCCTCAAAGGCCTGCGCGGCCGCAACGTGATTGTCTATTTCTATCCCAGGGATAATACGCCCGGTTGTACCAAAGAGGCCTGTGGCTTTCGGGATATGTGGCAGGACATCCAACAGCAGGACGCGGTTGTCCTCGGCGTTTCACCGGACAGCGCCGCCTCACACCAGAAGTTCGCCGCGCAATACCAACTACCGTTCACGCTGTTATGCGACCCGGACAAAAAGGTCATGGAAAAATACGACGCCTGGGGCGAGATGATGATGTACGGCAAAAAGACCGTCGGTACCATTCGCTCGACCGTCTGGATAGGTCCCAACGGCAAGGTCAAAAAGCACTGGAAGCGAGTCGCCAAAGCCGCCGACCATCCGGCCAAAGTGCTCGAAGCGTTGCAGGCCGGATAGGATTCCTTCTCCTATCCCCTCCGTGGACGTGTGATGCATATTGTGGCGTGAGCCTCCCGGAACTGGCCGGCGGCCCCCGCCTCGGGCCGCTCGCTCTCTCGCTTCCTGGGAGAGCGGCCATCTTGGCCGCTTGCGGGCTGGAAGCCCGCACTCCTGGCCCCCTGGCGCAGACAGGCACGGCGCAGGGGAGCGGGGGGCCGTCGGGTAATGTAATTTGCATCACACGTCCGTGGAAGGGTGGCCGTAGGCCGGGGTGGGTTTGCCCCAATTTTCTCTCATTACCCGTATGGACACTGCGTCGTTTGAGCAAGTTTAATTTTTAGTCTAATACCAGCTTCATGATTAGGCTGAATATCCATGAAGCGAAGACTCACCTGTCCCGCTATCTGAAGGACATCGAATTCGGGTTTCCTGTCCGCCTAGTCAGGCGTTGAAGATGATTGATTTTTTTCTGAGAGAGACAAATACTCAACCGCAGTGGAGACAGACGTGTCCGCTTCGGTAGCGCGGTTTAGCTTCTGCTTTGACTGGAGTCAGGTTGCCCTCGGGCGTGTTGCTCAAATGTGGCTTTCCCCCCTCACCCTAGCCCTCTCCCTCCAGGGGAGAGGGAACACAATGACGCAAGATAGGGGCAACTCCCCCACCACAAGGGACTATGCGCACTGAACCGGCTTGTATATAATATGGACTTCACAGTTTCAGAGCAAAGATCATAAAGGAGGCCTTATGCACGTTGGTTACGCCCCGGTATTTCAGAACCCAGGTAACGCTCGTTCTGACGCCGAAGTCTACCGTGAGGAGCTTCGGATCGCGGAGATGGCCGAACCCCTTGGGTTTGACTCAATTTGGTCTATCGAACACCACTTTACGGATTACACCATGTGTCCTGACGCGGTTCAGTTCCTGTCCTATATGGCGGGCAGAACCAAGACGGCTAAGCTGGGTACCATGGTCATCGTGCTTCCCTGGCATGACCCGGTTCGGGTTGCCGAGCAAATCTCTCTGCTTGACCACGTGTCGGGCGGGCGGATGATCCTGGGCTTTGGTCGGGGTCTGGCCCGGGTCGAGTATGACGGCTTTCGGATCGACCAGAACGAAGGTCGCGAACGCTTTGTCGAATACGCTGAACTCATCATCAATGGACTGGAGAAAGGCTATATGGAGGGCGGCCCGACGATCCAGCAGCCCCGCCGCGATATCCGCCCCTACCCGGCCTACTCGTTTAAGGGCCGCACCTATGCGGCGGCGGTCTCACCGGAGTCCATGCCGATCATGGCCAGACTCGGCGTCGGTCTGCTGGTCATTCCGCAAAAACCGTGGGATGTCGTCAGAGGAGATTTCGAGGTCTACCATAAAGTCTGGCAGGAAGAGAAGCCCGGCACCAAGCCGCCCCAGCCGTTCTGTGGCGGGTTCTTCTATGTGGATGAAGATGCCAAGCGGGCCGAAGAGCATGCCACCAAGTGGATCGGGGCCTATTATCACACGGCCATGAATCACTATCAGATGACGGCCAAACACTTTGGTCAGAACAAGGGCTATGAGTTCTACAGCAACGTCGGAAAATATATTGAGCAGCATGGCATGGACGGAGCCGCCAGGGACTTTGTCAAACTCATGCCGTGGGGGACGCCCGATCAGGTGCTGCGGAAACTCGAATTCATCCGCGATACGATCGACATGAAAGCCATTATGTGCAACTTCAGCTACGCTGGGATGCCCTACGACGAAGCCGAGGGCAGCATGAAGTGCTTTGCCAAACATGTCCTGCCGGAACTCAAGAAGTGGGATACGACTCCGCTCCAGGACCCGGAACCGCTGAACATGCCGGCGCCCGCTGCGGCCGCAGCGTAAGCACCAATCACCCCGCGCTTGTCCAAAGCGCTGAATCTTGCTCGAATAAGGGCGACCGTTGGGTCGCCCTTTCTATTGAGGAGGAGTTGACATGGCCGATCTCGAAACGTTTCGCGCTGAGACACATCAGTGGCTGGACGCCAACGCTCCGGCTTCGATTCGCGGTGTCGGGAACACGCTGCTTGACGGGAATTGGGGCGGCCGCAAGGCCAGATACCCGAATCCTGATATGAAAGTCTGGCTGGATGTCATGGCCGAGCGCGGCTGGACCGCACCCGAGTGGCCAACCCAGTACGGCGGCGGCGGGCTCTCGAAGGACGAAACCAAGGTGTTGCAGCAAGAGATGAACACTCTGCGCTTGCCGGCACCGTTGATCGGCTTTGGCCTGACCATGATTGGTCCGACCCTCCTGCAATACGGCACCGAAGAACAAAAACACGAACATCTTCCGGGGATCATCAAGGGCGAGATTCGCTGGTGTCAGGGCTACTCCGAACCAGGGTCGGGCAGCGACTTGGCCTCCCTCAAAACCCGGGCCATCCTTGAGGGCGATCACTACGTGATTAACGGCCAGAAGGTATGGACGTCGTTTGCCAATCTGGCGGACTGGATGTTCATGCTCGTCCGGACCGACCCGGAGGCTAAAAAACAGGAAGGCATCACCTTCCTATTGGTAGACATGGAGTCCCCAGGCGTGGAAACCCGGCCCATTAAACTCATTAGCGGGGCCTCGCCTTTCTGCGAGACGTTTTTGACCGATGTGCACACCCCGGCCAAGAATGTCATCTTCGAGGTGAACAAAGGCTGGACGGTGGCCAAGTCCCTGCTGAATCATGAGCGCAATATGATTGCCTCTGCATTCGGCACGACCGCGGGCAAAGGCCGAACCATGCGGGACTGGGCCAAGGAGCATCTCGGACTGGACGGCGACCGTGTGGCGGACTCTGCAATCAGGGATCGTATGGCGCAGTACGAAATGGACAGTCGCGCCTTTCGCCTCACTACGGAACGTGCCCGCGATGCGGCCAAAGCCGGTCGGCCCCCAGGGCCGGAAAGCTCGATGTTTAAAATCTACGGTACTGAGCTGAACCAGCGTCGTCTTGAACTGTTAGTGTCGATTGCCGGCCCGCACGCCCTGGGCTGGGAAGGACCTGGTTTCGAAGACGTCGAGCTCACCCTCACCCGCGACTGGCTGCGTTCCCGAGGCAATACGATTGAGGGTGGAACGAGCGAGATTCAACTCAATATCATCGCCAAGCGTGTGCTGGGATTACCCGATTAAGGAGCTCAATTGTGGCACTTGTGCTGACCGAAGATCAGGAACTTTTAGCGCAGACTGCGCGTGATTTCGTGCGAACCAACTCCCCGGTCAGCCGGCTACGCGCGCTGCGTGACGGGCAGGATATGGGTTTCTCGCCCGACATGTGGCAGGAGATGGCCCAACTCGGCTGGGCCGGCATTCTGATCCCCGAGGAATATGGCGGCGCAGGCATGGGGCTGGCCGACCTCGCGGTTGTGCTGGAAGCCGTGGGACACAACCTTGCTCCAGAGCCTTTTCTTTCCACCGTCTTACTCGGCGGTCAATTGCTTGCGGACGCTGGCAGCCCCGAGCAAAAACAGGCCTGGCTCTCAGGTATCGCAACAGGCGAAAAAATTCTTGCGCTTGCCTATCAGGAGGCGCGCAGCCGCTATGACCTGAATCGGGTTTCCACGCAGGCCGCAGCCGAAGGAGACGCCTGGAGGCTGTCGGGCGAAAAAATCCAGGTTCTGGATGGACAGAACGCGGACGCGCTGATTGTCTCGGCCCGCACCGCCGGCGAGGATAACGACCCGGACGGCATCACCCTTTTTCTGCTTGCGCCGGATACGCCCGGTGTGGCGATCATCCCCCAGACTCGGGTTGATAATCGTGCCGCGGCGCTGGTCAATCTCGATGGGGTGAAAGTTGGTGCCGAGTCCGTTGTCGGGGCAGTCGGTCAAGGCTTTCAGACGCTTTCACATATTGTTGATCTCGCTACGGTCGGCCTGTGCGCCGAGATGCTGGGCGGGATGAGTCAGATTTTCGATGATACGCTCGACTACCTCAAGACACGCGAACAATTCGGGGTGGTCATCGGCTCATTTCAGGCTCTCAAGCATCGAGCGGCAAAGGTTTTCATGGAGATTGAACTGTGTCGCTCGGTCGTGATGGCCGTGGCAAACGCCGCGGATGCCGGTGAGAGTGACCTGGCCCTGCTGGTGTCCCTGGCCAAAGCCCGTTGCTCCGATGCTTTTATCCTGGCAACCAACGAAGGGGTTCAAATGCACGGCGGTATCGGCATGACCGACGAGCACGATGCCGGCCTGTATATGAAACGCGCCCGCGCCGCGGAGATGACCTTTGGCGATGCCGCCTGGCATCGAGACCGCTGGGCGCGGCTACGGGGCTATTAAGAGTCACGTAAGAGTAAGCGGACCGGGCAAACGTCCGATTCGCTGACAAGGTTTACTCCAGCGTCTGGACCCACCCATCGGTCGTTCTTTTTCGTCCTGGACGCTTACGGGGGTCTTTTTCACGGCGCGGTTTTCTTGGCGGGCTCTTATAACCTGACGATTGCCGGGTTTCGACGACTCGCGGCTCGTTCTTTGTGGCTCGCGATGCGGGCATAGAACGCGTATATGGCGTATCGCTTCCAGAGGTTTCTGGACGATGAGACGGAGTCCTCACAAAGAGTTGTGTAAAAAAGTACGATCCGGTCGGCCCCTGAGCAATGCCAACTCCCGTCAGCTCATACGCGCCTTCAATATTGCGCCGGTGGCCGGGACTTTCCAACCAATTAGAGACGGCGACAGCTCCGACATGGGATGATCCTGCTGGAACCATGGCAACATTCTCACCAACCCCAGGTTGAGCAATGAATCCGGCTATCTTTTCCCTGCGACTTTCAAATCCTCCATGGCTAAACCCAACCCGCCCGGTTGCCATATCCTGACTATGGCGGCGGGCAATGGCAGAAATTTCCAGATTGAAGGTTAGAGGTTTGAGCCCCCGTGAAACCCGATGGTCATTGACCAGCCTGTGGACTTGGTGTTCGAGATCGGCTGCGAGCGCAGAGGGCAGATTGGCAGAGACTATGAGTCCAAAGCTCGAAAGAAAAACAATAATCAAGCGAACGGCAATTATGTGACACAACCATGACATTGTCGCGCCCTATCCCATGACCCACCCCGGCCCTGCGAGCCACCCCTCCAAGGAGGGGATAGGGGGACTGCATGACCCAACAGACTCAATCGACTCAACGACTCACCCGACCCAACGCCTTCCCTACCCCACAATCACCGACTCCGGCGGCTGGCCCGCGGCAACCCGTTTGATATTGGCAAAGCCGAACGCAATCCGGCGGCTCCAGGTATCCAGCGTCACCCCGGCAATATGTGAGGTCAGCACTACGTTGTCCAGCGCTAACAGCGGGCTGTCGGTTTCCAGGGGCTCGGCAGTAAAAACGTCCAGCCCGGCCCCGGCGATGCGATTGTTTTGCAGCGCTTCGATGAGTGCGGGTTCGTCTATTACCGGTCCACGGGACGTATTGACCAGAATGGCAGAGGGTTTCATCAGGCCGAGCGTCCGGGCATTGATGAGTCCCTTGGTCTCGGCGGTCAGCGGCGTATGAACAGAAACGACGTCTGCTCGTTGCAGCAGATCGTCCAGCGCCAGCCGCTCGGCACCGACCTCTTGCTCAACCGCGACTGGTGCCCGGACCGTATCATAATAGAGGATGTTTGCCTGAAACCCTTTCGTAATCCGCGCAAACTCCCGGCCAATGCGGCCGAAGCCAATAATACCTACTGTCTTATTGCGCAACTCGCGCATCTGAAGTGTTTCTCGTGCCCCAATCCACTGCCCTTCGTGCAGAGTGTTGTGGTGGAGGGGAAGTTTTTTGAAGACCGCTAGAATGAGAAGAATGGCATGCTCAGCCACGGTTGGCGCGTTGGCTCCGCCGTTGTTGGCAACCGGCACTCCGAGTTTCTGGAAAAGCCCCAAGTCAATCCATTCATAGCCCGCACTCAACATCTGAAACAGCTTGAGCTGTTTTGCCGCGTTCAGCTCGTCTTCGGTGGGATTACCCGGATAGGCCAGAACGAAATCTGCGTGCGCTATTTTTTCCATCCGCGCGTCGGCCGGGGAGCCTTGCTCCAAAAAATCTATGAGAAAGCCTGCTGGCAGTTGCTCATTGACCATGTGAATAACTTCGGGCGGGACCAATCCGCGAGAGTGAAGAAAAACGATGGTGGGTTGTTTCGTCATGTAACGCTCCTGTGGGTCGATTGAGTCCATTGGGTCCGTTGGGTCATGGAGTCTCCCATCCCCTCCTTGGAGGGGTGGCGCGTAGCGCCGGGGTGGGTTCATGGTCTCGGCAGGTATGAACCTCCTCCGGGTCACTTTACCGCCCCTGAAAGCGCGGGGGACGTTTTTCGAGAAAGGCCTGACGGCCTTCCTGAAAGTCTTCTGTTTGGTGTGACAACAGATAAGCCTGGCCCTGGTACTCATACGCCCGTTCGGGTGGAGCATCCCAGCCGTGAATAACGGCCGACTTGGTAAAGCCGTAGGTTTGTGTCGGTCCCTGAGCTAATTCGTTCGCGAGTTCCATTGTGGCTTCTTCCAGCCTTTCCAATGGCACCACACGGTTGGCCAGCCCCCAACGTTCCGCTTCCTGGGCCGAAAGCTGGGTGCCGAGCAGCGCCCACTCCAGGGCTTTACCGATACCCACAAACTGTTGCAGCAGGCTGGTGCCAGTCGCGATACCACGCTTGACGAACGGAATGCACAGGGTTGCCGACTCGGCCATTACGCGCAGGTCGCAGCCCAGAGCAAGGTTAAAGCCGGCCCCGTGCGCGTGCCCGTTAATCATGCCGATGACCGGCTTGGACAAGGTACGCATCTTGGCCACCACCAGAGGCCAGCGGCCTTCGCCCTGGACGTAGTGCTTGACCGTGTCCGCAAATCTGCGCTCCGGCTGGTCGGGTTCGGCCATGCCTTTGAGATCGTCACCGGCACAGAAGGCCCGTCCTGCTCCTGTCAGGATAACGGCCCGGACTGAGTCATCATAATCGCACGTCTCAAGCGCCTGGAGCAGTTCCAGGCCGACCCGGATGTTAATCGCGTTCAGGCGTTCGGGGCGATTCAGGGTAATGCGGCAAATGCCGTGGTCGTGTTCAATCAGCAGATAACGAAAATCCATGGGATTCCTCCTGAAAGCGACCGGCGCGCCTTCCTACTGCGGCCAGAAGGTATCGGCAATCGCCTGGGCCTTTTTCGCCAGTTTTTCGGGTGTCATTCCCCAATTGGGCGGAACGATACACATGGAGTTGGCCCGTTGCCACAAGGGTTCAATCCGCTCCCGGACCTGGTCCGGCGTGCCGTGTGCGCCGAAGGCTCGGACCATTTCGTCCGGCACATATTGCGCGGCTTGCACGCAGTTCATCGTCTTGGAGGCTTCACTGATTTTACGTGCCTCGGCTCCGAAGCCGTGCGCCTCGAAATAGGGGTAGTACTGGCTGAAGCCGGAGTAGAAGGCCAGCCAGGGCTTGGCATCGCGCAGAGCCGTTTTCTCATCCGAGTCAATGGACACGGTCACCCAGGGCTGAAAATGAATCGCGACGGGGTCGCGGCCGGTGCGCGCCGCGCCGGCGGCTACGGACTCCTGGGCCTGGCCCAGGGACCATTCGACCGACCAGACCGGATGCCCGATCAAGCCGTCAGCCACTTCGCCCGTCAATTCGCACATGCGCTGGCGCAGGGCCGCAATCCAGACGGGAATACGGTCTCGATACGGCGGGAGCGTGGGTTGATAGGCATCAAACTTGAGTTGATAGAACTGTCCCTCCCAGGGCTGCATCTCCCCGGAGCGGGCGCCGTCCTCAACGTGCCGCAGAATATGCACGACCTCGCGCAGCCGTGACACCGGCTTGTCGTACGGCATCCCGAAATAGCCGTTGGTCCAGTGTTTGGGTCCGGTACCCAGCCCCAGAATGAAGCGGCCTCTGGACAGGTGGTCGAGGTCAAGCGAGGTCACTGCGGTCTCAAACGGGCTGCGCGTCAGGCCGATAGCGATGCCGGTGGCCAGTTCGAGCCGCGTTGTCGAGACCGCCGCGGCCGCCAGCGGTGCAAACGGCGAGCCGTACACCTGGGGAACAGTCACCCCGGCAAGGCCGCGGTCTTCCAGCTTTTTGACGGCAGTGGCAAAATCCGGTTCAAGCGCCGGAATCACAAATGACCAGTATTTTCGATCCATAGAATGGCTCTCCTCTCTCCCGTACACGGAACAGTGACGAAGGCCATTCTTATATCATCCGTCTCGGTCGTGCATGCCCTGTCCTCATTTGACGTGAGCCTGACTTGGACGCCAGGCAGGGCAGAAGAGGTTCCCGCGCCCTTGACGCTGGTGTCCTCGCTCTTTGCGGAGCGAGGACACCAGACGAACGCTATGCGGCAGCCTTGTGACAATCAACTTCAAGCGCTTTCCGTACCCCGTTCCCGTAGGCGGGATCAGCCTTGTCGAAATGCGCGAGCTGCTTGTCGATAATGTCCTGCGGAACCCCCTGCATGGCTTGAGCGATATTACTGAACAGCCGCTGTTTCTGGGCGTCATCAAACAAGCGGAAGAGGTTGCCGGCCTGGGTGTAGTCATCATTGCCCGCGCGGTGATTATAGCGGTCGGCGTCGCCCACAATCTTCAGCGGCGGTTCGCTCCGACTGCCGTCCTGTTGTGGTCCGCCAAAGCTATTGGGCTCGTAGTACGCATCGGTGTTGCCATGCCTGGTTTCAAAGAAGCGCATCGCCCCGTCTTTATGGTAGTGATGCACGGGGCATTTGGGCGCATTGACCGGGAGCGCCTCGTAATGCGTACCCAAGCGGTAACGGTGGGCGTCCGCATAGGCGAAGATCCGCGCCTGCAACACCTTATCCGGGGAAAATCCGATCCCCGGTACGATATTGGACGGGGAGAACGCGGCCTGCTCGATTTCGGCAAAGTAATTGTCCGGATTGCGGTTGAGTTCCAGCACGCCAACATCAATCAGCGGATAATCGGCGTGCGGCCACACCTTGGTCAGATCGAAGGGATTATAGGGCGTTTTCTCCGCGCCTTCCTCTGGCATGATCTGGACCTTCAGATCCCACTTGGGATAGTCCCCCCGTTCAATCGCCCCAAAGAGGGCTTCCTGGTAGGACTCCCGGGTCTGGCCGATCACCTCGGCACTCTGGGCGTTGGTATAGTGGCGATGCCCCTGTTGGGTTTTGAAATGGAACTTCACCCAGAAACGCTGGTTGTCCGCATTGATGAAGCTGAAAGTGTGTGAACCGTAGCCGTTCATATACATAGGCGCCGTCGGGCAGCCGCGGTCGGACATGAGAATGGTGACCTGATGCAGCGACTCAGGCGATTGGGACCAGAAATCCCACATCGCAGTCGGACTGCGCAGGTTTGTTTTTGGATGTCGTTTTTGGGTGCGGATAAAGTCCGGGAATTTATACGGATCGCGAATAAAGAACACCGGGGTGTTATTCCCGACCAGGTCCCAGTTGCCTTCCTCAGTGTAGAATTTCACCGCAAACCCGCGCACGTCGCGCTCGGCATCCGCGGCCCCCAGTTCGCCGGCCACCGTAGAAAACCGGGTGATGACCTCGCATTCCGCACCCGGCTGGAGACACTGAGCCTTAGTGTATGAAGAGATATCGTGCGTCACCCGGAACGTTCCATACGCTCCCCAGCCCTTGGCGTGGACTACCCGCTCGGGGATGCGTTCCCGATTCTGATGGGCCAGCTTTTCGATCAGTTGGTAGTCTTGCAACGGGACCGAGCCGCGCTCCCCGGCGGTTAGGGCGTTCTGGTTATCAGCCACCGGCGCGCCAGCGCTTGTCGTCATGACCGGACAGCGTTTCTTAGACATGTTTTTCTCCTCTCCTCACTGTGATTCTAGCTCCAGTATAGGAAGGATTCTTAATAAATAAAATTGATAATTTTTACTGTCATGATAAATTATCTTTATGAACATATCGCTCCGGCAACTGGAATATTTTGCAGCTGTGGCCGAATGGCTGAGCTTCCGAGACGCCGCCGACGCCTGTTTTGTCACCCAGCCCGGCCTGAGCGCTCAGCTCAAGGACCTCGAACGATTGTTGGGCGTGCAGTTGTTCGAGCGCAGCCAGCGCACGGTGCTTCTCACCCCAGCCGGGGAGACTTTATTACCGCTTGCACGCGGCATTCTCACGGCAAACGACGAATTCGTTGACCTGGCCCGTAGCCTGACCCAGCCTCTTTCCGGAACCCTGCGGCTCGGGGTAATTCCAACCGTGGCCCCTTACCTCCTGCCAAAAACGCTGCCGGCTCTGCGCCAGCGCTACCCGCAGCTTCAGGTTCGGCTGCACGAAGACCTGACCCATCGGCTACTGGAGGTGTTGTCACACGGCAAACTCGACCTCCTCCTAGTGGCTCTCGAAGCCGACCTCGGCAACGTATCGACCTTGGCACTGACAACCGATCCTTTTGTGGTTGCGGTTCCGGCACAGCATCGACTCGCCAAGCGGAAACGCGTGACGGAAGCCGATATCGCCGGTGAACAGGTGCTGTTATTAGACGACGGCCACTGTTTACGGGACCAGACGCTGGCTGTGTGTCACACCAGTGGCGCCAGCGAGGTTGGAGACTTTCGCGCCAGCAGCCTGAACACCCTGGTCCAAATGGTCGCGGGCGGACTCGGGATTACCCTCCTCCCCCGGCTCTCACTGAGGGTCGAAGCGCCGAGAAGATCACAGATTATTATTCTGCCCTTTCGGAAACCCGAACCGAGCCGGACCATCGGCCTTGTCTGGCGGACCACCTCACCCCGGGCACACGAGTTTCAGTTGCTGGCCAAGCTTTTGGTCCCGTAACCCGGCCCGGTTCTTGTAACGCAACTCGATTGGTGCGGTCCTACTCCGGCACTTCCAGTTTGAAGACGCGGGCGGCGTTCAGACCGAGAATTTTCTCGCGGCTTGCTTCCGATAGGGTATCCATCTGACGCTCAATGCTGGCGGCCGAGTACGGCCAACTGCCTTCGTGATGCGGATAGTCGTTCGACCACATGAAATTATCGACCAGGTTCAACTCTCCGGCCAGGAGCAGCGTGGAGCGGTCGTTCATGAAGGCTGAGAAACAGTTACGCCGATAATAAAAGCTGGGCGGTTCGGGCAGGACCGGACGCACCCACATGTGGTGGGCTTTATGCGCGTAGTCGAGGGTTTCGACCATCCAGGGCACCCAGCCGATACCGCCCTCAATAGAGCCGGCTTTGAGGCCGGGATGACGCTCGAACACGCCCGAGGAGATCAGGTGCACGAGCGGGTCCATGACCGTCGACATCGAGTGCGAAACATAGTTAATCAGCGCCCCGCCATTGCCCCCGACCGCGCGCGGGTCGCGCCCGGTCGAGACGTGGAAGGTCATGGGCAGGTCCACTTCTTCGATCAGCGACCAGAGGGGCTCGAACGATTTGTCGTTGTATTGCAGCTCGCCATCTTTGAGCGGGCCAAAGATGGGTTTATTCGGCATAGTGAGTCCCTTGAAGCCGTGCTCCGCGGCCCACCGTACTTCGGCCATGGCTCCTTCAAGATCGCCGGTGGCAATCATCGCCATGGGCATGAAGCGCGTCCAGTGATCGCCAAAAGTCTCAAGCGCCCAGCGATTCCAGGCGCGGAACATGGCGCCCTGGAAAACCGGATCAGGCGTGCCAAAGGCCAGCAGGCCCTTGTTCGGAAAAATAATCTCGGCATCAATGCCATCCGCGTCCGCATCGGCCAGACGCTGTGTTATGTCGGTGCCGGCATGGTTGCGGCGCACATCTTCGGCCTCAAAGCGCTTCGAGTAGGGCTGAAACATGTCGATATCTTCAAACGACTCCAGCGCCGGCAGGTGTTTTTCATAATTGCGGCCCGGTTTGACCAGCACGGGCTTCATGCCCTCGCAGATCGTCCACTGCGCGCCGTCCTCGTCAATCTTCATACGGGGAATCCGGTCGAGATATTTTCTCTCAATGCGCTTCTCCAGATAATCGTTCGGTTCGATCCCGTGCGTATCGACCGAAACCATATAGTATTTATGCGGGTCACCAACGTGCGCGGTGCGCGCCCAGCCGGCATGACCCGGGGTCTGCTTGCGCCATTCGTTGCGTGGAGATGCTGCTTGAGAATCTAGTACTGTCATCGCGTCCCTCCTGAATACGGGCCAAACATACCAAGGAACACATAAACCCGACAAGCCGGAGCAGTGCCGCGTTCACACGTAGGGGCAGGCCCCCGTGCCTGCCCTCGGCGAAAAAACCTACGGCTCTGGCTGGAGCAGCGTCTTGCGGTCCGTCACCGCCAGAATCTTGTCTCGGGAATAGAGAACGGGGAAATACTTTCCCTCGGCCCACAGACCGGACAGGTCCCGATATTGCGCCTGGGCAGGATCGCCAGCCTGTCCTGATGTATTGATGCCCAACGACCGGTCCCAGTTGCTGGGGTCGGCAATCAGCCGAAAAGAAGCCCCCACGGTCTGCATGTCCTCGCTACCGGTATTATTGACCGTAAAGCTGTCACCGCCACGCGGAATGGGACCCACGTCGAGTTGGGCCCGGAGTTCAGCGTTCACCGCGTCGCTCAGCACGTGTTTGATGACGATGTGGTGATAGGCGGTTTGGCCATAGGTCCAGTTGGTCATGTCCGAGCCAAAGCGGGTGGCGAGGGAGCGGACGGCGGCCTCGAAACTTTCACGTATGAACCGGTCTCGCCCGGCGAGCGGGTCAGGACCGTAGCTGCCATCCGGAGCGAGGAGGCTGTTGATGAGCGGGGTGACAACCGGGCTGGCAAATGATTCCTGGAGAGCGTCCGGGACGTGCGTATTCCGAAATTGCTCCCATAACTGGCGCTGCCAGGCGGCATAGATCCCGGCGGCAACGGAGTCCTTATCCAGCACGAAATCCCAGGCGCGCAGCGTGTTGAGCGCCGCCTGAACGAGTGGGTCTTCTGCCCAGTCCTTGTCCAGGGCATGTAGAAACGGCACCAACAAACGCGCCGGAATCGAGTATTCATCGCTCTGGAGATGCATCATCTCTCGGGCCGTCAGGTTTTTACCCGCGGCAAGGACTTCCTCGATCCGGGCAAACCGGTACGGCTCCAGCCAGTAATAGCTGATCGGATAGGGATAGTTGGGCGGCAGATTCTCCTGGTTTGCGGTGGCGATAAATCCCTGCCGGGGATTCAGGACGTGCGGCAACTCGCGAATCGGCAGATAGCCATCCCACTCAAAGCGGCCATCCCCCGGCACGGGCACCAAGCCGTTCCAGTTGGGCCGGAGCGGCACTACGCCGACCGCCTGCCAGCCGATATTGCCCTGCCTGTCCGCCCAGACCATATTCTCTGACGGAGCACGGGAATATGCGCACGCCTCGCGGAACTCCGGCCAGGTTTTGGCCTGGTCCATCCGCAGGCTGGCCAGATACGGCACCCCACCGATATCGAGCCAGGCGGCCCGCAGCCCAAAAGCCAGGTGTCGCTCCGGGTCTTCGGCCAGGATGGGGCCATGCCGGGTGTATTTCAGTGCGACTGCGATATCGTCCTGGCCCTTCACCGGGATCGTCTCGTGGAGAACCCGCATATCCTCCCATTCCCCCTGGTACCAATACTGCTGCGCGTTCTCCGGATTGGTCTTGTAGACATACAGGTCTTCAGAGTCGGTCGGGAAAATCGTCAGCCCCCAGGCTCCCTGCTCGTTATGCCCAATAGAAACACCCGGCAGGTGGGGCTCGCCACCGCCAATCACGTTCCAGCCCGGCGCAACAAGATGCACCCAGTAGCGCAGCGACGGCGCGGTAATCGCACGGTGCGGGTCGTTGACCATGAGCGGCTGCCGGGAGAGCGTTTTGGTGCCGTTCACTACCCAGTTATTACTGCCCTCGTCTTGTGAAACGGTCTTTCCGATGAAGGCCGGTGCAACAGCTTGGCCGGCAGACCGGGGAGGGGCGTCAGCGGTTTCCAGGGCACGATGCTGCGGATCAACAACGTCTTCGGGCGCAAAGGCGACCGCTTCACGCGCGGCTTGATAATACCTCAGGACATCGCCGGGAATGGTTGTCACATCGAGGCCCTCGGGTACGGTCAGGTCCGGTGTTCCGGGATGCAAGTGGAGCATCGTCCGGATCGTCTCGGGCTGCATGGTTTGCAGCGCCTGGGCGATCAACACCTCGGTTTCCAGGTTCAGGAAAATCCCGCCGAGGCGCGCCAGCACAATGTCCAGGGTCCAGGCTTGGGGGGTAATGCCGAGCAGACCGAACTCAAGCGGCAGCAGGCCCGGTTGTTCCCGGGTCTGCTGAATATAGGCGTTTATACCCTCGACAAAGGCGGTGATGATCTCTTTCCCGTCCGGGTGATAGTACTGGCACTCCTGGTCCAGGTCACCGCGAAAACGCAGCAGCCGGGCACCGATGTCGCGGTCCAGGGCTTTGGGACCTTGAATCTCGGCCAGCGTACCGGTGACGCGCCTACGCCAGATTTCAAGCTGAAACAGGCGGTCGCGGGCCGCGTTATAGCCTTGGGCAAAAAACAGGTCGGGCTGGTTTTTGGCATAGATGTGAGCAATGCCCCAGCGGTCGGTCAGGATTTCGACCGGCTCACGGAGACCGGAGAGGCGCAGTGTTTCCATTCCATCCTCCTGAACGCTAGTCTGAGGCACGACCGCGGCTCGACCCAGGGGCGGAGAGAGCCAGGTGGCGACACACAAGAAGAGAGCAAGTAAAGACGCAGTTTTTGGAACCGTCGGCATCGTCACCCCTGTCACCCTCCCGCAGACTCTTGATCACGCCTCGTCAACCGGTGGTAATACGTCCGGTGTGATCTGATAGCCGTCGGCCAGGGCGTTGGTGCTGTTGAACAGCGCTACAATGGCCATGACCTCTCCCAGCGTTTCGGTGTCACAGCCCAGCTTCCGCAGGGCCGCGGTGTGGGAGTTGATACAGTAGGCACAGCCGTTGGTGGCGGAAACAGCCAAAGCGATAATCTCCCGCGTGCGGGGATCGAGGGGTGATTCCCGGCCGCTGGCCTCGGGGTGCATGAGCGCTTTCAGCCGGGTCCAGATCATCTCCAGATTATCCGGATGGCTGGCCAGTACCCGCCAGAAATTCGGTACCGCCGGAATACCCTTGGTGGCTTTGATGTCGGCATATATGTCCGCAACTTTGCCGCTGGCTTCTTCTTCCGTGACCATGCGCACGGTTGCAGTGCGTGTCATAGCACTCCCTCCCTCACACCTTTAGATTGCTGCGCTCAGGTTGTCCCAAAAAGAGACAGAAAGAAAGGGCGTATGATACGCCGTGCGCAACGGGAGAGTTGCGGCCTTGTCGGAAATTCCGTACAGCAGTCTCTAAGGAGGCTGTACATATGGCGATTCTGATCACTGGAGGTACCGGGTTTTTGGGCCGGCATTTGACGCGACATCTGGTTCAGTCGGGAGAGAACGTTGTCGTTCTCGATACTGTCCCGAATCGACAGGCGGTCGCGGACGTGGCCGACCAAGTAAAGGTCTTGCAGGGCGATGTCATGGAGGTGACCGCGCTCATAGACGTGATCCAGCGCAACAAAATTGAAGGGGTTATTCACCTAGCCTACTATCTGGGAACCGGCGGCATACGCAATCCACTGCCGTCGATTAACGTGAACTGTATCGGCACCACCAACATCTTTGAGGCCGCCCGGCTGAGCGGCCTCAAGCGCGTGGTCTATATGAGTTCGGTCGCCGTGTTTCCCGAGCGTACGGCCAGCGCCGCCCCGGAGTTGAGCGAAGACGACCCACCCGCTCCTTCCACCAGCAACCAGGCCGGCCTGTACGGCGCGTGCAAATTATTCAACGAGCATACTGCGGACTATTACAATCACGCCTATGGCATGGACTTTATTGCGATCCGGCCGACCTCGGTGTTTGGCGAGGGGCGCGGCCAGCGGCGGGGAGCGGCGGGTGATCATTTTATGGTGGCCCCCGAACTGGCCCTGCTCGGCAAGCCGGTCGTCATGCCGCCGGACGAGCAGATTGCCGACTGGTTGTACGTGGCCGATGCCGCGGAGGTCTTTCGCCGGGCGTATCACATTGAGAACCCGCAATCCCGCGTGTTCAACATGGCTGGTCCCAGTCGCAAGACGGGCGAGATCACGGCCTATCTGCGTGAGCTGCTGCCCGACGCCAATATCTCAGTCAGTGATAAACCCATAGCCATGACTTCGCTGGTCAAAACCGACCGTCTCCACACCGAGTTGGGCTTCACGCCCAAGTACACGGTCGAGGACGGCATCCTGGCCTATTTGAACGACGTGCGTAAACGCGAAGGCATGCCGCTGGAACCACGCTAGGGTCAGCTTGGTGAAGGAGCGCTGGAGAGAGGGATTATCGGAAAATTAGAGGACACCTATGGACTTCGGAGTTGGCTTTCAGTCGCATATTCACAACGGATGGAAACACGCCCTGCTGGCCGAGCAGATGGGGTTTAGCAATGCCTGGTTTGTGGACTCGCAGATGATCACCTCGGACGTGTATGCCTGTATGGCTCTGGCCGCCGCGCATACAAAAACGATTCGACTCGGGACCGGCGTCACCATTGTTGGGACGCGGATTCCACCCGTCATTGCACATGCGATTGCTACCATCAATCAGCTTGCGCCCGGTCGGGTGATTCTCGGTTTGGGCACCGGTCATACGGCCTGGCGGACCATGGACATGCCGCCGGTTTCGCTCGCGGAGTTCCGGCACGCGACCGAGGTTTGCCAGGGTCTGCTCCGGGGCGAGACTGTCGCCTATCACGAGCGTGGCCGGCAGAGCCGGATTCGGTTCATGGATGTCGAGCACGGCTATATCAATACGCACGAACGCATCCCCATCTATCTGGCGGCCTCGCATCCCAAGGCCCAGGCCCTGGCCGGTGAGCTGGGCGACGGCTTGTTGACCCTGAGCCTGCTCGCGCCCGAGTCACTCACCCGCAATCTGGCGTCAGTCGCACAGGGCTGGGAGAGCCGGACAGGAGGAAAACCGTCCGACTTTGATGTAGTCACGCTCGGTATCTCCTGTGTGTTGCAACCCGGCGAGGCCGTGAACAGTCCGCGCGTGCTGTTGCGGGTTGGCCCGCGCATTGCCGTGGCCCTGCATTATGCCTATGAAGTCGCCAAACAGGGCAAAGCGGTACCGCCTTTTTTACAGCCCTTTCTGACTCCGGAGTACCAGCGCTATCTGGATGACCGTTGGGAAGACATTCACGCCACGCACTCACGCTTTCTGCATCCGGGCGAAGAAAAATTCATCACCCCCGAGGCCATTCGGGCCATGAGCCTGACCGGCTCGCGCGATGACATCCTTGAACGCCTGGCTCAGCTTGAAGCCGCCGGACTCACCCAGATGGTTGTCTCACCCCCGTGGGGTCTGGTGGAAGAAAGTATCGTGGAGTTCGCCCGAGAGATTATCGGATCGTATAGAAACCGATAACTGAGCGGACATCACTTGATTTCGCTGAGGGGTTTGGAATCAGCGGCTGAAACCGCTAGGCTGAGAGCCACCCTCTCGGAAGGACAAAATATGGATACGATGCAAGGCGAAGCAGTACGCTATGAACAGGTCGGACATATAGGTTGGCTGCGGCTCAACCGGGCGGACAAGCTGAACGCCATGACGCCCCAGATGTGGCAGGAGTTACGGGAACTCGGCCAGACTCTTTCCACCGAAGCGCACGCGCGCGAAAACCAGTTACGGGTGTTGGTCGTGATTGGCGAAGGCCGCGCGTTCTCGACCGGCATCGATACCTCGGCCTTTGGTGGCGCGGCCTTCAACGGACACGAACGTGAGCCCGTGCCGGAGGCTGTAGCCGACGATGATCCCATGGTATCCATTATCCAGGGCTTTCAGGAGGCATTCACCTGGCTTGAAGAAGCTCCCTACCCCACCATTGCCGCGGTCCGAGGCTATGCTTTAGGCGCGGGCATGCAGATGGCGCTGGCCTGCGATATCCGGGTGGTCGCCCGCGGCAGCCGATTGGGCTTGCTGGAGCACCGCTACGGCCTCATCCCTGACCTGGGCGGCACCCAACGCCTGCCCCGACTGGTCGGCACCGGCAAGGCCAAGGAACTCATTTTCACCGCGCAGCAGATTGAGGCGGAAGAGGCATATCGTATCGGTCTGGCCGAACAGCTCGTTGACGACGAAGCATTAGAGGCGACCGTGACGAGTCTGGCTGAACAGTTGGCCAGTCAGCCGCCACTGGCCGTGCGCGCTGCCAAGCGGGCGATTGACGCCAGTCCGTATCTTTCCGTCCGTGACGGCCTCCTGCTGGAAGCCAAGAGCCAGGCGGTCTGCATTCGCTCCCAGGATGCCAAAGAAGCGGTGCGGGCGTTTATGGAAAAACGGATGCCCCAGTACTCAGGAAAATAATAGTACTCGGGACAGTAGAAAGGAGGCGGACAATGACAGACTACGGCTATGCCCGACCGGATATGCTGGCAGAGACCCAATGGATCGCGGCGCATCTCCAGGACGACAACCTGCGAATCGTCGATTGTGATACTCGCGATGCCTACCGTCGCGCCCATATTCCGGGTGCGGTTCCCGTGCGCGGCCATCATTATCTCAAGGAAAAAGAAGGCGCGCCGCATATCATGGGCCCGGACCAGTTTGCGCAGACCATGGGGGAAATGGGCATTGGGGATGACACGCCGGTGGTGGCCTATGATGGCTTCAGCGGACTGTACGCGACTCGGTTCTGGTGGGCGCTGCACTATTACGGCCAGACCAATGTCAGAGTGTTGAACGGCGGCTGGGACGCCTGGCTGGCCGAGGGGCGGCCGGTGACAAACGCCGCGTCCCGTCCGGCCAAAGCGACCTTTACGCCCCAGGCCAATGAAGACATGATCGCCCGCTGGGAGCAAGTCCAGGAGGCCATTGCCGCGGATACCGTACTGCTCGATGTGCGCTCGGATGCGGAGTGGACCGGCGAAAACAACCGGGGCACCAAGCGGGGCGGGCGGATTCCCGGCGCGGTCCATCTCGAATGGCTCAACTATGTGGACCCCAAGACAAAAAAGTTCAAACCTGCGGACGAACTCCGCCCCATGTTTGAGCAGGCTGGGGTCAGACCCGAGTGTGAGGTCGTCACCTATTGACAGGGCGGTATCCGTGCGGCGCACGGATTGTTCACCCTGCGGCTGCTCGGTTTTGACAAGGTACGTAATTATGATGCTTCCTGGGCCGAATGGGGTAACCGCGAGGACCTCCCGCTGGAAAAATAGGCCCTGGTAACGCTCCTTTCCCGTATGGCTGGATACAGACAACTGCTGTGGCTCCTGGCCGTTCTGCTCGCCTGCTTTCTTCTTCCCGGCCAGGTCAAGAGTGCGCAGCCTGCGGACGAACCCGAATCACACGGCAGCCTGCTCATCCAGACTCCGGGAGAGCAGGTTCAGACAAGTGGGCTCTCGGCCAGAATCTATGGCCCTCCACCCGAGACGCTCATCACCCAAACACCCCTAAACACGCCCGTCTCGCTGCCGCCCGGGTCCTATCGCGTTGAACTCGACATTCTGGGCGGAACGGTTTCGCGCGAGCGCGTGCTGATTCGATCCGGTCGGACCAGCACGGTCATTCTGAGCGAAGTTGCGGCCCTCCAGGTCAACGTCCTGGATAAAAGAGGCCAGGATATCGGCCTCGGGGTTGAGGTTTATGACGGCGTGTCCAATCAACTGCTCGGAGAATTTCTGAGCGGAGAGATTATCCTGGCTCAGCCGGGCCTGGTCGATATCAAGGTCGCCGTCCCACCCCAGAGCCAGTGGTGGCGCGATATTGAACTCCTGCGGGGCGGACTACGGGAACTGACGCTGCGCGAGCGCGTACAGGGTGAGCTCCTGGTCCATCCCCGGCTGGCCGGCAAAGATGTCAGTCCACTGACTCAGGTCATCATCTACGCCGCCGGAACGCAGAAGGAGATCGCCCGCAGCGAGCCGGGCCAGGAGCATCGCTTTTCCCTGGAGACCGGCAGCTATGATGTCTTTGTGGCCAATCCGACCGGGCGGGGGAAACCCTTCGTGCTGGAACGCACGGAACTCCCTGACGAGAAAACCGTCGAAAAGGATGTTCATCTGGACGAACAGCCGGACCCGCCTGCGGCACAGCCACCAACCCATTCGGAGCCGCGCGCCCTATAGCTCAGGAGGCTGAAGTCGTTCCGTCCGCCCGCAGTTTTTGGATTGCGTCTTCAAGCGAGGCATACCAGTCATCAAACGGAATAGTGGCCGGGACAACGATTTCGAGGGTGCCACCAGCAAGCATACTGAGGCTGCCGGTGCCATGCGGCCGCAGAGGAATAATGACCGCCTCCCGAGAGATACCAAGCCGGTCAAGGATTTCGAAAATACGCTCGATCTGCGCCAGTTGCACCCCTTGAGGCATGGGCGTCTCCTCCTCCCCGCTTACCACGCCAGGAGCGGAATGGCCGCGGCGAGGAGCAGCACACTGATGCCAATGGCAATGACCCCCCAGAACGTCGGTGGGCGACGGACCTCCAGAGTGGCTCCGCAGTGGACACACTCGGACAGAAACGAGCCGCCCGTCACATAGACTCGGTTCCATTTATGGCACGCGGGGCAACGAGGGTTGGGGCGAGCGCGCAGAAGTGTGGCAAACTGAGACACGATTTTTCTTCCTTCTTTCTTATCACCCTAACGGGAGGACAGAGTTCGCGTCAAGCAGGCTGTCGGCCTTATGGACGATTCTCGGCATGGTGTCGAGCAGTAAGACGCGGTTTCACCAGTTTCAAGAGCTGAGGGTGGAGTTTACCATTGCTGGCAACCAGACCCTGTAAGAGCGTCGTTGGCTGGTTGAAGCGAACCGGCTTGCCGCTGAGGGTAGTGACTCGTCCGCCGGCTTCCTCGACGAGGAGCGCTCCCGCGCAAATATCCCACTCATTCTTGGGCGTCAGCGTAAACGAAGCGTCGGCCTCACCGTTCGCAATACACGCCAGCTTGTAGGCAATGCTGCCCATGGGGCGGGCTCGAAAAAGAGAACGGAAGTCTTTCCACTCCCCCCGTTTGGTCTCCGAGCGACTGGAGAGAATGGTGGCCTCCGCCAGGTGCGGCGTTTCGGGCACGCGCAAGGGACGGCTGCCACACCACGCCCCTTGTCCACGGACCGCCCAGAAGAGTTGGTCCAGGGTTGGATTATAGACCACACCGAGAATCGGCCGGCCCGCTTCAATGAGTCCGATGGAGACGGCGAATTCCGGGATTTTTTGAATGAATTCTCTGGTCCCGTCCATGGGGTCAACCACCCAGACGCGCCGCGCGGTGAGCCGTGCAGACGAATCGACCGTCTCCTCAGACAGCCAGCCATAGTCAGGAAAAACTGCTTGGAGCATGGCGTGGATCTTCTGGTTGGCCTCCCGGTCGGCAAGCGTGACCGGGCTGTTATCCCCCTTTTTGTACTCCACCGTGAAGTTGGTCTCATAGATAGCACGGATGATGTAACCCGCGGCCCGTGCGGCCGCAATGGCTAAGTCTTTCTCTTTTTCCATTTACTGTCCCAGCACCTGGGCGAAGATGAGCGGCGCCACAATTGAGGCGTCCGATTCAATCAGGTAACGCGGCGTGTCTATGCCGAGTTTGCCCCAGGTTATTTTTTCGTTGGGCACCGCGCCGGAATAGGAGCCATAACTGGTCGTCGAATCACTGATCTGACAAAAATAGCCCCACAGCGGGGTGTGGGTGCGTTTCATATCCTGGATCAACATGGGGACCGCACAGATGGCAAAGTCTCCGGCAATGCCCCCGCCGATCTGAAAAAATCCGATGGAGTGCTGGTCCGAGACCGTACTATACCAGTCGGCCAGAAACGTCATGTATTCAACGCCGTGCCGCACGGTATGCACGTTTTTTATCAGGCCGGTCATGCAATAGCTGGCATACACATTCCCACAGGTTGAATCCTCCCAGCCCGGCGCAACAATGGGCAGGTTTTTTTCCATGGCGGCGTGAACCCAGGAGTCTTTGGGATCAATCTGATAATAGGGTTGCAGCATACCGGTGCGGAGGATTTCGTAGAAGGTTTCGTGCGGGAAGGCCTGTCGGCCGGCGTGGTCGGCCTGCATCCACAATTCCTGGAGGACGCCTTCGACCCGGCGCATGGCTTCGAACTCGGGGATGCAGGTATCGGTGACGCGGTTCATATGCCGGTCAAGCAGGACGGCTTCATCCTGGGGGGTCAGGTCCCGATAGTGCGGCACCCGCTCGTAGTGCTCATGCGCGACCAGATTAAAGAGGTCTTCTTCCAGATTCGCACCCGTACAGGAGATGGCATGAATGCAGTCATTGCGGATCATCTCGGCCAGGGAGATACCGAGTTCTGCCGTACTCATGGCACCTGCCATAGCCAGCAGCATCTTACCACCCCGGTCGAGATGCTGCCGATAAGCGGCAGCCGCCTCGATAACGGTCGCGGCATTGAAATGCCGAAAGTGGTGGTGCAAAAAGTCGGTGATCGGCCGCTGACTCATTCCATCCTCCTTCTGCGCGGTCCGCCGCGTATGAGCGCCTGAAGCGCTCGGCCGGTCAGTGCATCACGTAGCGCCTGACCATGCGGGTCGGACGCTCGCGCCTGGCTCAGCAACTGTTGGAAATCCACGTGCTGCTCGGCCCAGTCCCGGACCGAGGCCAGGCGTTCAAAGAGCGCCAAGCGTACAGCGTAAGCGTCGATCTCATCCCCCTGCCCGTCCTCGGTCTGGCTGCCTGGTGCGGCGTATGGTCTGGCTTCGATGAGAAACCGCGCCACCTCGGCCGGAACGTGGGCCGAGAGGTTCTCTGCCTCACTCACGGTCCGCCGTATTACGGTTGAGGAAAGATCGGCAACGGACTCCGGCAGGGGCAGAAAATGAATCGCGTCCCGGTAGGGTTGATTGTCGGGACGCTGCAGCAACTCGTCAAATGCGCGCTGAGCCATATCGCCTCGGTTGGCAACGACAAGGGAGGTCAGCGCAAAAAGCTGATCCAGAGCCGTCTCCCGATCCCGGTAGTAACGCGCGTCCAGAATCTGGACCAGCTTGTCCATACCCACAATAAAAAACAGTCCGATCTGCCTATCAAAGAGAGCCTGAAAGGCCTGCGCCTGCTCAAAATAGAGTCCTCGATTGACCAGGGCCACGCCCAGGTGTTGCTGCTGTTGGGCGTGCAGGAGGAGCACTAACAGGCGATCCTCCAGGCTCATCCCCGTCACCTGTTCCTTATCCACGGTGACCTTTGCCACCGTATACAGCAGTTGGTCCAGGTGGAAGGCACGGCAGGCGTGCTGCGCGAGCGCAGCGTGCGCCAGGGTAAGAGGGTTGAATGAGCCGCACAGGATACCTAGCCGTTGCGGCGGCGGGTGCAGTGGCGCGGACAACAGGCAGGCCATAGGAGGCGCGGCGCTATCGAGAGACTGGAGACGATCCCGTAGCGCAAACAAACGGGACAGGTCGTAAAATTCAGGCGACATGACTTACCGGCAGCATACACGACTTCGCCACACTGCGCAGGCTGGGGCCTGCTCGCTACTCCAGGATTGACCGTCAATTTCAGCGCGTGCTACCTTCCGCCCATGCGTCTCCCTTTTTCCGTCGTATCGGCTTTCCTTCTTTGCTCTCTCATCCCGTTTACCTCGTGCAGCACCGCTCGCTCCATTCCAGCCCCATCGCCTGCGCGTGTCGTCCCAGCAGTCGCTCCAGTCCAGGCCACGCCCAGGCAGGCACTGCCCATCCCAGGCACACCGGTCGTCCTCGCTCCTGAAGACAGAGCCCTGGGATATTTCCTCAAAAGCCAGGTGGCGCTGAATGCGGGCGACTATGACACCGCTCTCAGCGAGCTTGAACAGGCCGTCTCTCACGATCCACACACGCCGTTCCTGCGCCTTCGGCTGGCCACCCTGGCCTTACGTCAAGGCAAGCTGGCTGAGGCCCTGGAGCATTGCCGGAAGGTCGTTGCCAGCGAGCCAGACAATGTTTCCGCCCAGCGCCTTCTAGCCGGCCTGCTCTCCTCGACCGGCCAGGAGAACGAAGCCGCCCAGGTGTATGAATCCATTCTGACCCACGGTTCGGATGATCAGGAACCGTACCTCTACCTCAGTGTGCTGTATGCCAAGCAGGGGCGGTTTCAGGAGGCGATCGATGTGCTCAAAAGGCTGGTGAGCCGTCACCCCCAATCGGTCCTGGGCTATTATTATCTCGGCCAAACACACGCGGCAGCCCAACAGTTGGAGCAGGCGGAAACCTACTATCATGAGGCGCTCAGTATTAACCCACAGTCAGAACTGGTACTGCTTGATCTCGCGCTTGTGTATGAAATGCAGAAGAAAAATACCCAAGCCATAGAGATGTATGAGAAAGCCCTGGGCTTCAATCCGCGTAGTGAGCAGGCGCGGGAACGGCTTGGCCGTTTCTATCTTGGCCAGAAGAAGCTTGACGATGCGTTGGACCAGTTTCGGGCGCTTGAAAAGATCGAAGCCGACCCGCAGGAGACGCGGCTCAAAATCAGCCTGATCTACCGGGAAAAAGGCGATTACGAACAGGCCGTCACCGCTCTTAATCTGGTCTTGGCCTCCCAGCCCGAGAATCATCGCGCCCGCTACTTTCTCGGCGTCGTGTATACGGAGGCTGACCAGGACGACAAGGCAGCCGTCGAGTTGTTACATATTCCGCGGCAGGCCGAGTATTTCGCGGACGCGCGCGTCTACCTGAGTTATATCTACCAACGCCAGGGCAATATCGCTCAAGCCATCACCGCGGTGGAACAGGCCCTCAGCGTGAAAGACGACGACGCGGACCTGATTGGTTTTCTGGCCTCCCTCCATCGCGAAAACAATAACCGCGCCAAAGCCGTCGAACTCCTTGAGCAGCTCATCGAGATCGCCCCGGACAACGATCAATACCATTTCACGCTGGGGGCGGTATACGACGAGCTCAAACAGAAAGAGCGCTGCATCCGGCATATGCAGAAGGCCATTGCTCTCAACCCCGAGAATGCTGCGGCGCTGAACTACCTGGGCTATACCTGGGCGGAGCAGGGCGTGCACTTGGATGAGGCGGAGCAGCTGATCCTCAGGGCGCTGGCCATCGAACCCAATGACGGCTTTTATATTGATAGTCTGGGGTGGGTGTATTATCAGCGCGGGGAGTATATGGAAGCCATTCAACACCTCGAACGGGCGGTGGAACTGGTTGATGCCGACCCCACCTTGATTGAACATCTGGGGGATGCGTATTCCAAAATCGGACGCACCGCAGATGCCTCTCGCGTCTACCGGGAAGCCATAAAAAACACCTCCGAAGAGGCGCAACTCAATCGTCTGCGGACAAAGCTGAATGCCTTGTCTCCGGTGGGGATACACAAGACGAGCGGCAGTGAGCTTCAATAACAGCGCTTCAGGTCGGTCTCCCCGGCGCACGTCTCTCTCGTTATTCTGGCGCTTGGTTCTTGTCGGTCTCATCGTTTGGGGCAGCGGCTGTGCGGCTCGCCAGCCTGCCCCGCTGTTACCTCCGCCTCCGGGACCCCTCCCATCTGCCCAAGAGCTGCTGGCACCGCTTCATGCCAGACAGCAGGCCATCACCGGTCTCCGCGGACTGGCCAAGGTCTCGTACCGGGACGCGCACGAAAAGGGTTCTGCGACGCAAGCCGTTGCCCTTGCCGCGCCTGACCGTTTTCGCCTTGAGCTGTTCTCCCTGCTTGGGGTAGCCGCGATTCATACTTGTGACGGACAACGGCTGGCTGCCTATTTCCCGCGCGATAAGGTCCTCTACCGCGGAGTTGCCAGCCCGTTCAATATTGCACGTTTGACCCAGGTGCTGCTCTCGGCACGCGAGATCACACGCCTGCTGATGGGCCTTCCGCCTTTTCCGCTGGAAGGCACGGTCGTACCGGTGCACCGTGAGCCGGACGGGGCCTACCGGCTCGATTTCCAGCGCTCGGATGGCAGCCGCATAACGCTGCGGTTCGAATCGGAAACGCTGCGTCTCACCGGCTGGGCAGTCAGGAATGTGACCGGTACACTTCAGGCTCAGGGTGAATTGGGCGACTATCGGCAGGTACAGGACATCTTTTTCCCGTTTGCCATCAGCCTGTCCGACACGCAAGGCGCTCAGCAGGTTTCGCTCGCCTATCAGGAAGTCTCGGTCGGTCTTGTCCCGTCCGCGGCGCTCTTCCGCTTGGACCTGCCCACGGGGGTCGAAGAGATCGATATCGATGCCTATCGTCTGCACAGCCCGTAGAGAGAATAGGCTGGTATAAAGAGTAAACGTGTCCTCCAACAGCATGGAGATGCTGGACACGTTTACTCTTTCGGGTCAGTGTGTGATCTCGTCTCTTTTGAATACGACCGCGAAGCCGCGCCGGGCCAATGAAAATTTCCGGTCTGCAGATTGGGCGTAGCGCCCGAACTGACCCTGTTTCTGTTGCTGCACCCAGTCCGGGAAGGAGTCTTCCATATTCATGTGGGCGACTTCCTGGGGGGGCAGGAGCACCACGGCATCGGCTCCCACCTCGCAGGCCTTGTCTCGGATCAGGGCGTTCATGCTTTCCAGCCCGTCAATTTCATTCCCATAGGAAACAATATGGACAAAGACGTCATACGGCTGTGCCGGGGGAGAGGTCAGCATATTCATCCGGCAATCGACGGGACGCGATTCCGGGTAGATGGGGGCAATGCGCTCCTCAATGGCAACAGGTTTTGCCGGGCGCATAAAACAGCCCGTAAAAAGAATCAGCCCAACACTAAGCCACCAGAATCGTGTACGCACTTTTCTCCCCTTTTCTCGTATCGCCCGCAGACTGGGAGGTATTGGCAGGTAGCATAGAATGCTCCTGGTGCAGGCGCAAGTCTTGCACTGGCCCTCCGGCCTAGTCCCTGAGCAGCTTCCGGGCAATCACCCAACGGTGCACCTCGGTTGGTCCTTCGAAAATCCGCATGGGCCGCAGGCGGCGATAGATAAACTCAAGCGGCATCTCCTTGGACATGCCCATACCGCCGTGCATCTGCATGGCCCGGTCGGCCACCCGGGTCGCCATTTCCGTGGCAAACACCTTGAGCATAGAGGCCTCCTGGCGAACATCATCGCCCTGGTCAAACTTCCAAGCTCCGTGATGCACCATCAGTCGAGAGGCGTGGATATCGGTTGCCGAGTCGGCGATAAACCACTGAATGGCCTGACGGTCGGCCAGCTTCTGGCCAAAGGTCACGCGCTGTTTGGCGTACTCGACCATCATGTCCAGACAGCGCTGCGCCAGGCCGACACACCAGCTCCCGATCTCTACGCGTCGGACGGTCAAGCGTAATTGCATAGGCGCAAAGCCCTGTCCGATTTCGCCCAGGACCTGGGAATCCGGGAGGGTCAGGTCTTCAAACACCAACTCCCAGGGGGCATGTCCGCCAATAACCGGAATCTGGCGTTGCAGCACCAGACCGGGGGTGCCCTTATCCACCAGGAAGGCCGTAATCCCGCCACGGGCGCCTTTGCCCTTTTCCGTCACCGCCATGACAATAATGAAGTCAGCGACATGGGCGCGTGAGATCCAGACCTTCCGCCCGTTGATCACCCACTGGTCCCCTTTTTTCACCGCTGAGGTCTGCATCCCGGCCGGGTCTGAGCCGGCCCCTGGTTCGGAAATGGCAATGGCCGACTGCGCCTTGCCCTCGGCATACGGCAGGAGGTATTTCTCTCGCTGCTCGGGCGTACAGGTTTGCATCAGCATGTGCAGATTGGGCGCATCGGGCGGAAAGGTAAACGGTGTAATGGTCTTATACAGTTCCTCGGTCGCCAGGCATTTCGGCAAGGCCCCCAGGTTCAACCCGCCAAATTCCTCGGGTACGTCCAGCCCCCACAAACCGGCTTCCCGGGCAACTGACAGCAAACGTTCTTCCGCCTCGGGCGGCACCAGATCTTCACCGGTCATGCCTTGCGTATCGCGCTCCAGGACCGTTGTCTCCAGCGGTATCAGTTCCTGACGCACGAAGCGGCGCACCGTCTCCTGCAACATGCGGTATTCTTCGGGCAGTTCAAAATCCATACAGCGTCCTTTCCGCACCAGACTGCTGGACAGCCTAGCAGGATCGGACGCGGAAATGCAGGGGTGACGGTGGGCGGAACTTGCGCTCCTGCGTGTGAGGAATATATGTCGGATAGCGAAGAGCGAAAAATTTGAGTCAATCCAGATGTCATACTTCGCCTGAAGGTCCCAGCATGAGACATGCCCCTTACCGCGTAAAAGACCGTAGTGGTAGACTCGTCATAATCGGCATCTGTCCTTGAAGCCAAACGTGACTGGGAGTACTCTGGTTCTCTAACACGCCAAATCACCAGAAAGAGGCTTTACATATGGTCGCTCAACGGCAGACCGCTGAATTCAGCGGCGAAGTGGTCCGTAACGGCGTTGCAACAGTAACCTGGTTCGCACGCCCTCTCGAACAATCCGAAGCGTTTAATCGAGAGCGACTTACAAATCTGCATCTGGGCCACCATAAGGACGAATTACAGCGCACTATACAGGGACTAACCGACAGCCTTCGTAAACGGCATGAAGCTATAACTACCGTCTGTTCTTCCTTTCAGACCCGGCTCCAGAAAGCGATAGAGAACTTTTCGCCAGGCCAGGAAATGGACCCTGACGACATCGCAGTGCCCGAGTTGGAGAAAAGCGAGAGATACTTTTGCAAGGAAAGGGAAGAATTACGCAATGTCCGGAACGCTCTACAGCAGACGGGAGGGACAGAAGCACACGGCACAGAGGTCTTCGCAGAACTGGAACGCATGGACAAGCTGTTCGAATACCTCGTTGCGTCGTTCCAAGAATTGCGCTGGGCTATCATGATCAACGACGGGTCACTCGCTCAGAGCACGGAAAAAATATGCGAGAGCGGCGCGGATTTCATGGCTTCTCTGGAAAAATCGTAAGCCATGCAGCCGCGTCAGTTACGAGTTACCGGGTTCGCGGAGCCTAGCCGCAAGTTCGCCAGAATGGTCAGGCGTCTGGACAAACGGATGAAAGAAGAGTTGAAACGAGTGATCGATGAATTGTGCACTGGAGAATTGACCCCCGGACGGAACTTGGAACAACTGCATCTCGACAATGGTTTGTACTCAGTACGCCTGAACCGCAATTTTCGCTTTGTCTTCCATGTCCGAGAGAACGGCGTTGGCGTAGCGATAGCCGTCGGTCCTCACGATAGCGCGTACGAAGTAGCGGCGCGTGCGCAGCGATGAATGTAACGCGCCAAAAGAAACCACGTATTCCCCCTTCCCCTTAAGAGCTGCCTTTCTTTGTATCGGAGTCTGGTGTCTTTGCCGGGGAGAACGCCCAATGCTCGTAGTTGAAATACGCTCAACACAAACCGTGCTCGCCCTGCCAAGTCGCCAGGTCTGAGAGTGCCCGGTCGGCCAGGGCCTGCTTTTTCTCACGACCTCGCAAACGCCGCGAGAGCCCAGGGAACAGTCCGTAGTTCACGTTCATGGGTTGAAAATCTTTGCGCTCGGGGTCGGTGACGTACGCGACCATGGCGCCCAGCGCCGTTGTGAGGGGCAGTGTCAACAGCGGCTGTCCCTTGACTAGAAGGCCCGCGTTTCTTCCGGCCAGCCAGCCAGCCGCGGCCGACTCCAGATAACCTTCCACACCAATCATCTGTCCGGCAAAGAACAGGTCGTCGCGCTGCCGAAATTGCAAGGTTGGTCTGAGCAGGCGGGGCGACTCGATGAAGGTGTTGCGGTGCAGGCTGCCAAGGCGAACGAACTCTGCCTTGGCCAAGCCGGGAATCGTGCGGAAAATACGTCGCTGCTCGGGATACGTCATCTTGGTCTGGAATCCGACCAGCCCCCATAACGTCCCGGCCCGATCATCCTGTCGCAGTTGTACGACCGCGTAGGGGCGTGTGCCGCTGCGCGGATCGGTCAGACCGACCGGTTTCATTGGGCCGTAGGCCAGGGTGTCTTTGCCGCGTCGGGCCATCTCCTCGATCGGCAGGCAACCCTCGAAGTAGCGGCACTGCTCGAACGCCTTTTCCGGTACCTTCTCGGCGGCCAGAATGTCGTCAATGAGCCGATAATACTCTGCCTGCGAGAGAGGACAATTGAGATAATCATCACCGCCGTGATCATAACGCGAAGCTCGAAACGCCGTGTGCGTGTTTATTGAGTCGGCTGTTACAACAGGAGAAATGGCATCGTAGAAATATAGATACTCGCGGCCAAACAGCGTCCGCAGGTGCTCGGACAGGGCCGGTGAGGTCAACGGGCCGCTGGCAATCACCGTCGGTCCAGGCGGAATAGCCTGGGCCTCTTCCCGTCTCACCTCAACCAGCGGATGGGCCACCAACGCGTCGGTGATATATTGAGCAAAAACGTGGCGATCAACTGCCAGGGCCTGCCCGGCCGGGACCCGTGCCGCGTCGGCCGCGGCCATCACTAATGACCCGAGACCCCGCATTTCTTCTTTCAACAGGCCAACCGCAGCCACCAAGGCGGCACTGCGAAAGGAGTTGGAGCAGACCAGCTCGGCCAGTTTGTCCGTTTGATGCGCATCGGTGGGACGGACGGGACGCATTTCGTACAGGCGGGTGGCGACGCCCTGCCGGGCGAGTTGCCAGGCCGCCTCACTGCCGGCCAAGCCGCCGCCAATGACCGTGACCGTCTGCATAGCGCTCGCCAGACTCCCCGGTCACGCGACCTGGGACAATGCCTCAGGCGTCGTGGCCTTGGCCGCGCGCGGGCGTTTCGTCCGCGTACGCTCCCGCACTTCCCAGCCACCATTCCGGTAGTGCGCGCTCCAGCCGGTGGCCTTGTCGTTCACCTCGGACGCTACGTACTGTTCGCGGCTCTTGCGCGAGAATCTGATCATCGCAGGGTTGCCCTGCGGGTCTGCCTCGGGCGCACTTAACAGAAAGTGAAACTTGGGGTCCAACTCGTCGGCATGGGGCTTCAACTCCGCGACCAAGGGGGCGCGCGTCTCGCGATTCCGGGGGAACTGGCTGGCGGCCAGAAAGATACCAGCCGCTCCATCGCGCAGCACATAGTGATCGTCAACCCTCTGGCACTTGAGCTCGGGCATCGGCACCGGGTCGGCCCGCGACGGTGCAGGCTGACCGTTACGCAGCAGCTTGCGCGTGTTGCCACACGTACTGTTGGCGCACCGGAAATATTTGCCGAACCGGCCGCTTTGCAGCCGCATTTCCGCGCCGCATTTCTCGCACTCCAATACCGGCCCATCATAGCCCTTAAGACGGAACTCGCCAGACTCTATTTGGTTCCCGTCGCAGTCCGGACCGTTGCCACACAGATGCAACTTGCGTGTTTCGTCAATCAGATAGGAATCCATGGCGGAGTCGCAGGAGGGGCAGCGCCGCTTGGCCCGCAGTCGCCGGCTTTCGCCTTCGTCGTCCGCGTCGGTGTCAACCGCTTCCTCTCCGGGGACGAGATTCATGGTGCGCGTACAGCGCTCAGCCGGCGGCAGCGTATATCCCGAACAGCCCAGAAACACCCCGGTACTTGCCGTGCGCACCTGCATCGGACGTTCGCAGTCATCGCACCGAACCGCCGTCGTGATGGGCTGATTTGGCCGCATACCTTCGGCAGCTCCAGCGGCTTGAAGTCGCTGAGAAAAATCGTCGTAGAAGACATCCAACACGCTGCGCCACTCTTGCTCGCCCAGGGCGATCTGGTCGAGTTCCCGCTCCATGTCTGCGGTAAACGAATAATTGAGCAGGTGGCCGAAGTTTTCTACCAGCCGGTCGGTCACCAGTTCGCCGATCTTCTCCGCCTGAAAGCGCCGTTTGTTGAGACTGACATAGCCACGTTCCTGGATGGTGGAGATGATGGCAGCGTAGGTGGACGGCCGACCAATACCGCGCTTCTCAAGCTCGCGCACCAGACTCGCTTCGCTATAACGGGCGGGTGGCTTGGTAAAATGCTGCACAGCATCGGTATCGAGGCAGACCAGCGCTTCGCCCTGGCCGAAGTTGGGCAGTTCCACCTCGTCTTCCTTGCGCGAGGCGGATGGCAACACCTTGGTGAAGCCATCAAACTTGAGAATGCGGCCACGGATACGCAACTCGAACGGTCCGGCCTCGGCGCTGATGGTGGTGCTGAGGTATTCGGCGCGCGTCATCTGACAGGCGATGAACTGGCGGCGGATGAGGTCGTAGAGCCGCCGGGCATCCGCGTCCAGATTACCGAGGTTAGCCGGTTCGACCGTCAGGTCGGTCGGCCGAATCGCCTCATGCGCCTCTTGGGCGGATGCCTTGCTGGCATAGACGTTCGGTTTATCCGGCAGGTAGCGCGGTCCATACTCGTCCTTGATATAGGCTCGCACCCTGGTCACGGATTCGCGCGAGAGGTTGGTCGAGTCGGTCCGCATATACGTAATATGACCGGCCTCGTACAATTGCTGCGCCAGCCGCATGGTCTTCCGCACCCCAAAGCTTAGCCGGGTGGCCGCCGACTGCTGGAGGGTGGACGTGATGAAGGGCGCACTGGGGCGGGCCTGGGTCGGTTTGTCCTCACGACCGGTGATGGAAAAATCCTGGGCGGCGAGACGGGCGACCGCGACTTCGGCCTGTTCGCTCGTCCCCGGACGAAAGTCCGTGCCGTTCTCCTTTACGACCTGAAAGCGATAGCCCGGCTCGTCTGCGTCTTTGGCCAACTCGGCAAAGACTTCCCAGTACTCTTCAGGTATAAAGGCGCGAATCTCCCGCTCACGCTCCACAATGAGCCGCACCGCGACCGATTGCACCCGGCCGGCCGACAGGCCACGCGCCACCTTGGCCCACAGCAGGGGTGACAGCTCAAAACCGACGACACGGTCGAGAAATCGCCGCGCCTGCTGCGCGTTGACGCGGTTTTCGTCAATTTCGCCAGGATGCTCAAACGCTTCTTGAATGGCGCTTTTGGTAATTTCGTTAAAGACTACCCGCCGAAAGCGTTCAGGCGTCCCACCGATGAGTTGCTTCAAATGCCAGGCGATCGCCTCGCCCTCGCGGTCACGGTCGGTTGCCAGGTACACCGCGTCCGCGTTGTGGGCCAGCTTCTTCAGGTCGGCAACGACCTTCTCCTTGCCGGGTAGCACTTCGTAACTTGCCGCCCAGTTATTGTCAGGATCGACACCCATACGGGTGATCAGTTGGGTACGCGCGTTCCTACGGCCAGTGGCCTTTTGCGTTTTCTTTGCGCGTTTGCGCGCTGGGGTCGCCCCGCGCTCAGACTTGCCGCCGGTCGGCAAGTCGCGCACGTGGCCGATACTGGACTTCACAATATAGTCGCGGCCCAGGTAGCGGTTGATTGTCCGTGCTTTGGCCGGCGATTCGACGATGACGAGGTTTTTTGCCATACCTACCTCCCCCTCTCTACTTTCCTCTCGTGGCGTTGAAATACATGCCGGGCAGTTGAGTCACGACTCCTTTTAATTCTAATCCAAGCAGGACTTCAAGCACCCGCGCCGGCTCAAGTCCACTGCCAGTGATGAGGGTATCCACATGCACCGCCTCTTCTGGAAACAATTGCAACACCGTCTCCTCATCCGGCTCTAATGGAACGACCGGGACGCTAGGGTTGTTTTTCTCAACTCGGTCCGTCTGCGCCAGGGCCGGAGCAATCTCACTCAGTATATCATCAATGCTTTCGACAAGCTTTGCGCCAGCCTTAATCAGGCGGTGCGGTCCCCGGCTTCTGATCGCCGTGACCGGGCCGGGCACGGCAAACACCTCACGATTCTGGTCAAGCGCGCATTGGGCGGTAATAAGCGAGCCGCTCTTTTCCGTTGCTTCCACCACCACCGTCCCCAGGCTGATGCCGCTGATGACCCGATTTCGATAAGGAAAATTCCCCGCCTCAGGCTGGCTGCCAAGAGAAAACTCCGATACTACCGCTCTACGCGCGGCGATCTGCTCTGCCAAGGCTATATGCTCCCGCGGATACACCACGTCAAGCCCCGAGCCTAAAACCGCAATCGTTCTCCCTCCAGTTGCGAGGCTGGCCTGATGCGCTTCCGAATCGATTCCGCGTGCCAGACCACTCACCACGCAGACCCCACAGCCGGCCAGTTCCTGGGCGAGTTCACGGGCCATCTTACGCCCGTACGTACTCGCAGTCCGCGCTCCTACGATGGCAATCGCCAGGGTATCCTGGGGCTCAACATGCCCGCGGATATAGAGGAAAGGCGGAGGGTCGTGAATCTGTCTGAGGCGTTCCGGATATTCAGCATCTGTCTGGGTGACCAAGCGGGCGTTCAGCCGGGCCAGTTTCTCCAACTCGGCTTCGACCTCTTTCCATTGGTCAAACGCGGCGATCTCCCGCGCAACACGGACACTCGTACCTGCCTCGGTGAGCATGGCCGGCGATGTCCGCAAAACATCGCGCGGGGACGTAAAACGATCCAGCAATTGTCGGTAGGTCACGTTTCCGACCCCCCGTACCAGACGAAGGGCTATCCAGTCCCCCCAGCCGGCCTGAGCCGTCTCCTGGTCCGCTGTGCGTTCCATCCCTGTTCGCCCTCACCACATGCCGCTGTCCGGCGCTTCGTTCGCTCTAATCTTCTGCTATGTATTTCGGGTGGTAGGTTCTTTTCAAAAATCATGGCACAAGTCAAAGGAAGGAACGAGTATCCCTAACCCCTGACCCCCAATCCCTACTATTATGCCAACAGTACAACAATTCTTGGAAGAAAAGACGACACAGGCTATTGAGGCAGCCAGTGGGACGACCGCCCCGGCTATTGTCAAACCCGCTGCCAACCCGAAATTCGGCGACTATCAGGCCAATGGCATCATGGCGGTGGCCAAGGCCCGTAAACAAAATCCACGCCAATTAGCGGAGGCCGTTGTGGCGCAGCTCAACCCGGATGAGATTCCCGCAAGCTGGGAGATTGCCGGACCGGGCTTTATCAATTTCCGTCTTGACCCAGACTGGCTGGGTCAAACCCTGCTGGCTATCGCCCGAGACGACCATCTCGGTGTGGACTCTGCCGCCAACCCGGAAACCATCGTCATCGACTTCAGCGCCCCCAACGTGGCCAAATCCATGCACGTCGGTCATATTCGCTCCACCATCCTGGGCGACGCGCTCACCCGGGTGTTGCGTTTCCGTGGGCACACGGTGGAGACGGATAATCATCTGGGCGATTGGGGGACGCAGTTTGGCATGTTGATTGTCGGCTATCGCTCTTTTCTGGATCGAGCGGCGTATGAGCAGGACCCCCTGGCCGAGATGGAACGCATCTACAAAGAGGTCCAAGCCAAATCCATAACGGATGCGGCCCTGGCGGACCGGGCACGCGAAGAGCTGGCCAAATTGCAGCAGGGAGATGCAGCCAATACCGCACTGTGGCGGGAATTCATGCAGGTCTCGCGCCAGGCCTTCGAGCACATCTATGCACGCCTGAATGTGCACTTCGACCATTGGCTCGGAGAGAGCTTTTACAATCCGATGCTCGCCCGTGTCGTTCAAGAACTGCGCGAGAAGAATCTGGCCCATCCGAGCGAAGGCGCTATCTGTATCTTCTACGGCGAGGGTACGGAGCTGGCGGAGACCCCCTTCCTGATTCAGAAACAGGACGGTGCCTTCCTGTATGCCACGACTGACCTGGCCACGATTCAGTACCGGGCTGAGACCTTTCGGCCGCAGCGCATCATCTACGTGACGGACGGCCGCCAACAGCTCCATTTTCGGCAACTCTTTGCCGCGGCCCAGAGCTGGGGACACAGCATGGCCCTGGAACACGTCTGGTTTGGCACCATCCTGGGAGCGAACGGCAAACCGATTAAAACCCGTGAGGGCCAGCCCATCAAACTCGCCGCCCTGCTGGATGAAGCCGAGGAGCGAGCGCGGGCAATTGTCCAGGAAAAAAACCCGGGTCTGTCAGCCGCAGAGCAGGCCACTGTAGCGCGCGTCGTGGGTATTGGCGCGGTCAAATATGCCGACCTGATGCAAAACCGCACCGCGGACTACCGCTTCAGTTGGGATAAACTGCTCGCCCTGGATGGTAATACCGCGCCGTATCTGCAATATGCCTATGCGCGGATTCGTTCGATTTTTCGTAAAGGCGGTTTCACCGCCTGGCAGCCGGCTTCAGATATGCCGGTCCGACTGCTGGCACCGGAAGAGCAGGCCCTGGCCAAACAGATGCTCCGCTTTGGCGACGTCCTGATCGAGCTTGAGCGCTCCTACAAGCCCAACCTCCTGGCCAACTTCTTGTACGAATTGGCCACACAGTTTAATCTCTTCTACCAGGCCCATTCCGTGCTCAAGGCCCCGCAGGATCGGCAGCCCACGCGGCTGTTATTATGCGACCTCACGGCGCGGTATTTGAAGACAGGCTTGGACCTGCTCGGAATTGAGACCCTGGAAGCGATGTAGGAACGTCAGCAGTTCAAGGAGCATCCCATGGCTGAAACACGAAGGACAGAGGAGTCGGTCTCGATTGCCTATGGCATAGAAGGCAGCGGGCCGGTCGTTGTTTTCCTGCACGGCATTGGCGGTAATCGACTGAATTGGACGGGTCAGTTGGCCCATTTTGGGCGTCGTTTTTGCGCAGTAGCCTGGGACGCGCGGGGCTATCTCGACAGCGACGACTCTCCCCAGACGCTCCGATTCAGCGATTTTGCCGATGACCTGTGCCGTCTCCTGGACCGGCTCAAAGCCGAACAGGCTCACCTGGTTGGGCTGTCGATGGGCGGCATGATTATCCAGGACTTCTATGGGCGCTATGCCGACCGGGTCGCCACCCTTTCCCTGGTTGATACCTCGTCCGGCTTCGGCGGAGTGCCTGAGGCCGTCCGGCAGGACTTTCTCGCCCGGCGGCTTGACCCACTGGAAAACGGCCTCACCCCGGCGGACATTGCACCTGAGGTGGTCAAGGTCCTGGTTGCCGAAAGTGCGGGACAAGAGGTGCGTCAGCGGCTAATCGCTTCCATGTCCGCTCTACGCACTGAGGCGTATAAACAGGCTCTGCACGCCATTATAACAACCGATTTCCGCGCGGTCCTGCCGCAGATTGCGGTGCCGACCCTGGTAATTGTGGGGGAAGAAGATCAGGTCACCCCGCCTTCGGCTTCGGAATTCCTGGTGAAACAGATTCCCGGTGCCGCGCTGGTGACCATTCCCGACTGTGGGCATCTGTCGAATCTCGAAAAACCCGACCTGTTTAATGCGGCCTTAAGCAAATTCCTGGACGAGCACGCCAGACGGGCTTCGACCGTTACCAGCTAAGGGCAGCGGCCGCCGGGTCGTCTCTTTACCACGGTCGGCTGCGCCGCTGGCGCCAGTCGTCCTCGTCTTCGTCCTCTTCTTCAATGAGAAAAACCGGTTTCAGAATGCGGCGCGGAATATCTTCCAGAAAACGCGACGGCCTACTGAGGACCATGCCGGTGGCGCGATCAAAGATATTGATGGGATACGAAATAAAGAGATTTTCTTTGGCGCGGGTGGCGGCAACGTACATCAGCCGTCGCTCTTCTTCGAGTTCGTCGTCCTCCTTGTTGTACAACGAGGGAAAACGCCCCTCGACCGCCCAGATGATAAACACCGAGTGCCATTCCAGCCCTTTTGCCGAGTGAATGGTCGACAGGGTCAGCACGCCTTCTTCATCCCGGTCGGTTGCCAGCACATCGCCCACGCTGCTGTTGGGCGGCTCCAGGGCCATGTCCGACAGCAGCCGGTTCAGACTGCGATAACGTTCGGTAATAATCGAAAAATGCTCCAGATCTTTCTGGCGCTTGGGATAGTCGTCCCGCTGATTCCGTTTGAGAATCGGCAAATAATACTGCACGATCAGGTCAATCTGCTCACGCGGCTGGAGGTTGGGGTCGGCAACGGTCTGGAGGGCGGCTGCCAGTTTCTGCACCTCGGTCCTGACCGCGCCGCGTCCGGGATACTCGGCCAGGCGCTGTATCTGATCTGCCCCGCCCAGCACGTGGCTGAGAATCTTGTCGCTGCTCTTGGGCCCGACGCCTTCGAGCAGGAGGAGCACCCGGTGCCACGACACCGCGTCCTGCGGATTGGCCAGCACACGCAGATGGGCCAGGACGTCCTTGACGTGGGTGGTCTCGATAAACTTGAACCCGCCCCGCTTCACGAACGGCAGATCACACTTGCTCAGTTCAATTTCAAGATCGAACGAATGAAAGCTGGACCGAAAGAGGACAGCCATCTCGGTCAGAGGGACGCCTTCTTCGCGCAGCTCCAAAATCTTTTGAGCCACAAAGCGCGACTGATAGCGCTCGCTGTCAGCTTCGATCAACGCCGGCTGAAAGCCGCTATCCTTTTTGGTGAACAGGTTCTTGGTGTAGCGTTCCTTGGCTTGCAGAATAATTTCGTTCGACAGGTCAAGGATCGGCTGGGTACTGCGGTAGTTCTCTTCGAGCTTAATGACCTTGGTGTCGGGAAACAGATCCGGGAATTCAAAGATATTGCGAACGGTGGCGCCACGAAAACTATAGATCGACTGGGCATCATCGCCGACCGCCATGACGTTGTCGTGCACGTGGGCCAGCAAACGCACGATTTCGGCCTGGAGTCGGTTCGTATCCTGATACTCATCGACCATGATGTAGCGATAGGTATGAGAGAGGCGTTCGGCGACCTCCGGGTGGGTGCGCAACAATTCACGCAAATGGGTCAGCAGATCGTCATAGTCCAGTAAGCTGCGTTCGCGTTTATACTGCCGGTAATATTCCTCAATCTGGCTGAGGGGGTCGAGTTCGGAAAACAGATGGGGAAACTGCGAGTCGAGCACTTCCGCCACACTGGTCGTTTTATTGGCCGCTAGGCTGATTATCTCGGCAATGGTCTGTTTACGCGGAAAGCGACGCGCCTTTTTGTCCAGGCCGAGGCGCGACCGGATCAAATTGATCGCATCTTCGGAGTCGCTCCGGTCCAGAATCGTAAAGGCGTTGGCAAATCCGAGCAGGGAGGCGTAGCGCCGCAGGACGGTATTGGCAAAAGAATGAAACGTCCCGCCGGTCACCTTATCACAGCGGCCGCCCATGAGGGCCTCGGCGCGCTGGATCATTTCTTCCGCAGCGCGGCGGGTGAACGTCAGGAGGAGCAGTGACGCCGGGTCAATGCCTTCTTCAATCATCCGCGCGACCCGAAATATCAGGGTACGCGTCTTGCCACTGCCGGCTCCGGCCAGCACCAACACAGGACCGTCGCGCGTGGTGGCGGCCTCGTACTGGCTGGGGTTCAACTCGTGTTTGTAGTCGATGGTAAATTGCCGCGGTCGATTGCTCTCCGCATCCGACCGCAACGTATACTTTTCAGGACGGCTCTCGTCGCGTTCCACACCACACCCCGACGTTTTTTGAAGATGGCCTAGCCTAGCGCATCGGAAGGCGGGGAGAAACGGGGAGGGGCGAGGGGGAGAGGCGAAGAGTTGGAATGGGCCGCGCTGACACCCCGTGGTCTGTCTGGTATGTAGGAGGCGATGGGCGGCAAAACCGAACACCTGGACCTGTGCGGTGTCAAATGTCCGTTAAATTGGGCCAAGGCCAAGGTACGACTGGAATACCTCGACCAGGGCGACCAGCTCGCACTCGTCATCGACGACCCCAAAGGCCGGCGTGATATTCCTCGGGCCGCGGAAGCGGAAGGCTATGCCATTGTTGAGATTGAGGATGCTGAATCGGATACCCCTCAGCAGTGGCGCATCGTGATTGAGAAATAACATGGCAAACGATAGTCCGAAGTTCGACCTCCTCAGGCTCGCCAAAGCGGTTTTTCAGCATCGGCGGACCAAGCATCCCTACGGCTCCAACTACGCCGTCAGCATCCGTATGGGCCATGCGGATATTCAGGATTTTACGGCCATCGCCGACATCCTGCTGGCCGTTGAAGAGCTGGGCTACGAGATCAAAAAGAAACCGGAATAGGCCTGGGCCTACTCAAACACCTGCTCGCCGGTGGCAAACAGCAGCCAGACCACCGCCCCGAAAACATACAGTCCGGAGGCGATCAAAAAGACCAGGCTCCACGAACCGGTGGCATCCAGGATGTAGCCGGTCAGGGTGACGCCGATAATACCCGGAATCGTTCCGGCCGTGTTTGAGAGACCCAGCAGAATACCGGCGTAACGCGGGCCGATATCGAGGTGGTTCACCGCAAAGCCGGACAGGGCAAAAGCGCCAAGCCCAAGTACGCAGCACATATAGCTGACCGCCTGAAGGGCTGAGGTGACCCCACCGATCAGAAAGAGGAACAGCGCCGGACCGAAAAAACCTATGCTCTGCATCAGCTTGCGGACAAAGGTGACGGACAGACCGCGTTGCAGCAGGCTGTCCGCGATCCAGCCGGCAACATTGGCCATGACAAACATGACCAGCCAGGGCAGGATGGCGTACAGCCCGACCTGGCGGAGATCGACCCCAAGCGCCTGGGTAAAATAGGTCGGCAGCCAGGTCAGAATAACGTAGAAGCCCCAGTTGGAACAAAAGTGGTTAATCACGATGGCCCAGACCGCGGTTTTGGACAGCAGGTGTCGCCACGGGATTGTAGCGTTAGACGGAATCGGAGGAACGTGCTCACGGATATAGGCGACTTCTGTGGAAGCGATGGTGGGATGGGTTTCCGGCGTGTCGGTGACACGGGAGTGCCAGAAGAGATACCAGACAAACCCCAACCCGCCGAACAGGTAAAACACCATCGGCCAACCCCAGACCACCACAATGGTCGGAGTCAGTAGTAAAGCAGCGACCGTGCCGAGGGAGACACCGCTCACGTTGAGCGCGGCTGAGCGAGCCCGCTCCTGGCCCGGCACCCAGCGCGCAAAGAGGTTGTAAATTGCCGGGAAGGCGACGCCTTCCCCCAACCCCATGCCAACCCTGGCGAGAAAGAGCACAGTGAGTGAAATCGCTGCCGCGGGTGGCGTAACCAGGGTAAAGAAGGACCACAGCAATACACCCCAGCCAAGGACCATTTTCCCGCCGTAACGGTCTGCCACCCAGCCACCGAAAATCTGGGTGGCCAGATAGCCGTAAAAGAATGAGGACAGGACAATCCCTTGGGTTGTTTGGGTCCAACCGTACTCTTGCGCCATAGGAAGAATGGCGACCGAGATATTGACCCGGTCGATATAACAAATAAACGTACTGCAAAAGCACAGGCCAACCAGCGTAAAGCGGCGTGGCCAGTAGGCGCGCAGGGCGGCCAGCCCGGAAAATCCAACAGGGTCCGTCATGCTCCGGTCTTCCCCTTTTTGTATCGAGCGGCCGGTCTTCGTCCACCAATCGGTCGCTGCAAATGAGTCGGGCTACTGTACCGGATTCTCTCCCTCTTGCGAACGCAGTCAGGGGAGATAAGAGGGAGGCCCTATATGTCCGCTCACCTTGTGCATCGAGCCGTCATTCAGTTCGTAATAGACGGCAATCCGTTCGCCTTCGGGTAGAGGTGGCAGTCGGAACTCGGACGGACGCGCCTCATAGTAGCGCTGTTCGGCTTCTTCGCACCGGGCAACAAACGCCGCAAGCGCAGCCTGGTAGCGACTCTCTGAGACGTTGAGCTGGCTCAACTGGAAGAGTTCGTCATCCGCCTGACGGAGTTGTTGCCAGACTACGGGTTCGTTATCGACGAGCCAGGCATCAATCTGGGCGAAATGGAGGCTGAGCGGTCGTGTAGCAGTCGCATACTGCCGCTGGAGTGTCAGGGGAGAAGCCGGCTGGGACGACGCAGTTGAAGCGTGTCTCCCCCGTTGGGGGGCGGGTGCCATGTCTCCATTCTACGAATGAACCTAACGACAAAACAAGACAGATTCGGACTACGGGCAGCATGTCCACACTCTCAGTTACACCCGAATCCGGGTCCAGCCGCCGGCCTGCCAACTCCAGACGAAGGTGACGGACTGGAGGATACGATAGGCGAGATTAGCGACCCAAATAGCCAGCAGACCGAATCCCCAGAGCGTTTGCATGGCAAAGGCGATGGGTAGAAACAGACACCACTGCATAGTCAGGGATATGACCATCACCCGCCGGCTGTGCCCGGCTCCATAGTGGGCATTCATCAACACGACACCGAGGGCTTCGAGCGCCATGGTGGCTGCGGTGAGTTGCAGCGGCAGCCGGGCGAGCGCCAGCGTCGTCGGGTCGCGCAGGAACAGCAGCAGAAACAGGTCGGGCGCGAGTAAGGCCGGCAGGGCCAGACCGCCGACCACCAGCATAGAGAGTCGGGTCACATACCAGCCCCAGGCCCGTGCCTCCTGCACCTTACCGGCACCCAGGGCTTGGCCGACAAAGGAGGCCGCGGCCAGTCCGAACCCGTTCGTCAAGAGCAGCCACAGCAGCAGCAGGTTAGACAGGACATGCCCCGCGGCCAGTTCCGCCGTACCGATATTGCCTAGAATCCAGAAGAAGGCCAACATGCCGGCAGCAAAGAAGACATGCTGAATACCGGCCGGAATCGAGAGCCGTAACAGGGCCGACAGAGTGGCCCGGTCCGGCCAACGGACCAGAAAGCCCCCGTCACGGGCGTGGCGCAGGGCGGTGAGCAGATATGTGGCCGACCCGATGTACAATGCCACAGTAGTGCCGATGCCGGCTCCAACGACACCCAGTCGCGGAGCGCCGAGGTTGCCGAAGATCAAGACCCAGTTGAGGAAGATATTGGTCACATTCATCAGGATAATGGTACGCATATAGAACTTGGACAGGTTGACCGCGTTCCAGTAGCCACGGAAGACAAAGTTGACGCCCATAGCGAGCAGGCCGACCAGACGCGCCTGAAAATAGATCGTGCCGTGGTCGGTGACCGCAGCGTCCTGGCTGAGTACGGAGAACAGGGTCGGCGCAAGATGGATCAGCAGGGCCGAGGTGGGCAGACCGAGTAACAGGACGAGCAGCAGCCCGCCGTTCAACGGCACGGCGATTTCACCCAGGCGCCCGGCCCCCAGCCAGCGAGCCGAAGTCGCCTGCACGCCGGTTGCCAAACCGATGATAAACGCACCACAGGTAAAGGTTGAGAACTGGGCCAGCCCGACCGACGCCAGGGCCTCGTCGCCGAGTACGCCCAGCATGGCCGTGTCCACCAGATTCATGATGTTCTGGGAGATCATGCCGCCCATGATGGGCAGGGCAAGGCTGAGCGTCCGGCGCAGGCGGGAGGTCACGGGGATTTGGGTCCGTCCGTGGGCTTAGCCGCTCTCAAAGCTGATCCTGAGTCGGGTGCCGGTGGCCTGCGCGATCCTTCCCAGCGTCCTGGTAGATGGGTGGACACGACCGCCTTCGAGCCGCGCTACCACCGATTGCGTGGTCTTCATGCGCTTGGCAAGCTGCGCCTGCGTAAGCCCGGCACTGACGCGGGCCGCAATCAACGCACGGGCCAATTCAAACTCCGGCTCCAGTTCGTCATAGGCGGCCCGATAGTCCGCATTCCGACTCCATTTCTTGTGCAGGTCGCTCACCTTGCTCATTGCAGTACCTCTTTGGCGCGTCTCAACGCCAAGTCAATCTCCTGGCGGGGCGTCTGCCGTGTCTTTTTGATAAAGGCCCGTACCACCACAACGCGTTTCCCCTGAACGGTGACATACAACGCTCGCGATATTCCATCCCTACCCTTCTCGCATTTCCCATAGCGGACCGGTCAAATGCCTCACATACGGCGCGCCAACGCGCTCCAGTCCAACCGCTTCTATCAACTCACAGATACGAACAAACCGCGCACGCATATCGATGGGTAAAGCGGCGAGTTCCTTGTCCACAGTCGTATTCAGGGTCTCGATGGTCCAGTCCACGGGCAACGGAGTATCGCATATTTGATATATGCTGACAAATCGGCCCAGCGGTGAGGCAAGTGGACAGGACCAGAGCAACTCATCAGCGCCCGCATCTTGCATTATAGTTCATGCATGCCCTTCGATAGAAACACTACGCGGACTCGCCAATGAAGAGAAGATTATGACGACGAGATTTTGGTTATACCTCGCCCTACATTTCATCCTTCTAGGCTCGGATGTAGAGTTATGATTTCAAATGCGGGCTTACCGTGGATTCGAGATTTGTACAAAAATTTTCGTATTGAAATTATTCCGACAACTCGCTTTGTCGCTGCTGGTGGGGTCAGACACAGGGTCGAGGACGTTGTTGTCTTCAATTACGATACCCAAGGTCAACTTCTCTGTATATGAAAATTTCCAAAATGTATTATGCGGAGTTCTGGAGAACATTGTCGTCAGGTCCGATATTCTGAAATCCTGACTCCCGAGGCGGACGCCGGAAACCCTCCACTGTTTGATCCTTTTCCTTTTCAATCATTTCTTGCTTCCTGAGTTTAGATGCTTCCCGAAAGTCTCTGGAAGCCGCTATATCATCTTAAATCCAAACCTCTCACCATCACCCTCTCCCAATAAACGGCATTTTGGTGGCCATGACGGTCATGAACTGCACGTTGGCGTCGAGCGGCAGGTTGGCCATGTACACCACCGCCTGGGCGACGTGTTCTACATCGAATGTCGGCTCGGCGGCGACCGTGCCGTTCGGTTGCGGGACGCCGCGTTGCATGACCGCGGTCATGTCGGTTCCGGCGTTGCCGATGTCGATCTGGCCACAGGCAATGTCGTATTTGCGCCCGTCGAGTGAGGTCGATCTGGTCAGGCCGGTCATGGCGTGCTTGGTCGAGGTGTAGGGCGCGGAATTGGGTCGCGGTACATGGGCCGAGATAGAGCCGTTGTTGATGATACGACCACCCCGGGGGTCCTGGTCTTTCATGATCTTGAAGGCTTCCTGGGTACAGATAAACGCGCCGGTCAGATTCAGGTCTACAACGGCTTTCCACTGTTCATACGGCAGTTCTTCCAGAGGGACGGGCGGGGCACTAATGCCGGCGTTGTTGAATAACATGTCGAGCCGGCCAAAGGTCTCTTGTGTTGTAACAAACAGGGCACGAATGGCGTCGGGGTCGCTGACATCGGTGGGCGCAACGAGCGTCTGCGCCTCGCTTCCGGCCTCTTTTGCCGTTGCCTCCAACAGTTCGGCCCGTCGCCCGGCCAGGACAACGGCGTAGCCTTCCCGGACGAGCGCCAGGGCGCTCGCCTTTCCAATTCCAGTACCCGCCCCGGTAATGAGGGCGACCTTGGTGTGCGTGCTCATGTGTTTTCTCCTTTGCGTGTGGACCGGAGGGGGAAACCTATCCCGTAGAACCCCCTCACCCTAGCCCTCTCCCTCCAGGGGAGAGGGAATAATTTATGTAGGGGCAACCCCCTGTGGTTGCCCTCCCCCGGTGTTGCCCCACTCCGAGGAGATTGAGGACGCCCCTCTACGCTGAAAAGGACTCCAGGATTTTATCCCGATAGTGGTCGCGTTGTTCTTGGGTTGTACCGGTGTTGGGGACGGCGAGAATGGTCGTGTCGAGCAGCCCTTCGCGCTCGTTCAGCTTTGCGCGGACGCGGTCAATCGGACCGACCGCGCAAAAGGTATCGACCATTTCATTTGGAATCAAATCAAAGCCTTTGTCCTTGTCTGGTGTCTTCTGGAGTGCTCTGACCTTCTCAACCGTTTCGCTAAAGCCGTGCGCGATAAAAATATCATCGTAAATCCGAGCCCAGATGCTGAACAGCATGGCCCCCGCGCCGACCCGGTGGGCGGTCGCCAGATCGTCGTCAATGACCACAAAGCACTGGCCCAGAACCTCAACATCGGAGCGGCTACGACCGGCCCGGTCGAGCCCGGTTTTGAGCGGTGGCAGGATATTATCGCGGACATGCTGCGGCGAGAACATCGGATTCCCGATGAGGCCGTCACCCAGCTCGCCCGTCAGGGCGGCCATACGCGGTTTGACCGCGGCAACATAGATGGGCACCCGTGGCCGTGGCTTCGGATTCGGACGTGGGAAGAAGTTACGGGCGCGGATATTGTAGAACTTGCCCTCGTAGTTCACCTCGCCACCCGGCTCGGCCTTATCCATAATGAGATGCAGGACCTCAATATACTCCCGCATTTGACTGACCGGTTTGCCCGCGTCCTGTCCGGCGTACCAGTTGTTGTTGCGGTGTTGGTGGGCAACTCCCAGGCCGAGCGTGAACCGGCCCTGACTCAGCAGGTCGAGGTCCAGAGCCTGAAAGGCGAGCATCACCGGACTGTGATTAAAGGCCAGCACCACGCCGGCGCCGATTTTTATCGTCTGAATATTGGGCGCGATGCCGGCCAGGGGAATGAGCGCGGAATTGGTCAACTCGGCCTGCCACAGAGAATCAAATCCTGCGGCCTCATATTTCTTTACCCAGCCGACCATTTCGTCGTGGGCGGCGGCGGCGAGAAACATTGAGTATTTCATGCGTGAATTCCTTCCATAAAAAGACAGGGGCGCAGCACACTGCGCCCCTCCACAAAAACAAACAATAGAGCGGCGGATGACTACGCCGGCGGTTCGTGCTGTCCCCACTGATCAAAGTGGGTCACTTGGGACACAGGGCGACGGGTGACCGGTCCGAATTTTCCCGAAGGAAAACCGATCGGAATGGTTGCCACCACACCATACTCGAACGGAATGCCCAGACGCTCCTGCAACTCGTCTTCAAACATCTGGTGCATGGTCGTCAGGCTCGCCCCCAAGCCAAGGGCGCGACAGGCCAGCAAAATGTTCTGCACGCAGGGATAGATGGAGCCGTAGGAGGGTGGGGCCTTGCCTTCGCGTTTTTCCGCGGGCACGGAAAACGGCCAATCCCGCTTGCCGCAGATCAGCAGCAGGATGGGCGCCTCGTGCATATGTTCCGCCAAGTGCATCGCGGCCCGGACGGTACGTGCCCAGGACGATTTGTCGCTCGGGTCAACCTTCACGGCGTCACCGAAACGGTCCAGCATAGCCTGGTGATACCGTTCCTGAAAAAACTTCTTGTTGTCCGGGTCCTGGAGCACCACAAACGCCCAGGCCTGAAGATTCTGCCCGCTGGGTGCCCGTATCCCGGCGTCCAGAATTTTCCGAATCATCTCTGTCGGGACGGGGTCGGGTTTGAGCCGCCGCATTGCCCGCATTGAGTGTATGGTTTCAAAGACCCCCATTTCTTCGGCCATCGTATTCCTCCTTCTCGGTTCAGGACCGTTACGCTCCTTTGAGCAAGTGTTTGGCAATCACCACGCGCTGAATCTGAGACGTACCCTCATAAATCTGGAGCAGTTTGGCGTCGCGCATGAGTTTTTCCACCGGATACTCGCTGAAATAGCCATAGCCGCCGAAAATCTGCACCGCGTTGGTGGTGATCTGCATGGTCCGGTCGGCGCCGAACGCCTTGGCATAGCTGGAAACAATAGACGAGGCCGCGCCCTGGTCGAGCAGCCAAGCGGCTTTATAGGTCAGGAGACGCATGGCTTCGAGCTCAATCGCCATATCGGCCAGCATGAACTGGATAGACTGGAAATTGGCGATGGCCTGGCCAAAGGCTTCCCGCTGCTGGGCGTATTTGACCGATTCATCCAGCGCACGTTGGGAGATGCCGATAGCAAAGGCGCCCACCTCGGGCCGGCTGCGGTCAAACGTCCGCATAGCGATCTTGAAGCCCTGGCCTTCCGCTCCGACCAGGCCGGCGCGCGGCACCTTGACATCCTCAAACACGATCTCCGCGGTGTCTGACGCCCGCTGGCCCATCTTGTCGTGCATGCGGTTGGCCGTCACGCCGGGGGAATCGGCCGGTAGCACAAAGCACGATACCGCCCGATGGCCCTGGCTTTTATCCTCGGTCGCAAAAGTCACATACCAATGCGCAACCGAGCCGTTGGAGATAAAATGTTTTGTTCCGTTGAGAACAAAATCATCGCCGACTTTACGATAGGTTGTTGAGATCGCCGCGGCGTCAGAGCCGGCACCCGGCTCTGTCAGGGCGAAGGCGGCGTAGACCGGCTCGGCAACGAGCTGACCGAGGTAGGCTTTTTTCTGCTCATCGCTACCGGCCACGAGCAGCGGTGTGGTCGCCAGATTATTGGCCACCATATTGAGCGCCATACCCGCACAGCCGTAGACAATCTCTTCATCAATCAGGCAGGTATCAAACACCTCAAGTCCCAGGCCCCCGTACTCGGTTGGCACGAGCGGATTGAGGATACCCAGTTCCCAGGCTTTGCGACAGACATCGGCCGGAAACTCCTGCTCTTTGTCATACTTTGCCGCAACTGGAATCATCTCCTCAACGGCAAACTTGTGGACCGTATCTTTGAGTTGTTGTTGTTCCGGAGTCAGTTCAAAGCCGTACACGATGGGCTCTCCTTCTTCTCTGTAAATGATCGACGCACGATAGCACGCATTATTGTAACCATTGTAAACAACCGGCCTCTTCCAGAATGGAGTCTAACGCTGCTTTCTCTTCGACTTTAGCGTACCGTTCCCGCAGAACACGGAACGACCGGGCATGGTATTTCTGCGTGCCCTGCGAGTACTCCGTGCTACGCAGCATGACCGAAAACGTCTCTTGACCGGCAGCGAGGGCCTGGGCGTTGGCCGCCGTCCAAGGCAGAAAGGTCTGACCGATTTCTTTGAGGATGGGCTTCAGCGTTGGGGCCAGATCGTCCCAGGTCTCTAATGTTCCTTCATCCTTGGGGTCCAGCATCTGCATCGCCCAGGATAGGACGTTCGGGGCAACCGCCCGCATGATCGTGCCGGCCGAGGGATCGGTGGAGCATTGGTGGAGCTGAGCGCCCAGACCAAAATCGCCGAACATAGGCCGGCCACCGAACAGATACATACGTTGCGCAAGGTGCGGTTCGAGCAGGGCCAACAGGCGATTAAAGGACGACTCGATATGCTCCCGGGTCTGCTCGCTTGAGCCGACAAAAGACAAGCGCGGGACCATGCGCGTCCGGATTTGCTCGGTCGCCACCGCATATTCTTCCTCACTCAACCCTGGACGGGTCAGGCGTGCAATGCGTTCAGCCGTGGACTTCTGGTCGGGGGCATACGTCCAGCGATAGTGGAACATCTGCTTATTGCCCCACTCGTCGCCATACTCTTCGATCAAGGCGGACAGGAAGGCCAGAGTCGGGTCGCTCGGATGAATGGACGGCTCGGACTGGAGTTCCTCAAAATGCTCCATGATGGGCGTGGAATCCTGCATACCCTGTCCGTCCGGGGTGACGACGAGCGGCACGAGGGGCAGCTTGGCGTAGCGCGCGAATTCTTCCTGATTGGTTGAATCACGCGCAATCCATTCGTGCGGAATCTGCTTGTACCGAAAATAAGCGCGGACTTTGAACGAATAGGGCGACAGCTCGACACCAAACAGACGGTAGGCTTGGGACATAAGCGTAATCCTGACTGGGACCTGATTGAGACCCGTCTATTTCCCGTTAAAGTGGGGCACGCGTTTCTCCAGGAAGGCCGTAATGCCTTCTTTGCCGTCATCGGTCTTGGAGCGCGCGGCAATGGACTGGGTTTCATTTTCCATCTGGGTTTCAAGCGTTTCCGTCCAACCGCTGTGGAGGAGCCGTTTGGCACCCCCGAACGCGCCGGTTGCCCCCGAAGCCAGCTCGGTGGCCAGTTTTTCCGCTTCGACCAGCAGGTCCGCATCCGGCACGACCCGGTTCACAATGCCCCAGGCTTCGGCTTCCTGGGCTGACAGCAGCCGGTTGGTGACCGCCAACTCAAAGGCCCGCTTCATACCAACAATACGCGGCAGGAAATAGGTTGACGAACCGTCCGGGGTCAGCCCGGCGCGCGTATAGGCCATGGTGAATTTTGCCGATTCGCCAGCAAAAACAATATCACACGAACACGCGATGCTCATGCCCGCTCCCGCGGCCGTGCCGTTCACCGCCCCGATCAACGGGGCGTCCATGCGGGCGAAACGCGACACTGCGCCGTGCAGATAGGTCGTCACTTCCTTCATATGGGCGGGCAGTTGGTCACCTTGGGCGGCAAAGCTTTTCAGGTCCCCACCGGCGCAGAACATGCGGCCGTTGCCGGTCATGACAGCGGCTCGAATATCCGCATCTTCGTCACATTCGAGCGCGACCTGCATCAAATCACGCGCCAGGTCGATATTGAGCGCGTTCGCGGAATCCGGCCGATTCAAGGTGATAATTGCGATCTGGTCCTTTTTTTCAAATTGAAGGGCGGTGTAGCTCATACGGTCCTCCGTCTGACGAAGCGGCTAGAGCGCCTGAAGAAGATCGACTATGGCTTGCCCGATCTCCTGCGGCGCGTCTTCCTGAATAAAGTGCGAGCCGGTGACGGTGATTTCTTTTTGATTCGGCCAGGTCCGACAGTGCTCGCGTTGCGGACCGGTCAGGATTGCTCCGGGATCGGCATTCACAAAGAGTTTGGGCACCTCGCTGCTTGACAACCATTGCCCGTATTGTTCGACGATCTCGACTACGTCGGGCGGCTCGCCCTCAATCGGAATCTGACGCGGCCAGGTCAACGTGGGCCGGCGCGACTCGCCCGGCTCGGTGTACGGCTTCCGGTAGACGGCCATTTCTTCTTCGGTCAGTTTCCGCACCACGCTGCCGGGCAGCACCCGCTCGACAAAGACGTTATGCTGGAGCACCATCTCCTCTCCGGCGGGCGAACGAAAGCCCTGAAAGACCTTGCGCGCGGCCTCGGGGAAGGTCGGCCACGTCAGGGGACACACAATGGCCTCCATATAGACCAGGGCCTTGATGCTGTCTTGATGACGGTAGGCCCAATGGAAACCCAAGGCTGAGCCCCAGTCGTGGATCACTAGGGTGACATTCTTCGTGTGTTGATCGAGTCCAACGGTGTCAAACCAGGCATCTAGGTAGCGGGCGTGGTCAACAAACCGATAGGAGCCAGCGGGGTTCTTGCCCGAATCGCCCATGCCGATCAGGTCGGGTGCCAGACAACGCGCACTACCTTCGACCTCGGCAATAATGTTGCGCCACAGATACGAAGAGGTGGGGTTGCCGTGCAGAAACACAACCGGGTCACCGCTGCCTGTATCGACATAGGCCATCTCACTATCGAGCACGGCTACCCGTTTCCGTTCATAAGGATCATTGGCTGAAATAGATTGACTCATGCTACTCTCCTGAAAAATGCTTTCTCGACCTACTGATTTGTTCCCGCAATATCCGCCATCAAGGCCAAGGCTTCGGGCTGACCCGACTGCACCATCATGGTGGAAACTCCGGCGGACTCCCAGACCTTGAAACGCTCGCGAATCCGCTCCGGTGGGCCGCATAACGAAATTTCGTCGCACAGCTCATCCGGGACCAACTCGGTCGCCTCTTTTTTCCGGCCGGACAGATAGAGGTCCTGGATCTCGGCCGCCACGTCGGCATAGCCATACTTCGAGACCATCTCATTATGGAAATTCCGGCCCTTGGCCCCCATGCCGCCGACGTATAGCGCCAGGGTCGGCTTGAGTTGGGCCAGGCAGGCTTTGACATCGTCTCCGATCACAACGGTACAACCGGCCAGAACCTCAAAGTTCTCCAGCGACTTGCCGTTCCCGGCCTTCGCAAAACCTTTCTCCAGGTCGGACGTGAACATATGCATCCGATAGGGTGAGAACCAGATCGGCAGCCAGCCGTCGGCAAGTTCGGCCGTGATACGAATGCTGAGCGGCTTCATGGTTGCCAGGTAGACGGGCAGGCGGCGCGAGTGCAGGATCGACTTGAGGGGCTTGCCCAGCCCGCTGGCGTCTTCGCCCTGATAGGGCAGTTGATACACCTTGCCGTCCAATGAAACCGGCTCCTGACGGTCCCAAATCTTGTGCAGGATTTCAACGTACTCGCGGATGCGGGCGGCCGGGCGGCTGTAGGGCATGCCGTGCCAGCCTTCGATGACCTGCGGGCCGGACATCCCCAGGCCGACGATCACCCGGCCGTTCGACAGGGCATCCAGGGTTGACATGGTCATGGCGCACATCGCCGGTGTGCGGGCCGGAATCTGGAGAATACCGGTACCGAGTTTTATCCGCGAGGTCTTGGCCGCCAGATAGGCCAGCGGCGTCACCGCGTCGGAGCCGTACGCCTCCGCGCTCCAGACGGAGTCATAGCCCAGTTTTTCAGCTTCAAGAATCATGTCCAGGGGGAGCTCGACCCGACCACCAGAATACCCAATGCCTATGGCAAGTTTCATAGGAACTCCTTTCTTCAGGAGACTGTTTATATCGAACTGCCGGATGTGCGGCTACTCGGGGAGGGGAACAAGCGGCACACCGAGGGTTTACCTTCCCGGTCGAAAGGTGTCCGCTACGCGTTCATAGTCTTCAAGCCGCGGCAGGATGAGCGGCAGGTCCACCCCGGCGGCTCGATACGCGGCAATGCGCTGTCGGCACTGCTCTTCCGAGCCGATGAGATAGAAAGACGCCACCATCTCGTCGGTGATGAGCTTGATCGCCTCCGTGCCACCGTCTGTGGCATACGACTCTCGTAACGGCCCAAGGATGGACGGATCGAATCCCCCCTTTTCGAGCAGGATCTCACCGACATAAGCTTCATCGAGCAGGCGGACGATACGCTTTTTGAGAGTTGGTAGCATACGCTGCGGATCGTCGGTCAATCGGATGACCAACATGCAGGCAATATCGATCGACTGGGGATCACGGCCGGCCTCCTGAGCTGCGCTGCGGACCTCTTCCACCGCGTAGGTGACATAGGACGGAGGAACATAGGCGTTCAATAAAACGCCATCGGCAATCGCCCCAGCCAGACGCAGTCCTTTTCTTCCAATCGCCGCAAGATAGATAGGCAGATGGGGCTGAATCGGCGTGGTGGCGAGCCGGGCATTCCTGAGCGTAAACGGTCCGGCCGTGTCGGACACTCGTTCTCCGGACAGCAGCCGTCTCAGCAGGGAGACGCTGCCCCGCATAGCTGCCTGGGCATTGCCATAGGCCATCCCCATCTTGCCTTGGATCACCTCGCGTTCGCTGCGCCCCATTCCCAACACGAAGCGGCCGCCCGTCAGCCGGTCCAGCGTGGCCGTTGCCATGGCGAGTAAGGCGGGGTTGCGCGTGTACGGGTTTGTGACACCCACGCCGAGCTTGACCCGCTCGGTCGCCGCCCCGAGATAGCCGAGCAGAGAGAATATCTCTTCGTGGAAGTAGCGCTCTGTGACCCACAGGGACTCATAGCCGGCGTTTTCTGCAATCTGTCCGTATTGCTTCAGTTCAGGACCGCTTTCGATGCCGTGGTAGAGGACGAGACCTGATCGACTCATATTCCGCTCCGTTCCCGTCTTAGGCTTGCTTCTGGGCGACAAACGTCCAATACGTCGGCACGATATCCGGATTCTCTTGGGTGACGCGGAAGCCGGTCTCGTGCAGCATGGCGAGAATATCACTCCGGGTGTTGACAATATTCCCCCAAGTGACCTCGAACCATTGCTCCAGGATACTCATGGTAAAGCGCCGGTCGTGCAAATCGGCGCCCGTTTCCGGGGCACACCGATCGACCAGCAGCAAGCTGCCGCCAGGCTTGAGCGCCCGTTGGCAGCCCCGTAGGATGTCAACTTTTTTTGCGTCGGGGAGTTCGTGAAAGACCTGGACCATGGTGACGAGATCACACTCGTTCTCAAAGGACAGGGCTTCCCCACCGACGGAGCACACGTCTACCCGTTCGCTGAGCTCTTGCTCCTGAAGCATCTTCCGGGAGGCCTGCACAAAATAGGGCAGAGGCTCGATGCCGGTCACACGGCAGTTCACGAATTCCTGGGCAAAGCGCGCGATCACGGTTCCACTCCCGGAGCCGATATCCATGACTCTCCCACCAGCCGCGAGTCGTGCTTCCATTCCAGGCAGCTTCCGAGCCGCCGCCACCACGACCGGTGCCCGCAAGGCCGAAACTTTGCCCTGCTGGTGAAAGAAATCTTCGTCGTGATCGTGAAAGGTTTTCAGCGCCCCGGTCCGAAAGGCGTCGGGATAGGCCGGGAAATCTCGCGACAGGCTGGCCAGGACATGGCTGGTCAGCAACTCGGGAGCGCCGTCGCCAAGCAGTTCGTCCATAAACGGCGCAAAGGTAAATTGCGTATCGCCGTCAGCTTGGAGTATCCCAACCGCACACGCGGCCTGACACCAGACTTTTGTCCGCCAGGGATCGAGTTCCAGGGTCTCGGCTAAGGCGTCGGCCGAGACTGTTCCACCGCAGCGCCGTATCTCGGCGAAATAGCCCAGTCGCCCGCCGATATCGGTAATATGTGTCGCGTGCAGGCCAAGCATCCAGCTTCGTATCATCCGGGCTTGGCTATTTTTTGTTATTTCTTTATTGGGCATAACTGCTCCTTAGCCTTTCTGTTTCTGCAAAAATGTACGGATCGCCTCTCTCGACCGTGCCGGTTGTTCGACCCAAAACACGTGACCGGCCGGTTCCAGGACTACGAGCTCGGAGTCGGCAATATGTTCAGCCAGGAGTTGTGAATTCTCCCAGGCGATCAAGGCATCGTCCTTTCCCGTAATGACCAAGGTCGGGCAGGTAATCTGGGAGAGCCGGTCAAACGTATTATGCCGATAAGCAGCTTTCATTCTGTGAGCGAAACCAATGGGGTCGAGGGGCTGCTTTTTGCGGGCTTCAATCAGTGTCGGGATCAGCTCAGGATGCTGGTCGATATAGCCTTTGGTAAAGGCGGTCTCGGCCAGCGCCCGCCCGCGCTCTTCCGCGGAGAGTGCGGCTGTTGAATGGGAACTCTGGATAGCCTCGCCCTCCAGGCTGATGGCGTGCGGACCGCCAGGAGTAGTGCAGCCCAACACCAGGGAGCGGACAGCAGCCCCGTACCGAATAGCCACCTCCTGGGCAATCATCCCCCCCATTGAGACGCCATACATATGCGCGGACGAGAAGCCAATATGCTCCATGAGCGCGGCGGTATCATCGGCAATCATGCCCATCGTATATTCGATGTCCGGCTTTTCACTCTGGCCAGAGCCACGTTGGTCGAAGACGAGGACCTGGAATTGATCCACGAAATCCGGCAGCAGATTGGCAAAAATGCTCCGGTCGCTCTGCGCCCCGTGGATGAGCACAAGCGGGTCGCCTGTCCCGTGCAGTTCATAGGCTAAGTTGACACCATTGACCCGTGCAGAGGGCATAATACCTCCTGATTATCCGGCTAGACCGCCTGGGGGGTCGCCGCCGGTTTCTTCACAAAACATAACAACATCACACCGAAAAGATTGAATAACGCACTCATCAGAAAGGCGAGGTCGTAACTCCCGTATACATCATATAGATAGCCTGCGGCCATGGGACCGAAGGCCGCCATGGAGCCGGCCAGGGAAAAAATGAAACCAACGATCGCCCCGATCGCCAGCCGGCCATAGAAGTCGCCGACGATCGCCGGGAACAGGGCGGTGGTCCCGCCATACGAAAAACCGAACAGCGCTGCCGACGGGTAGAGCAGGGAGAGGCCGGAACTGACTGCCAGCCCAAAGAACGCCACGGCTTCCAAAGTCAGACAGACGCCCAAAGTCAGAAGGCGGCCACAACGATCGGACAGCGGGCCGGTAATCAGGCGACCGGCGAAACCGGCCAAGCCGATCACGCTGATCAACGTTGCGGCGGTCACCTGCGATACACCTAGGTCTATGGCAAAGGGGACAATATGGACCAGCGGCATGAACACCACCAACCAAGTCATCGTAAAAGCGGCAACCAGCATCCAGAAGGCACCCGTCCGACGAGCAGACGCAAGGGTCCAGGCATCGCGTCGGTCGGGAGAGACATGCGGGCCGGCAAGCGCCTCCTCTGATAATAAAACGGGCTGGATGCCGTCCGGACGGAGGCCCAGACGTTCAGGGTCACGGACGATGAAGCAGGCACACAGCGTAATGAGCACCAGTCCGCCCAAGCCAAGGAGCAGGTAGGAGGTTCTCCAGCCATAGCTCGCGATAAGCAGGGCGGCCAGCGGCGGAACAAAGAAGTTGCCAAAGCTGGAGCCACTGGTGCTCATGCTGAGGGCGAGACCGCGCCGCCGGATAAACCAACGCACCACGGTTGCATTACACGGTACAAAGGCCGCACTCATGCCGAGCGCGGCAATACCGCCGAGAAAGAGGTAGAGTTGCCACAGGGCGTGCATCTGACTCATCAGCATGACCCCGCTCCCCACTAAGATACCACCGACTCCCACCACAAGGCGTGGGCCCCAGCGGTCGGTGTACAGGCCAGCCACAATCCCGAGGCCGCTATACACAAACACGTACACCGAATAAGCGAAGGACAAACTCGTCCGCCCCCAGCCCATCTCCGCCGAAATTTCGGGCATGAACACCCCGTAGGAAAACTGAATCCCGTACGCGGCGGACAACACCGTAAAAGAACAGCCGACAATCACCCAGCCATAGAAGAATGACGGCCGGTCGGCCGACGCAAGGTCGGCTGGGAGCTTCACCGGGTCAATGACACGCATCGACCCGCAGTATCCGGGGCGGACGACACTGGGTCAAGAGAGCGTCCGCCAGCGCCGGGCAACGAGGCAATCTGACAGACAGAGACGGCAGGACGGTTACAACCCTAATGCCTTGGCAATGTTGACGCGCTGAATTTCATCCGTGCCACCAGGAATGCGCAGATTCCGTGCAATACGAAATATTTTTTCGATCCCGGACTCTTTCATCAGTCCATGCGCCCCGTGCAGTTGGACGGCTCTATCGGCCACGCGGTACAGCGCTTCGTCGCAGAAGACTTTGAGCGCACACACCGTTTTGATGAGGTGCGGGTCGACCTTGAGTGCCCACAAATTCCCCTGGTCGGCCTGCCACAGACTTTGGAGCGACAGGCTCCGCATGGCTTGAACGTCCAGATAGGAATCGACCACCATCCACTGTAAAGCTTGAAAACGACTCAGCGGTCCACCGAACGCGCGCCGGTTCTTGATATAGTCGCTGCAGCGGTCGAGCAGGTATTGTCCCAGTCCGGTACACATACCCCCACGCCGGACGCGAATCCAGTTGATCATTCCCATGCTGAGGTAAAAGCCCTGACCTTCCTCCCCCCACATCTGGTCTGCCGAGAGCTGGCAGTTCTCGAACTGGAGTTCACCGGTCATGCCATCATCCATAATGGTCCGATACGTCCGGCCGCTGGTCAGCCCAGGGTTGTCTCGTTCAACGATAAAGGCTGTTGCACCGGCTCCCCCTTTGCTCGGATCGTGCAGCGCACAGACAAAGATCAGGTCGGCGTACTGCGCATTGGTAATATATGCCTTGGTACCATTCACCACCCAAGTGTCTCCATGCCTTTCGGCCCGGGTCTGCATGCCGAGCACGTCAGAGCCACCGCGGTATTCAGTGATGGCATAGGCGCCGGTTGTTTCGCCTCGGACCAGTGGCAACAGGTATTTCTGCTGTTGCTCCTCGGTCAGAAACATCAGCATATGATTGGGTCCTTCTGTCCAGGACAACATCCACTGCGCGACTCCGATGCCATGCTGATAGACGGCCTCATGTACAAAAAACATGTCGGTCAGACTAAACCCACCGCCGCCAACTTCTTTGGGCATATGCAGCGCGTATAGTCCCTGCTCTGCGGACCGTTTGCGAATCGTCTGCTGGGCGGCCAGCACTTCGGGAGCCAGCCGGCCATCTTCACGGAGATAGAGGTGCTCATTGGTGAGGTGGTCGGCCAGACTGTACTCGATGGGAGCAATATCGTTTTCGATAAAGCGATGAATATCGCGCACCGTCTGCTCAACGTGCGGTGGCGGGGAGAAGTCGATCATACGCTCGTTCGTAATGGATTCCGGTCGGTAATGCTATCCCGCCCGAGGACCGTACGAAGTCAAAAAGACAGAAAAAAGGGGGCCGTACGGCCCCCGTGGTATCGACATTTTCAGCTGGAGAGAGAGCATCCCCCGGCAGCGTTCCAGCTTAGTAGTCATCAAAATCGTCGTCGTGGCTATGCCCATCCGGTCCGGCTTGGGGCTTTTCGGGCTTCTCGGCCACCGCCGCTTCCGTGGTCAACATCAAGCCAGATACGCTCGCCGCATTTTGGAGTGCGACCCGGACAACCTTGGTGGAATCAATCACCCCGGCTTTGAATAAATTCTCATACTCGCCCGATGCCGCGTTAAAGCCCGCATCGCCCCTCTTACTCTTGATCTGATTGACCACCACCGGAGCGTCCAGGCCGGCGTTGCTCACGATTTGTCGAATCGGCTCTTCAATCGCTCTACGCACGATACGCACCCCCGCGTCCCGATCATCGTTGAACGCAAGCTCATCCAGCTTGGATTGCGCCCGAATCAGCGCGACACCGCCGCCGGGAACGATCCCTTCTTCTGCCGCCGACTTGGTGGCGTGCAGGGCGTCGTCCACCCGGGCCTTACGTTCTTTCATCTCGACTTCAGTGGCGGCTCCGACCTTAATCACCGCCACCCCACCGGCCAACTTGGCCAGACGCTCCTGGAGTTTTTCCCGATCATAGTCTGAGGTGGTTTCTACAATCTGGGCACGAATTTGATCCGCTCGACCCGCAATGTCTTTTTTCTTTCCTGCCCCATCCACAATGGTGGTGTTGTCCTTATCCATAATCACGCGCTGGCAGCTCCCCAGGTCTGCCAGATCAATATGTTCGAGCTTCATGCCGAGCTCTTCGGCAACCACCCGTCCGCCCGTCAGAATGGCGATATCCTCTAGCATGGCTTTGCGTCGGTCCCCGAATCCTGGGGCCTTCACCGCAGTACAGTTCAGGGTTCCGCGGATCTTGTTCACGACCAGGGCTGCCAGGGCTTCCCCGTCAACGTCTTCAGCAATAAGCAGCAACGGTCTGCCGCTCTGCGCAATTCTCTCCAGCAGCGGGACGAGTTCCTGCATATTCGAGATTTTTTTCTCATGTAGGAGAATATAGGGCTGCTCAATCTCGGCAACCATCCGCTCCGGGTCGGTCACAAAATACGGGGAGAGAAAACCGCGATCAAACTGCATCCCCTCCACAACGTCCAGCACGGTTTCCAGTCCCTTGCCCTCTTCAATGGTAATCACACCCTCCTGGCCGACGCGCTCCATGGCTTCGGCCAGCTTGCCGCCTATTTGGGCGTCACCATTGGCCGCAATCGTTCCGACCTGGGCGACCTGCTCCTTGCTACGGACTTTACGGCTCTGTCCTTGTACGCCCTCGACGACTTTTTCGACCGCGGCGTCGATGCCGCGCTTAAGTGACATCGGGTCGAAGCCGGCTACTTGGAGCCGCAGCCCTTCGGTGAGGATGGCCCGGGACAAGATAGTTGCCGTGGTTGTCCCGTCCCCGGCCGCGTCCGAAGTTTTCGTTGCGACCTCACGGATCATCTTGGCACCCATATTCTCGAATTTGTCTTCAAGTTCAATTTCCTTGACAACCGTCACGCCGTCTTTCGTGACAACCGGAGCACCAAAGCTTTTCTCTAAGAGAACATTACGTCCTCGGGGGCCGAGGGTCACCTGCGTTGCATCCGCTATAATATTTACACCTTTAAGAATCCCGTCCCGAGATTCCTCATGTAAATGGACTACCTTACTCGCCATACAACTGATCTCCTTTCATGCACCTCGTGGCCAATACGTATTGTCGCCCAGAGGCAACTTAAGCATCTTTCCTCGAAATGCAAGCGCGGACGGGGCCTATCCCGTTATCGACGGACATGTGCCCAGCGGGCCTGGGGAATATCGTTCGGGCTGACCGCCGGGATTATCGCCAAAGTCTTTTTCCCACGGCGGACAACAACCTCGCCAAGGACTTGGTTCCGAAGAACCGGGGCTGCCACATGTGTGGGCAGTTGGAGAGAAACGGAAACGGCACCGACATCGCCTTTTGGGACCAATGGCGCCGCTGTTGCTGCGGCAACGGGCTGAAAAGCGGATAGGTTACCGTTCTCAACTCGAACCTCAACCCACAACAGAGACCCACCTTCGATCAGCGGAAGTCGCGTAAAGTTGTCGAACCCCCACTCGAGCAAATCCTCTGCAACACGGAAGCGCAGCCTACTGGTTTTTCCGCCAAAGACGACAGCAATCAGGCGAAGCGATCCTCTTTGCGCCGTGGTGACAAGATTAAAGCGTGCTTTGTTCGTAAATCCGGTCTTGAGCCCATCAACCCCATGGATGCGCCCAACTAATCGATTGGTATTCGGCAGATGCTTGCGACGGTGACCGAATGACATAGAGGGCTGCGAAGTCCAGGCTAAGACATGGTGATGACGTAAAAGTGCCCGAGTAAGAAGGGCGATGTCGTCAGCCGAGGCTTTATCCGGCGCCCGGTCGGTTCTGGTCGGCATGCCATTGACCGTGCGGTAGCGCGTCTGCTTCATCCCTAACTGCCGGGCGCGTGCGTTCATCCGCTGCACACATTGACTGACAGAGCCACAGACGTGCTCGGCAATGGCAACAGCAGCGTCGTTTGCAGAGGTGACGAGGACGGCTCGGAGCAGCTCTGCCAGTTGAAAGACTTGGCCAGTCCGCAGAGAAATGGTTCGTCCTTTTGTGCGACTCGCACGCCGGCTGATAGTGACCTGGGTCTCCAGGTTGACCCGCCCTCGTTCAATGTCTTCAAAAACAATAAGCCCTAGCATCATCTTTGTGAGAGAGGCTTGGGGCCATATTTTTTGGCTATTGTGGGCAAAGAGCACTTGACCGGTCTGGGCGTCCTGTAAGAGTGCCGCTTCAAAATGTTTGAAAGCAGGCAGCTCTGGCGGTTGAGGAAGGTATTCGCTCCCGCTGTATGCGAAGGCTTTCTGTAGAGACCCACTCAGGAAACTACCAGCAATAATGCAGACAATAAGACCGCGCGCCCACGTGTATGATTGCATCCACCCCTCCTCGCCCCCTGCGCATAGCCCGAGTCGGACATAGGGATATGGTCTTTTGTGGACCATTACAAATTTCTAGTAACACATTCTAACATTACATATAAGATATTGTCAATAAAGGACTTTTTATTTATCGATACATATATTTCAGAAGAAGAAAAAGGTGAGCTTCGACCCCCAACATCTTGTACCTAGCGAGTTTCATCACTCAAGAGCTTGTGGAGAGAGAGAATATCTCTACGAATGGCTATCAGGATTTTTCGTTGCTGTTGACCCGGTCGGATGGGCAAGGACCCTTCTGGGTCAGCCTGAGAAAGAGGAGGGGGCTCATCCGATAATCTCTGACCATCTTTTAACCGTTTTTTCGCTCCTGCAATCGTGAACCCCTCTTCGTACAAGAGACGCTTAATATCAAGCAGGGTTTCGACATCGCGCCGACGGTATAATCGATGGCGAGACGGAGTTTTCCCAGGCTTGAGAATGGGAAACTCCGTCTCCCAATACCGCAACACATAAGGCTTCACACCAACAATCTTGGCAACTTCGCCGATGCGGAAATAGAGTTTATTCGAGAGCTCAACTTGGTCCACGACAAGCTCAGTCTTGGAGGAATGGGTTAATTGCCTTTTTCAAGACAGGGCTCGGTTTAAACGACAACACATGACGGCCGGATATAATAATCTCTTCCCCTGTTTGCGGATTCCGTCCTTTACGCGGATGTTTCTCGTTAATGACGAAATTCCCAAAGCTGGAGATTTTGACCTTTTCTCCTTTTTCGAGATGGCCCTTGATAATTTCGAAGATCGATTCAACCACATCGGTCGCTTCTTTTTTCGAAAAGCCGACCTTCTCGTAAATATGCTCAACAATATCTGCTTTCGTCATACAGGGCCTCACCATACCCCTCCGTCAGTAGGAGGCAAGGAAGCTTTCAGCTATTATCACACCGGCAGGAACCCACTGGTGTTCACCAAGCGCATACGCCACACCCCAGGCAGCCGATAAGAAGCGCAAGATCATGTAATACCAGGACAATATGATAAATAACAACGCTGCGAACATAGTGGAGCCGTGTCTTGAAGTCAAGTTTGAACGCGCTTTGATACCTTCTTACCAGGAGGGCTTTCAGCAAAGAAGCCCCAACGCTAGGATAAAGAACAAAGACAGTGAAGGAGGATACCCCTTGCAGGAGATCCGTACCCAGTTAAGTGAAGACCTGACCGCCGCGACAACAACCCAAGACATCGAAGCTGTCCGCGTTCGCTATCTTGGGCGGAAAGGAGCGATCACCCTGCTGCGAAAAAACGCTGATTTTTTAGCGATGTCAGTGGATGAAAAGAAACGCTTTGGACAACAGTTCAATGAATTGAAACGCTTCGCAGAGCAGCAGATCGCAGCCGCACAGGCGCGCCAGAAAAATACGACCCTCGTCCCGCCGCGTATCGATATGACGCTTCCGGGCCTCAACAATCACCTCGGCCACCTGCACCCGATTTCTCTCGTCCAACTGGAACTCGAAGAAATCTTTCAATCTCTGGGATTTATGATCCTTGATGGCTACCACGTGGAGACGGACTTTTATAACTTTGAGAGCCTGAACATCCCCCGTGACCACCCTGCACGAGACATGCAGGATACGTACTGGCTCAAGAATGGCCTGCTGCTCCGGACGCATACATCGGCCAATCAGGTCCGTGCCTTAGAGCACTATGGTGCACCCGTTCGGGCCATATTTCCGGGCCGTTGTTTTCGAAATGAAGCCATTGACCCCAGCCATGAGAATACGTTCTACCAACTCGAAGGCTTGATGGTGGACAGAGAGATTTCCGTCGCAAATCTGATTGCGGTGATGCGCACCGTGCTGGCCGCGATTTTTCACCGAGAGGTTACGGTGCGCTTACGTCCGGGCTATTTCCCTTTTGTCGAACCCGGCTTTGAACTCGACATCCAGTGTCTGATCTGTGCAGGCGAGGGGTGTTCAACCTGCAAAAAATCCGGCTGGATTGAATTGCTGCCGTGCGGCTTGGTGCACCCGAGGGTGCTTGAATTCGGTCAGATCGATCCGGATCGCTATAGCGGGTTCGCCTTTGGCCTCGGGCTCACCCGTTTAGCCATGATGAAATATAATATTCCGGATATTCGGCTTCTGAACTCGGGCGATCTTCGTTTCTGCGAACAGTTTCCAGCAGCCGTCTGAAAAGAGTGAACGTGTCCTCCAATAGATATGAGATGCTGGACACGTTCACTCTTTTGTAGGAGTCAGCCATGCATATCTCCCTTGACTGGATCGCCCAGTACGTAGACCTCTCAGACCTCTCACCACAAACAATTGCGCACCGGCTCACCATGGCGACGGCTGAGGTCGAAGGGGTTGAAACCCTGGTTCGCTCCCTTGATGGGGTCCGTATCGGTCAGGTCGTAGCGGTCGAGCCGCTGGACGATCAACTCACCTTCGTTTCCGTTCAGTGTGGAACGGAGCAGTTTACGACGGTCTGTGGAGCGCCTAATGTACGGGAAGGGATGAAGTCAGCCTTTGCCTCCGCTGGAGTGACGATTGCCGGGGGGCAGACGATTACAGAAAAGCAGGTTGGTGGGAAAACGAGTCAGGGGATCTTGTGCTCGTCCGAGGAGTTGGGCATGGGCGGCGGACATTTCGGTATCCTTGACCTCCCCGTGTCTCTTGAGAGCGGAGCGGCTCTGGCCGACCTCATTCCACCCTCGGACACCCTGCTTGAAATCGACAATAAGAGCCTAACCCACCGCCCCGACCTGTGGGGCCACTACGGCATCGCCCGTGAAGTTGCTGCCATTTTTGAGCGACCGTTACGTCCCCTCCAACTGGTCGATGTGGCGCAGTACAACGACTTACCCGCCTATCCACTGACCCTTGACGGTCCCGAAAATTGTCCCTGTTATTGCTGTATCGAGATGGCCGGGGTGGCCGCCCTGCCCTCGCCGCTGACGTTGCAATACCGGCTGCACGCCTTGGGACAGCGCACCTTCAATATTCTGGTCGATCTCACCAATTACATCATGCTTGAACTCGGCCAACCCATGCATGCCTTCGACGCGAGCCGTCTCCAGGCCGTCCGCGTCGCCCCGTTTGGAACAACGGGCTGGTTTACGACACTTGATGGGCAAGAGCGGCACATGGTCCCGGAAGACCTGATGATCTGGAATGAACGCGAGCCAATTGCTCTCGCCGGCATTATGGGTGGACTGAATAGCGAGGTCAGCGAGACGACCACCAGCCTGCTGCTTGAGAGTGCAAATTTTAAGGATGCGCGCATTCGCCGAACCGCCACCCGGCTAGACATTCATACCGATGCCAGCCAACGTTTTGAGAAGCAACAGCCACCTGCGAATACAAAAACTGCAACCGAGCGCTTTCTCCGCCTGCTGCTCGAATCCGGCCTACAGCCTCAGGTGCGCTCTCGGTTCACCGCCCAGGGAACGTTGAAAGACCAGACCCGGTATCTCGATATTCCAACTGACTTCTTTGATCGACGGATAGGCAACCCGATTGCCCAAGACAGGATTGTGTCCATCCTGACCTCACTCGGTTTTGAAGCCAGTATGACGAACAACATCCTCTCCGTTGGCATCCCACCGTTTCGAAGCGAGAAAGATATCTCCCTACCCGTTGATATTCTGGAAGAAGTCACACGCATTCAGGGTTATGACAACCTCGAACCAAAGATGCCGAAATTTTCGGTCGAGCGCGTGGCCTTTAATGATCGTCTGCGGACCCAGCATAAAGCGCGGCGTATTCTCGCCCAGGCACACGGCTTCTCTGAGATCCAAAACTATAGCTGGTTTGATGAAACTTGGCTCAAAACACTCGGCTACGAGCCTGAAGCAACGCTGGAGATGGCCAATCCCAGCGCAGAGCATAATGTCCGGCTCCAGACCACGCTGCTCCCCAATATTTTTGCCGTTGTGAAAAAAAACATTACCCTGCGGGACCATTTCCGCATCTTTGAGTTGGGGCGGACATATCTGCCGGCCGGCAAACAGGATCGCATAGAGAAGAATGTGCTGGCCGGGGCAAGCTGTCAGCACGAGCGCCTGGGAGGTTTGGAAGAGCATTTTCGTCAGATCAAAGGTGCCCTTGAGGCGCTCGCCGAACAGCTCAGTCTGGGCACCCTGGCGTTTACACCGGCCACGACAACAACGGCGCCGTGGCACACGCCCGGCGGGTATGTTGACATCACACTCCACGGCGCGGGGGTTGGCCACCTTGGCTTTCTGTCTGATCCCCTCTTGGCGAAAATTGCATCCGCCGCTCAGGTGGTTTGGTTCGAGCTGGATTTCGACAGGCTTGAAGGGTCAATTTTTCCGGCCACCAGCTACGCCCCGGCCTCTCGCTACCCTGGCTCGTGGTTTGACTTTTCTGTCGTGGCCAACGCCCAGGCGGGTTTTGCCGGGTTGGTCCGCACGCTCGACGAGTTTTCTCACGACCTGCTGAAAAAGAGAGAGTTTATGGCTCTGTATCAGGGCAAGGGGCTAGCGGAAGGGACGGCCAGCTATACCTTCCGTTACTGGATTGAGTCTCAGGACAGCACCCTTACTGGAGAGCAGATAGAAGCCTTCCAGCAGGAATATATCACCTTCTTGGAGTCGAAAGGTCTGCGCCTCCGTTAGGGCGAGGAAGGACGACACGGACGGTACTCTTCCCACCACTCAATAGCAAAAGGAGGCGCAAAGGGCGAAGCGACTTCCTAAGCTGCCAGACGTTGCTTTGCCACGTCGGTGACGGCGGAAAATGCTTGCGGGTCTTGCATGGCCAAGGCAGCCAGAATTTTTCGGTCGATTTCGACACCGGACTGAGACAGCCCATGAATGAGTCGGCTGTAACTCAGCCCATTCAGTCGCGCGGCCGCATTGATCCGGACAGTCCATAAACGCCGGAATTCACGCTTTTTATTCCGTCGGTCGCGGTAGGCGTAGACGAGGCCCCGCTCAACGGTTTCGCGCGCCTGACGATACTGGCGACGGCGTCCGCCGGTAAACCCTTTGGCCAGTTTGAGAATCCGCTTTCTACGCCGACGTGCCTTGAAGCCGCGTTTTGCGCGTGGCATACGAACTACTCCTCTCTGTCTCGAAGAGTAAACGTGTCCAGCATCTCATATCTTTGGAGGACACGTTTACTCTTTCTATAAGTAGGGAATCAGTTTTTTGATCGCCTTGGCCTCAGAGGCTGCAACGAGCGCCGGCTGGCGGAGATTCCGTTTCTGTTTTCGTGTCTTCGTTGAAAGAATATGACGCAGGTAGGCACGGCGCCGTCGCACCTTGCCGCTACCTGTGATCTTGAACCGCTTTGCCGCTCCACGGCGGGTTTTAATCTTGGGCATAGTTACCTCGGAACAACAAGAATTGACATATTTCTCCCCTCCATACGAGGCTGGGGTGTCTCAAGAGAGGCGACATCTTCGACTTTTTCATAGACACGATTGAGCAATTCTCTCCCAATCTCCGGGTGGGTGATCTCCCGTCCTCGGAAAAAGACAGAAACCTTGACCCGGTGTTTTTTATCGATAAAGCGACGGATATGGTTAATTTTGAAGTCAACGTCGTGCTCACTGGTGCGCGCCCCGAGCTTGACTTCTTTGACCATCACTTGGGTCTGATGCTTCTTGGACTCCTGCACCTTCTTTTTCTGCAGATAGCGGAACTTGCCGTAGTCCATGATACGGCAGACCGGCGGGGAAGAGTTTGGCGCAATTTCAACCAAGTCAAGCTCTTGGCCCAGCGCTGTGCGGAAGGCCTCGCCCAGCGGCTGAATCCCAACCTGCTCCCCGTCTGCGTCGATGACCCGGACTTCTCGCGCACGAATCTGCTGGTTGATCCGCGTTCCCGTTTCTTTTGCTATGATGCACCTCCCGGGATACGTTCACGGTGCAAGCGCTCAATAAGAGCTTGCACGGACAGCGGGGCGACTTTTTCTCGCTTGCGCACCCGTGGGGCGACTGTCCCGGCTTGCACCTCTTTATCCCCAATGACGACGGTATACGGGACTTTCTGCATTTCTGCTTCCCGGATTTTATAGCCTAGCTTCTCATTCCGCAGGTCCAGCTCGCACCGAATCCCGGCCTGCCGGAGCTGGGCGTCAACCTGCCGTGCATACGCGTCTTGATTATCTGTCACCGTCACAATCTTCACCTGGACCGGAGCCAACCACAACGGGAAATCCCCACCGCAGTGCTCTATCAGAACACCCATAAAGCGTTCGATGGAGCCGAGGACCGCACGGTGGATCATCACCGGTCGGGCTTCGTCTCCGTGGGCAGTGACATAGCTCAGATCAAAGCGTTCGGGCAGCATGAAGTCAAGCTGAATCGTTGCGAGTTGCCATTCACGACGTAAGGCATCAAGGACGATAAAGTCAATTTTGGGTCCATAAAAGGCGCCATCCGCCACATTGACTTCGTAGGCAATCTCGTTCGCCTTGAGGGCTCCGGCCAGGGCCGCTTCCGCTCTATCCCAGGTTGCATCGTCGCCGAGTCGTTTTTCTGGCCGCGTCGCCAGATAGAAATGCACCTCCTCAAAACCAAACGTCTGGTACACTTCGTTAATCATGCGCAGAACGCCACTGACTTCGCTTTCGATTTGTTCTGGCGTGCAAAAAATATGGGCATCGTCCTGAGAAAATGAACGCACTCGGGTCAAGCCGGCTAAGACACCCGAGCGCTCGAAGCGATGCAGGCGGGCAAAGTCCGCGTAGCGCAACGGCAGATCCCGGTAGGAGTGCTTCTTTGCCGCATAGATATAGGTATGACCGGGGCAATTCATGGGCTTGACCCCAAAGTCGCGCCCCTCCACCTCAGTAAAAAAGATATTTTCCTTGTAGTTCTCGTAGTGGCCGGAACGGTGCCAGAGATCAACATCAAAGATCTGTGGGGTCAGCACTTCCTGGTAGCCATAGCGTTGGTAGAGCCCCCGCATATAGGAGACTAGTTCATTATAGATCAAGGTCCCTTTCGGGTGAAAAAACGGGCTCCCCGGCGCAACGGGATTGAAGCTGAACAGATCAAGCTCCCTGCCCACGCGACGATGGTCACGCCGCTTGGCTTCCTCAAGCAATGCGAGATGTTGGCGGAGTTCTTTGGGCGTGGCAAAGGCCGTCCCGTAGATGCGTTGGAGCATCTCGTTCTTTTCGTCTCCCCGCCAATACGCGCCAGCCACGCTGGTGAGTTTAAACGCCGGGATGCGACCGGTTGACGGGACATGGGGACCGCGGCACAGGTCAACAAACTCACCTTGACGGTAAAGCGAGACGATTTCACCCTCCGGGATGCTGGCGATAATCTCAGCTTTGTATGCTTCGCCCATCTGGGTAAAGAAGCGAACGGCGTCATTGCGAGGCACTTCTTCGCGGCTGACCGGGAGGTTTTCTTTGACGATGGTTTGCATCTCCGCTTCGATGCGTTCCAAATCCTCCGGTGTGAAGGAACGCTCGTGCTTAAAGTCGTAGTAGAATCCACTCTCGATAACGGGGCCAATCGTTATTTGGACTTCAGGAAAGAGGCGTTTGACTGCTTGCGCCATGAGATGGGCAGTCGAATGGCGCAAGACTTCGAGCCCTTCAGGAGAGGAAGGGAAGATAGGCTCGGCCTCCTCAGTGACCAAGGGAGACGACACGTCTACGGCTTTCCCATCCACTCGGGCGGCAATAGCTTTTGAGAAACGCCGACTGAGGTCTTCTGGCGCGCCAGCACTCATCTTGTTGTCAGTGAGCCGCTCACTGGTGCTGGAAGTGCGCTGTTGAACAATGTCATTCATATGAAAAAGAAAAGAGGCATCATCCATCTTCGATGCCTCTTTCCCCTCTATTCACGCATCAGAGGGGTCGCTTTACTTCGTTGTCATAAGATGAGGTATAGGCCCTGAGTTGTACATATGGTCTAGGACATAGGCACGGGCGGGATTGAACCGCCGACCCCTTCCGCGTCAAGGAAGTGCTCTCCCACTGAGCTACGTGCCTGCAGGTCGCTCCGCTGTTCGATAGTGGCTTGGTGCGTACCAATTTTCCTATGGCGTGTCAAGAAAATGGCTACGCCGCACTTTCCGGACGGACCTGAACGCTGACACTCGCTTCAACGTCTCTGCTGAGACGAATCGGTACGGTATAGGTGCCCAACTGTTTAATGGGCTCAGCAAGGATAATTTTCCGTCGGTCTATGGTCACGTTTTGGGCCTGAAGCGCCTTTTCAATATCGATATTCGTCACGGAGCCAAAGAGCTTGTCTTCTTCTCCGGCCCGAGCCGTGATGGACAGGGTAAGGCCGGACAGCCGGTCGCGGACAGCGTTGGCGTTCTGCTGCGCGCGTTCTCTTTTCCTTGCAGCCAGACGTTTCCGGTGCTCTAAGACGCGCACGTTGCGGCGGCTGGCCGTCAGCGCAAGGCCGCGCGGGAGCAAATAGTTCCGGGCGTATCCGTCTTTGACTTTGACGAGGTCACCAATTTCTCCCAGGTTCTCGACATCTTCTTGTAAGATAATTTCCATATGAGCCCTCACTGTATGGGAGCATAGGCGAAAACGCAACTAAACAGCAGACCTGAGGCATACCCCCCTATACCTGTGCCGACACGTACGGGAGTAAGGCGATCGCACGTGCCTGTTTAATCGCCAAGGTCAATTTCCGCTGATGCCATACACAGGTACCGGTGATACGACTTGGGATGATTTTTCCACGTTCAGTGACAAAATCCTTGAGGACGCCAGTCTCTTTGTAGTCAATGGAGTCCCGCTTATCGACACAGAAACGGCAGACTTTACGCCGCATGCGTCGCGGGTATCGGTCATCGCCGCCTCGTCGGTGAAATCCCCCCCTGGGTGGTCTTGCCATAGCTTTTCCCTCTACTCTTCTTTCGCTCGTGATCAGCTTATGCGCTATTCCTCGAGAATGCGAATCGTTGTCGCGTGGACCTCATACGCTCTTTGTCTTGTACCTTTCACCTTATGCCACCGATACGGCGCAAGCACCCCTTCCACCAAGACGGTTCGCCCAACTGTCAACAGCGGACAGTACTCCTCTGCAAGTCCCCGAAAGGCAACCACGTCAACGAGTAAATCATCTTCTTTCGCTCGACTTTTCGGCACACATAGAGAAAACGCTCCAATGGCCACGCCCTGTGGCGTACGCCGTAGTTCCGGACTGCTCTCGATCCGTCCGGCAAAAATAACCTTATTATAGCCTTGCCTCACTCAAGCAACTCACCCCTCGCTCGTCTCTCCCTCCGCATCAGTCTGCGCCTCAGCCGTCTCAGTGCTTTCCGACTCGGCTGGAGCCTCCGCTTGCACTTCGGGCTCCGCCGATTCTGCATTTTCTGTGGGAGCACTCGGGGCGGGCGGGTCCTCCGCCGGCCTGGGCTCCGTGTGCGCCCCAGGTGGATGACTCGCAGAGCGGTCGGTTAAGCCACCCGGAGGAATGGGAGATTGGCCGTCCGAGGGAGCGGAGCGCGCGACGGATAGAAAGCGCATGGCGTCTTCACTCAGCCGTAAGCCACGCTCAAAATCCTTGACCGTTTGAGGAGGAGAATCATATTCTAAACGCACGTAGTAGCCGCGCCTCTGCTTTTGAATGTCGTAGGCCAAATTCCGCAGCCCCCACTCTTCAACCTGCAACAGGCTGGCCTGGCCCTGCTCCAGAGTCTTTTGCATCCCTTCAATCACATCCTTCACCCGTGCCTCAGATAGTTCCGGGTGGAGAATGCATACTGTCTCGTAAATCGGCATGAACTCCTCCGATGGGTATCTCTGAATCTTCGTCTACCTCTCGCACTGCGCGGCTACGGCGAGATTTTTCAGCATTCCTCCTGCGCCGGGTGTGCCAGCGTGACAGAAGCCGCGCCGTTCCACACCGCCATAGCATGCTCAAGCCCATCTGTAAGGATGAACTCAACCACACTCGCTGCGCGTTGTGCCGCCGGGAGAATAAAGGCTTCTTCCTCTTGAGTAAAGGGCTGAAGCACAAAGTCGGCAGTATCAAGCCCGGCAGCAGGACGACCAATACCAACCTTTACGCGGATAAAGTCCGGGCTGTCCAGAGCAGTAATAATCGAGGCGAGGCCGCGATGTCCGCCTGAACCACCAGTCCGTTTCATACGCAGGTGGCCGAGCGAAATGTCTACATCATCATGCACGACAATACAATCCGTTGGACGCAATTGATATTGCGCGCACATGCACACAACAGCTTGCCCACTGTGATTCATAAAGGTCTGCGGCTGAATAAGGCCGATCTTTTCCCCGTTCCGGCGTGTCCAGGCCATTCGGGAGGAGCAGACCGACTGAGACAGACGGGTCCCCCAGCGTTTCGCTAAGATATCAATGACCCAAAAGCCGATATTGTGACGGGTTTTTTCGTAGTCCCGACCGGGGTTTCCGAGCCCAATGATCGCAAACATCAGCCCATACGAGGAGTGCCACATGCATCGCATCTGTGGCAACACAGCCCCCCATCACTCGCTCGGGGTCTCCCCACTCGGAGCTTCTCCATCCTCGGCTAAAGCTTCGTCGGCTCCTTCTTCTTCCTCCGTCTCTTCCTCCACAGTTGGAGCGGTGACAGAGGCAAGCATGAGTTGAGCGTCCTCAAGCGCTGAGACGCCGGACGGTAATTTCAGATCTTCGACCTGGACAGCGTCGTTGATCCCAAGAGACGTCACGTCGATCTCAACACTCTCGGGGATATCAAGCGGGAGGCATTCCACCATGATTTCACGGCGGAAGTAGTGTAAGACTCCACCGGCAGTCACGCCCTCCGCTTTGCCAACGAGATGGACGGGAACCCCGACCTGAATCGGCACCTGCACATCAATCTCATAAAAATCGATGTGCAGCGGTTCCGTGGTCACCGGGTGATGCTGAACATCCTTGAGGAGTGCAATTTTTCCATTGAGGTCTGTTGTCGGCGAGAGAAATTCAATCAGATGAGACCCCTCTAAGCTTTCGACCTTATATTGGAATTCTCGTGTATTGACGCAAACGGAAACGGAATTTTTTCCCGGACCGTAAAAGACTCCGGGAACTCTCCCGCTCCGTCGGAGCCGGCCCATTTCTCCTTTGCCTTTTTCTTGTCGCTGTTCCACACTCAGTTTGATGGTTTCCATGGTTTCCCTTCTCTATCCAACGGCTTATACGAATAAGGAGCTAATGGATTCTTCATTGTGAATCCGGCGGATGGACTCTCCGATCAGGGTAGCAAGGGAGAGGACCCGGACTTTTCCGGTCTCCTGCGCCTCTGGCCTAATGGGTATGGAATTGGTGACAACCAACTCTTCGAGAGTAGAAGACCGCACCCGCTCTATAGCTGGGCCAGACAGCACGGCATGCGTGCAGCAGGCAATCACTGCTTGAGCCCCCGCATCTTGAAGCCCTTTTGCCGCGGTCGTCAACGTTCCGGCTGTGTCCACCATATCATCAACGAGAATAGCGATACGGCCGTCCACGTCACCGATCACATTCATCTCAATCACATCACGATTCGCCTTCCCCACAATCTCGCTTTCATCCTCCTGCGCGCGGCGCTTATCAATAATAGCGAGTGAGGCTCCCATACGCTTCGCAAATGCACGGGCGCGCTCCACCCCCCCGGCATCCGGCGACACGACGCTCACGGGTTCGCTGCCAATGCGGGAGCGTAAATACGGCAACAGCACCGGGGCGGAAAAAAGATTGTCCACAGGAATATTGAAAAATCCCTGGATTTGTCCGGCATGAAGCTCGGCCGTGAGCACCCGCGAGGCTCCCGCCGTGGTCAACAGGTCAGCCACCAGTTTGGCACTAATCGGAACCCGCGGCGCAACCTTCCGATCCTGACGGGCGTAGCCATAGTACGGAATCACTGCCGTGATGCGGTTCGCGGACGCCCGCTTAAAGGCGTCGATCATCAGCAGGAGTTCCATCAGGTTATCGTTTCCTGGCGTGCAGATGGACTGGACAACAAAGATATCCCCGCCCCGCACATTCTCGGTGATCTCAACCGCAATCTCGCCATCGCTGAACGTGCGGATGTCGGCCGCGCCGAGCGATGTTCCCAAATAGGCGCATATTTCTTGCGCAAGCGGACGATTTGAATTCCCGGAAAATATTTTTAGCACGGTAGAGTGTCTCGCATGGATGGGGGTGGTTAGCGGTACCATTTTCTGCTCCTGCCCGGAAGAGAGGGAGCTGGGGAGGCAGGATTCGAACCTGCGAATGCCGGGACCAAAACCCGGTGCCTTGCCGGACTTGGCGACTCCCCAACAGGATGGCAGTGACAGTCGTATTGCGCTCGGCCGCTCAGCTTCTCTTTATCTTCTCGAACGTCGATATTCCACACTCTGGCTGCTGACCGTGTTGGACAAGCTTCCGAATGATCCGATTGTTTAATGAAATCAACAGATTATAGAATCTGCCGGGTTTTCTTGAGGCCATAGCCATTAGCATCTTTCGCGAGAGAAGTCTACCTGCTCCTGCGGTTATGGATCAACCGTTAGCTGAGCGGCAGCCTGCTCCAACAGCGTCACAACAAAGACGTTTTCCGAGCCAGCCAAAGTGGTCGCAGCGTGCGTGGCGGCCTGCTGCGTCATAAAGATGCCAAAGACGGCGGAGCCACTCCCAGACATCAAGGCCACTTCCGCACCAAGGGCGGTGAGTTGCTTTTTTCTGGCCGCAATCAGGGGATACTCCGGCAGGACAGCCTGTTCAAGGTCATTAACGAAAAGGGCAGCATCCGGCCATTGCTTCGGGGCAAGTGGCGAAGTCCGGTCGATTGCATGGAGTTGCGGCTCCGGCGAGTCCAGCTGAAGCGCATCAAAACGTTGATACGCCCACGGAGTTGAAACAGGAAAAGTCGGGGCCACAATGACGAGCCAGCGTTGTGGAAGAACTGGAAGTAGCGTTAAAATTTCCCCAATCCCGCCCACCCGAGCCAGCTGGCATGGAATAAAAAAAGGAATATCTGCACCAAGCTGGGCGGCCAGCCGACATAAATGGTCAGTGTTCAGTCCAAGGGAAAATGCTTGGTTGAGCGCCTTGAGCACGGCCGCAGCATCGCTGCTCCCGCCGCCTAGCCCCGCACCAGCAGGAATATTCTTTTGCAAAGTAATGGTGATATGCGCACCGATGCCGGCTTCCTGACAGAGTAAGGCCGCCGCTCGATAGGCGAGATTTGACTGGTCGGTAAGAATTGTTGGATCGTTACACTGCACAGAGATGTGTGGCTCCGTACCCACCGTCCTGTCTGTTACAATTTCAATCTCGTCATACAGGCTGACGGGGGCCATCAGGGAGTCGAGCAAATGGTAGCCATCGGGCCGTTGGCCAATAATGCGTAGAAAAAGATTGACCTTTGCGGGAGCAAGAACACGCATGGTTTTTCCTTTGTGGCTTCCCCTCATACCTTGCAGACTAGCGCTCTACTTGCCACAATACCAATGTGCACGACATCATGGCAGCCGCCCAAGAGGTTGCGCAGGCTATTGCGCGGCAGGCTGGAGAGTTTCTCCAGGAAAACCGGTTTGCGACAAAACAGATCAGTGTGAAAACGGATATGGTCGATTTAGTCACGAATGTGGACAAAGCGGCCGATCGCTTGATTACTGAGCAGCTCCGCATCCACTTCCCCACCCACACCATTATCGCCGAAGAGTCGGCTCAATCTGGTCCTCAGAGCCCATATTGCTGGTATATTGATCCCTTGGACGGCACAACAAACTTCGCGCATACCTACCCGCACTTTGCCGTCTCTCTGGCCCTCACCCATGAATCCACAGCCATCGTCGGCGTTGTGCATGACCCCGTGCGGAACGAGACCTTTAGCGCACGGCGCGGAGGGGGCGCGCAACTCAATGGCAATCCCATTCGTGTCTCCACAGCCTCCCAGTTGGATCAGAGTCTGCTGCTGACCGGATTCCCCTACGACCGCCGCAGCTATAGCGCTTTTTATCTGCGGTACTATGAAGCCTTTATGCTGCGCACCCATGGAGTCAGACGGAGTGGGTCAGCCGCGCTGGACCTGTGCTATGTGGCCTGTGGTCGAGCCGATGCCTTTTGGGAATGGCGCCTTCATCCGTGGGATATTGCCGCAGGCTCGCTGATTGTAGAGGAGGCAGGGGGGCGGACCAGCGATTTCTCCGGCCACACGTTCGATCTACATGGCGAACAAACCCTGGCCTCAAATGGCCATCTGCATGGAGCGATGCTGGACGTTCTCGGGCAACTCCCAGGCAGCCCGTCTTGAAGTCGTTCTATTCTGAGGGTAGCAGCGGGCACGACACAGGCGTGGGGTTGTACTCAATGAACAGGCAAGTTATCGATAGGGAGACTTGGGTGGGGTACGTAGTGGTGAGGCAGCTGCCAATACTTATTGTTCTCGTTCTTCTCTTTCCGGCCTTCTGTCACGCGCAAGATCTATACGTGAGTGGCTATCGTGAGCTCATGCTGCGAACCGGACCGCATCAGTCCAATAAAATCGTGGCCGTACTCAAGACCGGTGATGCGGTGACATTGATCCGTGAAACCGAAGACGACTATTCCCTGGTCGCCCTGCCTGACGGCCGCCAGGGCTATGTTGCCAAAGCGTATTTGACCGAGCAAATCCCGACAGCCCATCGAGTGCAGCTTCTTGAGGATCAAGTCGCCAGACAGAATCAAGAGTTAGCTCGTCTTCGAGAGGAAAACACCCTGCTTCAAGTCGCACGGGAAGAAACACAGCGCACCGCGACGGAACAAAAGGCACAGCTCGAGACCATTACAATAGAGCGGAATCAACTTCAGCAGAACTCCAGGATATCGAGCTTTCTCGCCGGGGCCGGTGTGCTGCTTATTGGCTGGCTCTTAGGCTGGACCCGACTCAGGCTGCGGCGCAAATCGCAACGCCGCCCCGGATTGAACTTCTCGTGATAGCAGCAGCCGGATTCCGAAAAAAGCAACACACGTCACACTGAGGCAGGCGCACAGGTGGCATGGGCGGCCAGACTGTCTTACGCGGCTCGGGCCCACTTCTCCGGCATGTCCTGAAACTCTTTTTTCAAATAGGGCATGACTTCAGTGGCAAAGAGTTCCATATTTTTGATCGTCCGGTGGTGGGGCATATCACCGATTTGCAGCAGGGACAGTAAAATGCCGTAGCCCAGCTTGCCGATTGATTCGACCAGCCGTTGCTTGACCGTCTCGACACGGCCCACCACGCAATAGCCACGTGCATTAAAATCGTCAAAAGACATATTCGCATAGTCCAGCTCGTCCGCAATATTGAGAATATGCCGCATGGATTGGTGAGTGACATAGCCCGGTGGGAACAGCATATTGAGCGGGATACGCAGCCCTCTGTGATAGAGCCACAACACATGCTCCGCAGCTTCTTCTCGGGCGCGTTCGTCCGTTTCCGCCACATAGATGGGCAGCAAATGACCCATCTGGTAGGGCGAGGGGGTGTAGCCGGATTCTTCCGCCGCAGCGCGATACTGATCAAAATACATCTTGACCAGATCGTCAGACATATACACGGCCAGATACGGATACTTGCGGGCCGGGTCAGCACACCAGCCCATCGTCTCTTTACTCCCAAAGCCGGGAATCCAGATTTGCGGGTGCGGTTTTTGATACGGGCGGGGCCAGACGTTCACGTAGCGGACTTGATAGTGCTCCCCATCAAAATTAAACGGCCCCGTCTCGGTCCAGGCGCGAATAATCAAATCATGCGCCTCGCGGAAGCGCGCCAGCGAATGGGTCGGATTGACGCCCATCGAATAATACTCACAGCCAATGCCACGCACAAAGCCGGAGATAATACGTCCGCCACTGACCACATCCAGCATGGCGATTTCTTCGGCAACCCGGATGGGATGATCCCGCAGCGGCAGCCCATTGCCGACCATGGCAATTTTGACACGGTTGGTACGCCGCGCCAACAGCGCGGCGATGATATTGGGTGAGGGCATGGTGCCATAGGTGTTTTGATGGTGCTCGTTCACACATACGCCATCAAAACCGAGCGTTTCTGCATACTCCAGCTCGTCAAGATAACGATTATAGAGGTCACGGCCTTTTGCAGGGTCATAGTGTTCGTTTGAGAAGGTGACCCAGGCCGAGGGATATTTCGAGGTATCGTCAAAGTCTTCGGGAACGTGCGGCCATGGCATCAGATGAAAGTTAAAGAACTGCATACACTCATCCTCCTTTACACATCTGCCCTACACACCGAGGCAGATTTCCCGAAATCATTGCTCGTCCCTCTGCATTACTGCTTTTCCACGATACAGGTCAAGCTTCACCATGGATGTGCGCTCGGCTAGCTCGTCTGGAGGGCGACCTGCGGCACTGGCATACGCATGACCCGTTTCGGAGCAGGCAGCGTGAGGGCGAGCAAGGCCGCGAGCACACCGGTGCTCGTACTCGTCAGAAACGGCACGACGTAATCTCCAAACTCGGTATGCAAGAGGCCGCCTATCATGCCGCCCGATCCCATCCCAATGGACGCAACCATAAAGAACGCGCCTAAGATGGTTCCGATGGCCCGCGTGCCGAAATATTCTCGGAAGAGCATGGCATAGACCGGCATGGGTCCCCCAAAACCCAGCCCGAACAGGATGGCCCACGAGTAGAAAGAGGGGGCCTGGCGGGCTTCAATAAAAAACGGAATCATCACTGCCTGGAGACCGAGAAAGAACGCAATGGCCCACTTGGCGCCAATCCGGTCGGCTAACAGACCGTTGATGATCTTCCCGACCATGCCAAACACGGCCATCAGCATGACGACCCGGGCCGCAACCGATTCCAACACACCTACGTCGGTCATATGGTTGAACCCGTGCAGCAAGATGCACGAGTGACACATGCAGCAGCCCAGCACCATAAAATTGAGCGTCCAAAAGGCGCGCGTCCGCATGGCTTCACCCAGTGTCATGCCGGGGGCTGAGACAGGGGCTGAGACATATGTCGGATCATGCTTGAGTGCTGGGCCTGACTTCTGAGCCTCGGTCGATGCGACCTGCTTATCCCGCATGAGCAGAGAAAGAGGCAGGACCACCAGGGTGATAAGCCCGAGCCAGATATACGACCAGCGCCAGTCATTATGGGCAAGCAGGAAAACGGCCAGCGGGGCAAACACGGCCGAGCCCACATTCTGTGACTGGGCAATAGCCAGCGCCAACCCCTGGCGCCTCACGAACCACTTGGTCACCAGGGCCACCATCGGGACCCCGGTCGCCGAGCGGCCGATCGCCAACACCACCCCAAAATACACGTAGAGTTGCCACAGGGATTGCACCTGGCTCATCAAAAACGTACCCGCCACAAAGAACAGACCGCCAGCAATAATCACCCACTTGGAACCAAAACGATCACTCAGGCGGCCACAGATCAGGCTGGAGAGGCCAAAACTGATCCAGCTTATCATCGACGCGATCGACACGGTGCCACGGTCCCAGGCAAACTGCGCAGCAATAGGTTTGAACATAATGGCGAAAGATTCGATCACGCCATACATGCACAGGCTGATGACAAGGCCGGCAAAGACGATGACCCATCCGTATGAGGATTGATCTTGTTCCACGCGTTCGGCTTGCGGCATGCACCCTACTTTCTCTTCAGTGCAGGAGGAACCCTATTCCAGATAGGCGGTACATTTAATCTCGACAAGGAGCCCAGGCATCGCCAGGGCGGGAGTGCCGATCCCCGTCCAGGTCGGGAGTCGGTCAAGATTCGTAATGTAACGATCCTTGACATCAATAAAGAGTTGCAGGTCGCGCAGGTCGGTATGGTAGGTGACCATCTCCACGACATCGTCAAACGTCGCTCCGGCCTCGGTCAGCACTTTTTTGACGTTTTCAAACGCCTGCACAAACTGTGCTTCCTTATCCGCCACAACCTGCAAGTTCTCATCCCGGCCAACTTGCCCGGCGATATACAAGAGATTCCCGGCCCTTACACCCGGAGAGTAGCGGAAGCGTTCTCTGATATTCCGCATTGCCGGGGGGGTAATGTCCGTACGCATAGTGCCCCTCCTTCCCGTCAGCACTGCATACCAGGCAAGGGGATATAAAGATAGGGAATGCTCCAGGGAGCGTTGGGATGAGATATGACCGTCAACGTGAGTAAAGGGAAAGCCTGCTTTAGCGCTTTTCTCCCTTCTCATTTCCTTTTGCCTTTGTTAGGAGGAGGTATCCGCACCGGAGGAATGTATTATGGCTGACCAACTCGCCCACCTCGACGCACTGGCGCAGGCGGACCTCGTCCGTACAGGAAAAGCAACACCGCTCGAACTGGTAGACGCCGCCATTGCCCGCATTGAGCACATCAACCCACGGCTCAACGCCGTGATCACGCCTCTTTTTGAGAAAGCGCGCGATCAGGCTACATCGCCGCAGTTGCCCAACGGGCCGTTCAGCGGCGTCCCGTTTCTCCTCAAGGACTTTGGCTGTCATTCCGCCGGTGACTCCTATCATCAAGGCAGCCGCTTTCTGAAAGAGCTGGGCTGGACGGCAAAAGAAGACACCTATATGGCCGCCAAACTCAGAGCCGCGGGCTTCATCTTCCTGGGCAAGACCAATACGCCCGAGTTTGCGACCATGCCGACGACCGAACCGGACGCCTACGGCCCGAGCCGGAATCCCTGGAACACGGAGCACTCCACCGGCGGTTCCAGTGGTGGGGCCGGCGCGGCCGTGGCCTCGGGTATGGTCCCGGCGGCCCATGCCAACGACGGGGGCGGTTCGACTCGCGTACCGGCCAGCGAGTGTGGTCTGGTCGGGCTCAAATCCACCCGCTCGCGCGTCTCTCTCGGACCGGAATACGGCGAGGTCTGGCAGGGTCTGGTCAACGAACATGTGGTGACGCGGAGTGTCCGCGATACGGCCGCAATTTTGGATGCGATTGCCGGCCCCATGCCGGGCGATCCGTATTTTGCTACCCCGCCGACACGCCCTTTTCTTGAAGAAGTCGGTGCCAATCCGGGAGTATTGCGGATTGGCGTCCTGGCGGATTTCCCTGGGCAGGCAACCCCGCTGCATCCGGACTGCGTCGCCGCCGTTCACGCCACGGCCCAGCTTCTGAGTGCGCTCGGCCATACGGTTGAGGAGTCTTATCCCAGCGCGCTGAACGATGAGCAAGAACGTCGGCGACACGTGTGGGCGATTTTGACGAGCGCCATCGCCTCTCATATCGACACCTTAGGCAAGCAAACGGGGAAAACCGTCACCCAGGATGACGTGGAGATTCACACCTGGGCCATGGTGGAAATCGGCCGAGCTCGCACCGCGACGCGCTATATCGAAGCCATTGAGTGGCTCCAGGCCGACACGCGCCGGATCGCCCACTGGTGGCAGCCCGAAGACGGCTCAGCCGGCTTTGACATCCTCGTCACTCCAACCATTGCCGAGCCCCCGCCCCGGTTGGGAGAGTTTGTCTCCACAGCGGAGAACCCCCTGGGGGGCGCGCGGCGTTCGGCCACCCTCATGCCGTTTACCGTGCCATTTAATGTCACCGGCCAGCCCGCCATCTCGCTACCGCTGCACTGGAACAGCGCGGGACTGCCTATCGGCATTCAACTCGTGGCCGCTTATGGCCGCGAGGACACCCTGTTTCGCCTGGCCTCACAGCTTGAGCAGGCCAAGCCCTGGGCGGATCGGTGGCCCTCGGTGCGGGCAGAGTAAGCAACATTTGGTCCGCACTAATCAGAGATGCTGTTCCCCGGTCGGGAGCCTTGAGCCCCCTGGTAAGCGACCGACCTTTTCCCACAAGCGGCTGATAGCTCGGATGGCAGTATGAGCGGGCCGCTTTTTGTTCTGTCGGTGGCGCTGTTTGCCACCATGCTGGGTAACGGGGTGGTGATTCCCTTTATCCCCATCTATGCCCAGGAATTCGGAGCGAGCGGCGTGGCCGTCGGCATCCTGTTTGGGGCGCACTCGGCGTCTCGGACTTTTTTGCTGCCCCTCATCGGTCGGGCCTCGGATCGGCATGGCCGTAAGGCGTTTTTACTCTGGGGGCTGTTTTTCTACGCCCTCAGCTCGGTTGCCTACCTGCTCGCCGACAGCCTTTTGACGCTCATCGTGATCATGGCTCTCCAAGGGGTAGCCACCGCTATGGTCCAGCCGGTTTCCATGGCCTATGTGGGCGATCTGACCCCCAAAGGCAAGGAGGGAGCGTATGCCGGCTATGTCAACACGGCCTTTCTGGGCGGCGTGGCCGGGGGACCCATCTTGGGCGGAGTGATTAAAGACCTGTTCAATATGCAGGCCAGCTTTATTCTCTTGGGGGTCCTGAGCCTGTTGTCTTTACTCCTGCTGCTCTTCTTCTTACCCGAAGTCCAGAAACAGCATGTGGCAGAAAAGAAAGAGGAGGCCTCCTGGCGCACGATTTTATCCTCACGGCCCATTCTAGGTGTCTCCCTCTTTCGGGTGGTGTATGCCTTGTCCAGCACCCTCATTTGGGTCTTTGTGCCCCTGCTGTCAGCCTCCCTGCTGCCGCTGACCACCTCGCAGGTGGGCGCGCTGATTTCCCTGAATGTCTTGATCAGCGCCGTCCTTCAGGCGCCGTGCGGACGTCTGTCCGATCGTATGAATAAAGCAGTCCTGATCGGTATTGGTGGCCTGATCAGCGCCGTTTCCCTGGCCGGTTTTCCCCTGGCCTCAACGTTCTGGCATTTACTCGGCCTGAATGCCTTGGTCGGCGCGGGGTTTGGGCTGGCCTATCCGGCCCATATGGCGCTGGCCATGGAACACACGCCGGGCTCGAGTATGGGAACGGTGATGAGTGCGCTCTTGACGGTCCATAGCCTTGGAATGACTATCGCTCCGCCTGTTTTCGGGATCGTGGTCGATTATTATGACTTGAGCAGTATGTTTTATAGTGCGGGCCTGCTGAGTGTCGTGTGTACCGCAGCCTGCTATTACTTCACCCATGATGCTGACATACTCCTCCAGGCCGGGCCAGCTGTTGAAAAAGAGCCGGCTGTAGTAGATTAAGATCAGGCGAGAGAGAGCAACAGTGCGTAAGGCGTGGATCTTTGTCAGTGCAATATATGTCTGGCTCGGCATGGGGTGGACCGCCGCCCTTGCCCAGTCCGAGCTGCTGGGCCTGCAGAAAGTCCAACTCTCAGTCGAAGGAAATCGGCGCTCCGTCCTCTTTCAGTTCTCGCGTCCCCCGGACGCCGTTAACTCGTTTGCCCTCGCATCCCCCTCTCGTTTGGTGATTGACGTACAGGGCCCGCGTCGGGGCACACCAACAGCTGTGTACCAGGTAGATGACGAACTCCTTGCCCAGGTTCGCCTCGGCACGCATCCGGACTATCTCCGGCTTGTCCTGGACCTCAAAGCGGCCAAGATTCCGCCCTTCACTGTAGAACAACGCACCGACCGAGTTGTCATCGTCTTTGTCCACGAAAACGGGGCTGGAGAAGAAGCCTACTCTCAGATCCTTTTTTCGCATACCAACAAGACGGCAAAGGCATCGTCCGAGCCTAAAACGGCAAAAGCTCCACCCAAGCCCCAAATGGCGCGCGCCCGCCCCGCCCCCCCGGAGACACCTGCACCGTCCGTGCCACCACCACTACCGGCCCCCGCTCCGCAGCCTGAGGCCGAGCCATCCGCCCAACCATCCGACCCGTTGCCCCAGCGGTCTTTATCATCCCAGGCCCTGCTCCACTTGCGACAGGGACAAGAGTTTTACGATAACGGGGAGCTCAAAAAAGCAATCGCCGAGTGGCGCGAAACCGTTCGCCTCGCTCCGACCAATGCCAAAGCCCACCACCTGCTCGGGTTGGCGCTTGGGGATCATGGCGCGCGTGATGAGTCGATTAATATGTTACGGACGTCGCTACAGCTCGATCCGTATAATGCCATGGCGCAGGTTCACCTTGCCCGCACGCTCGAAACCAACGGCACTGTCCAAGAGGCTGTGGTCGCGTATCGCAAAGCACTCAAACTCGTTCCCACCTCGTCGTATATCCATGACCGCTTGGGTCATATTTTTGCCGCGCAGGGCAAGCACCAAGCCGCGGCGGACGAGTGGCAACAGGCGATCGCGTTAGACCCGGACTATGCCTACACTCATGCCAATCTGGGTGAGGCGCTTGAAAGCTTGGGGCAGAAGACACAGGCGCTGGCCGCCTACGAGCGCGCGGTCGAGCTGGACCCGCAGGCGTCTTTTGCGTCCGAGGTCAAGAAGCGGATTGACCGCCTCCGCGCCTCGGAATCGTAGGTCGCCGTCGCAGGACTAGAATTGAACGATCGCGCTGAAAACGCTCTCGTGACGACTGTCGCGGGGGCGACCGTACAGGTCCCCAATGCCCCACGGACCTGGGTCGTGCCCACTGACCCGCCAGAAGAAATTCTGCTCGAACCGCAAGACAAAATAGTTTGACCACAGGTAGTCCATCGCGAATTTATTATACGCCCCTGTGGAGAGCGGATCGAGCGCAAACACAAACAAGGGCTGCCAGAGCCCGCCTGGCCCATAGCTGGTGGAAGCAGAAAAGGTAATGACGAACTCGTTCTGATCGATTTTGTCTGAGTTCGTGCTGATGAATCGACCTGGGACAGCCTCACCATCCATGTGAGCACGCCGGACGGACGGAATGCCGCGATAGAGCCGGCTGTAGTCCAGATAGCGCCGCCAGAAGAACTGCGCGGAGAGGAAAAACGTCCGTATATCATTCAGCGGGCGAATCCAGGTCGGACGGTCAATGGCCAGCATGACGACCGAGCGGTTGGCCGTGTCGAATTGATTCTGGTCCGGGTCGATCCGGGCCGATGCGCCCGGGGCAATCGTGACCGGCACGCCCGTCGTAAAAGTCGTTTCCGCCCGGAAAACGGACTGCGTATATTTCTCCTCCGAATAATTGGCCGCGATGCCGACCACGTGGGAACGTGGATGCTCGGTTTCGAGCACGGCACGCAAAGTATTGCCCTCAAGACGGCCTGAGCGAAACTTGAAGCCGGGGTCGGCGGAAAAGCCGTAGAAATAGTTGAGGCTGAAATCGATTCCGCCCCAGATGGCCTTGAAGCGTACCCCGGCCTGGCCATTCTTGAATTTTTTGCTCGGCTTGCCATCTCTCACTGTCAGGTCAAGATCAAGGAGTGCCTCCTCAATCATGGCAGAATTCGCAACGGCAGACAGGCCGTCGCCAATAAACGGCCAGGGGCGACGGGGGTCCGCGGCGACCTTATTGGGCTGAAAATCCCACGGAATCCAGACGGCCTCGACAAAGGACTCTTCGAGCGGGCCGACTTTGCCGATGTCATAAATCGCCCGTGCCATCCACAGCGGAATGCGGATATCCTCCCAGGGCTCCCAGTTGGCGTGCCAGCGCAGATCGAGCGGATTGATGACATCCAGCGCCCGAAAATTATCGGTCTCCCCCCAGACGACTTGCTGGCGACCCAGCCGGAGTGTAAACGGGGGTAGCACCAGATCGACAAAGGCCTCGCGAAGTTTGTACTCGAACTGCCGGTTGAGTCGCTCATCCTTGCCGAACGCCTCGCTATACGTGTGTCGAATGTCGTAAATCGAATCGTACACGCCGCGACCGATGAGGGTCAGCGTGGCCTCTTCCAGCGGGCCGGTGCCGAAACGACCAAAGGCTTGGCTCTCCCGCAAAAAATAATACTTGCCCTCCAGTTGCGCCGTATTCCGCTGCATGATGAGTTCCGCATCCTGAAACATCGGCGTGCGGAGAATGTTCTGGGTTTTCACAAACCCTTCGAGCTCAATGTCATCGGTGACATTAATAATGCCCCACGACGGTACAGGCAGCACGGCCAAGCCGAGGAAGAGGGCATAAGTGGCGAAACAGATACGAAGGCGCATGTTCATCCTATCCTGAGAGGGCTTTTCCTAGCGCCGCCCGCTGACCATATTGCGGACGGAGTAGAATTGCTTCGCCCGCCCCGAGGAGAAATGTCTCGTCATGACATAACAGTGCATATACGTCGCGTGCGGCTTTTTAGCGTTAATATCGGTCTCTCCCAGATGGTAGAATATCCCTTGCCCAACATTATTCGCGTAGTCCAACTTCATATAGGGCGCCTGGGTGGCAGTCTCGTGGGCAAAGCCCTCAGAGTACTTGAGAAAGTGCTGGTTCATGCGCAAAAGGTGATCGTCCTGCCGGTCGAAGCCGAACATCCACAGCGTCCAGAACGTCTCGGTGTCGACAAAGATGATCTTGTGACTATACGGATGGCTGTCGGATTTGGGATCAATCAAGAGTACATGCGCCCCGCGTACCTCCCAGCGCGCATCCTTCGGTACCCATAAGTGCGGACCACCGGCTTCCGGGTTGGTCTCGACATTCATCGTGGCGATCACCCGCCTCTTTCCCAGATAGCTCCAGTTGTGCTCATACACCTTGCCGCCAAAGCCTATGAAGTCTTCCATGATGAAATCCATGCCCATGACCTCGCTCGTGCGCTCGGAGGCCAGCGTCCGCCGCGGCTTGCGCTGGGCGGGCATATACATCCAACCATCGTCCTCTTTGTAGTGATCCACATAGGTTTTGGTCAGCATCTTCGCCCCGGCCATGTCGCGCGGCGAGCGGAATTCCATCAATTGCTTGGTTTTCACTTCTTCATAGCCCGGCACCAGACAGTGGTCCCCTTGTGCATAACGGGAAGCGACCGCAGTAAACTCAAACTGGCGGTCCAACTGTCCGTTCGGACTCCGCGACCACGCCACCATCGGCATGACATAGTCCTCGGCCCCAGGCCGCCATAACATATTCCAGATGACTTTCTGCGCCGCTTTTGAGTCGTCTTCGCTAATGTCCGGGAAGGGAAAACCCCCGCCTTTAAATCCGGTCAGCACGCCCTGCTCGTCCAGTTGGTAGCCAGACGGAACGTTCTGGCCCCAGCCTTCCGGGGGCGGATAGGTCCCGGTTTCCGTAATCTCCATATCCATGCCGTCATAAAAGTAGTATTCCCAGGCCGTCTGGGGAATATATGATTCAAGTACGGCGCGGTCTTTGAGAGTAAGATGCTGTCCGGGGGTCAGCTCGGTCTCCGGACGGGCGTGCTCGATCCAGTGCCGCAGCGTGTCATAGCTCTGGTCCGGGCTGGCAAGCGCGGTTGTGGGCGGCACCCAGAAGCCGCTGAGCACCACAGCCAAGGCAACCATCAGAAAATATGACAAAAAGCTGACCGGTCCCTGTAGTGCTTGCTTCTCCATATTATGTACTCCTCTTGTCTGAAAGCAAAGAGGTTTAGCGCCGCCCGCTGACCATATTGCGGACGGAATAGACTTGCTTCGCCCGCCCCGAGGAGAAATGTTTCGTCATGACATAACAGTGCGAGAAAGTTGCGTGCGGCTTTTTGGGATTAATATCGGTCTCTCCCAGATGGTAGAACATCCGCTCCCCGACATTATTCGCGTAGTCCAACTTCATATAGGGCGCTTGGGCGGCGGTCTCGTGGGCATAGCTCTCGGAATACTTGAGAAAATGCTGGTTCATACGCAAAAGGTGATCGTCCTGCCGGTCGAAGCCGAACATCCACAGCGTCCAGAACGTCTCGGTGTCGATAAAGATGATCTTGTGACTATACGGATGGTTTGTGGCTTTGGGATCGATCAAAAGCACATGCGCCTCGCGTACCTCCCAGCGTGCGTCCTTCGGTACCCATAAGTGCGGACCACCGGCTTCCGGGTTGGTCTCAACATTCATCGTGGCGATCACCCGCCTCTTTCCCAGATAGCTCCAGTTGTGCTCATACACCTTGCCACCGAAGCCCATGGCGTCTTCCATGGTGTAGTCCATGCCCATGACCTCGCTGGTACGCTCGGAGGCCAGCGTCCGTCGTGGCTTGCGCTGGGCGGGCATATACATCCAACCATCGTCCTCTTTGTAGTGATCCACATAGGTTTTGGTCAGCATCTTCGCCCCGGCCATGTCACGGGGCGAGCGGAACTCCATCAACTGCTTGGTTCTCACCTCTTCATAGCCCGGCACCAGGCAGTGGTCCCCCTGGGCATAACGGGAAGTAACCGCGGTAAACTCAAACTGGCGGTCCAACTGTCCGTTCGGACTCCGCGACCACGCCACCATAGGCATAACATAATCTTCGGCTCCGGGTCGCCACAACATATTCCAAATAATTTTCTGAGCGGCTCGCGGGTCATCGGCGTCGATGTCCGGGAAAGGAAAGCCCCCGCCCATGAAACCGGTCAGCACCCCCTGCTCATCCAGCTGGTATCCAGATGGGACATTCTGGCCCCAGTCTTCCGGGGGTGGGTACGTCCCGGTTTCCGTAATCTCCATATCCATGCCGTCATAAAAGTAGTATTCCCAGGCCGGCTGGGGGATGAGCGGCTCCAGTACGGCGCGGTCTTTGAGGGTGAGATGCTGTCCGGGGGTCAGTGCGGTCTCCGGACGGGCGTGCTCGATCCAGTGCCGCAGCGTGTCATAGCTCTGGTCCGGGTTGGCGAGCGCGGTTGTGGGTGGCAGCCAGAGGCTGCTGAGCATTAGCACCAAGGCGACCATCAGAAAATATGACAAAAAGTTGACCGGTCCCTGTAGCACTCGCTTCTCCATACTAGGTGCCCCTCTTGTCTGAAAGCAAAGAGAACTTTACTTTTATGTAGATTTCTTTACTCGTAGTAAGTATTGTACATGTTCTCTGCCGTCAAGAGGAAAATTTTTATTTGTGCTGGAGGCAGGGATGGCAAAAAAGCGCGAACTCGTAGAAGCAGAACTCCTCCGCATCGCCACGGGATGCTTTACCCAAAGCGGTTACCACGAAACCACGCTTGATGACATCGTCTCCCTGGTCGGCATCTCGCGGGTGACGTTCTACACCTATTTCGAGAGTAAGGCCGCGCTACTCACAGCGATCTTTACCCGTTCCCTCGAAAACTATCGGGCAACACTGGAAGAGCTCTTAGCCCGCCCGCTCTCACGTCCGGAGAAGATTCGCCAGGTAATGGCGCATCAGATCGCCTCGATCACGACGGACCAGCCGCTGTTTCGCCTCCTGTTTCGCGAGGAAGCAAACCTCCCGCCGGAAACGGTTCGAGTCGTTGAAAAAATACAACAGGAGGTTGATCTGCTCATCGAGAATGAAATTCGGAACGGGATCGAGAGAGGCGAGGTCATCAATGAAAATCCTCGGCTGCTGATGCACGCCTTTACCGGCATGTGCAACTGGTTATACCGCTGGTATCAGCCCGGAGGGGAGATTACGCCCGATGAAATCGTGCGGGTCTTCAGCCGGCTACTTGAATCCGGCGGGCTCACGCCTGAAACGCAGTCAGACAGTGGCGCGATTATGCGCTCGCTGCGACACGTAGAAACCCATCTCACTGACGTGCAGCAGGAGCTGGCGACCGTCTCTCATCAGCTTCGTCTCGACCACGGTCCCTCAGGCTCATAGGCAGGTTGGCTATCCGGGCAAGCAGCGTCATGCAAAGGAAACGAACCGGCTTCAGGACATTCGCCGCCCTCCAGATCAGGCTGGGAGTCGTCGCGCTCGTCTTAGGCATGCCCTCTGCCTTTGCCCAGTCCGCTGCTCTCTCGCTCCACTTACAAGAAATACGACTGACGGCTGAGGGGGAGGCGCGGGTGGTCCTGTTTCAGTTTTCTCAGCCGCCTGACTCCATCCGGTCGTTCTCCCTGTCATCGCCCTCACGCATTGTCATTGATGTGCATGGTCCGGTGCAAAACGTGCCGTCCCGTATCCATCAGACAGAGGATGCGCTCCTCACACATGTACGCACCGGCTCGCATCCCCAACGCCTGCGCCTGGTCCTGGACCTCAGCGGCCAAACAGTGCCGGTGCATTCGGTTGAACACCAAGCGACCACGGTGTTTGCCAAACTTGGAAAACAAAGTGGCGAACAAGACGGTGGCTCTCCACCGGTCCGGACACAGGTACTCTTTTCGCGGTCTCAGACAACGCTGGCTTCCCAGCCCGGACCCGAGAGTCCAGCTCCGGTCTTGGCTTCGATCCCAACCCCGTCTCCCCCTTCCCCGCCGGCTGACTTGACGCCTTCCCCTTCTTCAGAACCCTTGTCACAACAAGCCCGTTATCATCTTGAACAGGGACAAATTCTCTATGATGCCGACAAGGTTGACGAGGCAATCGTCGAGTGGCGAGAGGCCCTGCGCTTAGCCCCGCAGGCCGCCCGGGCACATCATCTGTTAGGGATTGCATTCCGAGACCAAAAGGATCACACCCAAGCAGCGGCTGCCTTTCAGCAAGCGCTTCGGATTGAGCCGGATAATGCCACGGCATATGTCCATCTTGCCCGCGCGTTTGAAGCGCTGGGGAAGGAGCAGGAGGCGTTTGACGCCTATCAAAAAGCCTTACAGTTGGTTCCCTCCGCACCGTACGTCCACAATCGGCTGGGATATATATTCGCCGGGAGGGAGGATTGGCAGGGTGCCGCAAATGAGTGGTACCAGACCATACAGCTGGCTCCTCATTACGCCTACGCCTATGCCAACTACGGCGAAGCGCTCGAAAGGATGGGCAGGCAGAAAGATGCCTTGTCTACCTATAAGAACGCCGTACCGATCTGCGTTCGCTTTACACAAGCGTTTGAGGATCGGCGAAAAAAAGGCAAGGCAGAGGCCCTGTGCGCAGAGATACGCAAACGGGTGACGCGTTTACGAGGATCGTAGCGAGAAAACAGCAGCGATGAAGAAAAAGGCCGCTTTCCTCTTACTCATCGTGACGTTGACCGGGCTGGGTCTGATAGCCCCCTGTCAGAGTGTTGCGCAATCTCTTGCCCGGCCCTCGGGGTTGTATGTGCAGGAGATACAGCTCGCTCAGGGCAGAAACAAACGGACCCTCAGCCTCCACTTTTCCCGGCCGCCGGGCTCTGTCCATGCTTTTGCCTTACTCTCACCGGCCCGCTTAGTCATTGATGTCAGAGGAGAAGTCGAGCGCTTAGCCTCAACCACGTATACCGCAGCCGATGCGCTGATTACGCGGGTCCGGGCCGGCTCCCATCCTCACTACACCCGTTTCGTGCTTGACCTCAAAGCGAACCAGATTCCGCCTTTTTCGGTTGAACAACAGGCCCATGTGGTGACGGCGACCCTGAATAAACCGGACAAACCTTACGCTTCCAATGACAACGCTGAACAAGCCGGTGGTCCTCAACAGGGCAACACGCAGGTGCTCTTTGCCCGCGTCCCAGAGACCAGCTCTCAGCGCGTTCTCCCCAGGCCAGCCCAGGCGCCCGCGTCTCCCGCTCCGACGGTCTTCGCGAAAAAAGTGGCAAAAAATATCCCTCCGGCACCACTCCGCCGAGCAACGCCCCCTGTCCCCGCACCACGTGTGACGCCTGACAGAGAAGTTCCGGCGCAGCCCCCCCCCCTACCGCCATCTTCCCAGAGACTGAGAGCGGCTGTCCCGCTCAAGGACACTCCACCAGCAGTCCCTGAGCTACCAGCGTCCGACCCGGTCATCTCGTCTCAGGACACCCCGCAACCACCGCCCGTGTCATCCACCGCCTCGCAGCATCTCAGACAGGGCTATGCCCTCTATAATCAAGGAAATTTAGATGGGGCGATTCGCCAATGGCGCGAAGCCATACACCAAGCTCCCGGCTATGCTGAGGCGCATTACCGGATAGGGGTAGCCCTGCAAGAACGCGGGGAAGTGGGCCAGGCAATAACGGCATTTCGCGAAGCCGCACGTCTCAATCCGGATGACGCGACTACCCATATTCATCTTGCCCGAGCCTGTGAGGCCGAAGGGAATAGTCAAGACGCGCTGACAGCCTATCGCAAAGCCTTACAGTTGGTCCCGACTTCAGCCCATGTGCATCATCGCGTTGGACATTTACTCGCGGCAGAAGGTGATCTGACAGGGGCTATGCACGCGTGGCGGCAGACGATCCATCTTCAGCCTGACTACGCCTATGCCTATGTGAGCCTCGGGCAGGCCCTAGGGAAAACAGGCCAGACGGGCGAGGCCGTAGCCGCCTATGAACAGGCTCTTCGATTAGATCCCCGAGCGCCTTTTGTCGCCGAGGTACGTCAGCAGATCGCTCGACTGCGGGCGACTGAACCGTAATCCGTGCGGCCCCTGCGCGAGGGCCGCATCAGGACGAGGAAGACGCAGGGCAGCTTGAAATTTCGGGATCGACAGAATCCGCCCAACCGTGCGGCTGAGCGCCAGGGTGAGGGCATCGTCAGCCGTGCGATAGCGGTGTTGCGTGCCCCCTCGCGGCGGGTCGTGGATAACGTCCCAGACCCGTTCTTGCCACACGATCCGACCGGACGGCAGCTGATGCAACGAGAGTCTGAGTGAGACCGCGGCGCGTGTGGGTCCGCGTACCGGCAATTCGAGCCGACGTGATCCGACCCGGACCTGTTGATAGCGACGCAGGCTGAACAGGGAAAAATCGTCTATCGTACAGCCTAGGGCATAGGTCGCCCGCTGATTCTCCGCCGATAGCGGCTCCGGAAACGGAAACGGCAACATTTCCGTTTCAATGCCAGCCTCGCGAAAGTGCAAAGTCAGGGCGTATTGTACGGTCTCGGGAAGCCGGGCGAGGGTAAAGAAGGTCTTGGGGATATCCGGGAGCTGCGGCATCCCCGCGTCCATGTGGCGCAATGTCCCGAGATCAGGGACGCTGCCAGCCGGAGCGATGGTCACTTGTCCTTCTTCAAAATTCAGACCAGAGAATCCGATGAGAGCACCTTGGTCATCGGGCAGCGCAATGCTTTTCTGTCGGGTCTCGTGTATGCGCACGGACGAGCGACGATCAAGCGGCCGTAAGACGAGCACATACAGCGGAGGGAGCATGGGGGGCTTCCGTCGCGTCAATCTCGGAATATATCCAACGCTGACAGAGTGGACTTTCGGGGGGCGCTGTATACGGCGCAATATTTCCGTCAGCCATACGCCGTCATCAGTCACAGGGCCGCATCCAACCAGACCCCCAACGAGCAGCAGGCCAAGGAGCAGCCACGAACGGGAGCGTTGAAAAGGGAGTGTATGACCTCTGCACATGTTTTGAATTTCGACCTCCCGAGGCTAACAGGAGACCCGTGGGACGCCTGCACGCACTGTACTATGCCTGTGCATTAGTCGCTAGGGGGATATAAAAGCCAAGAGAGCAGGTTCATGGCGCGAGGCATATTTTCAAGCGGTCTCTCCTGTAAGGAGACCTACAAGAGGGCAGGCACTCCTCTGTACGGGCAGCCACATCTCTGTTCGATATCTTTCGCTTTTTCCCATTATCTGCTAGTGATTCGGTCAGTTCAGCGACCGGGTGATGGTTGCACTCGGAGTCGCACAGCTAGTCAGGCCACTACGGTATAAGAATCCCAACGCGAAAACGGCCAATACTGAGAAAAGGGTAGAGAGACGGAACCGAGTATAAGCTTAACGCAAGCCCATCTGCGGTCACTGGAAAGAGAGGATCCAGGTATGGAAGCAGGTAGATCGCGAGAATGGTGGGCGACAGAGGTACGGAAGATAGAGCAGGCACGGCAGGCATGGGAGCAGGCGCGGGAGAAAGTGCGAGTAACACGGGCAGCCTGGGAGAAGGAATGGAAGTGGGCATGGAAGCAGGCACGCCAGGAGGCGGAGCGGACACGGAACGCATACAAGCCAGTGGAGCAGGTAGGTCCGGAGGCATGGACGGCATGGACGAAAGGGAAGGCCACACGGATGTTACTAAGTACAAAGGTAGGGAAGCGGTTATACGGGGAGGTACGAAGGGCACGGGAGGCGGAGCAGGTAGCACGGAGGGCACTGGAGCAGGCACGGGAGAAGGCGCGGCCTCACCCGAGGGCTTGGATAGACTCCTTGGACCGCGTATACATGAAGGAAGTCCGGACGCGACGGGGGCGATCTGTAGACTGGACGACGGGTAAGCCTAGATGAGATGGCCGTATTTTTTCCTAAAGCTTAGCAGGAAAAGGCTTCTCGTATCCTCACACCATTGGAACACACCTAACTATTCCGTGACGGAGCCCGCTCCCCGTCAAATTGTTTTCGGTGCCAGGCTTCAGTAGCCGCGCTCCCAGTCCAGTACATTCAGGAGGGCTTGGCCGCTGACGTAGCGCCGCAGATTCTCGCAGAACAACTCCAGGCCCTTGGCTTGTTGGTTCCCCTTCGTCGTCCATTGACCGTCCAGGCGCTTCCTGTCACGATAGCGCCATCTCCATACGGGACAACGAACCCGCGCGTCGGGTCACTTGCCCAATATAAGAGCCACATGCGGACACGGGAGTAGCTACCCGTGTCGTGGTGGACAAGCAAGACTTCACATCGTTCGTTGTTGTGTATGGAGACACGGCCCGGCATTCTTGTCGGGACTCCAGCATCACGAGAGGGACACAAGGCAGCATCGATGGATCATTGGGATCATAGCGGCCTTCCTACTGATGACATCCGGCGTGGTTAACGCCGCCCGGTTGGGGACCCCTGGCCCTCACACGACTGTATCCGGGATTGGCGTGGTTTCCGGCTGGAAATGCGATGCAGTGGAATTGACGGTCCGCTTCAATGGGGGCGAGCCGCTTCCCTTGGCCTACCCTAATGAGCGAGTGGATACGGCCTCCGTCTGTGGAGATACAGATAATGGCTTTGTCTCCATCATGAATTGGGGCAATCTCGACGATGGAGAGCATACCGCTGTGGTCTACGATGACGGCGTGGAGTTTGATCGGAGTGTATTTACGGTCCGACGGTTTCGGGAGGCGTTTGTCAAGGGCGCGTCTCTCACCCTGCCGGTGCAAGACTTTCCCCATCAGGGAGACAATGCCGTGTTTACGTGGAGTCAGGCGACCCAACATCTGGAATTGGCTGACGCCTTTGCAGCACCCACAAGTACGGACCCGCCGAATTGCGAGGGATGGGTGACAGGGCAGGGCAATGGGGCATACGATTCGGCGGCATGGGTGCAGGCGTGTTTGGAGGCAGGAGCCGACCCCAATGCCCGGGATGCAGACGGCTCTACCCCTTTGCATCGGATCATATACACTAATGAGAACGGGAGGGCGGCGTCACTCTTACTCGCAGCCGGTGCCGACCCCAATGCGCGGAATAATGAGGGGCGCACGCCACTTCTCGAAGCGGCGGATGCTCCAGGTGTCTATGCCTTTGAAGTGATCGTGGTCCTCCTTGAGGCCGGCGCCGACCCGAACGCCCAAGACCACGATGGTGGAACCGCACTTCATTCCCAAATGGACTTTGGGGAGGACAGAGTAGCAGAATTAGAACGCGCTCTCATCCAGGCGGGCGCCGACCCGAACCTACTGGACAGGCGCGGTGAAGTATATCAGCGCGGCAGAGCATATCGCTGTATAACGTTCGAGTGCCTGACGAAGAAAAACTACCGTATGGAACGGTAGGGCCGTCCCATAGGACGGTGCCGGCGTCATGGCAGGGCGGCGCAACATCGGATGAGACAGGCGGGTGGCAAGCCTGCGGGAAGCGTGACAGGTTGCCGTAGGGGTTCTGGCGCGTTTGCCCTGGCTACGCGGTGAGGTCAGCAGGCGCGGGCGGGGATTTCGAGGGTTTGCTGCGGTTGCAGGCTGGCACGGTGGCGGAAGTCAGCAACCGCGCGCTGGGAGCCGTCTAGCTGGATGTTGCCGCCTTCGTCTCCGACTTTGAGGATTGCTCTCTGTCCGTTGGCGAGGTTGTCGAGCAGGCGGCGGGCCAAGTGGTCGTCTTGAATGAAAGCTCTTCTGGGGTTCTGGCGGTCCCAATCGGCAGAGCGCCGGATGACCGGGCCTTTGTCCACACGGATAATGACGGGAACCTGGTCTTCAAGGTGAAACTGGAGTCCTTTACTGAGGATGACATAGAGGCCGTCTCGCTGGGACCGTATCCCGATTGCCGTTGCGTCGGTGAGCGTTTCTTCCCCGCATGTGACGGTGTAGTACTCCTCATCGGTGAAGAGGTCCCTTTCCGTGAAGGTGATGCAGTTGCCGTAGGTCTTCATATCCTTGGTTTCGCTTGTTCGAGACGTATCGGCCTGGGCAAGAGACGCGATGAGGGTAAACACGACAGCAATGAGGAGGGTAGGCATCGGCCAATGTTACTTACCCCGATCGAAGAAAGCAATGTTTCTCGCGGGGCGGGGCGTTCGGTCGTGGTGGAGTGGTCGGAGGCGTTACAGAATTTTATCATCGTTGAGAGTCGATGAAAGGAGGGAGAAAATGAGTCGAGAAGTCATCATTCAAATTTACTTTGAGAAGGACGGACAATACAAAAGCGAGCGCAAAACATTCGGCCTTGAAGATTTCGGCATGATCCCTGCCGTAGGGGATATTATCTTCTCTCCCTACACGGGCTCGCTCGCTTTAGGCTGAGACATATGGGAAGTCATAGAACGTTACTTCAAGCCCTACGGGAGCAAAGAAAAGATATGGGTGGTCGTGCGCGTCCGCTATCGCTCCGCTCAGGACCTGGATATTTGAGGGGGGAGGGGCTGGCGACGGATAGCAGCCGAGGCAGAACGTGTGTGGCCCGGCTCCCACGTCTGGACAAAGCTATGCTGCTAGGGCCTATCGCAAGTAGGCGTGTGGATACCGCCTGGGGCTGAGTCATGGGAGCAGGGCAGCCTGATGGTCCGCTTTGAAAAGGAGCTGCCGAATTAGGACCGTACCATTATTTTTCCTTTTTCAATGAGGGTCTATAACCTATTGTGAAACACTCTAATAGGCTAGTTTGAAGCAACGGAGCATAGGAACATGAATCGAGACGAAGAATTGGTCGCCGAATGGCTGCGCTCCAAAGGTCATAAGGTTTGTCACTTAACAGATGGTCAGGACCCGCCCGACCTCGTCATGGATGGCGACATCGCCATTGAAGTAACAACTATCAATTCGCTCGCTCATAGGTCAGTTTGGCAATTCTTAGATGAGACATTCAAGTCCCTTGGTCCTGCGGAAAACGGTCGAGGCTACTGGGTGTCCATCGAGTACGAGGATGAGACGATGTTCCAATCTGTGGACGAGGGCAAGAGAAAGAAGGAACTAAGGAAACACATCAAGCGGGTGCTAGAAGACCACTACAGAAACCCGGATTCGGGAACCTGGCGATATGAACACAACCCTATCAAACTGCCCCATGGCCTCACTTTAAAGATTCTGGGCAAGATCACCGACAACCCAGACAGATGCAAATATGAAGTCTACATAGGAGGGGAAATCAAGGGTGACATTGTTGTAGATACGCTGGTCAAAAATATCCAATCTGCCATTGACAAGAAATCCGCTAACAAGCGCATTCAGGAGCGGGTAGCGAAGTATCGAGAATGGTGGTTGGTAGTCACTGAGGTTTTATTCCCCTGTGTTGATCGTTTGGACCAGGATAGCTTGAGGATTGTATCCGACGCGATCGTACGGAGGGAACCGTGGAAGCATATAATCGCTGTTGCTGTCCGCTCTAATAGGGTTTTTCGGGCCGTAGCATTGCAAACTAAACCATTGCCACAATCATGCTGCTGAACTTAATCGTCACTATACGCGACGGCTATGTTATGCCAATGGGGATTGACTCCCTATTTACCGATGAAGTCGGCAACGGCCCCACTATGGATGTCGGAGGACAAGAGGTTTGATAATAGCCAAGAGCCTGAATTAAGGAGAAAAATGCACATGGTCGCATCCTGTAGCTTTAGAATCCATGCGGGTGACTTCCTGGAAGGGAGTGATGGAATCATCATGTTTGGCCAATTGATACTTCCGACAAAACAGGGATTGATATTCAAAAAGGAAGAGAGGGTGCCGGAATCGGAACTTGAAGAGGTCGAGATTGCCACCGAACAATCGGTAAAACGGCTCAGCGGCACCGTGGGTTGGGGGTTAGCAGGTGGAGTTTTGCTTGGACCTGCGGGTCTTCTTGCTGGATTGCTCCTTGGAGGAAGGGACAAAGAAGTCACGTTTGTCGCACGACTTCATGATGGGCGGAAGTTCCTGGGAACGACTGATAATGGAACGTATATAAAGTTAAAGGCGGCAACACTTAAAAATACGCAAAGAGAGGAAAAAGAAATGGGGAATGAAGATCAATCCTTGCTTAAGGCATTTCGGGACTTCGTCGCAAAATGACAATTTCCTGAGGCTTTGACGAAGAGGTTGTGGTCAATGTAGAGACCACAAAATTGTTGCTCATGCTAGATTTCAGTAGCCCCGTTCCCAGTCCAAGACATTCAGCAGAGCTTGGCCGCTGACGTAGCGCCGCAGATTCTCGCAGAACAATTCCAGGCCCTTGGCCTGCTGGACATCCGTTCCCCCTGACGTGTGCGGAGTAATGACGACATTCGGCAACTGCCAGATTTCTTCCGGTGGCGGCCCGGTGAATTCCCCAGTGTAGACATCCAGACCAGCCCCGGCGATCCAGCCTGCCTGCAATGCCTGGGTGAGCGCCGCTTGCTCAATGATTTCACCCCGGGCCACGTTGATGAGATACGCGCTCGGTTTCATCTGGCGCAGCTCGGTTTCACCAATGAGTCCGTCCGTTTCCAGTGTCCATTGGGTGCTCACCACAACGAAATCACTCTGCTCAAGCAAAACCGCGAGTTCTGATGGCGGCAGGAGTTGATCGATACCCTGCGTCTGACTCTGCGAGGTGGCTGCTGAGCGCCGGGTTGCCACGACCCGCATACCCACGGCTTTGGCAAGATGTGCAACAGCACTCCCAATGCCACCCAAACCGATAATGCCGACGGTTTTTCCCTGGACTAATATGGGGCGATAGGCTCGACGTTCGAACGCCTGATTGTTCTGATCGTGAAAAGCCTGGGGGAGCGACTTTGCAAAGAGGAAGATCAGGGACAGCACATATTCTGCAATAGGCAAGGCGTTATTCAGACCGCGCGACGTGGTCACGACGACATCGCTGCCCCAGATGTCGCACATGCGCAAATTCGAGGCACCCGCAGGTGTTTGGTGGAGCCACTTGAGGCGTGGCGTCCGAGCACGCAGATCGAGCGGAAAAGGGAAGCGAATGCAGATGACCTCGGCTTCAGCCAGCAGGGCATCCCGCTCGGCGCGGGTCGAGGTGTTCGCCGCAACAAGTGCTTTTGAGACATAGCGCCGAACGGATTCCGCCGGCCAGGTCTCAGCGTACTCAACCTCGAACTTCCCGCGTGCATCGGCAACTCGAATGCGGGGATCGACCGCCTCGATCTTTTCGATGACAGCGTCTCCCACCGCACCAATGAGCAGGACGTTAATAGGCTGGACCATGCGGGTGGCTGTTGGTCTGCCTATTCGGCTCCGAGGGCATCGAGCGCGGCGCGGGCGCATTCGATGTCTTCATCTTCTGTCCCGCCACTGGCTCCGACGCCACCGAGAAATTCACCGTTCACTGAGAGTGGTAGACCGCCTCCGGCCAAGAGCAACGGCCGTCCAACAATCTCAGACACACTCGCGAATAATTGCGAGCGGGATTCCGCCAGTTCGGCCACCTCACGCGAGGTGCGCCGGAAAGTCGCGGCGGTAAACGCCTTGCTCTGGGCAACGCCGGTCGTCAGCCAGCGGGCATCATCCATACGAGCCAGGGCGACCAGATTCCCGGATGAGTCTGCGACCGCAAAGCTCATGTCCCACCCCTTCTCTTGGGCCTTGAGTTTGGCGGCGGCGATAAATTGTTCTGCAAGCGCTAAGGTGAGTGCCATCGTCTTCCTTTCCTTTTTGCTGAGTGGACTCTTTTATGGCGTCAGAACCAGCTTGCCGAACACTTTACTCGCAAGCAGGTCATTCAGGGCTTGAGCAGCCTCAGCCAACGGATACGTCTTACTCACCAATGCTTTGAGTGTGCCATCGGCAAACAGCGGGGTGAGTGCGGCCGCCATCTCCGGGATGACCTGGGCGGCATTAATGAGGCTCATTCCATAGAAGGTGATATCTTTGATGAGAGCGGGCAGCACGCCAAACGTAGCGTCCGGAGCTTTGCCGGTGCCCGTACCGATTAAGACAATACGGCCGGACTTGGCAACGGCTGAGCAGTCGGCAGCCAAGTTATCTGTGGCGACATTCTCAATGATGACATCCACTCCCTTGCCCTCGGTCAGCTTGAGAACCTCTGCCGCAAAATCCTGCTGTTTATAATTCAGCGCTACCTCAGCACCCAGTTCGCGTGTCCGGTCTACTTTTTCCTGTGACCCAACTGTCGTAATCACCCGCGCCCCCGCGGCTTTGGCCAGCTGGATGGCCGCGACGCCGACGCCACCGCCACCAGCAGAAATCAGGACCGTTTCTCCCGCCTGCACCCCTGCTTTATGATGCAAAGCATAATAGGCCGTATAAAACGGTATCGGGATCGCGGCCCCCTCAGCAAAAGAGAGCGCAGACGGCAGGGGTATTGCCTCCTGGGCGAGCAGGCACGTCTTTTCTGCATAGCCGGCACTAATCGCGCGGCCAAATACGCGGTCGCCGACCTGAACCTGTGTAACGCCGGGACTCACGGCTTCGACCTCACCAGACACATCCGTACCAGTGATATAGGGAAGTTTCAGTGGAGCAAGCTTGCCGGACAGCCGGACCAAATCGGCAGGGTTGATCCCAATCGCCCGAACCCGAATGAGGACCTGAGCCGCCCCCAACTCAGGGTCGGGGGCATCCTCATAGCGGAGTTGCTCCGGTCCTCCAGGTTGGTGTGCTCGCATTGCCTTCATAGCCCACCTTCCCCTTAGCGCTGATGGTAGAGCGGATGGCCGGTGTAGGGCGTCTTGACGCAACTGAAGTGATCGCCTTCGAGATTGGCGATATACAGCGTCTGCAAATCCGGTCCACCGAAGGCGCAGTTCGTCGGGAAGTTGAGCTTCTTGCCCTCGGCCGAGTCATCGATCAGCATGCTCCAGTTTCCGTTGGTATCAACGGCGATGACTTGATGGGCCGGCACCATATCCCCGCCCGTCACTACCGCCGGAAGCGTGACGTACATATTACCGTCCACGTCAAAAGCCATGCCGTCTGGCAGGGCCGGAAAATCCTTGGAGTAGATCTCGGGCTTCCCAAACGTGCCATCTTTCTTGATCTGAATGCGCAGACAGTCGTTCCGGGTGCTTTCCAGCACGTAGACCGCATCTTCTTTCGGGTCGATCGCGGTGCCGTTGGCCAGATAAATACCCTCGGCCACGATTTCACTCTTCCCGTTTGGACGGATAACGACCAGCGCCCCTTTGGGTGAGGGGGTAGCCAACTCGGCCAGGACATTCTCAATACTCGACGTACTCGAATTCGAGACGTAGAGATTACCCTCGGCGTCGTAGCTGGCAAAATTCGGGAGGGTCAGTTTGAGTGCGCCAACCTGGTCTGCAATCAGCGATACTTCTCCGCCCTGGGTCACGCGCATCATGGCCTGCTTGCCCAGATCGCAGTAGACCAGATCGCCATTGCTATCCATGGTCACCCCATTGGGGATAGAACCCTCGGGCAGGGTGGCGAGCTCACTCACTGTGCCATCGGGTGTGACCTTATACATAATGCCGTTCCGACCACCGCCAAAGACGTTGCCCTCCTTGTCCACCACTACTCCCTCGGCCTGCAATACACCCTTGCCAAAAATATCAACCTGATCAACTGAAAATGTTGCCATGGGAAATCCTCCTTTTTCTCGGTCGGGATACTAGGCCTCGACGCTGGCCGCCTCAGCCGTCTCGCTCTGTTTCGTAAACGTTACCTTACCAACTTCCGAGCCGCTCAGGACAACCAGAAGATTGGCCTCCTGGTCGCCTATATTCCGAAACCCTTCCGAGGTTCCTGCCGGAAAGGAAATCGTGTCCCACGGTCCGAGGACAACCTCATTTTCGCCCTTGTCTCCCCAGAAAAAGGCGCAGGTGCCGGACAGCACCACAAATACCTCGGGTTTCGGATGGCTATGCAACGGGGCTCCCTTTCCCGGACTGACCTTATTGATGGCCATGGTAAAGCCGTGGTCACCCTTGATCGCAGGGCTGGTCTTGCCCGCCCGACCGATCAGCGCATAGCCCTGAGTGCCGTCAGGTTTATAGTTCTTGATAAAGCTCGCGTAGTCAATCGGTTTCAGCTCTTCGAACCGGGCAACGCTCGTGCTCATACTTTCTTGTCCGTTTGCCATGGCGCCTCCTTTGTGGCTATCGGTTTAAACAATCCCCTCTTCTTTCCAACGTGTCAGAGCCGCTTCCGTATGCCCTAACCACTCGCCATACACCTCGCCGTTATGTTCTCCGGGCTGTGGAATCGGTCCGATTTTTCCGGGAGTATCCGAGAATTTGACGGTCAACCCAGGCACATAGGTGTGCCCTTGTTCGTGATCCTCAGTTTCGACCAGCATTTTCCGCTCCCACAGGTGAGGATCGTGAGCTGCCTGTGGAATGGTATGCACCGGCCCGACCGGCACCTCAGCCTGCTCCAGGACTTGCACGACCTCGGCCACCGTCTTATCCCGCACCCAGGCATCGACCAGCGCGTTGACCTCGTCCGCATGCGACGCCCGCCCGGCAATACTGGAGAAACGCTTGTCGTCCGTGAGATCCTCTCGACCGATTCCGCGACAGAACCGCCCCCACATATGCTGGGGTACGGCCAGAATATAGACCCAGCCGTCTTTCGCCTGGTAGGTATTACACGGAGCGATACCGCCGGGGGTATTGCCCCGTCGTGGTGGTTCCTTATCAGTGAGAAGATATTGGGCGATCGGGATCTCCATCAGCGTATAGCCGGTGTCGAGCAGGCACACGTCAAGGGACTGTCCCTCTCCGGTGACATCTCGGTGGTGGAGGGCACCCAGCGCCCCAATAGTGGCGTGCAGCGCCGTGATCCGATCAATGATGGGTGAATTCGTCATGACCGGTGGACCGTCCGGAAATCCGGTGAAGCCCATGAGACCGGACATGGCTTGGCCAATCGGATCATAGGCGGGTCGGTCCCGGTACGGTCCTGATTGGCCAAAGCCGGAGACGTTGATGAGAATAAGCCCAGAGTTGAGCTGTTTGAGCGTCTCATAGCCCAAGCCCATCTTATCCATAACTCCCGGCCGAAAATTCTGGAGCAGCATGTCAACTTTGGGCACAAGTGCCTTAAGGAGAGCGATGCCCTGCTCGCTGCGCAGATTCAGCGTAATGCTCTTCTTCCCGCGGTTGTAGGCGGACCAGTAAACGCGGCCCAGGCCGCGTGACTCATCCCCACCCGGCGCTTCGACTTTAATGACCTCTGCCCCCAGATCGCTGAGCACCATCGCGCAGCGTGGACCGGCCTGATAGCGCCCGAGATCGAGGACTTTGATGCCGTCGAGACAACCTGCCATATGCGTCCTATCCGTCTATTGATCTAGTCCATACAACTGCGCCGCGTTCCCTGCCACCATCTGATAGACCTCGCCTTCAGGCACCCCGGCGAAATCTTTGGTGACCTGCTCGACCGAACGCGGAAACGTGCCTTCCGTGTGCGGATAGTCTGCACCCCACATCAGGCGATCCACGCCAATGATATCGCGGGTCTGAATGCCGGCTCGGTCGTCCTCAAATGTAGCCCAGAACTGGCGTTTGAAATACGTGCTCGGTTTTTCGTCGAGCTTGGGTTCCATCCAGCGACGATGATCGTTCCACCAGTGATCCATAAAACCGAGCATAGAGGCGATCCAACCAACGCCACCCTCGGCGATCACGAAGCGCAGCTTTGGATAGCGTTGGGGTGCGGCACTCCAGAGCAGGTCGACAAAACCGCGCATGGGCTGGAACATCTTCATTTCAACCACGGCCATGCCCGTACCCATGCGTTTGTATTTAGAATAAAACTCTTCGGCCGTTCCCGTGCCGGAATGGGTAGCAACGGGCAGTCCGATATCTTCGAGCGTGCTCCACAGACGCTCATAGTCCGACGTCACGTAAGAACGATCGGGAACATCCGCGGGAATCGTAAGGGTCCGCAGGCCCTGCTTGGCGCAACGCTCGGCTTCCTCACAGGCCCATTCGAGCGGGCCGCGCACGGGCAGTAAACCCGCACCAAGCAGCCGATCCGGCGCAGCGGCACAGAATTCACTCAGCCAGTCGTTATACACCCGCATGGCTTCGCGCTGGTATTCGGCATCTTGAAGCGTAAAGAATTGAAGTCCGAACGCGCCCGCGTAAATAACCTCAGCCCGGACATGGTCCAGGTCCTGGTCAAGCAGTCGCTGCTGTGGGTCCCATGCCCCTGGCCGCGTGTCCGCGTGCCGACTCGCCATGGTCTCGATATTGCCGGCGAGCTTGTCTTCCATGGTGGCGCCTTCGAGCCCAACCGGAAATGGTGTCAGCCCATCAATAATGTAATAGTCGGCATCCTCGCGCGCTTCGACCCGCGGGGCGCGGTCACGAAAACGTTTGTCCATGCGCGTGGTCCAGAGGTCTGCTGGCTCAACAACATGACCGTCCGCAGACACATAACCTTGGGTATCTACCTCCATCTACGATTCCTCCTTCGTTTCCTCGGTTCAACTCGTTTCCTGCTCAGCGAGTCCATACAACTGCGCCGCATTACCCGTCACCATCTGGTACACCTCAGCTTCCGGCACGCCCATAAAATCCCGCATGATCTGCTCTTGGGAATAGGGAAATGTTCCCTCGGTATGCGGATAGTCCGAGCCCCACATGAGGCGGTCAACCCCGACCAGTTCGCGGGTCAGAATGCCAGCTCGATCGTCCTCGAACGTCGCCCAGAACTGACGCTTGAAATACGTGCTCGGTGCCTCGTCCAGCTGAGGCTCCATCCAGTGGCGGTGATCGTTCCACCAATGATCCATGAAGCCGAGCAGCGAGGCCACCCAGCCGATTCCGCCTTCAACCACCACAAACCGCAGTTGCGGGTAGCGTTGCGGTACGGCACCCCAGATGAGATCGGCCATGGCGCGCATCGGCTGCAAGACCTTGTTGTCGGTCACGCCGAGCCCTGTGCCAAGACGCTCTATCTTGGCAAAAATGGCCTCACCCGTTCCAGTCCCTGAGTGGGTGGAAACCGGGAGCCCGATGTCCTGCAGGGCGTCCCACATGGGGTTATAATCGGAGTGGGCATACGAGCGCTCCACCTCGGCCGGGATCAGGATTGTGCGAATACCCTTCATCCCGGCTATGCGTTCGGCTTCCTCAACCGCCCACTCGACCGGACCCCGCATGGGTAGTAAGGCTGATCCCAGCAGGCGGTCCGGGGCTGCCGAGCAAAACTCACTGATCCAGTCGTTATAGACCCGAATGATTTCACGCTGATATTCAGCGTCCTGAACGTGGAAAAACTGCAGGCCGAACCCGCCCGGATAAATCACCTCAGCCCGTAGATGATCGCGCTCCTGATCAACCAGGCGCGGCTGCGGGTCCCAGGCGCCGGGTCGCGTTTCGGCATGCCGGCGGCCTTTTGGAGTGGTGACTTGGCCCTGAATTTTCTCCTCGATGGTCACGCCTTCGAGGCCCACCGGGAATTCGGTCAGCCCTTCTATAATGTAGTAGTCAGCCTCAGGCCGTGATTCGACCCGCGGGGCACGATCACGAAACCGTTTGTCCATCCGGGTTGTCCAGAGGTCTGCCGGCTCAACCACATGCCCATCAGCAGAAATATACCCACTCGTGCCTATCTCCATCTCGAATCCCTCCTTTATGGATACAGAGATTGATTGTCAGCGCTCAGCGAGGCTGGAGACCAGTTGAATACTCGTTACTCACTATACATATGGCATCACATATTTCGCAAAGCGCTCAATTGATCCCAGGACTTTCTCGTGTGGAATATTATGCACTTGCTGCATCAGTAAAACGCTGTCCGCCCCGGCTTCCTTGTGAAGCTTGAGCGTACGGATGCATTCCTCTGGATCCCCGACAACGACCAGGTCATGATCGGACAGGTAATCAAAGGTTATCGTATCCATATCAATGCCAAAAATCTGCTGGAGGTAACTATAATCGCCCTTCGCCTTTTGGGCCATGGGTAGAACCATGTCAATAGCCCGCCGGGTTGCCCAGACCATACTGTCTGCGGCTGTCTGGCGCGCCTCCTCGGGACTTTCACCACAGTAGCCCATAGCAAAGACCGCGGTTTGTTCATTCACGAATGCACCGGTCGGCTTGGCGTCTTTAATGGCCGCTCGATACTTGGCAATCCGGTTGGCGAGTTCCGGCGGTTCAACCAGGAGCGTGAAAGATAAGAGGCCCAAGCCCTTTTGGCCGGCCAGTTCATGCCCTTCAGCACTCGTCGTTGCCATCCAGAGTGGCGGATGTGGCTTTTGACGCGGTTTGGGTACGACTTCGCGGGGTGGAATTTTAAAATATTTCCCCTCCCATTCAAACGTTTCGTTGGTCCAGATTTGGGGCAGCATACGCAACGCTTCGTCCCAACGGGCCCGTGTCTCTTCGGGCGGAATGCCAAACCCATCCAGTTCAATTTCCGTGGTTGAGCGTCCGGTGCCAACCTCGATACGGCCATTACTCAGCAGGTCAAGCACAGCCACGCGTTCTGCAACCCGAACCGGATGGTTATACGGAAAGGGTAACAATACGACCCCATGTCCAATCCGAATATTCTGTGTCCGTTGGCTGACTGCACCGTACAGGACTTCTGGTGCAGAGCAGTGCGAAAATTCTGAAAAAAAATGATGCTCAACCGTCCAGAACGAATCATACCCGACCGCATCCGCGAGTTGGACCTGATCAAGCACCTGTTGATAGATGTCAAATTCACTATCCTCGTGCCACGGTTTGGGCACTTGGATCTCGTAGAACATGCCAAACTTCATATCCCCTCCTCTCTTGGCTGTCCTATCTATCAGATATTGCAGCTATTGCAGCTATTCCAGTTATTCTGTCGCGGCGAAAAAAAACGGGGAACCGGAGAGCGATTCTCCGGTTCCCCGTCTTTGGTTACGATTCGGGCTGTAATACGCTAAGCGTTTTACCTAGCGGGCTTCACCATTGCGGAGGAGCGCACCCGAGGTGTTCCCAGTGCATTCGCCATTCTGGAAGGTCTCTTCACCGTTCACCAGAATGTGCTTATACCCTTCGGCTTTCTGGACCCGCCGCCACTCGTTGGCCGGCAGGTCGTGGGCGATCTCACCCGGCAGAGCCTTAACGGTATCGGCATCGTAGACCACGATGTCGGCCGCCATACCTGTACGTAGCGTCCCACGGTCCTTGATGCCCGCGGCCCAGGCCATGATCCCACTCAGGCGGAAGTGAGCTTCTTCCAGGCTCATAACACCCTGCTCGCGCACCAGCCAGGACAGGACTTCGGTCGGGTAGATGGCCGGCGTGATGAACTTCACGTGCGCCCCACCATCCGACACACCCGGCAGCGTGTAGGGCGAGCCCATCAGCTCTTTGTAGCCCTCGATGTTGGCATTGGACACGGGGCCAGCCCACTCGGTCCGCAGGTCGTCGGCCACCGAAAGATCCAGCATAGCGTCGATGACGTGTTTGCCTTCCTTTTCGGCAATTTGCTCTACCGACAGGCCTTCGTATTTGAGTTTAAGGTCACGGTCACGAACCTTGCGCGCAATAAACTTGTCAAACTCACCAAAGACAACATTCATGGTTTCCATGCCGCCCTGGTCGTAGTCTTCGCGCATTTCCTTGCGCAGTTCAGGCTTCGACAGTTTGGCTTTGCGCTCTTCGACCGTCCCGAGCGTGGCTTCCTTCCAGGCCGGAATCCCGTCAAACAGGTTCCAGTCTTCCAGGGTCATCCGCACTGGGGCCCGAGCGGTGACGCCCTGTCCGAACACACGAGCGCCGCGTTCGTTGGCCGCATTGACCCAATTCAACTGGGCCTGGTGGGACTCAGGATGCTTGTCACTGATTAACATGGCGTTGTACAGCAGCGGCTGACCGGCGGTCTTGGTCATCTTTTCGAGGAATTTGAAGTCATCCTCAACCCCAAAGGTGCTTTCACTTGCACCTGACTGGGTAAACTGAATACAGCCCTCACCGACTTCGCTCATGGCTTTGGCCATATCCATATAGAACTCATCCGGCAGGATGTCGGTGATCATCGGCGTGCCATCATAGTCGCGCTGCACGGACACCCGGCTCTCGGGCACCAGACGCTGGGCGGACCAACCCGCGGCGCCAGCCTTCACGGCTTCCTTGTACAGGCCGGTAATGATGTCCATCTCTTCTTTATTCGGGAAGCGCTTCTTGGCATCATCAAAACCACCCATCACGTACGCCACTGCTGGGGCCAGCGGGAAGAGATGAGAAACGTTGACGCCCAAGGGCATGCGGGACAGACGATCCATGTATTGAGGGAAGGTTTCCCAGTCCACCTTCATCGATACCCGCATGGGCTCCAGCGGAATCGCTTCGGTACGAGACAAGGCCAGCATGGCCCGGTCGGCGTCTTGCGGCCGCAACGGGGCAAAACCAAACCCGCAATTCCCAATGGTAACGGTGGTTACACCGTGCCAACTACCGATCGTACAGTACGGGTCCCAGTGCAACTGGGCATCGTAGTGGGTGTGCAGATCGATGAATCCCGGAGCAACAATCTGCCCGCTGGCATCAACCTCTTTTTTGGCATCGCTGCTGCTGAGTTTCCCAATCTCAGCAACTTTCCCGTCCTTGATACCAAGGTCGGCCTGGTAACGTGGCACCTTCGTTCCGTCGACGATTGTACCGTTCTTAATCACTGTGTCGAATTGCGGCATGTTCCCCTCCTTTATATATATGGTTTTACACACACTCTATCGTCGGCATACTCTCAGAAAAATCTGCTGTCAACCTTCGGGCGAAAAAATAAATCTCTTCTCTGGAGGAGATCTGCCGTGACGGTCGTTCGCCATCTTTTTCCCCTTTACTCCGCGTGTTTCGCGTCCTTCCAGTCTCCTCATGAGCGAAAATGTGGCATGACCTCCTGAGCAAATAACTCAAGGCACTCGGTCACCTTGTCCAGTGCGAGTCCTGGCAGATGCATGCCCATGGCCAAATGGGTCACCCGCGTTTCGTCCTGGTAGCGTTGTAAGGCCTGAATACAATCGTCCGGTGTTCCCACAATGGGCGCCCCGCCCGGAATGGTGGGATCGATATTGCGCAGTTCCTCAATGCTGGGCACCCGCTCCATGGCTCGATCGGCCCGCAGGTCGCCGGCTTCTTTGAGCAACGGAAAAGCAGAGGAGAAGAGATAATGCATATGCTCACCGACGATGTCCCAGGCTTTGTCCCGACTCTCTGCCACATACACCCAGCGCAGTTGGGCTAGGTAGTAATCTTTCGGATTCCGGCCATTCCGTTCCAACTCGTCGTCATAGGCTCCCCGCTGGGCCACCTCTCCCCTGCCCCCCCCGTGAAACCCCCCTCTTGCCGCTCGCCGCACCGCCTTCTTGCCCCCCGTGCCCATCAGGTGAAACCCCATTCGTGCCGCTCGCTGAACCGCTTTCTTGCCACGGGCACCAATCCAAATCGGCGGATGGGGCTGCTGGACGGGGCGCGGAGTGAGACGGACATCTTTGAGCTGATAATAGTCTCCGTCAAAAGAGAAGGACTCGTTTGTCCAGAGTCCCTGCAGAACAGCGAGGTCTTCTTCCAGACGCGCATCACGCTGCTCACGGGGAAAACCGAAGGCAGTAAATTCCTTAGTGCGATAGCCTTTGCCCACACCGAGATCGAACCGGCCATTGGACAGAATATCCGCGGTGACGGCATCCTCGGCCACGCGCAAGGCATGTTGAAAGGGCAGAATGAGAATAAACGTGCCAATCCGGATGCGGGTCGTGCGGGTGGCAATACCGGCGGCCAGGGGCAGCAGCGCAGGCGACCAGCCGTCAGTGTCGAAGTGGTGCTCGGTCAGCCAGATATTATCGTAGCCAAGTTCCTCGACTCTGCCGATTTGGTCCAGAAGGTCCTGATACAGCTCAGGAAAAGGACGCTCCCAGCGGGCCGGATTCCAGAACGGCATGAGCAGACCAAATTTCATATCACCCCTCCTACACAAACGGCCTAGCAGACGTGTAGGAATTATTCAAAGCCAATTTTACTTTTTTCTTCCGCCTGTTACTGCCTGTTGCCGAATGAAGGCTCGTTCAGTTTTATCGCCTTATGATGTCAAAAGGGTGTGTCATGACACATCCTTCACCCTTGTGCCCACAACGTGCCGGTGGGCCTACATTTGAGCGGGAGTCGTCAGAGTAGTGTATTCACCGCCGATGGGAACGCGTTGATCCCCAGCGCTTCGCGAAAGTCCGCGGTGGGTTTTACGACCATTGCATCGACGCTGATTCCAATCGCATTGGCGACACGGTCCAGCATGCTGAAGTTGCCGCCGATGATCGACGCCGTCGTGACCGCATCGGGACCTAGTCGCTCGGCGACCGCATCACGTGCTGTCGCCAGTTCTGCGGTATCGGGTTTCATCAAAGCAGCAGCGAATCGCACGAGTTCACACCCGTGTTCCACACCGCTGTCAATAGTTGCATCGATCGCACCAGCTAACTCGTAGTTTCGGTTGTGAGCTTTTCCGCTCTCACGGAGCAGGTGGGCATGCCACGTGGTTCAGTAGAAACACTGGTTATGTTCCGAAACCTTGGTTGCGACGAGTTCTATTTGGGCTCGCGAAAGGGCGTGGTCTGATGTGGCGTGAAAATCGAGCAAATGCTCAGCTCCGAAATACTGCTGACTGACCAGGCCAATCACGCGACGGGATTCATCAGGTACGAGGCTCACGGCGCGGAAAATATTCCCCGCCGGACTTTTGCCGTATAACGATTCGGCTAATGCGCCACCTTCCGGAACGCTGGGGACACTCGCGGTAAAGAATCCCTCATCGACGGCTTCAGCCGGGCGTTCGAAAGAGGGGGGCGTACCGTCGGCGGGCTCCAGTAATTTTCGGGGCGGTATGCCGAGGCCGCGGGCAAAGACGTCAAGATTGGAGAGGCGCGACACAAGCGCGACGATTTCAACATACGCGCCCTCGGTCACACCCTGGGCTTGTATGTCCTGGCAAAACTTGCGGTCGATGTTTTCCGAATCAACCGCCACCGCGCGCGCCAGTCGCACCGCCGCGTCAGGGAGTTTGGCCTGTGCCGCCAGCTTCTCATCGCCAACCGGTTCTTGTAAGCCCTGTTCGTATTGCGCGATACGCGCAGTGGCGGCAATTGCGGTTCTTTGGGCTGCGGTGCCCCACGTACCGCTACGCGCATAGGACTGCATTTCGTCAACATGTAAGGCTTCAATCGTAGGAGAAACGGGATAGCGAGAATCTGCGTAAAGCGTCATTGGAATGAACCCTCCTCTCTCGAAATTGCACTTCGCTTATCAGTCATTTCAATCCGTTGTTATCCACGGTGTCGGCAGCCACTGATGGTTCGCATACATCACGCTAGCGATAACCGATAATGTTCCGACTGAATACGACGCTCGATCCTGGTCGCCATCAGCTCACTTCCACCGGTCTGCGCCACGAGGGCTTCAAACTTCGTCCGACCGCTCTGATCGAGGGACGCGACGACATCGAGCACCCGCTGAAAATGGTAGACAACATTGGCAAATGCCTGAGTCTTGATGATTGTTCCCCGCAGATTGAATTCGAACGCGCCAAGGTTCGGATGCGCGCCTCCAGTGCCTTCCGGATCTGCCTGCACGAGTGTGCCCGAGACCGGCTGTGGGTCACGATTGGCCCACGCGTTGAAGGTCTCAACCATGCCCCGGACCTGGGGGCCGCAGTCACGAAACAGATATTCGATAAACGGGATCAAAGTTTCCGGAATGCTGTCATCGGCGGCGAACTCGCACGGCGTGTCGACAAATTCTCCATCGGTCAAACCGGCTTCGAACATACGCTCTGTCCACCGGTAGACGTTTGGGGCAATATTCTTCATCAAACCTGCAGGGACCGGGTCGCGTCCAAGATGTGCGTAAAGAGGACCAATCAGGCCGAAATCCGCACTACTGGGATGACCACCCAGAACATAGGGGTGGCACAGGAAATGGGCGTTCAGCAATTCAAGGCATTCGATGTGCGAGCCTTCGATCGCAGGAATCGTCGTGGGCGTAACACCCATCAGTTCGGGGAACCCGGAAAAAGCTGCCTGGATGGGTGCAATATCAGCCTGCTGCCCTTCCGGGTCTTTATGTGGCGAAAGCCCACGTGCAAACTCGGCATCGATATGCGCCCGGTGTTCTGGAAAATTCCAGCGGTAGTGCATCGCGGGGATGAAAAATAAACGGATAATTCCTTATAAATGGCGAAGCCGGAAGGGATTCCCGGCACGCAGATATGCTTGTTTAGCGTAGATGTGGGAGGACGTCAGCGGCAAAGCGCTGCATAGACCCCCGCGACACCGCGCGATCCATACCGGGGAAATGGAAAAACAGCACGAGTTCGTCTATGCCCGACTCAGCTTCAAACGCTTTGATCTCATCGAGCACTTTTTGCGGTGGGCCGGTGAAGAAGTTACTCAGATCGCGGAATCCATCTGACGTATTCGTGCGGTCTTCGGGTTTGTCATTGGCTTCATGCATCCACTTGGCATAATGATCGACCTGGTAGTTGACGTGCGGCCAGACTTTATCTAACTCGCTGTCATCCTTGTCGGTCACATAGCACGAACGCAGGATCCGGACCTGGCCTGGTTCTCGGCCGAGGTCGGTACAGGCCGTACGGTAAATATCAATGTCCTCGGTGTCACCAATGGGCAGGAAATGACAGCCCATGCGTGCCACGCGCTGAATGCCTTTTATGCTCCTCGCTCCAGCCATCAGGGGCGGCCCTCCAGGTTGGGCTGGAGACGGTGTGACCATAATGTCTGTGTAGCTCCAAAACTTCCCGGTATGAGAAAATGTTTCCCCAGACCATGACTTGCGGAGGATGTCGATGCCCTCGGTCAGGGCTGAGCCTCGTCGCTTGTGATCTTTTTCAAAGCCCGTAAACTCGCCGACTCGATAGCCCTGGCCCAGGCCAAGAATGAGCCGTCCACGCGAAATGAGATCGACGACTGCTGCGTCTTCGGCGACGCGAACGGGGTCGTGCAGGGGGAGGAGTAAGACGAATGTGCCGAGACCAATGCGCTGTGTTCTGGCAGCCACCGCTGATAGGACGGCGAGCTGGGAGGGGAGATAGCCATCCTCAAGAAAGTGGTGCTCCGTAGTCCACGCGGTATCAAAGCCGAGCTCTTCAACGGCAACCATATCGTCGATGGTATCGTTATAGAGGTCGGCGTAGGATTGCGCCCATTGGGGTGGATTCCGAAAGTCAAATAAACAGCCTGCCTTCATTGCTTTGCTCCTTTCGTCATGGCGGAAATGTTTGGTCTTGTTTGATATAGATGAGGTGAGGTTGCCGATTGTGCTGCCCCTATCGGTTGTTCAGCGCAGGATTAGTGTTTGAACCGGTTGGTACAAACCGATATAGGCAGTTTATACTGCTCGGTCAATATTCTATTTGCAATCAGCCCACCGCGTCACCTCGCCACCCAGTCCAGCTAGGTCTTGAGTGTTGAACGATCGGTATAAAAGCGCTATATGGTGCGACACTGCCGACTGTTCATACAGTTGGCAGTGTCGCTTTGGGGCTATAGGAAGAAGTGTGTATATCTCGGTAGAAATATGCGGCTCTGATGCTGAATCAGGGGCTGTGAGCATAGGTTTTCGCGCAAATACGCTCGTGTTGGGTTTACCTCTTGACAAGCCGCTCTACCAATCGACAATGCCTCGCAAGAGGGCGAGTTAATCAATGACACCGAAAAGAATACGGAGGAGGTTAAAATGAGCGCAACCTTGCGTTACCTTCACCACCCCGCGTCACAGCCGTGTCGCGCGGCGCATCAATTCATGCTGGAGAACGACATTCCCTTTGAAGCCGAGTTGGTCGATATCACCACAGATATCAACGAGCGACCGGAGTTCAGAAAAAAGTACAACCCGACTGGGCAAGTACCGATTCTCGTTGATGGTGACTTTGTTATCTGGGAGAGTGCGGCCATTGCCTTCTACTTGAACGAGAAGTTTCAATGTCCCGATCACTGGTTCGGACGCGACCCGCAGCAAAAGGGGCATATTCAGCAGTTTCTGCAATGGTACGCCTATACGCTCCGCCTCGGAGGAGGGGCGTTCCACTGGACGATCTTCGCCCCAATGATCTACGGGTACGATAAGGACTTTTCTGCGGAGATAAAGAAGGGGCGCTATCTGCTGTACGAGTCCCTTGACCTGCTCGAGACTTATTGGCTCAAAGACCGTGAGTATCTGTGCGGCGATGAGATGAGCTATGCGGATCTGACCGCTCACCAGGATCTCGTTTCTCATGACGCCGGCAAGATCATTCCGGACGGGGTGTGGAAAAAGCATCCGAAAGTCAGGGCATGGTTCGAGACAATGGCCGCACGTCCTCACGCGAAGAAGGTGAGTGCGTGGCAGTATGAGAACGTCGGAAAAGTACTGAAGGACGGCGTGAAATTTGAGTTTACGCGGAAGACCGCGGTCCTAAAGGGAACGGAAGTCCACAGCGGCCACAACCACGGCATTCTCTACGCAGGCCAGGACGACAGCTACTTAAAGGAGTAGGAGCCCGATAACAGTGTTGGATTTCTGAACATTCCAAAAATTCTCTTTCGGTTGAGAGCCCGACGGAAGTGTCTTTGGTGGTCTGTCCGAGCGATTCGACATCAGGGAACTGGATCGTATTCGTCTGGGAGGCAGGATGCCGAGACATTTTTTACTGGAAAAAAGAGAGTGTGTCGCAACTCTCACTTTCAATCGACCGGAAAAACGCAATCCATTAAACGAAGACATCCTGCTGGAGTTGTATAGCCTATTATGCCAGCTCCGAGACGATGCCGACGTCAGGGTCCTGATCTTCACCGGCTCAGGTAATACCTTCTGCGCTGGTGCGGATCTGTCGCTCACGAAAGGCGTCAGTGATCCGGCCGAGCGTGAAAAGATTTTCAGAGAATTCGCCCCTCGCCGGGCGCGTCTGACGGAACGCGTCCTGGCAAGCTTGGTCCACCTTGAGCCAATCACGATCGCGGCGGTGAATGGCTATGCGGTTGGGGGAGGCTGGGGGCTGGTACTCGGCTGCGACCTGCGTGTCGCCGTCGAAGGAGCGGAGTTCTGGTTTCCTGAAGTGGACCTTGGGGCTCCATTGAGTCCGTCTATGGTGACCCTGCTCGCGGCCCATGTGGGACCGGCACACGCCAAGGAAATGATCCTGACCTGCCGCCACTACGGCGCAACCGATTTGTTATCCGTCGGGATGCTGAATCGGGTGGTGACGCCGGAAAAACTCCTGCCTACGGTGGCTGATCTGGCTCAAAGCCTGGCGCGTAAAAACGCAAACGCGGTGATGGTCTCCAAAGCAACCGTGAATGCACTCTCTCTCCATCAAGCCGTGCTCAGACCGGATTTGCTGCTTCCGCAAGGGTAGAAGAAGCCGTGTCCCCTGTCAAAATCGGCGGGCTGGGGATTCCTAGACAGCCAGACCCAATATATTGAAGACGAGACCTTGGCCCAGCACTGCGCGTGCGCGGGCAATTCGGGCCTTTGTTCATCCTATCCGCCAAACCGTTACGCCACCCTGCGCGTCGAGCGCGGCAAGCGCGCGCCCGTCTGGCCGCCAGTACAATTCGGCCACTACACCCGCCACAACCGCGTCCCCTATCGGACCGCCTTCTCCATCTCTCTGAAGCGACCACACAACCACGGCACCATCGCGGCCTCCCGATGCCAGGCGCATCGCGCGGCGAGCGAAGGCAAGCGTCGTGACGGGTTGAACATGAAGCTCTAGAACGCCGGGCCGCGTGCCTTCGGGACCACTTCCCTGGAAGCTCCAGACCGTCACCGCCTCCCCTCCGCCGGTGGCCAAAAGGGTGCCGGTGTCATCGAAAGCCAGGGCCGACGGCTTGGCAGGATATCCTGACATCATGGAGTCCTGCTCCGTGGAGCGACGCCAGAAGTGCACCGAGTTGTCCTGGCTGCCGCAGGCCACGATATCCCCGTCCGAGCTCAGTACCATCGACACCAAGGAGCCCTGCCACTCCAGCTTCTGGCGAAGCTCGCCAGTGGACGCGTCGAAGAACGTCACTCGACCGTAACAGGCCGTCGCCAGCTCCCCTACGCTCGACCAGGCGATCGCACTGACGGTGCTGGGATGATCATCAGATCGCCAAACCTCCGCGCCGTCCGCACCATACGCATGAACCTGCCGGGAGCAGGAGGCCGCCAACCATTGGCCGTCCGGCGACCACGCCACGTTTTCTACCCAACCACTTCCGACGTCGATAGCCCGGCTTACCTGACCTTCGGCAGCACTCCAGATTAAGACTCGTCTGTCCTGGCCGGCCGTAGCGAACGCGGTTCCACTTGGGTGGATCGCCACCGCGAGCACACCACCTTCATGAACCCCGCGCCGCTCCCAGACGGTCGCGCCAGACTTCCCGTCGAATGCGTAGACACTCCCCTCAGCATCACCGACCATCAGCGCCTCACCGCGTAGACACCAACCCCCGGCGATAGCGTAGTCGCCGACCGCCGCAGACCAGCCCCGGCGAAGGGCACCCTTCGAGCTGCCGACATTCAAATCAGACATGCTTCGAACCCCTGCCGTATGCTCTGCTCATTGAGGTTGCGGCCGATGGAGACGAGATGACCGACTCCTTGAAGTACTACCGACATCTCAATCAGCCTCGGCAGTCGCAATCGCTACGATGTTGGCCAACAGCCATGCGGATGCAGCAAATAACTGCAACCAATCCCCACTGGATCTGATCCCGTAAGCCAGCATGCTGCCAATCCAGCAAACGCTGGCAGCCGTTTGTCCGAGCCATTCGATGCTCCGCACCCTGGCTAGTCGGCTTCGCCCCGCGCCAGACACGACGGCCCCTTCGTCGTTTCCCGTCAACATACGCACTCCTCCCCACAGCAGGAGAGGTCATCGAGATACATGCCCCACTTGCGGTACTCTTCCAAATTTTCCGCCGGCAGCCCTAACGAGGTCGCAATTGCTTTGGCGACAACGGCGAATCGTTGTCGATACTTGAAGATAAAGCAGAAGACGTAATTGTTATGGCGAACTGTGGGGCCGCAGAGAAACACTCCCGGTACGATGGTCGATTCATCGTGTTCGCTCAGAAGCGGAGAGCCATCGTCGCGTCGTTCAAACAAATCCGCGACTAACTTGTGACTCCCCTCAAATCCGCCCGCCAATAGTGGCGGCACGCGGGTTTGAAACCGATGTCCGTCCCGAGCCGTAACTTCATACATGGCGTCCGCGCGAGTGACCGATTCGATAGGGGTGTGCGGAAACAGTTCCACTTGCTCAACAAACTGGTCTTCACGCATCCGTTCGAGCGTAAACGGGGAAAGCGCGACACTGGGATCGGAACTCTCGTCCTCCCACGGGCAACCCTTGTCGAACAACCGCACTCGTTTGTCGCGACACGCCAAGTGGTAGGCCACGTCGACACCACTTTCGTAGCCACCCACAACGATGAAGTCGTCACCGTCAAGCTCTTCATAGCTGGGGATGGTCGCGGTGTGGCAACACAATTGGCTCCCAACAAACCCACTTAAGCGTGGGTATTGGAACTCGCCAGCGGTCCAAATGACGTGCTTGGCTTGCAAGGTCTCGTCGGCCGTATCGATGCGAAAGCCGTCGCCAACCTTTGCGACCTGCATCACGTCGGTATCCTGGCGTACAGGCACCTCAAAGAATCGTGCAACTGCACGCAAATATCTCGCATACTCTTTACCCGTCGGATGCTCGACCCCCAAACTGAACGCGGGTGAAGTTCCAATCGCGATCGAGTTCAAATCGAGCATGCCAATCGAATTGGTTGGGTACGAGGGCGTGATGAAGCGAGTCTCGGCCGGCCATGAGGCGAACGATGCGCCGACCTTGCGACGCTCGGAAACTATGAAGTTCTCGATGCCAGCATGCTTGAGAGCCACCGCGGCCCCCACGCCTGCGGCACCGGCGCCGACGACCACTACATCATAGACGATTTCACTGCTCTCGGTGCCGACCATGCAGACTCCTCCTGGCGACATTCAAATCAGACATGCTTCGAACTCCTGCCGCATGCTCTGCTCATCGAGGTTGCGGCCGATGAAGACGAGCTGATTGCGACGGGGCGCGTCGCCCCATGGCTGATCCGGCTGGCCGTCAAAGAGCATGTGAACCCCCTGGAAGACGAAGCGACGCGACTCACCCGCGAGGCTGATGAAGCCCTTCATTCGGAAGATGTCCACCCCGCGCTCACTGAGCAGTTTGCCAAGCCAGGCGTTGAGCCTGTCGGGATCGACGTCGCCGTCCCTCTCGATTGAGATCGAGCCCACCTCGTCGTCGTGCTCGTGCTGTGCGACCCAGGTTCGCTCGACCTCTTGCCTGATTGTCGCTCCATCCGCGTTCGTCAGTTGGAGATCGAACTCCTCCGCGGTGTGCTGGGCATAGAGGCCAACCCGCGCCTGCGTATCGACCTCCAAGAAGAACGACTTGCGCCCTGGGGAATCGAGCCGGAGGTTCACATGCTTTCCGACAGGAATCTCTTCCCCCGGGCGAATGAGCTCCGCAGGTTCGGCGTACCGCCGCACACACCACTCCGCACCCTCACGGAGGGCAGCGTCATCCGTGCCCTGGTCGGACACGACGACGAGCGACATCGCCGGATCAGGTCCATCGGCGAGGCTGAGTTCGTAGCGGCCGATATGGAGCGAATAGACTCCAGTCCATTCGAACGGATACTCCGACTCGAGGAAGGTGGGACGACGCTCAAGTACCTGGTCCAGGTCGAAGGCAGCGAGGTTGAGTACCGTGTCGACGGAGACATTCGCTCGCTCGCTACGCACGACTTGCGCCATTCGGTTCATGTCTCGGAGCCGAGCTTCGAGCCTGTCGAGCGCCTCGCCGTTGACGAGGTCCGTCTTGTTGAGCACGAGGATGTCTGCGAACGCGATTTGCTCCGTGCTTTCGTCGCTTCGGCCGAGCTGCTGCTCGATGTGGGCTGCATCGACGAGCGTGACGATCCCGTCAAGCGAGAACTCCTCACGAATCTCGTCGTCCATGAAGAACGTCTGAGCGACCGGACCGGGATCGGCAAGCCCTGTGGTTTCCACCAACACATAGTCGAACTTGTCGCGGCGCTTCATGAGATTGCCGAGTACGCGAATCAGGTCTCCGCGCACCGTGCAGCAGATGCAGCCGTTCGACATCTCGAATATCTCCTCGTCAGCGTCGATGACGAGCGCCTGATCGATGCCGACCTCCCCGTACTCGTTCTCGATCACGGCAATGCGCTTGCCGTGCTCCTCACTCAAGATCCGGTTGAGCAGAGTCGTCTTGCCAGAGCCGAGGAAGCCGGTGAGGATGGTAACAGGTACTTTTCGAGGTGTAATTTCTAAATCTAAATTTGGCGTATTCATCTAGTTCTCCTGGAGCAGCGGTGCGAGCACCGGAATCTGGACGTCGAATCCCCACGCCGTGCAGACCTGGACCAGGTCTTCGGCGTCAACGGCGTCCGTGGGTTTGTGTAGTTTGTACTGGAGCTGTGGCGCATCGGGCCGAAGCAGGCCAACCACGGTCTCGATGGGCGCACAGCCCTCTTCGAGACACGCCAACTCGGTGACCGTGACCGTCGTGTCATGGGAGAGGCTTAGCGCTTCGCGCAATGCCTCCTTGATACGTCGAACCCGTTCGAGGTTCGGGCGGCGTGGTGATGTGTTGATCAACATGCTCTCTCTTCTCCCTGCGACACGGCGAGACCAAAGATGGGGCTGGATGGCGTCACGGCAGGCGTTTCAGCGCTCGCCAACACACGCGCTGCGTCTGACCAAGTGGGCAGTGACGGAGACTCCAAACCCACGGCGGGTACGGCCAGGGCGCTCCACGCGATGGCCTGGCTGAGCGGAAGCATGCCTTCTGCTAGGATGCATCAGCGCCCCCCTCGTATGGCGGCACACGCCCCAGAATGCTTGCGCGAAGGGACTTCGGACGGCGCTCCCGCCGCATAAACCCATCTCCGGTACCGATGTAGAGCGAGACACACTCTACGATATCACATGCACTCTCGCCCGGGTGCTGATCACCGAAGAGGTAAGTCCACGCCCCAGGCGACGAGAGCGCGATTCCGCAGGGGCGCGGGCATACGCTCAGGCACTCGGTGGACCTGACCTCCACGTGGTGGCCCAATGGGCTCTCATGGAACGTCGCGCGAAGCTCTTGATAGAGTTTGAAGCCGGCTCGACTCTCTCGTGGCTCACGCGGAGAGCCAGGTGCCCTACAGGACATGCACACGTGAAGTACGGATGACCCACGAAAGGTACCATGAGATGTCGGTGACCCCTTCGCTAAAACGGATGAGGCAGTTTCGGTCATGCTGACTCCTCGGCTATGCGGCGGGCCGGTCCCGGGCTGGCTTGGGATTCCTAGACAGCCAGACCCAACATATTGAAGACGAGGCCTTCTATATTCTCAAGCGTGAGAAACGTGCCGACACCGGCAACAACAGCGCCGGCGAAGCGGGCATGAATATGTTTGGCCTCGGTCGCCTTCAGCATATTGAGAACAACAAGTCCGGCCAGGAGTGCCAAGCCGTATTGCAGAAGGCCAAGCCCGACCAAATAGCCTGCCAGAACGGCAACGCCGGCCCCTGCTTCCTGAGCCGCGATCGCGTCGCCAAAGGCTGATCCGTGGAAAAGGCCAAAAACCGCGAAAAGTCCAACAGCCGGAGCAAAACCCGTGGCACGACCGGACAAAAGGATACCGCCGACAACGAGAAGCGAAATGCCGATCACCAATTCCTTGACAGGAAGGCCAACGCCAAAGCTCATCAGCAGGCACCCCAGCAGCATCGCGCCAATATAGGCGGCCGATGCCAGTTGCGCGCGACTAGTGTAAAGTGCCAAGATGCCAACGGCGATGACGAAGAAGAGATGGTCAAAGCCCAACAGTGGATGCCCAACGCCGGATAAGAGCCCGTCGGTTAGCGTTTCCATTGGCATGCCGCCGAGCGGGTGGTGCGCAAAGGCCGGAACCGTGCTCATGGTAAAAACGACCGCGGCCAAAAGGTATCGATTCATTCTTTCTCCTCCCTCTGGAAAACCCCCGACTTTGCCCTGATCATCATGATGGGAAAGATGATGACTGTTCGGTGCGTGGGAATTCATTTTTACATAACAGATGTAATAGCAATATTATTACGATAATGGCCGAGAATTGTCAAGCTGACCCGGACTGCCATGGT
>MPMI01000017.1 GCA_002238415.1 Desulfurellaceae bacterium bin18 | reverse complement strand
TCACCAGAACCGCCCGGTAGCCTTTGGCCTTTTGCACTCGCCGCCACTCTTTACCCGGCAGATCGTGGGCCACTTCCATCGGCAAGGTTTCCAGGTTGTCGTAGTCGTAGACCACGATATCGGCCGGTGCACCTTCGCGCAGGACGCCACGATCCTTAAAGCCCGCACAGGCTGCCGGCTGGGCACTCAGCCGCCAATGCGCCTCTTCCAGGCTCATCATATTCATCTCACGGACCATGCGTGTGATGGACTCCGTGGAATAGCGTCCGCCGCAGAAGAACTTGGTATGGGCGCCACCGTCCGAGACCCCCAGCAGCGTGGAGTCGTTGACGAGTTCTTTGAGAAACTCGTTCTTCTCGCCGACTGCCGGCGAATAGAATGTCGTGGCCATATCGTCGGCAACCGCGAGGTCGAGCATGGCATCCACGGGATGCTTGCCTTCCTTCTCACCCGCTTCGCGCAGGGTCAGGTTCTCCAGGTGCTTCATGTCTTCCCGCTTTACCTCAAGAATAATGACATCGTCAAACGAGGCTGTGACCGCACCAGTCGGGTCGTTCTTTAAGCTGGCGCGCCGGGTCGGGTCCGCCAACTTCGACTTCCGCTCTTCGACGGTGCCCATCGTCGCTTCCCGCCAGGCCGGATCATCATCCCATAAATTCCAGTCATGAAAGGTGAAGGTAAAGCCAGCGCTGGTCGAGACCAACTGACCGTAGATGCGCAGGCCCTTTTGGCGGCAGCGTTCGATCCAGGCTAACAGATTCCGGTGACGGCTCGGGTCGGAATCCAGGGCTTGAATGGCATTGTACAGAATCGGCCGCCCACTGGCCAAAGCCAGCTCTTCGTAATTCTTCTCGATTTCCTTGAAACCGGATACACTCGGGATAAGAGACATCTGGATGAAGCCCTCATTCCGTTCGGATAAGACTTTCGCGAATTCGACACAGGTTTCCTGGTGCATGATGTCGGTCGGCATGGGTGTGCCATCATAATCACACTGCACGCTGTCTTCCCCAAAGCGTTGGGCTGACCAGCCACAGCCACCCGCCGCCATGCCTTCATGTAGGAGCTGCACCATCTTCTTGTGTTCATCATCAGTCGGCATCCGGCCCGACTTCGCCTCCTCACGACCCATCACCCACACCATTAACGGCGCAATGGGCACATACGGCAGAATGTTCAAGCCTTTGGGCGTGCGCTCGACACTGTCCAGAAACTCCGGAAAGGTGACCCAGTCCCAGGGCATCCCAGCCTTCATTGAGTCGTACGGAATCGCTTCGGTCCGGGTCATGGTGAGCATCGCCCGCTCCTGATCTTCAGGATCCACTGGGGCAAAGCCAAATCCGCAGTTGCCGATCACCACGGAGGTGATGCCGTGCCAGCCGGAGATCGTCAGATACGGGTCCCAAAACAACTGCGCATCATAGTGGGTGTGCAAATCAATAAAGCCCGGCACCACCATATGCCCTTCGGCATCGAGCGTCTTGGTTCCTTGGTGGGTCTGAATACGGCCAATCTTCGCAATTTTGCCGTCTTTGACACCAATATCGCCTCGGTAACGCGGCAGTCGCGTCCCATCGATAATCATTCCATCTTTGATAACCAGATCATATTCTGGCATAGCGCCCCTCCTTAAAGGCTTAAGATTTTTTCTCACGGTCCGCTAGAGTGAACCGCGGTTCACTCGGTGTATATGGCGAAAAACAGTTTAGCGCAAGAGTCTTGCGCAGGGAATATTGGAAGGAGAGAGCAGATTGACACTCCCCTTTAAAGTCTCCACTAGAGAAGGGCGCCGGTAACAGCGCCCTTCTCTCTTCGTCAGCTCTTAGCCTAGAGCCGTGACCCCAGGCTGGTCTTCTGCTCTTAGCCTCCGTGCCGGAGCAGCTTGCCGGGAATATTACCCGTGTTCTCGTCATTCTCCAGCGTCATCTCACCGTTCACCAGAACCGCCCGGTAGCCTTTGGCCTTTTGCACTCGCCGCCACTCTTTACCCGGCAGATCGTGGGCCACTTCCATCGGCAAGGTTTCCAGGTTGTCGTAGTCGTAGACCACGATATCGGCCGGGGCGCCTTCCCGCAGCACGCCGCGGTCCTTAAAGCCCGCACAGGCTGCCGGCATCGCACTCAACCGCCAGTGGACCTCTTCCAGGCTCATCATGTTCAAGTCACGGACTATGCGCGTAATCGCTTCCGTGGAATAGCGTCCGCCGCAGAAGAACTTGGTATGGGCGCCGCCATCCGAGACCCCCAGCAGCGAGGACTCTGGAGTGACGAGTTCCTGGAGGTATTCATTCTTCGAGCCCACGGACGGGGTGAAGAAGGTCGTCTCCATGTTATCGGCCAGGGCCAGGTCGAGCATGGCATCCACAGGATGCTTGCCTTCCTTCTCGCCCGCTTCACGCAGGGTCAGATTCTCCAGGTACTTCATGTCTGCGCGCTTTACATCAAGGATAATGACGTCGTCAAACGAACTAGTGACCGCGCCGGTGGGGTCGTTCTTTAAGGCCGGCCGGCGGGTCGGGTCCGCCAACTTCGACTTCCGTTCTTCCACCGTCCCCAGCGTCGCTTCCCGCCACGCCGGATCATCGTCCCACAAATTCCAGTCGGTAAAGGTAAAGGTAAAGCCGGCGTCGGTTGAGATCGTCTGGCCGTAGATGCGCAGGCCCTTTTGGCGGCAGCGTTCGATCCAGGCTAACAGATTCCGGTGACGGCTCGGGTCGGCGTCCTGGACCTGGATGACGTTATACAGAATCGGCCGCCCACTCACCTGGGCGAGTTCTTCGTAGTGACTCTCAATGACTTCCATCGGCGCCACACTGGGGATGAGCGACATCTGAATAAAGCCCTCGTTGCGATCGCCTAACACCTTGGCAAGTTCCAGGCAGGTTTCGTTGTGCATGATATCGGTCGGCATGGGCGTGCCGTCATAATCACACTGTACGCTGTCTTCCCCAAAGCGTTGGGCTGACCAGCCACAGCCACCCGCGTCCATGCCTTCGTGCAGTAATCGCACCATCTCCCGGTGTTCATCGTCCGTCGGCATCCGGCCCGACTTCGCCTCCTCACGCCCCATCACCCACACCATCAGCGGTGCAATCGGCATATACGGCAGAATGTTCAAGCCTTTGGGCGTGCGCTCGACACTGTCCAGAAACTCCGGAAAGGTGACCCAGTCCCAGGGCATCCCAGCCTTCATTGAGTCGTACGGAATCGCTTCGGTCCGGGTCATGGTGAGCATCGCCCGCTCCTGGTCCTCGGGCGGGACCGGGGCAAAGCCAAACCCGCAGTTGCCGATCACCACGGAGGTGATGCCATGCCAGCCGGAAATCGTCAGGTATGGGTCCCAAAACAACTGCGCGTCGTAGTGGGTGTGCAGATCGATAAAGCCCGGCACCACCATATGCCCTTCCGCGTCCAGGACTTTCGTCCCCTGATGCGATTGCAGGCGACCGATCTTGGCAATCTTGCCATCTTTGACGCCGATGTCCGCCTTGTAGCGCGGCAGTCGCGTTCCATCGATGACCATTCCATCTTTGATCACGAGATCATATTCCGGCATAGCGCCCCTCCTTTAGGGATTGGTTTAGGGATTGGAATTTTTGCTCGCGATCCTCTTAAATTTGATCGGAGCTTATCGGACCCATACTGCTAAAATTTACAAGTTACAAGACTTTTAGTAAGATTTTTGGCCGTTTTCTCCGATTTTCCAACGAATTTGTCCGCATCTACCCCGTTTTTTCTCCGAACCACCGACAAATGAAACAGAGCAGTGTGAGGGGATGCTACTCGGACAATTGCATCCGAATATGGCGTTGGTAGATCTTGGGCAGTTCTGACGGCAGGGACGGGATGTCTTCCAGGACCATATAGCGTGACGGCGGACACATCTCGCGCAGGTAATCATGACCGCCTTTGTCAATCGTCAGACAGAACGACATGATATTCTCGCGCTCGGCCTCACGCAGGGCCATCATGGTATCGCGCAGGCCATACATCGGTGCGTTTTCGTCTCGGCCGTAGTCAGCGTCTTCGGGGAATCCGTCGCTGAGCAGGACCAGAATTTTCGCGCGGCTGGCAACGTCTTTGAGTTTGCGGGTCGCATGCCGGACGGCGGCGCCCATACGCGTACTGCGCTGAGGCTCCAGACCGCTGATACGGCCTTTGACGTCATCTGACAGTTTCTCGCCAAACGCTTTGACCGGATAGAACTCGATGTTGTACCGCCCGGCGCTGGAAAAGCCGTAGACGGCGTAGGCATCACCGATTTCCTCGAGTGCGGCAGACAACACCACAACCGCCTCTTTGAGGACGTCAATCACCCGGAGACCGCTCGTTTCGCTGTGTCCATTGTCCGTTTCCTGCTGAATCCTGGCATCGGTCGAAGCACTCAGGTCCAGGAGAAAGAGCGCAGCAACATCACGCTCCAGGGGCTGCCTGGCCGCGTACAGCCGCGTGGACGGCGCCACCCCGGTGTGCAGATCGACCCGAGCCGCCACGGCCGCGTCCAGGTCTATCACTTCTCCATCTTCCAGCCCCTTGACCAAACGGAACATCTTGGGTCGCAGTTGCTGGAACTCACGCTTAATATTTGGAATGACCTCGCCATAGCGGGTGAGCGTGCTCTCAAAGAAGCCACCTCGGTCGCCGGCCAGGGGGACTTCGTGCAGTTCGCACCAGCGAGCACGGTAGTCCTCGATCAGAAAATCCCACTCGTCATAGACATAGCGGACACCCACAACGGAATGCCGCCGGCGCAGTTGCTCCTTTTTGGATTCTTCCTGTCCGGTTTCGTCCTCCTCGGTGTCCAGCGCATCCAGCGGCGTCCCGTGGATGGAGGCGGGCCGGGTCTGACGAATCTTTTTCTTTTTTTGATGCTGGCGTAGCGTCAAAAGAATCCGCTGCAGGACGGCCTGCTCTCGCTCAGACAGCTCAGGCTCGCGCGTCCCTTGCATCATCGCGTCCGGCGCTCCGGCCATGCCATCTTCGTCCTTTTGCTCCCGCGATAGCTGCGAGGCGTATTCGGGCAGTGAAGCGTACAGCTCGGTAGCCATGAGCAGGCAGCCCGCCACCGTGGCGTCGTGCTCCCAGCCGGGTTTTAGCGTGGCGTTCAAATACGGCAGGATCGACTGGATAAGGGGTGGCAGGATGCGGGTGTGCGATGCGGCCCAGGCGAGGTCTTTTTGCAGCCCGGGATACGCCGCTGCCAGACAGGCATTGATCCGTTGGCCCTCGACAAACAGGAACAGCGCCTCAATCTGTTCGGGCTTGGGAAAAAGCTTGCAATACGCCGCCAGGTCCCGTGGCGGATGCGCATTCGCCACGGCCCGTTCCTGGACAAACGACGGCACCTGCGACCAGATGTCGGCAATGGAGAGATCGTAGGTCCCAAACTCGACCCGTCCCGCCTGATGGGCCGCGAACATGCAGTACAGCCGAAAGTTTTCCTCAAAGGTCAAGAACAGGTCAATGCTGGCCGGCAGGGGCAGAAACTCGTCTTCGTCGTCAACAATCGCCAACGGGGGTGGGAAGGAAACCTCCCCGATTTCTTGGATACTGACCGCCTCCCCGCACAGCATATGCATGAACTTCACCAACGCACTATGCACCTCGGAGAGCAGCACGGCCGACGACTCATGCCGCAAGACCTGGAAACTGGTCCGGGACTCCAGGGTGAAAAATGCTTCTGCGGCGTGCGGATTGCGCTGCGCGATCTCCTCTCCGGTTTGAATCCAGGTCAACACCCCCTCGGCGCCGACTTCTTCATACGCGCGAGACAACGTCCGAAAGAGGCGGGCAATCCCTGCGGGAAAAATACGGGCGAGTTCGGCGATCCGCTCCAATACAGAGAGCTGCTGGCCTGGCGCCAAGCTCTTCAGCGTGGGCTCAAGAAACGGAATCACAGCCGGAAGCGGTTCCGGGTCAAAGGCAGCGACCGGTTGGAGGCAACGTAGCAACACGTTCCGCAACGACTCCGGAAGATTGACCAAGGTGTGGGGCAGGGCATGGTAAATGCCCGCGGCAGCCTCACGCGAGTGATACACAGCTGACCGGCCCAGACGATAGACGCTGATTCGTTCCGAGCGGTCCAGGGCAGTCAGGCCGTCCGGGAAACGGGCAAAATCGGTTGCGCCGCTGACGGCTTCAATATCCAGCAGAAAACGGACCCATTCGAGCATCTCCAGCCGGGACAATAGCGGCAAAAGTTCAGGGGTGGCCGCGAACATGGCCGAGGTGAGCGTTTCCCCACGCGCGCCCAGCGTTTCACTCACGTGCCGGCCCTGCTGGACCCATTCCTGGAGGAGTTCTTCCTGCAACCACGCCTGGACAATGGGCGGCTCGAGCTGCGTCAGCGCGTTGAGCAAGGTCGAGGAGTGCGTCGGGGAGAGTCCCTCCAACGCGGCCTGAAACTGCTGTTGGCCTTTTTCTTCAAGGGTGTTGGGGTCGAAATGGGCCATAGTCTTGCCTGTTCTCTCACGACTCCACGGTAGGGGCGCAGCGTCAAACCTTTCTCTGCTGTATCGGAGGGCGACGGCCAGAGCAAGTCGGCGGCAGGAACGTAGCCCTACCAACGGGCAAGAACCTGTTCCCCGAATGTTGTTACAAACTCTTCAAAGGCGTCAAAGGTCGGAATAAAAGTCACCTGGCGGACGCCTGCCCGCTCCAGACTGCGGAGCCGTTCCAGCAAGGCGGCGGGCTGAGCCGTCAGCGTGGTCGTCTGAATGACTTCCGGCGTCACAAACTGAGCTTCTTCCTCACGGACGTATAAACAGTGGCCGTCGTGCAAGTCAAAATAGTACGCATCCTTGTCCTGGAGACGTTGCTCCATAAAGGCCTTGTATCGGGCAAAAATTGAGCGGAGAGGGGCCGGGGCGGCCTCGGGCTCCTTGAGCGTTTCATACAGTGAGTGCAGGGCGACAGTTGCCCACGGGCCGGCCTGGGCCATGACCCGCTCAGAATCCAGTCCTTCGTTCGGACCCAGCAGACAGGCCGTGGTAAAGAGCACGCGGTCTACACGGTCCGCATTTTTTCCAGCGTTCTCAATGCCGGTGGTGACCTGACGCCAGGCCGCCTCAAAGCCTTCGACCGTATTGGTCCGTGAGGTCAGCCAGCCGTCGCCCAACTCGCCGGCCAACCGCATGGCCTGGGGGGCGTTGGCGGCCACATAAATGGGAATTGGCTCGTGTGTGTTAATAAACTCGTAGTCTTTATGAAAAAATCTGATCCGGCGCGTCTCCGCTCCTTCCTGATAGACCACCTCCCGGTTGCTCAGCAGACCACGCAGGGTCGCGATATACTCGCGCAGCTCACGTAGAGAACAGGGCGGCAGCCCCATCGCGCGCCGCGCGCTATTGCCGGTCCCCAGCCCAAAGACGACGCGTCCGGGGGCGAGCTGATTGACTGTAGCAATGGCGTGGGCAGCCACGGGCGCACTGCGCGTTCCGACCACTGCTACGCCGGTTCCGAGGGTGACGCGGGAGGTGTGCCGTGCCATCAGACCCAAGCATAGGTACACATCCCCGGCCATCATGGGCGAGTCTTCAACCCACACATGGCTAAAGCCCTTTGCCTCAGCCAGCCTGGCGTGATCGACACAGCGGTCCGGTTGGGGGAATACGAGTACGCCGAAATCCATACCTGCCTCCTCATTCTCCGGCCAGGAGAGCCTACTCGGCCTGCTCGCAGTGTGTCAATGAGAAGCGTGAAGAGAGTGCTTTTCTCGGTTTCTTTCGTTCAGAAGCTGTGGTAGACCGGAAAAGTAGCGGGACCACAGCGCGAAAAAGGAGGGTTCGGTCATGACAAAGAAAGGCTTTTCTCATATTGGGCTGTCAACGCTCGACTTGGATAAGACGCGCGAGTTTTACGAAGACATCCTGGGCTTCAAGCCGGTTCGTTGCGATACCATCAAGATCAAAGAAGGTGGCCGCATTCGACATATCTTTTTTGATACGGGCCGTGACCAGTTACTGGCTTTTATGGAAGCCAAGGATATTCCCGATGTTCCGGTCGAGTACGACGCCGGCATCAACCGGGGACTTGGTGTCCCGAGTGCGTTCTACCACTTTGCTTTTGAGGCCGGGACAGAAGCGGCGCTCGAAGAAAAAAAACAGGAGTTGCGGGACAAAGGCGTGGAGGTCTCTGAAGTCGTGGATCACGACTGGGCCAAGTCGATTTACTTTAAGGACCCCAACGGCATGCAGATGGAATACTGCTGCTTCACCCGGGACTTTCACGACGAGGATGCGGTCATGACCGAACGTTTTGAGGCACCCATTGCCGCGCTTGGTTTGGAAGAGACGCCGGATATCGTTTCCACTAATCCGCCGAGCTAGGCTCTCGAACCACTCCTTCCAGCGGGGTAACCTTGTGGTTGCCCCGCACGTCTAGCCTGTGCCCTTCCCCTCGTCCAGGATTCGCTCCACCATCGCTTTATACCCTTTCACTGCGGGTGAGTGATAAAAACGTGACCGGGTAAACGTGGGATCACCCGCGTAGAACCATTCGTACTGCAACTGACGGCTGCCGAACTGCTCACCCAACATGTCCCAGGCTAACTTGAAGAGTTGCACCCGATTACGCGCCGACAGGTTTTTGCCCTGGAGATAGCGCTCGAGATAGGGCGCGATCTCCGGGTTTTGCAGATCCCCTTCCGTGGGTGTCATGATCAGTCCGCTGCCACTGACCTGGCGGATCACCTCAGCCGCCCGCATCTGCGCCTGCGGAATAAACACCCACAGCGAGGCGGCGAGCGAACGGAGCGACCCTCCTTCTTTATGATTGGTGACAACATTGTGCGCCGCCGCCCGCAACAGGCCGTTGGCAATTTCAACGTTTGCCACCAGCTCACCAAGCTGGGCTTGGACATGCTGCGCCTTGGTCCGGCCGATTGCCTCGGCCACGCTACAGGCCAGCCCGGCCATAAAACGGAGCTTGACGGTTCCGCGAATGACCGCCTGGAGCAGGGCGTAACCGGGCGCCCGGCCAAGGATGTAGTTGGAGGCCTCGATATCACCGTTAATGAACACCCGCTCCCAAGGCACCTCGACGGTATCGAAAATCGCGAGGGCATCTTCTTCGTCAAACCGATACGACAACGGGCGATCAAACCGACTCCTACCCGTGTTATAAGCTTCACGACAGATAAACTTGAGGCCTGGGGTATCCATGGGAACGGCAAAGCAGAGGGTATAGGCTTCTTCTCCCGGTTTGCGCGGATAGAACGGCCCCACCCAGAGTTCGTTGGAAAAAGGGGCGAGCGTGGAAAGCATCCGGGCGCCGCTGACCACGATGCCATTGTCCGTCTCGCGCACCACATGCAAAGCCGCCTCGGGATCACGCTGTTCCGCCGGCCCTTTTGAGCGGTCAATCTGGGGATCAACCAGGGTATGGGTCAGGCACCAGTCCTCGTCCCGGCAGGCTTCGTAATAGCGCAGGGTATTCTCACCAAAACGGGGCTCGCGTTGGCCGATAAACGGCGCGGCAATCGCGGCGTCCGTTACCAACGCGTTCATGAAGTCCGGCATGCGACCCATCAAGCCACAGGTCATCTCCGCCCGAAATTCCTCGGCCCGGACGCGACGCTCGACATCTTCGACACTGTCCGCCATCAGAAAGGAGAGCCCGACCGGTTGGCCGTCCTTGGGCGACGGGTAGGTCAGCGGGGGTTGCTGCGCAGGCTGGTGTTGGAGGTCGTACAGAGAGGCAATGGTCTCCACCACCCCTTGGAATGGCGGATAGGTCGTGACATCTTTGACCCGTTCGCCATTCACATAAATACTTCGCCCGTCTCGCAAACTTTCTCGATATTGTGCGCCGGTCCGAATGCCCATGAGTACTCCAGGTTATGGTGAGGGAGGATCGAAAGAAAACTCATTCTGAACGACCCTTACCCTGGCCCTCTCCCTAGCAAGGGAGAAGGGGATAAAGAGATCACTGCCGGAGCGAGGCGATGATATCCGCCAAGCCACGCTCGTTCTGAGCGAATTCCAGCTTGTCCGTCCCCAGATAGGAGTTGGGCATTCCCGCATATTCTTCTATGGGGTTGTCACAGTAGACTTCGAGTTCGAGGCCGTCCGGGTCACGGAAGTAGATGCTCTTGGTTACGCCGTGGTTCACGGTGAAGTTCACCGGCACCTCTCTCGCCTTGAGTTCTTCGTAGGCGGCCTTGAGTTCCTCTTCGCTCCGCAGCCGAAAGGCAATATGGGCGAGTCCGACCTGGTCGGGCCGGGGCAACTCGGCATCCGGACCGATCTGAAACAGCGCGATCTCATGGTGGTCGCGGGTATGATTGGACAAAAAGACCGCGCCAATTTCAGGCGTGTCTTTCATGACCTGCATCCCCAGCACTTCGGTGTAGAACTTTTTTGAACGTGCCAGGTCGCTCACCTTAATCACAACATGGGCAATCCGTTCGGGGCGAATCATATCGACCTCCTTTAGTGATGTTGTGGAACAAATCGGAACGGATCAAATGTATCATCTTCTCGCGGCTGACCAAACAGCTCAACCGCCGGCGCAATCTCGGCGAGCGAGAGGGTCATATCCATGAGTTGCTGCGCATGGGACGGCAGACGCTCCAGAGGGAATTGGTTTAAGTACACCAGAACGTCCTCCAGGTGCGACAGCATGGCGACGTAAAAGGCTTGAATGTCCGCCATCTCGCTCGTCTGACGTTTGTGCGTCCGCTCGGCCTCTGTGGCAAGCGCCCAGCCGAGAAAAGGCTGAAGTGTGCTGAACGCCGCGGGCCAGTCGCTCTCCGCCATGGTCATGCTCCGCTACCGTCCGGCATAGAACCCGACATAATCCTCCACCACGTTATAGGCGTGGCGGACGCAGATTTCCTGGTGCTGCAACGGCATATGGGTTTTTGCACCCGAGGCCAGCACATCCTGCATATGTTCGAGCGTTGTGCCGTCCTCCATAAGAATGTCGCGGAGTAATACCTTGCTATACTCCTGACTGAATTTCTGACCCGCATTTTCCGCCTTGGGGAAATAGGTTCGCGTCTCCCATATCGTCCGGTCTGCGCTCACCGGCCAGAAGTGGTGGGTCAGATAGGTCCCATTGCTCGGAAAAATGGAGAAGTTCGGGAATATCCAAAAAACATCAATGGACCAGTCCGGCCGTCGGGTCGGATTGACCCCGGCCGGCAGGTTGTCCATGGCAAGACCACGCTCAACAACCACCGAACTCCCGAACTGATAGGCCATGCCGGCTACCGGAGTCGGCGTATAGTCCAGATTGCCGTACGACGAGGTGCGGCGATGTCGTTCGTACAGGTCCAGGCTCAGGAAGTGGCAATACGGGTTGGTCTCGCTCGTAAAGGCGGCTGCCGCCGATGCCTTATGGCGCACCGGGAAGTGATAACCCTCCTGAAAGGCGTCTTGGGCGACTTTCCAGTTGGCTTTGATCTCCGTTCGCCAACAGAAGCGCGTCGCCGAAAGCTCAGAGAATGGATAGCCCTCCAGCCCAGGCACAACCTCCGCCAGGTAGGTCCGCAGCGTTTCGACCGGGTTCGGGTCAAGATGAATGAAGATGAAGCCCGCCCAGGTGTCTACGGCCACGGGGGTCAGTCCGAGCTTGTCTTTTTGCAAGCCACAGAAGCGTTGCTCGTCAGGGATGAAGGTCAGTCGGCCATCCAGGCCATAGCTCCAGCCGTGGAATTTGCACGTAAAATTTCGACACCTCCCCGCGTTATCCCACACGACCTTATTCCCCCGGTGGGAACACATATTATGAAAGGCATGTATCTGACCGCCCTTGCCGCGAACGACCACAACCGAGGTCCGGCAGACCGTCAGAGCGGCGACCACATAATCGCCGGGATGCGGAATGTCTTCAATCCGGCCAACGTTCAGCCAGACATTCCGAAAGATACGTTCTCGCTCTAAGGCAAAATACTCACGAGAGATGTAGGGCTCGATAGGAATCGGGGCGGTCCCAAGATGCGGATACTTGTCATTCCAGCGGTCATTGCTCTGGTCAGGAGCCGCATTCTCTCCGGTGCCGGTCGGCTGCCTGTCCTTCACTGCTCCCTCCCTTTATGAGTCCACCCCCTCTCGTCACAACACAAGAGGAACAGGGGGTGCCCCTCTTCGAATCTGAGGGGAAGCTTTAATCGGCGACGGCTGCGGCGGGCGCGGCGTGGACGCGAAAGTCTTCCCGGTGCAATCCCGGCATCACGTCTGCAGCAAAACGGCGTAGATTCTCTTCCGCCCGCTGTATGGGCATACCGCCATATTTGAAGATACCGATGAAGTGTTCGGTATCGACTTTGTTCCGAATGAACTCGATCTTCTCCAAACACATCTCGGGCGTGCCCACGCACTGAAAACTGATGAAATAATCGTTGACCGCCTGCGGCCCCATCTTTTTGCTGGCCTGACCCATCTTGTCGTAGTATTCGTAGCCTTTTACACCGGCGTGCGCGCCGTGCGAAAAACGGTAGTGCTCATCCGCCGACTGCCAATAGGCCCCCATATATTTCCGGGCACGATCCATGGCCTTGGCCTCGGTATCGTCAACATAGACAAAGCAGCCGACAATGGGCTTGACCGGCTCCTTGCCCAAGCCTCGACAAATGGCATTATAGCGTTCCAACTCTTCGGCGGTGGTGTCCCAGTCGCGCTGCGGAATCACCAGCACCCCAAAACCGAGCCGGGCCATCATCTCGGCCGACTCGGGGCTGATGGCCGCTCCATACATCCGGCCCGTAAAGTCGGTAGCGGGCTGCGGACGGATGCTCATTTCAGGAATCTGAAAAAAATCGCCAGTATGTGAGAAGCGTTCGTTCATGAGGGCCTTGGTAACCACCTCGGCAGCCTCGGTAAAACGCGCCCGCGAGGTATCCATGGCCACGCGAAAGCCGTCATATTCAATCTGTGCGGCTCCCCGACCAAAGCCGAGCAGCAGCCGCCCACCGGACTGAATATCGAGCATGGCGATCTGCTCGGCGACGCGCACCGGGTCGTGCCACGGCAGCACCACGACCGCGCTGCCAAGCTGGATGCGCGAGGTCCGGGCGGCCATAAAAGTCAGGTATTGGAGCACATCAGGCACCATGGTGTAATCATCGAAGTGATGCTCCACGCTCCACAACGAATCGAATCCCAGGGGCTCAACCAGGTCGGCCAAGCGCTGTTCTTCCCGATACACCTCGTGGTCGGGCTGCGGCCGACCCAGGTTCTGATGAATAATATCAACACCGACTTTCATGGCTCCCTCCTAGCGCGCGATACCGTGCCTCGGCTGATGCGCGTCTTATCTGTGGCTGGCGACAAAGCGTTTGATGTCGTAGCCGTCCACCACACTGGGTTGGCCGAACTGCTCGACCGCGGGCGCTACTTCCGCCAAGGACAGAGTGAGATAAAACAGGCGCTTGGCGTCGTCCGGGAGTTCTTCCAGGCTGAACTGCTCCAGATAGGGCAGGACCTCTTCCATGCGCGCCAGCATGGCCTCATAAAAGGCAGTGATGTCTTCCATAGCGCTGGCCTGACGGCGGTCGCTCCGCTCGCCTTCGGTTTCCAACGACCAGCCTATCCATTGCTCCAAATCCCGGAACTGCTCGGGTAAGCGTGCCTCAGGCATGGGAAGCCGCCTCCTTTCCGTTGGCAGCAAACGCGCGGTCAACCGGTTGCCCCGTAAGCATCTGGTCAATAACGTGATGGCTGTGACGGACGAGAATCTCTTCGTCGTGCAGATAAAACTCTTTTTTCGCGCCGGACGAGAGCATGGACTGGGTCTCCTCAAAGGTCCGACCATCTTCCATGATAATATCGCGGAAGATCACGTTGCCGTATTCCTGACTGAAACGCCGCCCCGGCGTGGTCGCCTTGGTATAGTACTGGGTCGAGGTCCACAGCGTCTTATCCACGCCAATAGGCATGAACTGATGGGTAAAATACGACCCCTGAGAAACATCAACAAAGAACGCCGGGAAGATAACGTTCAGGTCCAGCGACCAAGCCTCGCTCCGCAGCGGATTCACCCCTGCCGGCAGACCGTCCGCCGAAAAGTCGCTACGAATGACAATCTCGCCATGCTGGGCCGCCAGTTTGGCCACCGGACTCGGTTTGTAGTCTGCGCTGCCGAACAGCGACATGCTGCCATGTCGCGGATACAGGGTGACATCCAGGCTGTGGGCGTAGGGGTTGTCTTTGCTGGTAAACGAGTCCGGGATGGAGCGTTTGTGCAAAAAGGCAATATGGTACACTTCCTGAAAGGCATCCTTGATGACTTTCCAGTTGGCGTTCACCTCCGAGGTCCACGATGTGCTGGTAGTTGAGAATTCGCCGAACGGATAGCCCTCCAGTCCGGTTGCCAGGTCGCCCAGATACTCCTGTAGAGTCTCGGTCGGATTGGGATCGACATTGATGAAGATAAAGCCCTCCCACACACCCACCGCTACCCGTGTCAGGCCCAGGGTTTCTTTCTTGAGATCAAAGAAGCTCTCCTCGTCAGGCACGAACTTCAACTTCCCGTCCAGGCCGTAACTCCAGCCGTGGAACTTACAGGTGAAATTCTGGCACGTCCCGCCCTGATCCCACGCGATTTTATTCCCCCGGTGCGAGCACATATTATGAAAGGCATGCACCGCGCCGTCTTTGCCGCGGACGACAATGACCGAGGTATTGCACACCGCCAGGTCTTGCACAAAATAGTCGCCCGGATTGGGAATCCGTTCCACCCGCCCGACGTTCAGCCAGACTTTCTTGAAAATCCGCTCGCGCTCCAGTTCAAACTGCTCTTGCGAAGTAAAAACGTCCGCCGGAACCGGGCCGGTCCCGAGGTGGGGATATTTATTGTGCCACTTATAGCCGCCGGCCGCGCCGTTGCCGTTTGCCGGAGTTCCGTTTGGTGTTGCACTCATTCTATTGCCTCCCTGTTTTGGTCTTCTTATGCCATGGTCCGGTGTCGTGTCCGTCCTCTTTGACCGAGAACGGGCTCAGAACAGACTCGGCATGGTGGAGAATGAACTTAAAACACGGCAGAGTTTTTTGGTCAATAACGCACAGCCAGGGCCTATGGCCTTCGGTAGAAACCGACCATATCCTCTATGACTTTATGTCCGTGCCGGACCAGGAGTTCCTGGTCCTGGAGGACAAATTCTTTTTTCGCGCCTGAGGCCAGCATGGATTGGGTTGCTTCCAGGGTGCTGGCATCCTCCAGTAGTGCCTCGCGCAAGAGCACCTTGCTGTACTCCTGGCTGAAACGCTGCGCAGTGTTCTGGGCAGCGGGGAAATACGTCTTGACTTCCCAGAGGGTCCGGGCCGGCGCGAGTGGCCAAAAATTATGCGTCAGATAGGTACCGTCAAAAACAAACACATCAAAATTAGGAAAAATCATATTGGCATCAAAGGCCCAAAACTGACTCCGGGTCGGATTCACCCCCGGCGGTAAGTCAGCCATCTCCCAGTCACGCTTGACAATCGACGCGCCGAAGCGATGGGCCAGGAGTTCGACCGGGCTCGGCTGATGGCCAGGATTCCCGAAGACGGACATGCGGTGGTTGCGTTCATACAGCCTAAACGCAAAAGCGTGCGCATACGGATTGTCCGGGCTGGTAAATGAATCGGGCAGGGAACGCTTATGTAAGAAGGGCACATGATAGGCTTCGTGAAAGGCGTCTTTGAGCACCTTCCAGTTGGCCTTCAGTTCCGTAGACCAGGCATAGCAGGTCGTCAGGTGCGCGAACGGATAGCCCTCCAGTCCGGCTCCAAGCTCGCCGAGATGTTCGGTGAGGGTTTCCGGCGGGGTCGGATCGAGATTGATAAAGATAAAGCCTTCCCACACATCGGCCCGGACCGGCGTCAGACCGAGCCGGTCTTTTTTGAGATCGCAAAAGCGTTCTTCATCCGGAACGAATCTCAGGCTGCCGTCGAGACCATAGCTCCAGCCGTGGAATTTACACGTAAAATTCTGACACGAGCCATGCTGATCCCAGACGATCTTATTACCCCGGTGGGAACACATATTATGGAACGCTTGCAGGACACCGTCCCGGCCGCGCGTCAGGATAACCGACGTATCACAGACGGGCAGGTCTTTGACAAAATAATCTCCAGGCCGGGGAAGCTGTTCGATGCGGCCCACATTGAGCCAGGTCTTCTTGTAAATGCGCTCTCGCTCCAACTCGAAGTATTCGGCTGAAACACACGGCTCAATCGGAATCGGCCCGGTTCCGAGCTCCGGGTAAGCCTCGTGCCAGACTGTGCCGTTCGTGCCGGCATCCGTGTCGTGGTGTGTTTGTATAGCCATATGAGGAACACCCCTTCTCTTGCGGCCACCAGTTCGGCCCGCCTGTCCAGTCTCATACCACTCTTGCGGACAAGACAGTATAGCGCCGGGAAAAATATCCGGCGAGCGGTCCACGGCTCTGACCTCGTCCTACCCCCCGGTCTGGCTGAGACCAACTCTCCGCCAGCCCTCCCGGGCAGTGCTGCGTCGGGAAGGGACGGTTTGCAGTGGCATCAAAAAGCAGTACAACAAGCAGGCCACAGCACTTTACTCACGGGAGGCGTATATGGATGTATTAATTACCGTCACATGGCGCGCGGGAGCGAGTCAGGCAGAGAATAGAGCCGCAGCCCAGGTCGTCCAGGAACGGCTCATGAATCCCTTTCCCGGTGTGACCATCATCCATACGCTGGCCGATCTCGGCAAACGCAAGCTGTACGTCATCGCGGATGTCACCGAGCATGCCGTCAACGATATCCGAACGACCCTGGAGCTGACGACCCAACCGGCCATTGAGAGCGTGGAGATTGCCCTTGTCGTGGACGGGAAGAAGGCCATCAATACCTATCTGGCGATGTAACACTCCTTATTGTCTGGATTGTCAGCTTACCATTCCTCCCCGAACGGCCGGATATCAAGCTCAAAGGTCCAGCCCGAGCGGTCCTGGTGGACGATGTTCCAGATGGTGTCGGCAATCGCCGACGTTTTAATGAAAAATTCGTCCGGTTTGTCCTTGAGCAAGGTGCGCGCAAACGGCATGTCAATACCGCCGTCAATGACCAGAAAAGACACATGGATGCCCTGCGGACCGAGGGTGCGCGCAATGGATTCGGTAAGAATACGCTGAGCGGTTTTGGTGGGCGCAAAGGCGGCAAATTGCGGGCGGCCCCGTCTCGACGCCGTATTACCCGTCACTAGTATCGCACCCTGTCCGGCTTCGAGCATATGCGGGGTCACCGCCCGAGCCATATACAGCAGCCCCATGATGTTGACCTGAAAGTTGTGCTGAAGACTCGCCGGGTCAATTTCCAGGAAGGTGCCAAAGATCGCATCAAAGCTGACGGCGTTATGAATCAGGACGGTCGGAGGTCCAAGCTGCTCGGCAACGGCCGCAACCGTGGCATTCACCTCGGCTTCATGGCTGATGTCACACGGATATGCTGTGGTTTCGGCAATCTCCTGCTCGAACTGGGTAAGACGTTCCGTATTGCGTGCCAGCATGGCAACCCGGTAGCCGCCCTCAGCAAACCGGCGGACGACACCCAGCCCTGTTCCCTGTCCAACACCGGTGACAATACAGACTTTTTGCGTCATGCCGACCCTCCTCCCAGGCTGCTTGTGTCAGGCAAGTGACGACAGCATCAAACCGGACGCGCTCCGTCTTGCTCTGTCCACAGCAACCTGATAGCGCGATTCGTCACACCTAGCCATGCCAACTTCGTCAGAGCCGACCCACCCCGTCAATACACCCCTGTTTCTTATCACAATCGGCGGTACGGTCTTTGCCGTTTTGACCGCGCTCAGCATGTTGGGACCGTTGCTGGTCGCCATGTCACATGATTGGCACACCACCGTTCCGGCCGTTGCCCAACTCGTCACCTCGGCCGCTGTCGCCTGGGCGGTAACGGCCATTGTCGTTGGTCCGTTTTCCGACGCTTATGGTAGAAAACCGGTTTTACTGGTGGGCACCTTGCTGGTCGGCTTGGCTTCAATCGGTACGGCCCTGGCTCCGAATCTTCCCAGCGCGGCCGTCTTCCGCATCCTCTCCGGCATAGGCGGCGGTATGGTCCCACCTACCTGCATTGCCCTACTCGGCGACTTCCTGCCCGCTGAAAAACGGGCGCTGGGGGTCGCCGTGGTGACGACCCAGCCGGGTCTGAGCAGCGTGCTGGGCGTCCCGTTTGTCACCCTCATCGCCGCGTATGCCGGCTGGCGAGCGGCGTTCCTGGCCGTGGGCGCTGCCTTGCTGTTCTGCACGCTGCTGGTGTTTCTCCATACGCCGGAGCGTAATGCCCAGCGAAAGCTGCTCGTTCTTGGCAGCCGCCTCAGACAGGTCGGCCGTTTTTCGGTGACTTGGCTGCTGGCCTTCACCAACCTCACCGTCCGGACCGCCTACGGGCTCATTATGACTTTCTTTCCTCCGTTTCTCCAAGTGACGTATCAGCTCAGCACGGCAGAACTCGCCCTGCCGGTTTCCATTGTTGCCCTCGGCACAACCTGCGGTCTCTTCCTAGGCGGAAAAATAGGGAAAAGCCAATGGCGGCTGTCCATCGCAGCGGTCACGGCGCTCATTGCGACGCTGCCCGGTATGGCCGCTTTTTTCTTGGACGACAGCCTGTGGCTGAGCGTGGCGGTCACCAGCGTGTTCATGCTGCTCACCATGCCACTGGCAACTCTCCTGTTTGTCGTCGGCGTCGAGGTGGGTGGAACGGCGAGAGGAACGTTGACGGGTGTCTTATCCGGCAGCGGCTATGCCAGTTATGCGGTGGGAGCGGCTATCGGGGGGCTGGCGGTGGCCCACATCGGCTACGCCGCCCTGTCCTATGCGCTTATCGCTTCAACTCTGGGCAGCAGCCTGCTGTTGACCCTGCTTATTCAGACACGAGCCGCAGACCGGGCGCGGGCGTATTTTCGTCAGACGCAATAAAAGCGGCCCGTCTCTGAAGAGTAAAGGTGTCAACAGCTTTGGACCTATTGGTGGAGGACACGTTTACTCTTTTCACCCCGCGCTCAGGCGTACAGAGCGATACACCGGACCTCGATGCTCCAGCGCTCGGGCGCGTCGGGAGGGGTTGCCGGATCCTGAAAGGCGGTGTGAAAGCTGAAGGTGCACGCTGAGTGGGCGTCGTCGCTATCGGCCCGGCGGCCTTCTGAGCGGGCGAGCGGCCCGGCCGAGTCCCACTGCTTGATCAGCAGAGCCTCATCCCGAGTCATGGCCGGGTAGGAATACCACTGGTGTCGCGGCGCGTACTTGGAAAAGTAATTCTCGCCAACCCGATCCTGATAGTGAATTTCGAATACTACCAGGTCTTCGGGATGCACGCTCTGCGCGTCGCATAACGCCAGGGGGTGGGTCGCAACCGGCTCTGCGGCGATATTGCGCCAGACGTTAATGATGGCGAAGCGTCCACCTGGGGCGAGCGCCTGGTCTGCTTTTTCGGGCGCAACGAGCGACTGTCCCTGGTCGAGCACCGAGCGCAGGGTGTCGTTGCCGCCGGGCGGCTGGGCGAGTTGTTGCAACCGCTCCGGAGCGCTCCGCAGGGTATAATCCCCATGGGCGATAGAGGCCGGGCCCTGTACCTGCTGCCCGCCGCGAATGCGTCGCTGGCCGTGCTTGCCCGCGGCTGACCGGACATTATGGTCAAAGGCCCTGACGGAGGCCGCCCCGGTCGCCGCGCTGACGATCTGGGCGCATTCGCGGTAGTAGTCCTGGACGACTTCCCGATGATCGAAAAAGTCGAGGTCCGGACACTCAAGGGGACGGCTCAGCAGTTCAAAGCCGTTGGTCTCAAGGCGGCGAGGCGCGTGTCCGTTCTGCCCCTCCTTTTCCGCTAGCAGTCGGGCATTATGGACCGTCATCTGCCGCTCATCAAAGACGACCCCCTGCATGCCGCTGTCGCTGCCGTCCGCATCGCGGCGGAGGAGCACTTTGCCGTTACGGTAAAGCGAACTGTGAAGAGAGGAATCGAGGTAGTTGAGCCGACCCAGACTGCCGGTGTCACCGGTAGCCGGTGCTGTGACTCGCGTCATGCGTTTTCCTTCCAAGCTGTGAGCAGGTGCCGCTCCAGATTTGATTGCAGATCATATCGCCCGCCCGCCTCATATGGCAAGGCGTCTTCCTCTACTTGACACTTCCATCCCTCCTCTGATTCTGTGTTCTGCTATCCGGGGGTCTGAACGAGCAACCCGACGTTCCAGCTTTCCGGCTTGCTATGAGGAGAGAATCCATGAAGAGACGCATCTATTTCAACGCCTTTCATATGAACTGTGTGGTCCATCAGTCCCCCGGCCTGTGGGTCCGCGACGATGACCATATGACCGAGTACACCGACCTCAATCAGTGGGTCGAATTTGCAAAGATCGTCGAACGGGGAAAATTCGACGCCATCTTCCTGGCCGACGTGCTCGGCGTGTACGATGTGTTTCGAGGCAACCGGGAAGCCGCGCTGACCGAAGCCGCCCAGATACCGGTCAACGATCCCATGCTGCTCATCCCGGCTATGGCCTATGCCACCGAGCATATCGGGTTCGGTTTTACGAGCTCCATCATTCAAAACCACCCGTTCACGTTTGCGCGCCTCATTTCCACCCTGGACCATCTCACCAAAGGTCGGATCGCCTGGAATATCGTGACGTCATATCTCGAAAGCGCAGGTCGGAACTACGGCCAGGCCGGTCTGGCCGACCACGACGAACGCTACGATATGGCGGATGAGTACTGCGACGTGTGTTACAAACTGTGGGAGAAGAGCTGGGAAGATGATGCCGTGCTTAAAGATGCTAAGCGCGGGATTTATGCCGACCCAACCAAAGTCCACGATGTCAGACATGAAGGCAAATACTATAAGGTTGAAGGCTGCCACCTGGCTGAACCCTCCCCGCAACGGACGCCCGTCTTGTTTCAGGCTGGTGCCTCAGATCGGGGTCGTGCCTTCGCGGCTCAGCATGCGGAAGCTGTTTTTGTCATTGGCTCAAAGCCTGAGGTCGATGGCCAGTATATTAAGGATATCCGCAAGATCGCTCGCAAGAACGGCAGGAACCCAGAGGACATCCTGTGTTTTGCATACATGAAAGTGATTACAGGCGAGACCGAAGCCGCGGCCAAACGCCGCTATGAAGAGTATTTTGAGCAGTGCAGCTATGACGGCGGGCTGGCCTTATTGAGCGGCTGGAGCGGCATAGACTTCGGGCAGTTTGAACCCGACCAGCCGCTTGAGTATATCGAGACCAATGCCATTCGCACCCTCGTCCACAGCTTTACCGAGGGGGATCCCACTCGCAAATGGACCTTGCGCGACCTCGCCAGATATGTCGGTATCGGTGGGGCCGGGCCGGTCCTGGTCGGTACGCCGGAAAGTATTGCCGATCAGTTCGAAGACTGGATCGGGGCGGGCGTGGACGGGTTTAATCTGGCCTATGCCACCACGCCGGGTTCCTTTGAGGAGTTTGTCGATGGGGTGGTGCCCGTGCTGCAAAAGCGCGGTCGTATGCAAAAGGAATATCAGGAAGGCAGCTTGCGCGAGAAGCTGTACGGCAAAGGGCCGAAGCTCAGCAGGCCGCATCCGGCGGCCCTGCATAGACAAGCCTTGCTCGACGCCGGGGGTGGCACGGACCGGGGCGTGCCAAGCGGTCACCCAGCGGCCAGCGCATCAGTGGCAAAGTAAGACAGGTGTTGGCTGAGGCTGCACTCAGCCGGCCTGCGGGTCGCGGCTTAACTCTGTCTCGTCGGCAAAATCCCAGGCCCGCAGCACGCCCGGTTTGACTCGGATCAGCACCAGGTCGGCCTCGCGGAAGGCCTCAGCATAGGCCGCTCCCTGTTTGGCTCCCAGATAGCGCACGGCGATCCGCTGGGTGGTCTCAAACGCGTCCGCCCGCTCGATGCTGGCCTCCCCGCGTACCTCAATCCCCCGATAGGGAGGGCTATCTTCAGCCACGCTGATACTTACCTTCGCATCACGCCGAATGTGACGGGCCTTAATATCCTCGCTCGCGACCGCAACCGTAAACCCGCCGTCTTTCCACTCGTGCCAGACAGGCGACATCAGAATCGTCCCGTCCTTGAAATGTGTCGCCAGGGTTGCGCATTTGGGCTGATCCAGGAAATCGCCAAGGTCTTCGGGGTGTAGATTCTTTCGCATGATTCTCCCTCACCGTCGGCTAGCTACGGGTAGACGCAGGGCCGCGTAGACCACTCGTACACAACGCCCTCGGCCGTCAGCCTGCCGGATGCCGACGCTGAGGCCGACGTTTCAATCTCCCTCACAACCGCGGTCGGGATCTCGCTCGGGTTTACCAGCCGCCCGTCAACAAAGATATCAACCACCAGGTCGGGTCCGCTATCGGTTTCCATCAGTCTAGTCGTCCGAAAAGCCGCATACCTTGGCCCCCCGCACCGAAGCCGGCTTCTCGGCGCAGCGTGCATACCAGGCGACCACATGGGGGAAATCCGCGTCCAGCTTCAAATCCTCGCGCGCTCCATAGCCCCAGTCGAGGCAGCCGACCCAGGGGAAGGTCGCGATGTCGGCAATCGTGTACTCGTCACCCGCCAAATACTCCCGGCCCTCCAAGCGTTTTTCCAACACCCCCAGGAGTCGCCGGGCCTCATTGGTATAGCGCTCAGTCGGATAGGGAATGCGCTCTTTGGCGAATTTATAGAAGTGGCCGAACTGCCCGAACATGGGTCCGACCCCAGCCATTTGAAAGAACAACCACTGGATGCACTCGCTGCGTCGATGGGGGTCAGCCGGCAGCAGCTTGCCCGTCTTCTCCGCCAGGTATAACAGCATGGCCCCGGACTCAAAGATGGACAGCGGCTTCCCGCCCGGACCGTCGGGGTCAACCATGGCGGGGATTTTCGAGTTGGGACACACCGCGATGAACTCCTCGCTGAACTGCTCGTTCTCCAGGATATTCACCTTATGGGCCTCATACGCCAGCCCCAATTCTTCGAGAGCGATACCTGCCTTCTGACCGTTTGGGGTTGCCAGTGAATAGAGTTGAATGCGGTCAGGGTGTTCGACGAGCCACTTCTTGTCACTCATAGGGTCTCCTTCTCCGGACTAGGCCAGCTTCATTTCCTTTGCAAAGTGTTCCATGAGGCGCATGAGTTCGGCAAATTCATTCGTCCAGGCGCGGAACGACAGATAGACATGGTGCACCCCCAGCTCGGCGTAGCGCGGAATGTCCTGGATCAGTTGGTCCACGCTTGGTGCTCCGAGTGGCAGCATGCAAATCTGTAGATCGTCCGGGTTGCGGCCGGCCTGAGAGGTCAGTTCCCGTAGGGTTGCCAGAGGCTCTTGGATGTCATCCGGTCCCTTGCCCATGGCAATCCAGCCATCGCCACGACGCGCTATACGGCGCAGGGCGCCCTTGGTCATTCCCCCGACAAGAATGGGCGGATGCGGTTGCTGAACCGGCTTGGGAATGAATTTAATGTCGGCGAACTGAAAATGTTTGCCGCTAAATGCTGGCGTTTCCTGCGTCCAGACCGCCTTGAAGATATCCATGGTCTCATTCGTGCGGGCTCCCCGCTCTGTGATCGACGTGCCCAGGGCGGTAAACTCCTGCTCCAGCCAGCCCGCCCCCACGCCGACAACCGTCCGTCCGCCGGATAAGACATCGATGGTGGCAAGGGCCTTTGCCGCGGCTAAGGGATGCCGGTAGGGAAGAATCAGGACCGCGGTGCCGAGCTTGACGGTTGTCGTCTTATACGCCAGGGCCGCCAGGACAGTGAGCGGATCAAGAAAAGGGTCTTCCGGATTGAAGGCATAACTTCCCTCAATCTTGGACGGGAAGACAATATGGTCGGCTACCCACAGCGTCCCATAGCCAAGCGCTTCCGCAGTGGTGGCTGCGGTCAAAATCCGCTCAGCCGGGTTTTCATGCGCAAAGGCGCTGAAGTGGGGCAAGATAATTCCGTAGTCCATGCTGGTCCTTTCTCCCGTCCCCGAGATTTCCCTGATATATCCGTGTCAGCCCGCAAAGTCGATCTCTGAATGGTGCAGTTATATAATCCCGACAGGATTTTAGGTTGGATCTCTATCACTAGCGATAGACCTGTCCTCGGGCTATATCAAAGGAGGGATCCGAGAACCGCTGGGGAACGACATTCTGATGCCGGACAGTCAACACCTCCGACCGCTGAACCTCCGCCAACTGCTGGTTTTCCTCACCATCGGTTTTGTGTCGCTGCTCTTCTGGCATACGCCGTTTCTCTACCCGATTAAAATTTTCGTTGTCTTTATCCACGAAGCGGGCCATGCGTTCACCACGGTTCTCACCGGCGGACAGGTGATCTCCATGGTAGTGACCCCGTGGCAGTCGGGTTATGTCCAGCATGTCGGTGGCAACCCACTGTTCATTGCTGCCGCCGGCTATATCGGCAGTGCGCTTTTTGGCGGCCTGCTGCTCCTGCTCTCAACCCGGGACGAATGGGCTTCAGTGATCTTCTTTGGACTGGCCGTTTTCTTCGGGCTGGTGACGCTCGTTTTTGTGCGCAATGGCTTTGGACTGGTTTTTGGCTGCGGGACGGCCCTGAGCTTTGCCCTGCTCTCGCGACGGCCCTTTCCGGGGACGCACTATATCGTGGACATCCTGGCGGTCACGAGTTCGCTGTACGCCGTGTATGACCTGACGGATTTCCTGTTTATCGGTATGCGCACAGACGCGGTCATTTTGGCGGAGCTGACCGCGGTGCCGGCTTTTATCTGGGCCGGGCTGTGGAGCGTACTCTCGCTGGCCATCGTCTGGGGAGCCGGAAAGCGGGCTGTGCGCCATACTCCCCGGACTGCCGACGAAGAGACGCGGGAGTTTGAATAGCCGCGGTGCCCCCCTTCAAGGCTTAGTCTTTTCTAATAGCTCGACATCTCCACGGTCTTTTTCACGGTTTGTCGCCCGCTTGTTTTTGATCAGATTCTCCCGGCCTATGATATTGGTTTCGACCCCTGAGAGATGTCCAATCTCTCGTCCGGCCCATGCTTCCTCGAACGTCACACCGCTGATTCCGGTGAGCAGATCGATCCGATTCGGCACCATACCGAGCTGAATCACCACGTCTTCTTGCAGAAAGTCCTCACGCTCGATGCCAACACCATCGACCCCGAACTCGTCGAGTACGTCCGTCAACTTTGCCGCGTTGTCCGGGTCGCACGAAACAAAGATGTCCAAGTCCCCGGTATAACGGGGCCGCCCATGGAAGGCGAGCGCCCAGGCACCCACAATCACATACTTAACATTCTTCGTGTTCAGTAAGCGGATGAACTCGCGCAGATCGCTCGATAATTGCCTCATTGGGGTTCTCGGGCATGATGAGCTCAAGCAACATCTGGAGCTTCTCGTCGCCGGACAGGGATTGATAATACGCGTATTCGGCTTCGTCCGCTTCCTCGAAGCTGTAAAATTTCCGAACCGTCTTTTTCATGAGGGACAGAGCCGTTACAGCGGCGTCGCCAGCAGCGACGAAATCCGGCTGGTGTCAACCACAACGATCTTCTCTTTCAACTTGGCAACCCCGTCGTTGATGAGCACTTTGTCTCTATATTCGCCGGCGCTATACACCTCGGTGCTGCCGTAATCGACCGGGTCCAGATGGGTCTGGAGCACCACGTAGTTGGCCCGGGCCTCAATCACCCCGTTGTCCTCACCGATGATCCGCACCCCGCTGACCACGTGGCGGTACAGATGAGGCGCATAATAATTGGCCTTACGGTAAGCGGTCACCCGGTCCTGCAACATCCCGCGGCTGTCACAATAGATCAGCGAGATGGGCAGGTCCTGCGACACATTCTCATGGGGGATGATTTGATACAGACACTCTTCGACAAAAAAGTTCGGCCAGTCTTCGAGTTCGTCATTATCCAGACAGGCCACATAGGCGTACAGCAGGTCTTCGACCGCAAAACGGGTTTCAATAGCACTCATGCCACTCATGGCTCTCGCCCTCCCCGCTTACGCGCCAGCGTGAAAACCCATGGTGTCACGGTAATAGCCCCAGAACCCACGGATGGCGGTTTCCGTAATCAGGCTCTGTTCGTTGGCGACCTCGGTGCCCCCCATTTCAACAAAGGACGTTGCGCTGCGGTCGCCCGTCACCGATTGCTGGACAATCTCGGCCGCATAGCCGTCTTCCATGGAAATCAGGCCGGCCGGACCGACCAAGTTGGCCTGTTTCAGACGAATCTCACGCATTTCCTCGTCGTCGTCCTCATAGCCGAAATAGGTGAAGATCAACTCAAAGCGATCCGGCGCCTTGGGCAGGACCTGCCGGACGGCCAGCGTATTGGCAATCTGCTGAACAATCAGACAGGGAAAGATGGTCTGGATAAAGAGGCCTTCAAACTCGGGCCGCCCTTTGAGCACGGATGGGTCGGCAAGCTGATAGCCCTTTTGATAACTGTGCAGCCCGGATTCATACGTCGAGAGGTCTTCCTCGGCCTGCGGTTTGGCGTGCAGCACGTCGTGGCGCGAGTGAGTGTCCATGATGACACCGCCCTGTTGCGACGACCGGTACAGGCCAAACGTGGCGTGAAACACATGCAGCAGGCTGGCGTGATACGGGTCTTTAACGTTTTCAAAATACAGCTTCCAGTTTGCATTCACCCACTGGCGGGTATGGCCCAGGACCTGGACGGGACGATTGAAAAGGCGGTCCAGCCATTCTCGCATGGGCGGACTGAGATAGTCCTCCAGCGGCTCAACGTCCGGGTTGAACGAGGCGAAGATCAGGCCGCGATAGGCGGCAACGCGGAGTTTGTGCAGGCCATGTTTAGACCGATCAAAATCCTCGCCATAGCCGCCCACACCCCCAATCCCTTTCTTGAATGGCACCCCGGTCAGATTGCCTTTGAGATCATAGCTCCACTGGTGGTAGATGCAGGTATGGGTCGGGCGGTTGCCGCTCAGTTCACGGCAGACCATGGCGCCGCGATGCGCGCAGCGATTCACGAAGGCATTCAGGCCGCCCTCTTTGTCGCGCGTGACCACAACAGGCGTGTCGCCGATAAAGGTAGATTTGAAATCACCCGGCTGCGCCACTTCCGCTTCGAGCGCCACATAATTCCAGATGGGGCCGCGAAAGAGCTTATCCTGCTCCTGGGCGTAAATGTCGGGGTCATAAAAGACCTGATAGGGCACCCGCGCGCCGCCCTCTGCCGGCCAAGAAAAAGAAGTCCCGTTGCTGCCGTTTCCGTTGTGTTGTGTCTGCATACGCCTACTCCACTGGCAATCCGTATAGCTTCGACGCATTATCGCGTGTCATTTTTTGTTTATCTGCTTCCGGCACATCCTGAAAGGCTCTCTCCAGCGTTTCCTGGGTGTGCGGAAAGGTGGAGGCCTGGTGCGGATAATCGGTGGACCACATGAAGTTCTCCGCCCCACCGGCCAGGGTGTAGGTTTTGAGCCCCATGGGGTCATCAATAAAAGTGGCGTACATCTGGCGCTGGAAGTACTCGCTCGGTTTGAGCGACAGCTTCACCCCATAGCCTTGCTTAAACCGCCGATAGTATTTATCCGCGCGCTCCAATAAGTGTGGCACCCAGGCGATATCGCCTTCGGCGGAGACAAACTTGAGCTGCGGGAAGCGTTCCAATACCCCGCTGAAGACCAGCCGTAAAAAGGAATGCTGCATCTCACTGGGGCGAATAATCATGCGCACATACAGCTCGGCAATGTCCGATTCGTCCTGTTGGCTGTCCTTACTGCGTCCGGTCGCCAGATGCAGCGACAGGGGCATCTCAAGCTCTTGGGCCGTCGCCCAGAAGCGCTCATAGGCCGCCGAGCCGTAGGGCTGGTCATCGGGCGGCGAGGCCCAGATCATGGCCCCCTTGAGACCCATTTTTTTACAGCGCTCAAGCTCGGCACAGCCCTGCTCGATATCAAACAGAGAGATCAGACCCAGGCCGGCGAACTTTTTTGAGTCATAACTGCAAAACTCGGCCAGCCAGTCGTTATAGACCCGAAAGCAGGCGTGTTGCAGCGCGGCGTCTTCCAGCCAGAACAGGACAAAGGCGCAGGTGGTGTACAGGACTTCGGCCTGAATACCGTCCAACTCCATGTCTTTCAGCCGGGCCGCAGGGTCCCAGCCACCGGGCAGGGCGTCCTCGGGTCCGGCTTCCATGAAGTCCTTATTAAACGTCTGACCGGCAGCAAACGCCCCGGAGAGGCGGAGCGGCGGCAGGTCTTCACACATAAAGAAGTGGCCTTTTTTATCCCCAGGATTTTTGACCACCCTAGGGGCTTGGTCACGAAACCGTTTCTCTATGCGGTCCACCCACAATGTCGGCGGCTCGCACATATGGGAGTCAGCAGAGATGATCTTATACGCCACGGTCCTCTCCTTAGACTTCGAGCTCAATCACCCGCCCATCCCGCTTCTTCATGTCTACGAATTCGACATACGAGCGAACGGCGTGGGCCTGCTCGATCTTACCCTCCATCTCGCCGGCAGGGCTGATGCCTTCACCCGCGTTCTTGCGGGTCACGTTGATAAACGAGCACTCCTGGCCCAGGGTCAGCGCGTTATGCCAGGTGCCCTTATAGATGAAGGCCGCCTGACCTGGATCGACATTAAAAGCGGCCACGTTGTCATAATCAAACGCATATTCCTCAGGACCTCCCTCACGGCTGTCGGGGGGCGGGGCGACGACCAGAATCAAAGAGCCCTGCACGGGGATAAAGGTCTGGTTGTAGGAAAAATGGATGGCCATCTGATCCATGATTCTGGCGTTGGGTCGATACTGAAACGACAGCATTTCCATGGCCACTCTGCCCTCTTCGACCTCGGGATAGATCAGCTTTTTCTGTTCCAGGACTTTCCCGTAGGGCGCAAAGGCTTCGGCGGTAAGCGGTTTGATTTTGACCTTGACGTGTTCAGCCATCGGACATCCCTCCTTGATAGTTCCAGGCGTATCACTCGTGCGCGGCTTGCAGCATACCAAAGCCGGCGGTCAGGCAACAGAGGTTGAGCGGATGCCTTGCCCGCCCGGCCTCTCTGTCAGGAGGCTTCAGCCAAAGCGTCTACTCATGCTCTCGGCTCGCAATAGACGATGACAGCAACCCGCCATCCACGAGCAGGGTCTGGCCACGAATGAAATCGGCATCCTCGGAGCACAGAAAGGCGGCCACCGCGGCAATATCTTCCGGCCGGCCTGTCCGACCGGCCGGGGTCTGAGGAATGACATCGCGTTCGTACTGTGCGTAGGCAGCCTCCCCGCCGGCGTACATTTGGGCCGAATCGGTCTGAATCAGTCCGGGGTTAATGCCGTTGACGGCAATCCCACGCGGGCCGAGTTCGTGCGCCAGATACATCGTCATGTTTTCCAGAGCAGCCTTGGCCGCACCCAGCAAGCCGTGGCCGGCCAGCATGCGCAAGGAATCAATGCCGGATATGGTAACGATTTTTCCCTGGCGGCCGGCCATCAAGGGCACCGCTTCCTGCACGGCAACCAGGGTGCCGGTGATGGTCAGATCAAAGGTCCGGGTCACATTGTGTTCGCCCTGGCGCAACAGCGGTCGAAAGGCGGTGGCCGCAGCATTGGCGACCAAAATATCCAGACAGCCGAACGTCTCTTTCACCCGCCGAAACATCGCCCGGACCGCCTCGGCGTCACTCAGGTCGGCCTGGAGCAGCAGCGCCTCGGAGCCCCGCTGTACGATTTCGGCGGCAACCCTTTCCGCTTCGGCCGTATTGCGGCGGTAATTCACGCCGATCCTTGCCCCCTCGGACGCCAGCCGGAGGGCAATCGCCCGGCCGATGCCCCGCGAAGAGCCGGTGATAAGGGCCACTTTGTCTGCAAAACGCACGCGCGTATTCCTTTTGGCTCTAGCCCGCCATAGTCAGCCCACCACTGACAGACAGGACCTGGCCAGTCACAAAATCCGCATCCGGCGAGGCAAAAAACGCAACGGCGTTTGCAATTTCTTCGGGCTGCCCCAAGCGTCGAAACGGGACTGCACGGGTCATGGCGCTAATGATTTTGGCCCCCTTTTCCCCGGACGAAACCTGCTGGAGCAGGGCCGTATCCGTGGGACCGGGACAGACCACGTTGACGTTGATCTTCGCGCGCGCCAGTTCACGCGCCAGCGTCTTGGAAAAGCCGACAATTCCGGCCTTGCAGGCCGAATAGACCGCCTCTCCGGTCGAGCCGACCCGGCCGGCGTCCGAGCTGATCGAAATAATCTTGCCCTGGCTGCGCTCGGCCATCTGCGCCGCCACCGTATGGCAAAAATTAATGGGACCGCGCAGATTGATCGCAATCACCTTATCCCAGGTCTCGGGTGCGCTGTGGAGAAAAGGCTCGATCTTGTCCCAACCGGCATTGTTCACCAGCACGTCAATCGGTCCCCAGCTATCCGTCACCTGTCTCACGCAGGCCTGGACCTGATCGAGCTGAGTCACATCGGTCCTGACCACCTGAGCCTGCCCGCCGGCGGCCAGAATATCGTCGGCTGTTTTCCGGGCTTCGTCTTCCAGAATATCGGCAATGGCGACTTTGGCGCCCTCCTCGGCCAGACGCAAACAAATCGCCCGGCCTATGCCTCGACTGCCGCCGGTCACCAGCGCGACCTTATCTTTGATACGCATGCATTCCTCCTCCGCTGAAAAGCCGGGTTATCTTAGCCGAGACTTACGGATATCAGCAACGCGTGCGCATACCCGATGGGATCTAGTCAAGGGGATGCCGCCACCGAAGCCGGGGGAAACGGCTGAAGTCCCGATCTGTTGTGATCCACTCGCTGCCGGACTCAAGGGCGAGTGCTGCGAGATAGGTATCAGGAATGAGATTTCCTTTCGCATTCACGGTCCGGCACAACCGGGTAAAAATCTCCCAATGCCGCGGCCCCGGACGCACGATGACACAGTGCGCCGGTCGTCTGACCTGCTCAACGAATTGCAACGCCGAGGCCAGCGGGCTGGGTGGATTAAAAATTCGAGAGTGGGTGACTATCCTCAGGAAGCCACTCAGGACAAGCTCCGCCATCCCATAGGCTTGGTCACTATTGAGGAGGTCTTCAAGCCACGCCCGATAGTGTGCATGGTCGGGCGCGTCTTCCCGGTGGGCGTATACCAGCACATTCACATCAGGGAGCAGCATCTTCTTGCTCCATCAGGTCAGCCAGCGAGGCAGCATCATCCAGATCAACGCCTGGCAGCAGCCCCTTCCCCTTGACCGTTGTAAGTCGGACCCGGTCTTTTTTCTTCTGGTTCTGATGTCGAGCCAACACTTCCCGCAACGCGTCTTCGATGACCGCAGTCAGGGTTCGCCCTGTTTGGAGGGCGAGTTGCTTGGTTGAGGCGAGCAGTTCATCATCGAGTCGGATGGTTGTACGCATGCATCAGTACATATGAATCAGACATCAATACGTCAAACAGAATTTTCTCACCCCCCGCGATTTACTTCGGCCATGCCTGGGCTCCCAGTACGAGCGTAAATTCGTCTTGGCTTACGGGATGCCGCTCATATCCTTCTCTGTGGAGCCGGACCTTCTCGGCCAGAGAGCGCCGTTGAAGCCAGAGTTCCAGGGCCTCGCGAACCACTTCGGACCGGTCCCGTTTATCTGCCCGGCCGGCGAGGTCAATTTCCTTTAGAAGCGAGGCATCTATACGAAGGAGATATTGTTTGGGTCATACATATAGCATTTATTTTGTATTATATTTTGTCAATCTTTCAGGTTGAGAGCCCTGCCAAACCCCGTCTTGGCTCGCGAGCTAAAATCATTATAATAGGCAGCCTTAAGGAGACTTCATGTTGTTCGATACACTGCAACGCCCGGTCAGGGACCTGCGCATTTCCGTCACCGACCGGTGCAATTTTCGCTGCACCTATTGCATGCCGCTGGACGACTACGACTGGCTTGACAAGAGCGAGGTGCTGACGTTTGAGGAAATCACACGCTTGGCCCGCCTGTTTATTCAGCTTGGGGTTGAAAAAATTCGTTTGACCGGAGGCGAGCCCCTGGCCCGGCGTGACCTTGAGCAACTCGTCAAAAGCCTGTCCGACCTCGACGGCCTGCGTGATCTCTGCCTCACCACGAACGGCTCAACCCTGGCGGAAAAAGCCCAGGCCCTGAGAGCGGCTGGCTTACGCCGGCTGAACGTCAGCCTCGACAGCCTCAAACCCGACCGTTTTCGACGCATCACCAAGCGCGGCGACTTGCAGAAAGTTCTGCACGGCCTGTTTGTGGCCAAGGAGCACGGGTTCTCGCCGATTAAGCTCAACGCGGTCATCGAACGCGGCGTGAATGACGACGAGATTATCGATCTGGTGACGTTCTCGCTTGAGCACGGCTTTGCCATCCGTTTCATCGAGTTCATGGATGTGGGCAATGCCAATCACTGGCAGTCGGACACCATCGTGCCCAAGCAGGAAATCCTGGACATTATCAACACGCGCTTTCCCCTGCGGGAGATCGGCCGAAAAGGCGGCAGCGCACCGTCGGTGGACTATCAATGTGTCGACGGCAGCGGTGATATCGGGGTAATCGCCTCGGTCACCGAGCCGTTCTGTGCGTCTTGTACGCGTGCGCGGCTGACCGCGGACGGCAGACTGGTGACCTGTCTCTTTGCCAACACCGGTCACAACCTCAAGGTCCTGCTGCGCGGTGGGGCCAGCGATGACAGGCTGCTCGACGTGCTGCAACAGGTCTGGCTCCAGCGGACAGACCGCTACTCGGAAGAACGCTTGGCCGCTCTACGTTCGGGAGCCGGCTACGACCCCAAAGAGCATAAAAAAATCGAGATGATTAGTCTGGGTGGGTAGAGTCGCGCTACCTGGGACACGCCGCTCAAGTCAGAACGTCGTCGAAAATTCCGGCAACACGGCAAGCGTCTTGAGATCTATGATCTCAACCGTGCCGCCACCACCCTCTTCCAGGGTCAGCATGCCAACCGTGCCCGGCTGGGCCGCGTAATTGTGCGGATAGGTCGGACTGCCGGGATTAATGACCAGAACATCGGCGTAGCGCTGGACCCGCTCGACATGAGTATGGCCGCAGACAATAATATCGGTCCGCCGACCAAAGGCCCGCTCCATCGTCCGCTCAATCGGCCAGTGCGGATATTCGTTCGGATCCAACACATCGTGCACCAGCCCCAGCGTGTAGCCGGCGCACTGCGTCACAACGGCCTCGTGCAGTCGAGGGTCTTCCGGGACGACGGCGCGTCCGCCCGAGCCTTCGTCGCCATTGCCCCGACAGGCCACCACCGGCGCGATTGCTTCGAGCCAGTCCAGCACGGCAAGGCAGTGCAGGTCGCCGGCGTGGACAATCAGGTCAGCCCCGGCGAACACCGTCCGTACCTGGCTCGGGAGTTCGGGCATGGCCTCGGGGATATGCGAGTCGGCGATGAGTCCGATTTTCATGGCAATGGAAACTTTCCGCGAACGTTTTCTCTTGGTGGTATACCGGCTGGACATACGAGAAACAACATGCCAACAATGACACCATCCAACCGAACAAGGGGGGAAGATGTCTATGGATCACGCGACACATCTGCCTCTGGCGACGCTGAGTGAGGAAGAAGAATTATTTCGGACGATGGTGCGGGAGTTCGCCGAGGAACAGGTCAAACCCCACGTCATGGAGATGGACCGCGCGGCCAAGATCCCCCAGGAGCTGATTGCCCAACTCTTTGACCTGGGGGTCATGGGCATCGAAATCCCCGCCAGCTATGGCGGCGCGGATGCCAGTTTCTTTATGTCGATTCTGGCCATTGAAGAATTTGCGCGGGTTGACCCGGCGGTCGCCACCTGTGTGGATGTCCAGAATACCCTGGTCAACAATGCCCTCGTCCGCTGGCTCAACCCTGACCAAAAAGCTCAGTTTTTCCCCCGCCTGGCCACGGACACGGTCGGGGCCTATGCCTTATCCGAGTCCGGTTCCGGGAGCGACGCCTTTGCCATGCAGACCCGCGCGCGGCCGGATGGCGACACCTTTGTGCTGAACGGCCAAAAGATGTGGACCACCAATGGCGCAGAAGCCGGCGTGTATCTGCTCTTTGCCAATGCCGACCCGGACAAGGGCTATAAGGGCGTGACCGCCTTCATGGTCGAACGCGATATGCCAGGTTTCAGCGTCGGGAAAAAAGAGGATAAGCTGGGCATTCGCGCCAGTTCGACCTGTGAGCTGATTCTCGAAGACGTCCGGGTGCCGCGCAGCCAAGTCGTGGGGGAGATCGGCCAGGGCTATAAAGTCGCGATTGAGACCCTGAACGAGGGTCGGATTGGGATCGGAGCGCAAATGACCGGTCTGGCCCAGGGGGCCTTTGAGTGTGCGCTGGGCTATGCCAGAGAGCGTTCACAGTTTGGGCGGGCGATTACGGATTTTCAGGCCGTCCAATTCGAGTTGGCCGAACTGGCGACCGAGATCGAAGCCGCCCGGCTGATGGTGTATAACACCGCCCGCCTCAAAGAGAGCGGACAGCCGTTTGCCCATTCCGCGGCCATGACCAAATTCTTTTGCTCCCAGGTCGGGGAACGGGTCGCCTCACGTTCCCTGGAGATTTTCGGCGGCGTGGGCTTTACCAAAGACTATCCGGCCGAGAAGTTCTACCGGGATGCCAAGATCGGCAAAATCTATGAGGGCACCTCAAATATGCAACTCAAAACCATTGCCGCCAACCTGCTAAGGAGCTGAGAATGACCCAACCACAACGTGTTGTTACGGATACCATGGCCGGGCTGAAGCTGCCCGACTTCGACACCTGGAGCGGTCGGGTTGCGACCGTGCTTGGTCAAAACCCCGGGCCGTTCACCGGACCCGGAACCAATACTTATCTGGTTGGCACGAGCAAACGGCCACTGCTGCTCGACACGGGGATCGGCCTGGAAGTGTACGACCCCTTATTGGAACAGGGCCTGTCCGAAACCAAGGGCGCCAACGAACTCCAGGAGATTGTCCTCACCCATGTCCATCAGGACCACATCGGCGGGGTCCCCAATGTGCAGAAACGTTTTGGCGAACTCAGCGTCTCAAAACATCGCTGGCCGGAAAAAGATCGGGCGTATGATTTTCCACTGACCTATATCGAAGACGGCGCCACCATCGAGACCGACGGGGCCACCCTGCACGCGATCCATACGCCGGGTCATGCCAAGGACCATCTGTGTTACTACCTCGAAGAGGAAAAAGCGCTCTTCACCGGAGACTTGGTGCTGGGGGCCGGAACGACGGTCGTGCCGGAAGAAGGCGGCGGCTTGATTGACTATATGGCCTCACTGCGCAAGCTGCTCGACCTTGATCTATCGGTGATTTATCCCGCTCACGGCCCGGCGATTCGCGAGCCGTATAAAAAACTGAACGCCTACATCGCCCACCGCGAGTTGCGCGAGCAGCAGGTGCTGGACGCACTTGACGCCGGACTGACCAGAATTCCAGACATGGTGAAGCGTATTTATGTGGACGTGCCCGAGTTTCTGCACGCCGCGGCCGGGAACTCCGTGCAGTCCCACCTGATTAAGCTGGAAAAAGAAGGTGTGGTGAAAAACGAAGGTGAGGAGTGGGCGTTAGCGTAGAGAATCGTCGAATGGCGCTTCGCCCACCCAACCTGCCGCACCTAACTGAACAACACCTTGGCCATTTCCGACCGGTATCGATCAGCTAATTCACTCCGAGCGCCAACCACCTCAAAAATTTCGAGCATGGCTTTCCGCGCGCCTTCGTCCCGGAAGGTGCGGTCTTTCTTCACGATCTCCAGATATTCGGCAAGCGCCTCTTCATAGCGAGTCGAAGCAGCCAGAATCTGGGCAAGGTCAAACCGTGTGTCCAGATCGTTCGGATCAGCCTCAATTTTCTCGCGACAAGCGGCCTCTTCATCGGCGCTGGCTCCGGTCTGTTTGACGCGTATCTGAGCGGCTACCTGCTGCGCTTCGTCATACTCCCGAGTATGCGGCGGAATACGACCCAGTAAGGCAAGCGCATCCGCGTGCTCTTCCTTACCCATCAGAAGACGGGCCAGCCCAAGCAGTGCTTTCGGCTGCCGCTCGTCCTTTGAGAGGGCGGCGCGATAGAGACTCTCGGCCCCTTGCTCCTTTCCCTGATCTTGCAGGTCTTGGCCTTGCTGGGCCAGCGCGTCGGCCTCGGAGGGCAGCAGGTCCTCAATAAATTGGCGAATCGTCGGCTCGGGCACAGCGCCCAGAAACTCGTTGGCAATAGCGCCCGCCTTGACGGCCTTCACCGCCGGAATGCTGCTGATCTGAAAGGATTGGGCCAGGGCGGGGTTTTCATCGACATTCACCTTTGCCAGGACAAACTTACCGGCTTGTTCGTCCGCGAGTTTCTCCAGCACCGGGCCGATGGCACGACACGGACCGCACCACGGGGCCCAAAAATCCAACACAACAGGGACGCTGTACGAGCGTTCAAGCACGTCCTGCTCAAAGTCTTTTTCATTGATATCAACGGTCCATTCACCCATGAAATTCTCCCTGCATGATCATCTCTGGTCTGGTTTTTTAAGGCGCTGGGACATGCTGGCCCATGCCCACTTACTCAGGTGCGCTATCCTACCATACCGTCTCCGCTCCTTCCATCTTGCCAGCCCCTACCAAATCTGAGAAAGGTATAGCTCTTTCAGCAGCCACGGCCCAAAGGAAAGATATGACATAAAGGGGTAGATCATGGCGAGCAAGACAATGTTTGAAAAAATCTGGGAGTCGCACGTGGTGCGAACCGAAGCGGACGGCACGGCGCTCCTCTATGTTGATCGTCACCTCACCCATGAAGTGACTTCTCCACAGGCGTTTGAGGGCCTGCAACTGGCCGGCCGCAACGTGCGCCGCACCCAGGCGACAATAGCCGTGCCCGACCATAACGTGCCGACAACGGACCGGGACAAGCCCATTGAAGATGCCGTCGCAGCCAAGCAGATCGAAGCCCTCCAGGAGAACTGTCGGGCAACCGGCGTCCCGATTTTCGACATAGACGACATCCGCCAAGGCATTGTGCATGTGATCGGGCCGGAGCAAGGACTCACCCTGCCGGGTATGATCATTGTGTGCGGGGATTCCCATACCGCCACGCACGGCGCGTTTGGCGCGCTGGCCTTTGGTATCGGCACAAGCGAGGTTGAGCACGTATTGGCCTCACAATGCCTGCTCCAAAAGAAAGCCAAGACTATGCAGGTGCGAGTGGAGGGCGTGTTGTCCGCACAGTGTTCTGCCAAAGACATTATCCTGGCCATTATCGGTAAAATCGGAACGGCCGGCGGAACCGGGCATGTCATCGAATACACGGGTTCGGCCATCCGGGCACTGTCCATGGAAGGCCGTATGACGCTGTGCAATATGTCCATTGAGGGCGGCGCGCGGGCCGGTATGGTTGCGCCGGACGAACAGACGTTTGCCTATATCAAAGATCGCCCGTTTGCGCCCAAGGGCCAGCTGTTCGAGCAAGCGGTGGCAGCCTGGCAGCAACTGCCCTCAGACCCGGACGCCAGCTTCGACAAGACCATCGAGCTGCGAGCGGAAGACATCGCCCCCCAGGTCACCTGGGGCACGAATCCGGGTATGGTCACCGATATTACCGGGGCTGTACCAGACCCGGCCGCCATGCCCTCGCCGGAAATCCAAGAGGCTACGCAGCGGGCGCTGGCCTATATGGATCTGAAGGCCGGAACCCCCATAACGGCCATTCCGGTCGACCGGGTCTTTATCGGCTCCTGTACCAACTCACGCATTGAAGACCTGCGCATTGCCGCCCAGTATGCAAAGGGCAGGCAAGTCGCCTCGACGGTCAACGCCATGGTGGTGCCAGGCTCCGGCCTGATCAAAAAACAAGCCGAGGACGAGGGGCTCGACGTCGTTTTTAAGGAGGCGGGTTTCGAGTGGCGCGAGGCCGGCTGTTCCATGTGTTTGGCCATGAACGCCGACACCCTTCAGCCGGGCGAGCGCTGCGCTTCAACCAGCAACCGCAATTTTGAAGGCCGTCAGGGCAAGGGCGGGCGCACCCATCTGGTCTCCCCGGCCATGGCCGCCGCCGCCGCCATTGAGGGCCGCTTTGTCGATATCAGAAACTGGCGCTAGACCCCTATTGGAGACGCATATGGACGCTTTTACTACGCTTACAGGTATTGTTGCCCCGCTCGACCGGGTGAATGTTGATACCGATCAAATTATTCCCAAGCAGTACCTCAAGACCATTAAGCGCACGGGCCTGCGGGAAGGCTTGTTCTCGGATTGGCGCTACACCAGCGACGGCAATCCCCAGGACGGATTTGTCTTGAATCAACCCCGCTATGATGGCGCGAGTATTCTCCTGGCGCGGGCTAATTTCGGCTGTGGCTCGTCGCGCGAGCACGCGCCGTGGGCCTTATTGGACCACGGTTTTCGATGCGTTATCGCCCCCAGCTTTGCCGACATCTTTTTTAACAACTGCTTCAAAAACGGTATGCTGCCACTTGTCCTCACAAACGCGGAAGTCGATCAATTATTCAAAGAAGTCGAACCCCAGCCGGGCTATCAACTCAGCGTGGACCTTGCGGCCCAAACCGTCACCACACCGGGAGGGACGAGTTTTCATTTCGACGTTGATCCGTTTCGGAAAGACTGTCTGCTGAACGGCCTGGATGAAATCGGGCTCACCCTGCAAAAAGAGGCCGATATCACGGCCTATGAGCAACGCCGCAAAAACGAAGCACCCTGGCTGTTTCCCGACTTGGGGTAGAAAATATCCGTCATGTCCTCGTACCCCCTCACAGTCCAGGAAGCAGCTTTGCTCCATCAAGCTGCGGGCATGGCCGGCGACCGGCTGGCGCGACAGGAGAACGATGCCGGGGTACGCTCCATGGAAACCCTCCTGGCTCAGCTCGAAGAGGAACAACCGCAGGCTGTCAGCCTCAACGTGCTCCAACGCGAAGTCCTCGGAAAAATGCTGATGAATCTGTCTTTCGATCTGCTGCGAGAGGATAAGGACGAGCGTTCGGCGCTCGCCGAGGAATTGGCTGAACGTTTGTTTCAAGACGGCGAAGGAGAAGACGCATGAAATTTGGTGTTGTCATCCGCAATATGGGTCCGGCCGCGACCCGAGATACGCTCGGCGCCTGCGTACAGGCCGTGGAAGAGGCCGGCTTTGATGCCGCGTTTGTGGTGGATCATCTGGCTATTCCGCCGGATCAAACTGAAGGATCGGGCGGACGCTATTTTGAGCCGCTGACGACGCTGGCCTATTTTGCCGCACTGACCCAGAGGATCCAGCTCGGTATTTCCGTCCTGGTCTTTCCCTACCGGCCGGCCGTATATCTGGCCAAGCAGGTGGCCACCCTCCAGGAACTCTCGGGGGAGCGACTTATCCTGGGCGCCGGGGTCGGCTGGATGCGGCCGGAATTTGAAGCCCTGGGTGTGGACCCGCGCAAGCGTGGTGCCATTACCAACGAGACCCTCGAAGTCGTCCACCAGTTGTTTGATAACGATGTAAGTGCGTACGACGGGACTCACATCAAATTCCCCGAGTTTGTCTTTGCCCCGCGGCCGGCGCGTCCACCCATCTGGGTTGGGGGGGCTGGCCCCAAGGCCATTGAACGGACCATCAAATGGGGCGACGGCTATTACCCGATCGGGCTCCAGTCGGGAGAGTTGGCCCAGGTTGCCGCGCATTTACGCGAGGAGTCTGAAAAGCACGGGCGGTCCATGCCCGACTTGATCGTCGGCGGCATGATCCGCGAGGGCAGTCCCGAACCCATGATTGACCGTATATCGGCCATGAAAGAAGCCGGGGCCAATTACTATGTGCTGGGGCTAGGGCGCTACTCTGATGCCGCCACCTTCCGCAGCGGCATAGAGCGCTTTGCCGCCGAGGTTATGCCGAAAATTCATTAAGCGGGCTCATTCCCGGCATCCCTCTCCCCTCCCTGGAGGGGTGGCCGCAGGCCGGGGTGGGTTCCCCCTCTGAGCCACAGCCAATTGAGGAACGGGAGCAGGGCTATCAGGTTTCCACACTCTCCGCTTTACCCTCTCTCCCGCGCCACTTCCAACAAACGCGCCGGAAAGTCCGACATCACCCCATCCACCCCGAGGTCGAGTAAACGGCGCATCTCGGGTGGCTCATTGATCGTCCACACATGGATTTCCACGCTGAGTTGATGCGCGGCGGCAAGCGTGTGTTCCGTCACTAACGGAATATTCTGATAGGAGGGTGGAATCTGAAGCGCCCGACCGGGCGGCTGGTATTCTTCAAGCTGGTTCGTTGCAACGCGTTGGATGAAATCGACCACTTCGTTATATCCAAAATTCGTCGGCATATCTGGGGCCAGGGTTCGCACGCGCGCCAGGACAGCATCATGTTCTGACGCAATGATAACGTCATCAGCCTTGCCGCAGTCTTTGATAACCGCAATCACCGGTTCTTCGATGGGCGGGTCGGATGGCTTGATCTCAACCGTAAACTTTACCTGCGGAAAGCTCTCCAGCACTTCTTGGAGCGAAGGAATAATTACGTCCGACGCACGGAAAGGGAGCGTCTTGCCCTCATCCGGCGAAAACCGATAGCCCGCGTCAAGCTGTTGCAGGGCAGCAAGGGAATAGTTCTGCACCGCGCCCATACCATTGGTCGTCCGCTCGATGGTCGCGTCGTGGATAACCATAATCTGTCCATCCTCAGACGCATGGACATCCAGCTCAACATACTCAACGCCGGCATCCACAGCCCGCTGAAACGCGGCCATGGTGTTCTCGGGCGCTTCCCCGCTGGCACCCCGGTGCGCAAATAGTCTGGGTTTCGGTCCGTCGAAAAATGTTGTCATACAGCCTGCCTTGAGAGCGTTGGGTATGTGTTCGGCTTACTACCGCAAGGTCGGAACAGTAGGCAATATACCAGTCGTTCTCACGCTCAATCAGCGCGGTAAATTCGTTCCGCATGAACGTTCTCTCAATACGTTATCGTTCGCTTCGGCTTTCTCCTACCACAACTCCCGGACATCCAGGACGAATCCGGGCAGGATTGATTCACCATCGAGTGAAGCTGGATCATCGCGAATCTCAACGGCCTGTTTTAGGCGGTAGATATGGACACGCTTTTCGAGCGGATCAATCAGCCAGCCGAGCTGGGCACCGGTGGCACAGTATTCCTGCATTTTTTCTTGCAAGGTAGCGAGACGATCCTGTTGCGAGCGAAGCTCGACCACAAAGTCGGGACACAGCGGAGCAAAACCGTTCTGCTGTACTTCGGTCAAGGACTCCCAGCGGGCGCGTCTCAGCCAGGAGACATCCGGTGAACGTTTTGCGCCATTCGGCAGCCTGAATCCGGTTGAAGAATCGAAGACCAGCCCGGTTCCGTCCGTTTCGGCCCAGTTTGCTAAACGCTGGGTAATTTTACTATTTCGCCATCCCGTTTTTGATCCCGTCGGAGGCATAATCACCAACTCGTGCTGTGCAGTCATTTCAAGCCGCAACTCCGGGTTCTCTTGGCACAGCAGCACGAACTGTTCATCCGTCAGTTGTACCGCCTGCACATTGATTTTCACCGGAATGGAATATTCCGCCCAACCCGGCCAGGCTGGTTTGCTGACTTGAGGCATCTTTATTCTCCGTTGTTTTTCAGCCTAGAACGCCACCCGCCGTTTTTCAACGCCGGGTTGAGATTCCGCGAAGCGTCCATTGAGAATATGAGCCCACTCTTTTACAGTCAGACAGAACACTGACCTGAGTTGTGACAAAGGAGCGTCCCATGTGGCCGGATAATAAACGCTGTGCGGTTGGTCTGAGTTTTGACTTTGATGCGGAAACGCTGTGGACCCGCACCATGCGACAGCCCTTTCCTGGCCAGCTCTCGCGTGGCGAGTACGGAGCACGGGTCGGGGTACCGCGCATTCTCAAGCTGCTCAAAAAATATGACCTCAAGGCGACCTTCTTTGTGCCGGGCTGGTCGGCGGACAACCACCCCCAGTTGGTTGAACAGATGTACGCCGACGGGCATGAGATCGGGCATCATGGCTATGAGCATGAGTTTGTCGCGAACAAGGGCCGAGAAGCCGAGCTGGAGGTGTTGCTGAGGGGGACAGAGAGCCTCAAGCGTATTACCGGCCAGGCACCACAGGGCTACCGCTCTCCAGCCGGCAATACCGGCCCGCATACCTTTGACTTATTGCTCGACCACGATTTTCTATATGACAGCAGCCTGGTTGGCGACGATAACCCCTACTGGCTCACCACCCCCCAGACCAAGCGTCAGCTCCTGGAAGTTCCCTTTAGCTGGGAGCTGGATGATGCGCCACACTTTTTTTTCAGCTTCTCCCCCTACTTCACCGGCATGTCGAGCCAGAACAAGGTATATGAAATCTGGGAGGCCGAGTTTGACGGTGCCTATGCGGACGGCGGCTTTCTCGGCATTGTCATGCACCCGCAGATTATTGGCCGCCGCTCGCGTATGGCCATGCTGGAGCGGCTGATTCAACACATCCTGGGGCATGAGGGCGTCTGGTTTGCAACGCATTGCGAGGTCGCTCAAACGTGGATGACGGAAACTAAACCCTGAGTTTCCACTGCGCTCAATTGATTGACCCTCACCAGACCGGATGTTAGGCTGGTGCCCACGCATTGAGCCCGAGGAGAAACGTATGAATGGTGTGCATGACATGGGTGGTATGACCTGCTACGGCCCGGTCAAACCAGAAGAAAATGAACCGGTCTTCCATGCCGAGTGGGAAAAACGTGTATTTGCCATGACCATGCTCGGCATGGGCCAACTCGACACGCTCGACGCCTTTCGGCATGCAATCGAACGCATGGACCCCGCCCGTTATCTCTCCTCAACCTATTATGAGCACTGGCTGGCCGCACTGGAAACCCTGGCCGTGGAAAAAGGTGTTCTCACCCCAGAGGAATTAGCAACCGGAGTCGCCCAGGAGGCCGGTAAGCGAGCGGAAGGGCCGCTTCCACCGGAAGCGGTCCCGGCAGTTGTCCAAGGCGGGGCGCCCTGCCATCGGACAGAAGGCCGCCTGACCCCGCGTTTCTCAGTCGGCGCCCAGGTTCGAGCCCGTAACCTGAATCCAACCGGGCACACCCGGCTGCCCCGTTATGTCCGGGGGAAAAATGGCACGATAGCCCAAGTCTACGGCACCTTTGTGTATCCGGATACCAATGCTCACGGCCAGGGCGAACAGCCACAGCCGCTGTATTCGGTCTGCTTTACCGCCCAGGAACTCTGGGGCCCGGACGCCGCCACAACAGACAATCTGTATATCGACCTGTGGGAAGATTATCTCGACCCCGCCTAAGGAGAGGAGTCATGAGTAGCGATCATACTCACGGCCATAGCGCCCACGATGCCCCGCCGAATCCCTACCTGGAGAAACATACCTCTCCCGAACAGACCGCGGCTCTGGAGCAACGGGTACAGGCCCTAGAGTCCTTACTGGTAGCCAAGGGTCTGGTCTCTTCGGAAACGCTCGACAAGCTGGTCGAAACGTATGAGAGCGACCTCGGGCCGATCAACGGGGCCAAGGTTGTGGCCCGGGCCTGGGTCGATCCGGCGTATAAAGAGCGCCTGCTCAAAGACGCCACCGCCGCCATTGCGGAACTCGGCTTCAGCGGCCTCCAGGGCGAACATATGGTGGTGGTTGAGAACACCCCGGACACCCATAACCTGGTCGTCTGCACTCTGTGCTCCTGCTATCCGTGGCCGGTTCTGGGGCTACCGCCAGCCTGGTTCAAGGATGCGGCCTATCGCTCGCGTTCGGTGGTGGACCCGCGTGGTGTGCTACGGGACTTTGGTCTGGAACTCGACGAATCCACCGCGGTAAAGGTCTGGGACAGTAGCGCAGAAATCCGCTATATGGTTCTGCCCGAACGGCCCGCCGGAACCGAGGGCATGAGTGAAGAAGAACTCACCGCGCTGGTCAGCCGCGACTCGATGATCGGCGTCACCAAGGTCGAAAAGAATACTTTACGTTGACAAAACGCCTGGCAGATAGAGAACGGCAAGTATTCGATGGTCGCTCGCATTGTGGCGCTGGTCTGCGCTCTCACCATCTCTGCTCAGCCCGCCTGGGCGTCGCCCTATTGGCGGCAAATTCAACACGATCTGGCGGCGAAAGCCTACGCCAATGACCGCTTTCTGTATGCATCACGTCCCAATATCAATGCCTGTCAGCCAGGGGCGCTGACCCAAAAGGCGAAGGATCGGGCGCTGACCGGTATGAACCGGATTCGGGCGCTGCACAGTCTTTCCCCCGTGCGGTACAGCTCCCTCTATGACCAGAGTGTCCAAGAGGCGGCGCTGATTCAGGCCGCGAATGGCTACCCTGGGCACCGTCCGTCCACGAGCGCGCGGTGTTATACGGCGGCCGGCGCGGCTGCCAGTCGCACGAGCAATCTCAATGGCTACAAGAGCGACACATTCAGAGATTGGGACCCCGTGTCGAATATCATCACATGGGTGCGGTCACCGGGGCATCGGCGGTGGGTGCTCAATCCCTTTGCCACCTACGTGAGTTATGGCCACATCTACGGCTATGGGGTGCAGAAGACATTTGCCTTCGACCAGGAGCCAGCCGGCTCCCCGTTTGTGGCGGTGGACTATGTGGCATTCCCGTATCGCACCTACCCCGCCGTCCTTATGAAGGACGGCCCGCCCTGGAGTTTCAGTGTGGTGGAGAACAAAACTGAGGCGTGGAAGAATAAACATCCCTACTTTCAACTTGCCACGGTCACGGTCACGCGGATGACGGACGGCGCGCCACTCCCGACCGGGCAGGTCTCCGAGAACATGATAGGACCGGGAGTGCCGAACTTCCTGAGCTGGCAGGTCAAGGGCTGGGAGTATGACACCCCCTATCAGGTCACGATTCGGAATGTGGCGATGCAGACGCGGCAACTGCGGACTTATTCGTATCCGGTGACCATTACCCAGACGGGTCACCAGCCCGCGCCGCCGACCCGTACCGTCCAGCGGGAGCAGCAGGAGTTGACGTTTCCGGCCCCGCAACAGCGTGTTATCACCCGCGAGGAACGAGAGCGAGAATCAAGAGCCGCGGCGCGTGCGGCGCAACGGCTGAAACAAGCGACACAGCGCTAGGGGGCGATATGGTCATGGATGCCTTGGGCCTGCTTATGGTGTTGATGTTCATCATGATTGGGCTCTTGATCCTCGTGGTCGTCGTGTTGCTAGTCGGGCGCGAATCGTTCCTCGCTGCAATCGTATTTGCGTTTGAGTTCCTCTTTCTACCCGAACAGGAGAACATACCTAAGGGCGAACAACCGGAAATAGAAATTCTCGGGTGGATCGATCATAGTCCTTGCTGCTGGCGAGAGCATGAGGAGGAGGACTTACAGTGCGTTGCACCTGATGATCCTTAGATCTGCGCGTCAATGAACCAGCCTGCCGGGGAAAGTAGGCTTGCTGTGCGCAAATCTCTGCAGAGGGGAACAAGGGTAAAATGGGAGGGGACGGCGGCGGGATATTTGACGAGAGCTACACATTGTGCAGTCCCCTGTCGGCACACTACCAGGAAGGAGCGACCGATGTAGAAAAAGAAAAGCCCCAACCATAGTCAGAGCTTCTCAATACACTAATCGCCTCTCACACAACAAGAGGCTATGGAAGCCAGCCATGAACGATAGTGCCCCCTCGGTTCCCGTTCGTCAAGACCAATTTGTTCCGTTTCTGCCCGTTGCCCTTGTGCCGGTGCACATGCAGCGGTATATGTTTACCTGGTGTGGGCTACGCCATCATGTGGATGCGAAGCCATGGGAGCCGTTTCCGACGTGGGTGACGGACTATCGGCGCTTTCGGGACGAGAACTGGCAGCGGCCCTAACCCAGTAATGGTGCTAGGATCGCCTTGTATATAATTCCCAAAGTATTCTTTCATCCAGCAGCATGAAATCTACACCCGACCGCAAGGTCTCAAATATGGCTGGGGACACGGCTCTGCCGCGGAAGAGCGGCGAGCTGGTCTTTCACGACGCTTGGGAACGGCGAGCCTTTGCCCTGGCCGTGGCCCTGTGTGAACAGGGGCAGTATCAATGGGACGAGTTTCGAGACCATTTGATTGCAGAAATTGGAGTCGCGGATAAGACGCAGGCCGACAAGCCGGACACTCCCATGACCGGCTATTATGAACACTGGCTGGCCTCGTTGGAAAAGGTGCTGATCGAAAAGGGACTCTGCACACAAGACCAACTCCGGGTGGGCGAGGGCGAAGAAACTCCCCCCCAAACCCCGCCGTCGGGCGGGTCGCAACGCCCCGTCCCGCGCGTGCCGCGACCGATCTGATCAATCTCTCTGCAAGCTAGCCGTTGAGCGTGTCGAGCCCAGCCTACGAGCAGGCCACGTCTTCATCGACCGTGCTGCCGCCAACGCCGATCCCGCCGATGACCTCCCCATCAACGACAATGGGCAGTCCACCCCCGACCATGGTCGCCCGAGAAAAATGCGACAAGCCGACGACCAGGGATTGGTCATCTTTGATGGCGCTGTAGAGGTCTTGTGTTCCCACCCCAAACAGGGCGGTAAACGCCTTGCGTTGGCAGCCTTCCACCCCGAGTAGCGGGGCGCCGTCCATGCGGCCAAACGCCTTGAGATTGCCGCCATCATCAACAACCGCCACGTTCTGTTTGCAGCCCAACTCTTCTGCCTTGGCGACAGCCGCGGCCACCATTGCCGCTGCGGATTCATACGAAATCGTGTTCTTGGCGTAGGTCTTTGCCATACTCAGCCCTCCTCTCCGGCTATCCGTATGCGGCCTGCTGACAGGAGTCAAGCTGCGTCCGTCCCTTTCTCTTGATCCGGTGATACCAGACAGGATAGTGTCCGGGAGAGAAAGGAGGGGCATGGGTATGTTTCTCATGCGTTTTACAGAACGGGCCTATGTAGACTACTCGGAAGAAGATGTGCGCCAGAGTTTCCGCAGCGCTGTCCGCCTGACGTTTCCGAATGCCCATTTCAATCCAAGCCTGGGAGCGGACCTGTATAATACCTATCTCGACGAGTACGAGTACTCAGAAGAGGTTGGCTTCGACGGTCTGATGCTGAATGAGCATCATAATACCCCGACGTGTATGGGGGCGGCCATGAATCTCGAAGCCGCCATCCTGGCCCGCACTACCAAGCGGGCAAAAATCGTCCTGCTGGGCAATCCACTCCCGATTTTCGATAACCCGCTACGACTGGCCGAGGAGCTGGCGGAGATCGATATGATCTCGCGGGGCCGACTCGTATCGGGCTTTGTACGGGGAACGGGTATTGAGAGCTGGGCAACGAACACCAACCCGGTGTATAACCGCGAGCGTTTTGAAGAAGCGCACGACTTGATTATCAAAACCTGGACCACCCCAGGGCCGTGGCGCTGGGAGGGTAAGCATTATCAGTTCCGGGTCGTCAACCCGTTTGAACGACCGCTCCAACAGCCGCATCCGCCCGTTTGGATTCCCGGTATCGGCAGCCCGGAGACGCTGATCTGGTGTGCCCAGCACCACTATCCCTACATCTATTTAGAAACCGATCCCCAGGTGACCCTGGACCTGACCGCAATTTATACCGAGGCCGCCAAGCGGGTGGGCTATGAGCCGGGTCCACAAAACTTTGGCTATCTCGTCCGCGTCCATGTCCAGGACACAGACGAAAAAGCGTATGAGGTCGGTAAAGGTTTTCTGATCGGAAACGCCGGTGTCGGTCGCGTGCCGCTGCCGGGCGACTTCATGGCCCCGCCGGGCTATAACTCACGCGAAGGGGCCAAGCGCATTGTCGACCAGTACCGGCGCTATTCACTCCGGCCTGACCCCCTCTACGGCGGCGTTGATTCCGCGGGCTGGGAAAAGGTCGTAGAAAGCAACCGGGTTATTGTGGGCAACCCGGACACGGTAGTCAGGAAACTACGCGAAGTCCTCAGCGTTGTCCGCCCCGGCATTCTTGGCGTCTGGACGAATGATGGCACCATCGGACATGAAGACACGATGCGCTGTTTAGCCCTCATGGAGCATGACGTGCTCCCGGCAGTCCGGGAAATGGGAAAAGAGCTGGGACTGCCCGGACCCTTTGAACACGCTCCATAGACAATCTCCATGGAACAGAGACAACAACCATGCCAGAACATGCAGAACATACTATCGAAGTCGGCGGCGCCACAATTCATTATCTGAAAGGCGGCCGGGGCAAGCCGCTCGTCATGCTGCACGGCGCGGAAGGCAGTCTGGGCTGGCGGCAATATCACGAACAGTTGGCCGAGTCCTTTACTGTCTATGCGCCAACCTGTCCGGGCTTTGGGCAGTCCGAACGTCCCCCCTGGCTCGAATCCTTTACGGACCTGACGCGCTTCAGTCTGTGGCTGTTGGATGCGCTGGAGCTATCTCAGGTTACCCTGGCGGGTCACTTCATCGGTGGCTGGCTGGCAGCAGAAATGGCGGTTATGTCGCCCAGGACATTCGAGCATCTCATTCTGATTGACGCGGCCGGTATCCAACCGAGGGACGGCGAAATTGCCGATGTTTTTCTGCACGGACAGGAGGGCACCAGACAACTGGCGTATTTCGACCCACAGCAGGTTGCCGAGTATGCCGAACTGTTCCAGCACAAGCCGTCCAAAGAGGAGCGCGACATACAAACGCGCAACCAGGAAACTCTCGTCCGCTACTGTTGGAAGCCGTATATGTTCAGCCCCAGCCTGCCTGGGCTGTTAGGCCGAGTGCAGCTGCCAACCCTCATTATCTGGGGACAGGACGACCGGATCGTGCCGCTGGAATGCAGTGCCTTGTATCAGCACGCTCTGCCCAACGCCCGCGTAGAAATCATTCCGCAATGCGGTAATTGCCCGCCACTGGAAAAGCCAACCGAATGCGTCCGCCTCATCCGAAATTTTCTGGTATGATGTGCGCTCGGATGAAAGGAAAACGCCATGCCACTCCATCCCCAGGTCGCGAAAGCCCTCGAACAAATGGCCGCCGCCGGCCCACCCTTACATCATCTTTCGCCCCAGGAAGCGCGGACCGCCATGGAAGCCGCGCGGGGCGTAGCGGCTGACCCTGAGCCGGTCGGCACGGTCGAAGACCGGCTGATACCCGGCGTAGCCGGCAAACAGCCGATCCGTATTTACACCCCCGCCGGAGACGGCCCGTTTCCCATATTGGTCTATTTTCACGGGGGTGGCTGGGTGGTTGGCAGTCTGAACACGGTGGATGCATCCTGTCGTGCCTTGACTAATCTTGCTAACTGCGTGGTGGTCTCCGCAGACTACAGACTCGCGCCAGAAGACAAATTTCCGGCAGCGGTCAATGACTGCTACGCCGCGACGCGGTGGGTCGCGTTCAACGCGGCCGCCCTGAACGGGGATGTCTCTCGACTGGCTGTGGGCGGTGAAAGTGCCGGTGCCAACCTGGCGGCCGCAGTGACCCTCAAGGCGCAAGAGAGTGGTCTGCCGGCTCTCGCCTATCAACTCCTCCTATACCCGGTCACGGCGCACGCGGTTGACCTGCCGTCGCACACCGAAAATGCGGACGGCTATTTTCTGACAACCGAGATGATGGGGTGGTTCTGGGATCATTATCTCGCCAGCGAAGCGGATGGACACAACCCGCTGGCCTCTCCCCTGCACGCCTCGACCGATCAATGCCGCTCCCTGCCGCCGGCCTTTATTGCCACCGCGGAATACGATCCCCTGCGGGACGAGGGAGCCGCGTACGCGGCCAAGCTGCGTGAGGCAGGCGTAGCGGTTGAATACGTTTGTTTTGAGGGGCTCATCCACGGCTTTATGGGTATGGCCAAGGTCGTTGAGCCGGCCGGGCAGGCATTGGAAAAGGCGGCCGCGGCGCTGAAAACCGCTCTGCATGAATAGGCAGGTCCGGGTCACTCGATAGCGTTACTACTGAGACCCCCTCACCCTAGCCCTCTCCCCCAAGGGGGCGAGGGGAAGAGGCGGCGTCCGGCGCGTGCCTGACCAACTCCACCGTAAGGTGGATATCCGGCCTCAGCACTCCGCTTACATAACAGCCGCGCTTGGCCCGTTCGAGGAGAATCTGTGCGTCTTGCTCCGAAGCCGAGCTCCACACAGCCAGGGTTAAGGTTATCTCTTTCACCTGGCCCTTCGGCGATGCTTTGGCACGTCCCTCAATCCGCTCAATTGAAATCTTGCGACGCCGGGCAGCCGCTTTGAAGGCAATCGTCATGCAGGAGAGAAGAGCGCCGAGAAAAGCGGTTACCGGGTCCGGGCCGGTATCCTCTCCGCCGTCGCTCGCCGGCTCGTCAAGGCTCCAGACATGAGCGTGGCTCCGCACCCGAACGGCATATCGCTCGCCAGCAGACATTGAGCGGACTTCCCGTTTGTCCAGGGCCTTCTGGGGGTTGGGGGTTGGGGGTTGGAGACTTCCGAGAAGGATTCTGATCCTAGATTCTCCAGCGCCTCTTTCAGCCCCTGACTCAAACGAGATGCCGCTACCCCGTCCGCTACCCGGTGGTCATAAGCAATGCTGAGCGTCAGCATGGGACGAGCGATAATCTGCCCATTCCGCACGACCGGCCGCTCTTCAACCGCGCCCACAAAGACGAGGATGGGTTCACCCAGATTGATGACCGGGGTGCCGGCCCGGATGCCGAACATGCCAAGGTTCGAGACGGTCAGACTGGCCTGACCCATATCGGCCGGCTGCAACTGCCCCGCCCGAGCGACTTCAACCAGTCGCTGCCTGTCCTTCGCAAGCTGTGCTATAGACAGGCCGTCCGCCCCGCGGATGACCGGGACCAGCAGGCCGCGCGGCGAGTCAACGGCAAAGCCGATATCAACCCCGTCATAGAGAATAAGCTCTTCGTTTTCGACCGTCGCGTTGAGGTCGGGCAGTCCGGCCAACACCCGCGCCGCCGCGTGTAAAATCAGGTCGTTGAGCGTCAGCCCGGCGATGTCCGCTTTGAGTCGTTCCCGGACCGTTTGCAGTGCGCCGGCATCGACCTCGATCATCTGGACGATATGCGGAATGGTCTGCCAGGCGGCCTGGACCCGGCGGGCGGAGGCCTTCCGAATGCCGGTCAGAGGGCGGCGTTCGCGCTCGGTCCGGGTTGGAGCGGAACCAGGTCGAGTGGCCGTCGCAGACTGCTGCTGGGCAACTGCGTTCTCCGCGGCCTGCTCTACATCAGCCGCGGAAATCACCCCATCCGCAGATGACGGCGTCAGGGTTGAAAGATCAATGCCGCGTTCAGCGGCCAGTCGTTTAGCTTTAGGTGAGGCGAGGACACGCCTTGGGCGTGACGCTATTCGCTGTTGAACGACCGGTTCGGCAGGTGGCAGAGCGGAGGTGGTATCCGCCTGGACTGGCGCGTCACCAATCTCGCCAATGACGGTATGAATCGGGACCTCTTCGCCTTCTTGAACCACAACGTGGAGCGTCCCACTCGCGGTCGCTTCAAGATCATACGTAGCCTTGTCCGTCTCCACCGTGACGAGCAGCTCGCCGGCAGTGACGCGCTCGCCGTTTTTACAATGCCATCGCACGACCACCCCCTCGGTCATGGCCTGGCCGAGTTTGGGCATCACGATCTTGGTATTTTGCACACCAGCCTCAGTCAGCGATTTCTTTGACCGCCCGATAAATATCGTCTACCGAAGGAACGATAGCATCGACCAGATGCTGGCTGGTCGGAATCGGCACATCGGGAATAGCCAAGCGCTTGAAGGGTTTGTCCAGATAGGGGAGAGCCTCTTCCAGGAGCAGTGCCCCGATCTCAGCCCCAACCCCAAGCGTACGATAGGCCTCTTCCACCACGATACAGGCTCCGGTCTTTTTGACCGACTCAATAATGGTTTCGCGGTCAAACGGATTCAGGGTACGCGGATCGACGATCTCTACCTCGATGCCTTCCTGGCTCAGTCGCTCTGCGGCTGTGAGCGAACGGCGCAACATGTCCTGCCAGGCCACAATCGTCACGGCCTCGCCCTCGCGCCGGACGACTGCTTTGCCAAAGGGAGTCAGGACCTCTCCGTCCGGTACCTCGCCCCGCATTTGATACAACAGTTTATGCTCAAAATAGATGACCGGGTTATCCAGTCGAATCGCCTGCTTAAGCAGAGCCTTGGCGTCTGCCGGCGTTGAGGGCACGGCGCACAGCAGGCCGGGCGCGTGCATGATAAAGGCTTCGGGACAGGCTGAATGCTCGGGTCCAAAGCCCGAGCCACCCGAGGGAGCACGCACCACCAGCGGAATCGTATGCGCCCCACCGTGCATATAGCGCCACATACCGGCCTTAAAGAAAATTTCATCACCCGCGGTGATGACAAAATCGGCAAACTGGAGTTCCACCACCGGCCGCAGGCCCATCGAGGCCGCGCCCACACCGGCGCCGACCATCACATTCTCGGAGATCGGCGTATCGAACACGCGATCCGGCCCGAACTTTTCAAGCAGCCCGTCGGTGACTTTGAAAATCCCACCCCAGACCGCAACGTCCTGGCCGTACAGAATCACATTTTCATCGCGCCGCATTTCTTCAGCAAGCGCATCATTAATCGCCTGACTATAGGTCCGTGTGGGCATAAACACTCCTGGGTAGGGATTGGGGATTCGGGGCTATGCGTAAACGTCCTGCAAGGCGACTTCCGGTGCGAGCAGCGGAGCCGCGCGCATGGCTGCTACGGCCGCTTCAATCTGCCGGTCTGCGTCGGCCTGTATGTCGTCCACGTCTGCCTGCGTCAGAATGTCCCGGTCGCACAGGGTCTGTTGCAGCTTCGGCAGGGGGTCTTTTTCCGCCACAGCGTTGCGGTCGGTCCGGTATTCCTGCTGGTCGGCGACATAATGCCCTTGCAGCCGTGTCACTTTGGCTTCAATCAGCGTTGGACCATGACCGGCCCGCGCCCGCGCCACAGCCTGTTCCATGACTTCGTACACCGCCACCGGATCACTCCCGTCAACCACCACGCCAGGGACGTTATAGCCTGCGGCCCGATCCGCGATATTCTCGACCGCGGTCGAGCGGCTGGTCGGCATGGAAATCGCGAAGCCGTTATTCTCACAAAAATAGACGCAGGGTAGTTTCTGAACCGCAGCCCAGTTGAGCGCCTCGTGGAACGGGCCCCGGTTCGCCGTCCCATCCCCAAAGAAATACGTTACCACCGTGTCCGGTTGCTTGCGCTTGAGCGCCATACCCACTCCAACCGAGACCACGAAGCTGCCACCCAAGGTCCCACTCTCACCCAGAATACCTTTGGGCACATCCACGACGTGCATCACCCCGCCCTTGCCACGGCTGGTCGCGCCCTCCTTGCCCGCCATATCGGCCAGCATGTCGGCCAGACTCACACCCCGGGCGACCATATACGCTACGCCGCGATGGCCGTACAGGATATAGTCATCCGGGCGGAGTGCCTCGATAGCGGCGATCTGCGCCACCTCCTGGCCGGCGCCAACGTGCAGCGATGGGGGCAGTTCGCCGGCCATAGCCAGCTCGACGATTTTCGCCTCAAAGCGTCGCGCTAGTACCGCGCTCGTGAATACCTTGACGAGTTGTTCCTGATCCATAGGCTCCCCTTTTTGAGCGGTCTGCTTAGGCCAATCCAATATGCTGGATGATTCCGCCATCGACGGCAAACGCCTCGCCGGTCACGAAACGAGACTGGTCGCTGGCCAGGAACAATGCTACGTCGGCCACGTCCTGCGGCGTGCCATTGCGCTGGAGCGGGGTGTTACGGGCGAGGAGGTCGCTGATATTCTTCTCGCTGATTAAGGTATCGTGAATCATTTCGGTGTCGATCACGCCGGGGCAGAGCGTGTTGGCGCGGATACCTTTGGGGCCATAGGTGACCGCAATCGCTCGGGTCAGGGCCAGAATCGCGCCCTTACTGGCCGTGTAGGCGTGGGCGTCTTGAGCTCCGCGCAGAGCCGCAATGGAGGCGGTGTTGATAATGACCCCGCCACCGCGTTCGATCAGCTTGGGAATCCCGTATTTACAAAACAGGAAAATTCCGCCGACATTAATGTCCAGAATACGCCGCCAGTCATCCTCGGTACAGTTGACGATATCGCTCATGGCAATGCCGAAGCGTTGCGTCGCCGAGTAGCCGATCCCGGCGTTGTTATACAGGATGTCAAACCCGCCGCAGGCCTCCTGGGCGGTTTGCAGAACGGCTTGTACATCCGCAGCCTTGGACACATCACCGACGGCCCCCACCGCTTCGCCTCCGGCGGCTTTGACGGCGGCAACCGCAGCCTCGACAGACTCCGTGTCAAGGTCGTTAATCACGATCTTCGCCCCTTCTGAGGCAAAGCGTTGCGCAGCCACCAGCCCCTGGCCCCGCCCGGAGCCGGTAATGAGAGCGACTTTGTTTCCCAGTTGTCCCATAATAGCCTTCCTTCCATCGTTGCTCGCTTTGTTTACTCGAAAACCTGCTAGAGATAAAGCGGCCAGCCTGAGGCTATTGTCATTGTGTCGAAGTGGGTATTTTACAACACTCACACGAGCATCCATAGCGCATGACCGCAATAGCCTTCCGCCCCCGAATATGAGAAACCTCCTGACATGGCAGTACTCAGCCTTCAGGATGTCCGGGTCAGCTTTGGAGAGCCGCCGTTGCTGGACGGGGTGAGTTTGCAACTCGAAGCGGGGGAGCGGGTTGGCATCCTGGGCCGCAACGGGGCGGGGAAGTCTACCCTGATGAAAGTGATTCAGGGTGAGGTCCGGCCCGATGCCGGTCAGCTCGTCCGCGCTAAGGATACGCGCGCCAGATTCCTCCCTCAGGACATTCCTCTGTCTCTGCCTGGGACGGTATTACAGCGCGTGACCCAGGGCTTAGGCCGGCTGGGCGACGCACTGGCGGCCTATCACACCGTCAGTGCTCAAGTGAGTCAAACGAATGACCCGAAACTGCTCCGGCAGTTGGAGCAACTGCAACAGACGGTCGATAGCAACGGCGGCTGGCTGGTGCATCAGCGGGTTGAGCAAACACTGACCCAGTTGAAACTCGACGAGCGTGCCGCATTCAACACGCTTTCCGGCGGGCTCAAACGCCGTGTGCTGCTAGCCGAAGCCTTGGTGAGTGATCCCGATATTCTGCTACTCGACGAACCGACCAACCATCTCGATGTCGAGTCTATTACCTGGCTCGAAGAGTTCTTGCTGCAACAGGGCAAGACCCTCGTCTTTGTGACCCACGATCGCATGCTGCTCAAAAATCTTGCCACCCGTATTGTGGAACTCGACCGGGGACGTTTGACCAGTTGGTCGTGCGACTATGAAACCTTCCTGGAACGGAAACAGGCGGCGTTTGAGACTGAGGCCCAACACTGGGCCCAGTTCGATAAAAAACTCGCCCAGGAAGAGGCCTGGATTCGTCAGGGCATTAAAGCCCGACGGACTCGGAATGAGGGCCGTGTGCGAGCCCTTCAGGCGTTACGGGCAACCCGGAGCGCCCGCCGCGAGCAACCGGGCACGGTCCGTCTCCAGGTCCAGGAAGCGGAACGCTCCGGAAAACTCGTGCTGCGGGCGCAAGATGTCAGCTACGCCTATGCCGACCAGCCTGTTGTCAAGGACTTTTCCACGGTGATTATGTGTGGTGATAAGATCGGCATCATCGGTCCGAACGGCATAGGGAAAACGACGCTGCTTCAGCTTTTATTGGGCGAACTCATGCCCCAACACGGCAGTGTCCAGCACGGCACCAACCTGGCAGTCGCGTATTTCGATCAACTCCGTACGCCACTTGATGCTGACAAAACGGTCCAGGAGATCGTGGGACGGGGAAACGACCACGTCACCTTCGGCGGCAAGGAGCGCCATATCATCGGTTACCTGCAAGACTTTCTGTTTTCGCCGGACCGTGCCCGGAGTCCGGTGAGTGTCTTATCCGGCGGCGAGCGGAACCGGGTGTTGCTCGCCCGCCTGTTTACCCAGCCTTCGAATGTGCTGGTCCTCGACGAGCCCACCAACGATCTCGACGCCGAGACCCTGGAACTGCTCGAAGAACTCCTGATCGCCTACTCCGGTACAATCCTTTTGGTGAGCCATGATCGTACTTTTCTCAATAATGTTGTCACCAGCACCCTCGTCTTTGAAAGCGACGGACACATTGGCGAATATATTGGTGGCTATGATGACTGGCTGCGTCAGCGGCGCCCCACGGAAGGCGCACCCCAGAAATCTGAGCCGAAAGCGACGCCCCTCCAACGAGAACGCCAGGAACGGCAGCGCAAGCTCAGCTACAAGGAACAGCGCGAGCTTGAAGCGCTGCCGCAGCGCATTGAGGCGCTTGAGCACGAGCAGACCAAGATACACGCCAGACTGTCCGACGCCGCACTCTACCGTGGAGGCGGAGCGGAGGTCGCGCCATTGCAACAGCGCCTGCGCGACATCGAACGGGAACTCGCACAGGCCTACGAACGCTGGGAAGTGCTCGAAGCCCTCTCTCAATAACTTGGATCGGACCACGCTACGCCCATCCGCCCCTGGAATGCACACGTCTCACGATAGACTATAACTTTACAGCTATACGTGCATTCCAACTCGGTACAGGAGAGGGGGGCGCACCACCCCACGCCTACTCATGGCCGCTTTAGGCATGTCCGCCGGGAATTTTCTCCGGGGCATCCACACGGACAGTCACGATATCGGTGTCATGGTATTGCTCGTGGCGAACCGAAGACGCGAGGTGTCGCAACAGCCGAAGTGAAACGTCCCGCTCGATCGGAATTTCGCCCATCTGATCGCCAAGCAGCGCGATCCGATCCTGGAGGTTGTCCTCGCCGGTCGCGGCAACGAACTCGAGTACCGCCCTATCCCCCTCCTTGCGCGCCATCAAGAGGAGCCGTCGCTGCTCTTTCTCCTCGCCGGCCTCGTCTTGCCCGAGCAGCGTCAGTAACGTTTCCTCGCCGACAGCCTCAAGGCGCTCGGCCATCGTCCCATCCCAGCCACCACGGGACGCGAACGCAACGAGAAACTCCCTGATCTTTGGCAGAGCTGAGAGATCGAACCGTGTCTCCATCCGGCCACGGCGCGGTTTTGTCATCTCCATGAAGAACGTCATCAGGATGGCCATGAGACCGCCGGCCGTGACTCCATTCCGCAGCAGGCCTCCGGCGAATGCCTGAGCAAACTCGGGGAATATCGCGCCATTCTGAAAGCCGACACCGACCCAGAACGACAGGCCCACAACCAGCCCCTTGCGATAGTCGATTCCGTCCTGAACGATGACCTTCATGCCGACCACGAAGAGCGTCGCCTGTAAGACGGCGAGATAGGCCGCGACGACCGGACCCGGTATCGCCAGGACCACGGCGAGCGCCTTGGGAAGGAATGCCACGGCGACGAATACGATCCCAACGGCAACCCCGATGCGGCGGGCCGCCGCCCCGGTGAGTTCGACCACCGCCACGCCGGTCGATAGCAGCGTGTTCGGCACCGTTCCGGCCAAGCCAGACAGCAGGTTGCCGATTCCGGCTGCCGTCACCGCGCCCTGTACCGCCCGAAAATCCACCGCCCGGAGCTGCCGCCAGGAGACACGCTGCACGGCGACGGCATTGCTGATCGTCTGGACGCTTTCGATCAGAGCCACGAGTACGAATGCGGGCAGAAGCGCCCAAAAAATTGGTCCGAAATCAAGAGCCAAGCCGGGCCATTCGCCCGCCGGAAGGCCGACCCACGCAGCCTCGGCTATGCCGTCCACGTTGAAGAGACCGACCCACCCCGCCGCCAAAGAGCCGAGGGCTACACCGATCACCGGTGCCCAGAGACGCAGCCCTCCTGTTGTCCTGAGCGCGATGCCGACAATGATCAACACGGTCACGAGGGCACTCAACGGAGCGGCCAGAGTCGAGGTTCCCACCGGCACATCCTCCAGGAGGCCGAAGACCGTTGGCATCAATGTGGCCGGGATCAGCATGATGACCGTCCCCGAAACGGTCGGGGTCAGGAGCCGCCGAAACAGCGAGAGCCGGGCGGAGAGCGCCAGCGGGACCAGCGACGCGACGACCACCAGGGTCGCGAGCAACGCCGGGCCGCCCTCGGCCACCGCCGTGATGCTCACCGCCACGACAGCCAGGGAGGTGCCCATCACGGCGACATAGCCCGCACCAATACGGCCAAACCGGAACGCTTGGAGTATCGTGGTCAGGCCACAGATCGAGACTGCGGCGAACAGGGCCCAGGACAGATAGGCTTCGGTCCCACCGCCGGCCCGTACCACAACCATGGGGATCACGACTATTCTGGCAATGATGAGAATGGCGAACTGTAGACCGAGACCGAACGCGATCGCTGGCAGCGGTTTTTCGTCGGGCTGGTAGCGTACGCTCGCAAGCTGGCCGGAATCGTCAACACCCATCACGCACTCCTCATGTCCCATATGGACGGCCGATAATGCTCTCCGCACATCATTCGGCTGATTTCCCACGCACCGGGCAAACCCATCGGCTATGACGTCAACAACGACCAATGCCCGGACATTCCGATTACGTGCATTTCCGGTTATTCTCCAACCCGGAGCGAGTATCCGAGTCAATCGTTCTGGTCTATCCGCGGCTCGTCCTTTGCCGTGCCCACGGCCCTACGGCGTCAGTTCAGCGCGGAGCATCTCCCCTGCCCCTACATCGAAGATGTACAAAGCGTACAGTAACTTTTCGTTCCGATTTTATTTCAGTCCCCTCGCCACCCGCTTGAGTACACGTACTCCCGTATGGACCTCTTCGACTTTGAAGAGCAGACCAAGCACGAGATAGACACCTCCACCGGCGACCAGGATGCCAGCCAAACGGAGGAGACGCTCACCGGTCATGAGCGAGCCGGGGGCAGCGGCCAGAGGCTGGCTGAAAAAAAACAGGCAACCGCCCAAAACCATAGCTAACAAGACATGAGCCCCAAGACTTTGAAGGAGTGTCCTTTCATCCAGCGGACCGTGTCGTCGCCGAAAAATAACGTACAGGACAAGCGTATTCAGGTAGGACACCAGCGAGGTCACCAGGGCAATACCCCAGTGGCTCCATACCTGCATCAGCAGCCAACAGCCGGCCGCGTGCAGCCCAATCGAGCCGACGCCAATCCAGGCGGGCGTTCGGGTGTCTTTTGTCGCGTTAAAGAGGCGCACCATCACTTGACTGGTCCCATAGGCCAGGATGCCAGTCCCGTAGGCCATCAGGGCCTGGCTGGTCATGACTGCGTCTTCCGGGGTAAATTGACCGCGTTCGTACAGCAGGCGGGTGATGGGCAGCGCCAGGGCAATCAGGATCGCCGTTGCCGGCAGGGCAAGGGCGAAGAGCAGAGAGAGCCCGGCCTCGGCCTGTTTTTTGAAGGTCGCAAGCTGTCCCTCGTTGTGGGCGCTTGAGAGTTCCGTCAGCAGCACAGTATAGACTGGCACCGCGACCAGACTGACGGGCAACAGAAACACCCGAAAGGCATACGCCAGCGCGGAGATACTGCCTTCTGCCAGGGTTGATGCCAGCGCCCGCGCCACAAAGGCGTTAATCGGCACAACTGCGGTGGCAATAAATGCGCCGAGCGCAAGGCCACCCATTTCTCGCAGGGCCGGGTGAGAGAACGCCAGAGTCAGTCGATAGCGGATACCGCACCGTCTCAGGCTGGGGAACTGAACAAGCACTTGGAGACCACTACCGGCGACAACGCCGACCGCCAGGCTGGTAATACCATAGCTAGGCGCGAGGGCCAGGGCGCACAGAATCATGACCAGATTGAAAAACACCCCCGCGTATTCCGGCATAGCATAGTGGTCGAGGCTGTTAAGCGTACCCTTCATTACGGCCAGCAGGCAGTGCAGAACCAGCATGGGCAGCATGAACCGAAACAGAAAAACCGCCAGCTCGTGATCGTCCCCGGCCAAACCGGGCGCGGCGGCGGTCATAAGGCCGGAGGCGAAGACATAACACCCGCCGGCCAGCAGCACGGCCAACAGGAGAGCCCCATTCAGAGCGAGGCTGAAAATCGTACTCAGCTCATCTTTCTTGTCGCGATAGCGGGTGATGACCGGCACGAAAAAATTGCTCAGCACCCCACTGAAGAAAAGGGTCTGCATCATTTCCGGGACGTTATACGCAACCAGAAAGGCATCCGTCAGGCGAGACGCCCCAAACAGCGCGGCCTGAACGGCTTCCCGGATAAAACCCAGCGGCCGGCTCAGCAGCGTCGCAATGATAATGGGGCTGCCCTTCCGAGCGATCCGGGACCGCAAAGAGTCAGGAGTCTGTTGGGAAGGGTCTACAGGCGTGTCAGTTGGGGGCACCTCATGACTATAGCAGGGACGTGGCGTAGCGTCAGGAAGACGCGGTGAAAGGAGCCCCGCGTCAAGCGGGCCGGCCCCTCAAGAGACCGCCGACTCCACACGGACCGTGACCACGTCAGTGTCGTGGAATTGCTGATGGCGTACGGACGTAGCGTGGTGTTGGAGCAGGCGCAAGGAAAGCTCATCTTCATTGGGGCTCTCAGCCGCCTGTTCACTGAGGACTGCCATTTGATCCTCTAAGTTGGCCTTGTTGGCAGACACAATAAACTCCAAATCGATTGCCCTGCCATTCTTTCGGGCAATGAGGAGCATTTGGCGCTCTTCCCCTGCTTTTCCCTCGTCTTTCTGTTGAATGAACGTCAGCAGTGCTTCCTCCCCCACCGCCCGGAGTTGCGCTGTCCATTCCGGGCCACAGCGCTTGCGGGCTGCGAACTCGGATAAGAAAGCATCCATCTGCGGGAGCGCCTCTATATGGACGGCAGTCTTGAAACGTTGCGGTCGTGAGCCCGTCAGACGAAGGAATAAAGTCAGGACGATCACCATGCCGCAGCCGGTCGTTACCCCGTTCTCTAACAATGCCCCCAGCGTTCCGTGGAGATAATCAGGGAATATCCAGCCAAATTGCATGGCAATGCCGGTCCAGAACGAGAATCCGACAATCACCCCCTTTTGATAGTCGAGTCCGTCCTGGACAAGAACTCGAATACCCATCACAAAGAGAACGGACACGATCACAATGAGGTAGGATGCCATGACCGGACTCGGTATGGCCAACACCACCGCGATCAGTTTGGGTAGGAAGGCCATTACCAGAAACAGTCCTCCCACGCAGACGCCAACCGCCCGTGATGCCACTCTGGTGATTTCGGCAATCGCGATACTTGCCGCATAGGTCGTATTCGGTACCGTGCCAGCCAGCCCAGAGAGCAGATTGCCCAGACCGTCGGCATTGAGCGAGCCTTGAATCGCGCGAAAGTCCACGGCCCGCGGTCGGCGCCACGAGGCCTGTTGCATTGCGATAGTATCCCCAATCGTATCGAGCGCCCCCACAAAGGTTACCATCACGAACGCCGGTAGCAGTGCCCAGAAGTGCGGACCAAAGCTCAGATCGAGTCCGGGCCATACCACAGAGGGCGTCCCAATCCAGCCTGCTTCAGGAATACGAGCGGTGTCGTAGATGCCGAAAAAGGCCCCCGTGATACTGCCGGCTCCTAAGCCGATGATGGGCGCCCACAATCGCAACATTCCAGAGCCGCGAATCGCCACAACGATCATCGCGAGGACGGTTGCGGCCGCCGTTGCCGGTGCGGCCACAGGAGAAGCCCACTCTGGTACGTCCACCAACTTCTTCATAATAAGCGGCCCAATCATGACGGGAATCAGGAGCATCGCGGTACCGGCTACTGTGGGCGTGAATATCTGCCGCAGGAGCGACAACTTCCCGGCCATGATGAACTGGAAGAAGGAGGAAATGATGATCAAACTCGCCAACAGACCCGGCCCCCCCTGCGCCAGTGCAGAGACGCAGACGGGAAGGAAGACGTTCGTGCTCCCCATAAGCAGAATATAGCCTGAGCCAAAGCGCCCAAACCGGATCACTTGAATGAGCGTGGTGGCTCCGCTGATAATCAGCGCCGAGAAGACCGCCCAGGACAGGTACGCCTCGCTGCCTTTCGCTAATTGGATCATTATGGCGGGCGTCACCATGACGCTTGCCATAGCAATCACGGCATACTGAAGCCCCAGCCCAAGGGTGAGCGCGAGCGGGGGGCGCTCATCAGGTTCGTAGCGAATGTCCTGGTGAGTGTCTGTGGGCCGATCTGCCATCGTTCACTTCCCTTGTGGTTGTGTAAGGACAGGGTCTACAGGCGTGTCAGTTGGGGGTACCCCATGACTATAGCAGGGACGTGGCGTAGCGTCAGGAAGACGCAGTGAAAGGAGCCCCGCGTCGAGCGGGCCGGCCCCTCAAGAGACCGCCGACTCCACACGGACCGTGACCACGTCAGTGTCATGAAATTGCTGATGGCGCACAGACGAGGCGTAATGTCGCAACAGCCGGAGGGAGAGCTCTTTCTCGACCGGCGTATCGGCTGCCTGTTGGCTGAGCAGGGCTATCTGATCCTCAATATTCGCCTCGTCGGCGGCGGCGATGAACTCCAGGTCGGCCGCCGTGCTATCACCGTGCGCGGTCAGCAGTAGGCGGCGCCCATCGTGTGCCGTCCCTCGCTCTTTCTGCTGGATGAGGGTGAGGAGCGTCTCCTCACCGACTGCGCGGAGTCGATCAATCATCTCTTCGTTCCAGCCCCGGTGGGCGGCGAACCCGGACAGGAAGGCGTCAATCTGCGGATAGGCATCGACACTCAAAGCGGTCTTGAGGCGTTGGCGACGCGGCCCCGTCAGGTCCACGAACAGTGTCAGGAATATCACCGTAAAGCCGCCGACGGTCATCCCGTTCCCGAGCAATTTGCTCCACGGCCCCTGAAAATATTCCGGGAAGATCCAGCCAAGCTGAAACGCGCTCCCGATCCAGAACGCGAGGCCCACTATGATGCCCTTCCGATAGTCGAGACCCTCCTGAAAGAGGATGCGCATGCCCATGACAAAGAAGATGGCCATCATCAACATGAAGTAGGCCGCCACCACCTGACTCGGTATGGCTACCACAGCGGCCACACACTTTGGCAGGAAGGCCAGCACAACAAAGATGACACCCACACACACGCCGACAAAACGGGCCGCCACTCTGGTAATTTCGGCGACCGAAATACTCGCCGCGTACGTCGTGTTGGGCACCGTGCCGGCGAAACCGGAGAGCAGATTGCCCAGGCCGTCGGCGGTGAGCGCGCCCTGAATCGCGCGGAAGTCGATGGCACGCGGCCTGCGCCACGAGGCCCGTTGGATCGCAATGCTGTCGCCGATCGTATCGAGCGCGCCAATGAGCGTCACCAGCACAAACGCCGGCAAAAGAGCCCAGAAGGCCGGACCGAAGCTGAGGTCGAATCCTGGCCACGCGATGGCGGGTAAGCCGACCCAGTCGGCCTCAAGGATACGCGTAGTGTCGTAGATGCCGAAAACCAGACCACCAATCGCGCTGCCCGCGCCTATCCCGATGATCGGAGCCCAGAGCCGCCACGCGCCAGAGTTGGTGAGCGACATCGCAACCGAGATCACCAGAGTCACACCAGCGGTCACGGGCGCAGCCGCGGAAGACACACCCTCCGGCACATCGGTCAGCTTACCCAGGACGAGCGGTCCGATGGTCACCGGAATCAGCATCAGTACGGTGCCGGCCACCGTTGGCGTGAAGATTCGCCGGAACCATGACAACTTGGTCGCAAGCACGAACTGGAAAAGAGCGGCAATGACGATCAGGCTCGCCATCAGTCCCGGCCCACCCTGCTCCAGCGCTGACACGCAGACGGCGATGAAGGCGCCCGAACTGCCCATGAGGAGAAGATAGCCCGCGCCAACGTGCCCGACACGGACGGCCTGCATCACCGAGGTGACTCCGCTGACCACGAGCGCGGCGAACACCGCCCATGACAGATAGGCTTCACTGCCGCCCGCAATTTTAATCATCATGACCGGCGTCAGCACGACACCGGCAACGACGAGGACGGCATACTGGAACCCAAGCCCGATGGTGAGCGCGAGCGGAGGACGCTCATCGGGCTCGTAGCGAATATCCTGGTGGGTGTCTGCCGGCTGGTCCGCCATCGTTCACTTCTTTCGTGGTTGAGTCTCTTGGATTGTTGCGTCTCTTGAGTCTTGACCCAACAGACCCTAGGACCCTATAGGCTCAAGAGACGCTTTTCAGCCGGCCACGACCGGGTTCTCCAAAACCCCAATCCCCTCCACTTCAATCCGGACCGTATCGCCGGCCTTGAGAAAGCGAGGCGGCTCGCGATAGGCACCAACGCCTGAAGGGGTTCCGGTGGTGATCACATCGCCCGGTTCCAGAGGAAAGATATGCGATAGATACTCGATCAGATACGGAATCTGAAAAATCAGATGTTTCGTATTGGAGTGCTGCATTTCCTGCCCGCTCACCACGGTCCGAATGTCCAACGCGTGGGGATCGGGGATGTCATCTCGGGTGACAATGACCGGCCCCAGCGGCGCAAACGTCTCAAACGACTTGCCGGGCGTATGGCCGCTCCGGCGCTGATAGTCGCGCGCGCTCACATCATTACAAATCGTGTAACCGGCAACGTAATCGAGCGCGTCCTGGGCTGAAACCGCTCTGGCCAAGCTGCCTATCACGACCGCCAACTCGCCCTCAAAATCAACCATCTGGCTCACGGGCGGGAGCTGAATCGCCTCTCCCAGGCCGATTGTCGCCGGCACGGTCTTGGCAAAAATCAGCGGATAGTCCGGTTTCTTTCTGCCGCCTTCGGCGGCGTGGTCGGCATAGTTCAGTCCGATCCCGAGGAGTTTTCCCGGTCTCGCGATAGGAGCTTTGAGCTGGACATCGGCCAGTGGAATCGGACTACCGGCGCCGCTGGCTTCCCGTGCCTGAGCCAGCACGGATTGTCCGCCCCGGAGCAGGTCCAGCATGTCTCCGGGGATCGCGCCATGCGAGGCGCTCGGGAGATCGACAACACCGGTGGCGGTCAACACGCCCGTACTGCGTTGGTTGTTGCGTTCATAGGTGACGAGTTGCATGGTCGCTACTCCTTCGGTTTCGGGGCCTCGACTCCCAGGTCCTTGAGTTTGTTGCGTTCGATCTTACCCATTGAGTTACGCGGAATTTCGGCCAGGAATCGATACAGGCGTGGACGCTTATACGGCGCAAGATCCTGTTCGGCTCGTTGGCGCAGCTGGTCTTCAAGGGTAGTCGCGTCCCGGTCAGACTGGGGAACGATGAAGGCCGCGACTTTTTCGCCCAAATCCGCATCCGGCACACCGGCAACCGCACACTCACGTACACCCGCCTGGGTTTCCAATACGGCTTCGACCTCCCCCGGCGTGACATTGGTTCCGCCCACGATGATGAGTTCCTTCATCCGACCGTTGATGGACAGATAGCTGTCTGCGGATAAGACACCTAAATCGCCGGTGCGAAACCAGTCGTCACAAAAGGCCGCCGCGGTGGCCTCCGGATTGTTCCAGTAACCGCTAAAGACATTCGGCCCACGCACCCAGATTTCTCCGGTCTCCTCTGGCGAGAGCGGCTGCTTGGTGTGCGGATCGAAAACCCCAACCTCAACCCCCGGCAAGGCCGGACCAACCGTACCGGGGCGGCGCTCACCGTCTAGAGGATTGGACGTATTGATCGCGGTCTCGGTCAAGCCATAACGTTCGACAATACGGAAACCCGACTGTTCTTCAAAGCGCCGAAAGGTCTCCGGCGAGAGCGGTGCGGAGCCGGAAATAAACACCCGCATTGAGGCATACGATAGGTCTCCGGCCAGCTCGGCCATACGCTCGGTCATACGGTGATACATGGTCGGAACGCCCATAAATACGCTAATGCGATGTTGAGCCAACGCGGTCAGAACGACCACAGGGTCGAAGCGGTCCAGCAGCACAGCCGCGTTGCCAACATACAACGTTCCGTACAGGCCGAGACCCAGGCCGTGCAGATGGTGCGGCGGCAGGGCGTGCAACAGACGATCCTCGGCGCTCATTTTCCAGGTATCGACCAGCAGGGCTTGCAGGTTGGCAGCAATGTTGTGATGAGTCAGCCCAACGCCTTTGGGTTGCCCGGTCGTTCCACTGGTGAACAGCAGCAGGGCAACTGCGTCGTCCGGGCCGATATAGGGTTCGTCGCCGGGCTGATAACCGGCCAGGACTTTAGCTAAGGCTACGGTGTGCGGTGGAACATCGTCCGGCTCTTCAGCCGGGGTCGCGACCCACCACGGCCCGTTGACCGCATTGATAATCTCCGGCGAGCGGTTGACCGTTGATGGGGTCGTAATCGCCAGTTTGACCTCGGCCTGTTTCAGGACGGCTTCAGTCTCGACCGCAGACAGCGCGGGATTGAGCGGCACCACACCGGCCCCGACACCAAGAATAGCCAAATGCGCGGTGACCAGACCGGTGGCTTTGCCCAACGACAGGGCAACCCGGTCACCCGGTCGGATGCCGGCACCGCGCAGGGCGGCCATCCACAGCGAGGCCTCCGTGAGCAACGCGCCACGGGTTTGACGCCAAGTGACTTCTCCCGAAGGCACGAGATGTTCAAACAGCGGTCGGTCTGAATCCTGAGCAAGCTGGTTCCAAAAATGGTGCACCAAATTCATGAGTGCCCCGTGTACCACACCTGCTCGGAGGGAGACAAGCATCCAAGGCCACCCGATTGGGTAAGAATTCGCCTAGAAAATCAGGGATGTCAGAGCCACACACTGGCCCGTGGATCCTGTCCGCCCTCCAGGGTCGAATCGATTCTAATTGAGCGATTTGGGATGCCCAAACGCGCGCTCGGCGAGGCCCTGAGTGCCTTCTATCAGTGTCCGTTTCTGGAGGCCGACCGGCTATAAAGGCCGGGCCGCGGCTGGCCTCATCTGACGGGCAGGGTCAGGGTCGGTCCCTGGGATCTGGTCTGTCCCGCTTGCAGGTCAAACAGTTGGCGCAGCAGCATAAAGGTCGATTTGGATTCCAGGTCCGTGTCTTCAATATAAAACCAATGGCCTCGGTAGTAGGTAGCGATATAGGCGTTATCGGGCCGTTCGGCCTTGGTTCTGATCTTGAAGCGACGACCGGCTGGCGTATGCGTCCAGTCGAATATACCCCCGGTTTTCGACGTGGTGATAGTCACCAGTCCGTCGACCTGATGCTGCTCGGGTGTTTCCACATTTTGAGAGAGATAATACAGCAGGCCGGAGATAGAGCGGGTGCGGACCGCCCACTGCGTCTGGTTCACCTCAAGGAAATCCGTGCTCAGATCAAAGTCCTTGACCTCCCGGTCGAGTTGGAGCAGCGCATAGATGCGATCGATTTCCTGTCGGTGTTGCACATCGTCTGCGACCAGCCTCACGGTAATACCGGGGGAGTCGTGCTGGTGGGTTGTGCCGATTTCTATGAGCTGTCGCTTTTGTAAAACGGACAGCGATTCAAGCAGGTGGTTGAATTCTTCATAGTCCGGCTCCTGCTGCGGGGTTGGCCCAGAGGCCTTGGGCGCATTGTACAGGTTGTTGATCCTTTCAAAGCACAAGCCGAACACCCGGTCGATATTCCACCCGGACTGGGTCAGCACGAGAATGGCTTCGAGTTGGAGGGGGCTGAGAAGGCTCTTTAGCAGGTTTTCTCCCTGTAACGGTGTATAGGAGATGGTCGGGTTATCGGCATAGCCAAGGCCGACGCCAGGGCTTAGGGAATCTCGGGTGCCGAAATTCAGCGCGGCATCAACCCCGGCACTGGCTTGCAGAGACAAGCTCGTAGTGACGCTGCCTATTTCCAGAAAAAACGTGACATCCCGGTACCGCATCCGTACCAGGTTCTGGAGCATCTGCTCATTGATAGACGCGATAATGGCTTCGTTGTAAGCCGGATGGGTACGTTCGATGGCCTGCGGCCCGAAGGTCGCCAAACAGCCTGACAACAGGCTGGTCAAGGCACTGATCAGGAACAGGGATGGCATAAACGTCGGCAAGCTCCATAGCCGTTAGCGCCCAGCAGCGTAACGGAAAAGGCACGCAGGGTCTCGCCGCCTTCAACACACTCCAAGACCAGATAGGCCGTGCCGTGCGCCTCGAAGTAACGCTGCACTTTGTTCAGATGCTCCATGCCTCGGCTCTCGCTTCTCAGCTCATCGGTCTTGGATGGGTCTTACCCCAGGCTCCCGCTCGGCTCAAGGGACTGGAGTTGGTTCCCCTGTCCAGATAGAAGGGGACTTGAGGGTCGAATTGACACGAAGCCCCGAGTTACTCACCATCGCCCGCCGTCAGGGTCTAACCACGCCCATGCAGGACGGCGTGCTGAAATGTATTCAGGTGGCCATGCGCTAGCGCTATCAGGTCTCACGGAGTTAGTCATGGGATCAATTAGAATCGTGTATGACATGGAAGGAGACATCCTTGACGGGGATTTTCGGCTTACCGGCGAAAAGCCGCAAAAGGGCATTGAATTGCACCCTAATGTCACTCTCTGGACCGATGTCAGCCATAGAACTCCCGTGCGTCTCATGTTGCTTTCTTATTCTCAACTGCTGGAACAACCCGAACTCTCGTTCGACACCCTGAAACAGCTCCCCTCTCAATGGCAAACCGAGGTGATAAAGCTCCTGACACGCGAGCCACTCAAATGTCTGCTGACCTGCCTTGATGAGAAGGCGTTTCGTTTTCAGGTTATCGAACCAAAAGTAAAAGAACTGGCCGCAGAACCCATGAGGCGGGGCGCTTCGGCATAGCGTTTGTTTCATCTCGCCCGTCTCTTTTTTTCGAGACTCGACCTACTCAAGCCGGGCAAAGAGGGATTGACTTCCTTTCTCAAAAGAGCGACCGACGCGCAATTCGCTCTACTCATTGTATTGGTCTGCCGCCTTTCCCTTAATGATTTGCCCGTAGGTAACGGACAATTTCCATCATTACCTTGCAGTCAACCTCGTTGTAGCGGACGATTTCCTCCATCAGCGGCAACTCGGTCATCGGCGCATCTTTTTGTCGGGCCTCTTCGTCACAGCGCCACGCGCCTACCATTGCCCCCAGACCGTCAATTGGGCTGTCGGCCCAATTCGTTTCGATGAGGCCGTGAGAGTGCATGGCGTTGGCTACGGCTTTCAAGCCGAAACCCAGCGCGCCCCGCACTGCTACGGGTTCCTTGTTCATCACTTTATTCAGGAAGTCGTACCAGCCCAGCTCGGGCCAGTCGGCACGCTCCTTGTGCCGCTTCCTCGCTGAATTATAGGCATTTTCCATCTGGGTTACTTCGGCGTGATGCCAGTGGAAAAGGCGCGGCTTGTCGTTTTGCGGATCCAGCCGGTTACGGACGGCTGACATATACGCCACCCATTCTTGAATAATACGGAGTTCTTCATCCTCGGTCAGACGATGCACAACCAGCGACTTGAACCGCCACTCTCCGTTTTCCACATGGCCACAGCCAATCATAAAGATGAGCGGCTGCCCGTCCTTCTCCGGCAGTTTGGAAAAATCATCGTTCAAGTCGCTGCAAAACTCGAAATCCACATAGAATTCGAGGCTGGGCGTGGCGTACCATTCGTCCCGGTCACTCTCGATGCGCGCGGGGAGAATCGGCGGGCCGCCATCGGTGTTGACCGCCAGAATCTGCTCAAGCGTAGGCCCGTATATGTTGCCACCAACGCCCACCGTCGCCGGAGTAACCTGCGGGTCGTCCCAACAGTGGATGCCGACCTCGTGCGCTTTTTTGCGCCCTGGTACTCCCACCCGCCACAACTGGGTCAGCTCTTTCAACTCGTCTGCCAACCACTTTTTGACACCTACCCATTGGGCTATGGATTTGTCCTGCTCGACGCCGGGTTCTATCTCGGCAGGTCTGATTTCCAGCATCATATCGCCATCGTCAACATTGCTCATATTAGGATAAAGCTCAGGCATAGACGGCTTCGGGAGCAACTGCCAATCCCCACCTTCAGTGCGAACTCGACGCACCCAGCGGAGAGCATCCTCTACGGCGTTGGCAATGAGGACTCCACGAGCGATAGTTCCATTCTGCGGAATCGACCCCAACCGTTCCATTGCATTGGCACCGCGATAAGTGTTTCCTTTGCTCTTCAACTCCCAGCCGCGCCCGAGGAGAAACGAAGCGAGCGGCTCGAAACCCTGCAAGCGACCCAGCATCCGGTTGTAGATATACAACTGCGCCTTGTATGCTGGTGTGCTGTCTTTGTTGGCAAGCTCCGTGCCTTTGGCGTTCAGGTGCAACGTCGTAAACTTGGTGTCCACGACGCGGTAATGCCAGTCGTTCTCCCCTAAGTCAGGCGCAGACGCTACGGCCTCCTGCTCCGGCATAGAATCAGGGAACATCTTCCACAACACATCGCTACGTATCAGGAAGTCCGGTGAGCCGTAGTTCATATTTTGGGCGTCCCATAACACGGCTTGGTAAATAATGGGCGCGCCCTTCCGCATTGCCTCAAAGGTTTCCTCTGCCTTATCCAGCCTGCTGATTTCCCGATAGTCCTGGGCGACCGTGCTGACCTCATACTGCTCTTGAAACAGCCCGAGTATGCCAGCCTCGAATTCACCGCCTCGTTCAAAAATAAACTCCAGGAAATCCAGGTCCTTATCGTAGCTGGACCAATCTTTCTTTGGTATGTAGTCACGATTTTTTCCGTACAGTTGCAGCCAGTCGATGAGCGGATCGTCCAGCATCCAGTTCCGGGTGCGGCCTGCGCTCACCCAATCGTCGTGGGAAACGGGAATCCCGACTTCTGAGCCGTCTTCCCGGTGTGTTAGCGCGTTAATGCCCATGTGATACCTTCAGAATTTTGTCGGCCATTATACTTGTCGACTCCAGTATGCAAAAGTCACAGAGTATTAAAACTCATCCCGTTTCCCTTTCCTCTCCTCCTATCCTCGCTAAAACGACCACTTACCTCCGTAGGGGTATGAAACCAATAATGGGCCGGGGAACCCACCCCGGCGCTACGCGCCACCCCTCCAGGGAGGGGATTTTTTGAGTCGAATTGACACGAGGCCCCGAATTGCGCAAAGTGGAGCGCTGAAACGCACGACGGCACACAAGGAGGAGCTATGGCCTACGATATCGTTATTAAAAACGGCACCGTCATTGACGGCACCGGCAGTCAACAACGCCACGCGGATGTTGCCATCCAGGGCGACCGGATCGCTGAAATCGGTACGGTGACCGGGGCAGCCAAACGGACCATCGATGCCGAAGGCAAGCTCGTCACCCCCGGTTTTGTTGACATTCATACCCACCTGGACGCCCAGATCTGGTGGGACCCCGCGGTCTCCTCCTCGTGCTGGCACGGCGTGACCTCGGTTGTCATGGGCAACTGCGGTGTGACCTTTGCCCCGTGCCGTCCGCAAGACCGGGACTATCTGGCTCACTTAATGGAATCGGTGGAAGATATCCCCGCGGCGAGCATTACCGAAGGCATGCCCTGGAAATGGGAAACCTACGGGGAATATCTCAAGGCACTCGATACGGCTCCCAAAGGGGTCAACGTCGGCGGTATGGTTGGTCACTGCGCGGTCCGCTATTGGGCCATGGGTGAGGAAAGCCTGGAAAACAAACCCGCCAACCCCGAGGCCATTGGCAAGATGCGTGATATTGTCGCCGAAGCCATTGCCGGCGGGGCGCTCGGATTCTCTACCTCGCGGACCATTCTCCATCGCACCCCGGAGGGGCAGCCCGTTCCCGGTACTTTTGCCGAGTTTGACGAGTTGATGGGCATTGCCAGCGCGCTGGGCGAGCTGCAACGCGGCGTGGTTGAGGCCGCGCCGGGTATCGACAGCGGCAGCCAGGAAGACCTGCAACGCGAGGTGCACTGGATGACGGAAGTCAGTCTGGCCACCGGCCGGCCCGTGACCTTTGGCCTGGCCCAGAGCCGCCCGCATCCGACGGCGTATGCGTCCATGCTGGACCAGATCAACGCCAGCGCCAAGCGCGGCGCCCAAGTCTTTGCCCAGTCCACCACGCGGGGCATTGGCGTGCTGTTCGGCTTTGTCAATCGGACACCGTTTGACCGGGCTCCGGCGTGGCGAGCCCTGCGCGGCCTGAGCCTGGCCGACAAAGTCGCCAAGCTGCGCGATCCGGCCTATCAGGCACGAATGGTACAGGAAGCCAAGGACGACCCACCGCCGATCGATTTCAGCCAGATTTTTGTTCTGCCTCAAGGTGAAGTGCGCTATGACCTGGGGGCACCGGACAGTCTCCAGACCCATGCCGACCGCCTTGGAGTGAGTCCGGGCGAAGCCTTTATCGCCCTGTCGCTCGACAATAATGGCGAGACGCTGTTCAACTATCCCTTCCTCAACCCGCAGTTTGAGGCCGTGCAGCACATGTTGGATCATCCGCAGGTCGTCATCGGCCTGGGCGACTCCGGCGCCCATTGCGGGCAGATCATGGATTCCAGCCTGCCGACCTATTTTCTGAAGTATTGGGTCAAAGAACGCGAACACTTCGCGCTCGAACAGGCCATTCATATGCTGACCGCGGAGCCGGCTCAACTGTTCGGCATTCATGACCGGGGCGTGTTACGTGAAGGCGCCTACGCCGATGTGAACGTCATTGATTATGACAATCTGCGTCTGCCGCCGCCGACCTTTGTGTACGATTTCCCTGCCGGAAGCGGGCGCTATATTCAAAAGTCCGCGGGCTATGAGTACACCCTGGTCAACGGCCAGGTCTTTATGGACGGGCTCGACCATACCGGCGCGTTTGCCGGGCAGGTGCTGCGCAGCGCGTAATGCGCCGTCTTCAGAGTCTGCCCTGTCTACGAAGTTTGCAAGAGAGGGGCGGCCAGTAGGTCGCCCCTCTCTTGTTTTATCGTTTATATGTCCCTCATCACCATCGTTGAAATCAAGGCCCGCTGCACGCAGGCCCAGCGCGTCCGGGACTATCTGCGCTCGCACGGCGCAGACGTAAGAGGCATCGACCACCAGACAGATACCTATTTTCAGGTCCCACACGGACGGCTCAAGCTCCGGGAAGGCAGTATTGAGAACGCCCTGATCTACTACGAGCGCGCAGATCAGGAGTCGGCCAAACAATCGAATGTCCTTTTAACCAAGACACCGTCGGATTCGGCCCTCAAAGCCCAACTCACCCAGGCTTTAGGCGTGCTTGTTGTGGTCAAAAAGCAACGAGAGATTGCGTTTATCGACAACGTCAAATTTCATATTGATCGCGTCGAAGGACTCGGACATTTTGTTGAAATCGAGGCCATTGATAGCGAAGGCACTCTCGGCCCGGAACGGCTCCGCGCCCAGTGCCAGTCATTTCAGAACGCGCTGGGTATTCAGCCGTACGATCTTGTTGCCGAGTCGTATAGCGATTTACTCCTCGCCCAGGCGAAGAGGATATAGGCCGATGAGCACCTCAATCGGGATGCCATCGTGTCAAACCCTCAGCGGCCCATTCCGTACTACTCCGTCCCGGCCCGATGCGTTGCTGTCCACTGCTGGGACAAGTGCTGGGCCTCGGCGACCTGGGCCGGGGACATCTCCTTGGCCACCAAGTCGCGAACCTCAAGCAACTTTTTGGGGCCGTTTGCGCCAGCGAGATTGAACCACATGTAGGCCAGGATATAATCCTGCGGGACGCCCTCGCCCTTGTAGTACATGACGCCGAGACTGGATTGCGCCCTAGCGTGTCCGGCTTCAGCAGCCCGACGATACCATACCGCTGCCTCCGTATGGTCCTGCGCCACACCCTCACCCGTATTGTACATATAGCCAAGATTGAACTGGGCATTCGCGTGTCCGGCTTCAGCAGCCCGACGATACCATACCGCTGCTTCCGCATAGTCCTGCGCCACGCCCTCATCCTTGTAGTACATGACGCCGAGGTTGAACTGCGCTTCAGCGTCTCCCCGCTCGGCAGCCCGACGATACCATACCGCTGCTTCCGCATAGTCCTGCGCCACGCCCTCACCCCTGTAGTACATGACGCCGAGGTTAGACTGTGCCTGAGCGTCCCCCTGCTCGGCAGCCCGACGATACCATACCGCCGCCTCCGCATAGTCCTGCGCCACGCCTTGGCCCATGTAATATATGATGCCGAGGTTAGACTGTGCCTGAGCGTCTCCCCGCTCGGCGGCCCGACGATACCATACCGCCGCCTCTGCATAGTCCTGCGCCACGCCTTGGCCCACATCATACATGTAGCCGAGATTGACCTGCGCACTCGTGTCTCCCTGCTCGGCGGCCCGATGATACCATACCGCTGCCTCCGCATAGTCCTGCGGCACACCCTCCCCCATGCTGTACATATAGCCGAGACTGTACTGCGCATCTGCGTGTCCAGCTTCAGCTGCCACTCGGCAGGCAACGAATCGGGTTGCGGGTACCAGATCAGTCTTGAAACAGTTCGCGACCTCAACGTCTTCCGCCGCAACGGAGTACGGAGCCGCGCAGACCCACAACAAGACGATAGAAACGGGAAACCAGAAAATAAATTTCATGGTGACTCTCTTTTCTCACTGTTTCACCATAGGAGTCCGGTCCGGGTGATCCGGCCGCTGGATACCGAATCAAAGCCTGCCCCGGACATGATCCGGGGTCCGGCATGACGAGAGCGAAAAGGTCGCTACAGCCTAGCGTGAATTGCTCTCGCTCCCTTTTCGCTGCCTTTCCTGCAGGGTCACGCAGGTGCCGCCGGCCTTACAGACCAGGACCGGTTCTTCGAGCAGGTCCGCAGCCGAATCGGAAATATCGGGGCGAGGCACAATCACTTTCCAGGCTTCGAATTCGAGCCGCCGCGAGGTCCGCCCGACACGTGTGATACGCCCGGACGCCTCAATGAAGTCGCCGGCATAGACCGGGGCGAGAAATTCCACGTTGTCATACGCGCGAAACAATCCCTCATCCCCGTCCAGACGAATGCTCAACTCTGTTCCCACATCGCCAAAGAGTTGCAACATTTTCGCACCATCAACCAGATTGCCCCCATAGTGGGCGTCCTGGCCGCTCATGCGGACCCGGAGCATGGCGGTCGGAAGATCATCGACGGGCTCCATTCGAGGCATGCTTGGTTCCTCTTGAGCGATGTCTTATGCGAGTGCCTGTCCGTCCCAGCGTTCGACCTCAACGCGGCAGTCATAAAAGGTGCCACCGCCGCCAATGTCCGTCAGTTGGGTCGAAGTGACATTATTGACATTGCCCTTCCCTCCGGCCAATTTGTCCCACCAGCCCCAGAAGGTGGCAACCGTGCCGGCCTGGACCCGCTCGGAGATGACGACCGGCAGAACGAATGCGCCACGGTCGTTGAACACCCGCACCTCATCGCCCGTGTCCAAGCCGCGGGCGTCCGCATCGTGCGGGTGGATTTCCAGGGTCCGGTCCGTAGATTCCTGACGGCGCATCACCGGCAAATGACCATAGGAGGAATTGAGCGAATCCTTATGCTTGCGCGGCAGGAAATTCAGCGGAAACGGTCCCTCGCTCAGAGTCTCGTGGGGGGGGACAAAGGCCGGCAGCGGATCAAGCCCGGCCCGCTCCATTTTTTCACACAAGAACTCGAATTTTCCCGAAGGAGTCAGGAAGCCGCCCTGCGCCCTGGGCAGCAGGTCGGGCTCGGGGCGGGTCGGCATAAAGGGACGAGACAGGAAGTCGGTGGCGGACAGCCCGTCCTTGAGAGCCTCGGCGGTAAATACCTCCGCCGAAGCGTGCACCGCCGGCTCGGTGATGCCCAGCCCGGTCGCCAACATCTGAAACACGTCGGCGTTCGACTTGGCCTCGCCCAGCGGTTCGAGCGCCTTGCGGCTGAAGCTGCCAAAATCACCGCCGTAGGCCAGAACCATATCATCCTGCTCAAGCGGAGAGGTCGCCGGCAGGACAATATCCGCATAGTCGGCGCTATCCGTCAGGAAAAGATCGTGGACAACAGTAAACAGGTCCACCCGTTGCAGCGCACGCCGCAGTCCTGGTTGATCGGGTAGGGAGGCGGCCAGATTGCAGTTGTAGACGTGCAGCACGTTGATGGGCGGATCAAAACTGGGGTCGAGCAGATGCTCGGCCAGCCGCATCATATTGATCTCACGGGTGCCATCCGGCGAGAGATCAAAGCGCATGGCCCCTTTGAGATTCTGGGCCGTAAACATGGCTCCGCCGAAGTTACACAAGCCCCCGCCAACCTCCCGCCAGGCCCCGGTCAGCGCGGGTAGACAGGCCACGGCGCGGACGGCGGCTGCCCCTCCGCCGTTACGCTGGATACCGACGCCGGTTCGGATCGCCGCCGGCCGGGTCGTCGCATAGGTGCGCGCCAGGTCCTGAATGGTGGCCACTGGAACATCACACGTCTGCGCCAGGTCCGGGAGCGAGAGGGAGTGCAGGCGGCTGAAAAATGGCTCGAAGCCGATGGTATGCTGCTGTACATAGTCAAGGTCGGCCAGCCCCTCTGCTTCAATGATCTTCATCATGGCCAAAGCCAAGGCCGCGTCAGTTCCCGGCCGGACAGCGATATGCTCATCGCACGCTCGGGCGGTTCGCGAACGATACGGGTCAATGACAATCAGCCGCGCCCCCCGACGCTGAGCCTGGCGGACGAAGGGCCAGATATGGAAGCCCGTGTTGAGTGGGTTAGAGGCCCAGAAGATGATGAGTTTACTCTCCACCAGGCCCTCCGGAGCAAAGCCAAAGAACACATCGGAGTAGTCCATTGCGCCCAGCAAGCCGCCAGCGCAAATCGTACGCGCCAGGGTGGAGGCACCCAGCGCATGAAAGAAGCGCCGGTCGATCCCGTTGCTCTGATACACCCCGTTATTGCCCCGGTATGAATAGGGCAGGATGGACTGCGGTCCGTGCGTTGCCATCGTGGCCTGCATTTTCTCCACAATGGTCGAGACGGCTTCATCCCATGAAATCCGGACGAACTGTGCCCCGGGTCCTTTCGGGCCGACGCGCTTGACCGGATACAGCAGACGGTCCGGTGCGTACACCCGATCCAGAAACTTGTTGACCTTTGCGCACAAGGCTCCACGCGTAAATGGATGTTCTTTGCTCGCCGTAATCCTGACTGCTCGATCGTGCTCGACAGTCACATCCATGAGACAGGAATCCGGACAATCGTGCGGGCATACGACCTGGACAGTATGAGTCATAGGACCTCCCCCTTTGTTTCAGGCTCTACCACGGCGACACACAGAAATCCAGGAAAGAAACGACGGTTTCAGAGGTACTGAGTGCGCTTGGCGGCGGAACGCTGCCAGATAAAGACCCCCGCTCGCACGAGCCAGATGCCTGCAATCACCATCAGGGTCTGCGTACGGCCATTAACATCCCGCAGCCCGCGGTACGGCCCGAAGAGCCAGGGGTCCCGGGCCAGCGTGCGGTGCTTCCACATCCAGAAAATGGCCATCGCCCGCTCTTCTACGGTCTGCGCAACAGCGCCATCCGGCAAGGCGACCTGCTGACCAGCCAAGCGGACCTGCCGGGAGGTATAGATGGGGTCGGAGAGCAGGGCCGGCCACCAAAAGGCCACAAGAACGGTGGCAAGCTGGCACATCCAGTTCAGCCAGACGGCCACGGCAGAACGCCTGCGTCTCTTCACCGCGCGCCCGCGAGCCATGCCTTTGTCCTTAGTCGGCTCTTTGGAGTTGCGCAACCGTAGCGAGGAAGGTATGAAACACTCGTTCTTTCAATGTAAGAACTTCGTAATTGGACAGAGAGAAAGGAAGAGAAATATGCCAGTGAAGAAGACACTCCTGACGCTATGTGGTGGGCTCTGTCTCGGCGTGCTTATCGCTGCCGCTCCGGTGAGAGCCGCGGACGGCTATCCGGAGGGCTACACCCCATCAGAACCGACTGAAACGGGGGCAACGAATATCCTGGCACGGTTTGGGGCACTCTCAACCTATGTCAACGATCAACTGGAAGCCGCAGGCGGGGATAACGCCCCGGAGTGTTTCAGGGACTGCCTGACGGTTCAGATCAACAGCATCCTGGAGTGTCTGGACCAGAAAAACACCTATGCGACCAGCGAGTCGTGCGAAAAAGACGCGGCCCAGCAAGCCGTCCAGTGCGACCCCAAATGTACGGACGGCTAGCTGTCCACCTTCTTGCGTGCACTTGCGTGCAATAGCACAAGAAAAAAGGGCGGTTGTCCGACCGCCCTTTTTTCCTTTTGTTCTGACTGAGATTTAGCCCTTCATCATGGCTGCCAGGGCGGCCCCCTGTTCGCCCAGCACCGTCTTGGTGGACTCCCGCTCTTGGATGCGCTGCCACCAGGAGGCCAGTTTGGGCCGGCCCTCGAACGGCTTCTTTGAGCCGAAGTTCGGCAGCAGATTATCCATCAGAAACAGGGTCGGCGCGAGGGCGGCATCGGCCAGGGTAAAAGCCTCGCCGGCCAGCCACGGCCCGTCGGAAATCGACGCTTCGAGCTGATCGAGATTATTATTCACTTCGGCGATCTTGTCGGCAATGAACTGGTCGTCCAGGTCCTGGCCGAACAGCTTGGGAAAACACGCGCGCATCGGCGGGTCGATATACAGATCGTGATAGCGCGTAATGGAACGGACCGCGGCGCGTCCTCCTGCATCGCTCGGCAGCAACGGCGTCTCCGGGAATTTATCCTCCAGATACTCGTTAATGACTTCCGACTCGGCAATGAGCTGTCCGTCGTCGGTTTCCAGGGCCGGGACCTTGCCGGTGGGATTGATTTTTTTGTACTCTTTTTGACCTGGGTTCTCGCGCGGATCAACGAACTCGATGTTGAGCCCTTTTTCGTAGGCCGCGACCCGACACTTCCCGGCAAAATTACTGAGCTGATAACTATACATCTTCATACCAGACACCTCCGTTGGAGAATTTTTTGAGCCCCCAGACTATCCTGGACTCGGGCGGGTAAGTCAACTCCGAGACGCGGGCGATTCAGTTTCGGGCGTACTTGACCTCGAACCGGCGAATCCAGATCGGGTCGCCGTTCTCGCTGCGCAGGCTGACAGTTGCCCCGGACGGAACGGGATGGTCAAGGAGCTTTCTGTCCCGGTCCCATTTTTTCTTCACATCGGTCCGCCACACCCGGATGCCGTCGATATGGACCAGCAGCTTGCCCTTGAGTCCGTAGTCCCGCCACTCTCCGACCAGATTGGTAATACGTATCGCGCCGCGTGGCAGTCGAAACGTCAGCACGTTGGTCTGATTGGGGCAGGGACGTTTACCGGCTACGTTTCCGCCGAGACATGTTTCCTCTCGAATGAAGCCATATGAGTACACCTGAGAGGAAGGCGGAGACGGCTCAAACGTGGACACGAGTCTTCCGTCCAGCGCCCGAATATCTTGCTGGAGGTGGGCCAGGATGAACTCGACCTCACGGTCCAGGGCAAATCCGTACGACGCGCGGACATTTCTGAACGCGGCGGTCAACTCGGCATACTGCCTACGCAACCTGCCTGTTCGGGAGTAGCGTGCCTGTTGAAAACGCAGCGCCGCCTCGTGCAGCGCCCGGGTGCTCAGACTGGGCCGGTGGGCGCGCAGCAGCGAGGTACCGCCGACAATCCGGTCGGTCAGCGTATCGAGTTCCGCTCCATGCGCAAGCGGCAGGCAGAGCGCCCATATCAGGACGCCAGCCGCAGCCAGCTTCCATTTGCGTTGCCGACTCATTGTGGGAAGCATATATTGCCCCCCATTCCTTTTCCACCGGAGAACTTTTTGAGCCTGTGAGCCTATCCTGAACTCCGTCGGCTCAGTCAACTCCGAGACGCAGGATGAGTTGCTCTTGGCAGATGAGGCAGCCGCGTATATTGCTGAGGCGAGGCGTACGGTGCCACACGGGGTTGCGGATTGCGGATAGGCCGTGGGTCTCGGACAAACGAACGAAAGGGAGGGTATTCGTGGAATTCGGCTTATTTTCGTTATTCGACTTTTTCCGGGATCGACAGGACGAGGTCCAGTATTTTCAGGATACGCTGGAACTGAGTATTCTGGCCGAAGAGTTGGGCTTTGACTCGGTCTGGTTCGGAGAAGAGCATTTCTACTCCTTTGGGATTTGTCCGAGTCCGCAGATATTCCTGACCGCCGTGGCGCGCGAGACCTCGCGTATCCGGCTGGGCACGGCGATCAGTCTCCTGCCGTTTGAGAATCCGCTCAGGAAGGCCGAAGACTTTGCCATGCTCGATATCCTGAGCAACGGCCGGCTCGACTTCGGGGTCGGGCGCGGCATTATTGCCAAACACTTCGAGGGCTTTCGGGTGCCGCTGCGCGAGAGTCGGGCGCGCTATGAAGAGTCGCTGGAAATCATCCGCCGCGCCTGGACCGAGGACCCCTTTGAGTATCAGGGCGAATTCTGGCAGGTGCCGTCATTGTCACTCGGCCCCAAACCCGTCCAGCAGCCTCACCCACCCATCTATCGCGGCACGATCAGTACAGAGTCGTTTGAAGGCGCAGGAATTATCGGTGATAACGCCTTCATCGTGCCCTGGCTCACCGGCCCCCATCCCGCGGTGCGCAAGCGCGTCCAGCGCTACCGCGCCGTGCTCGAAGAAAACGGCCATGGCCAGAAGCGAACGACCTGCATTTTCTTTCTGTTCGTGGACCCGGACCATAATGTCGCCCTGCGCGAGGGACAGGCCGTGACCCGTGCCTACACCAATCTGTTCACGAATATGATCCCCGCAGAGCTGCTCACCAAGATGCACACCGCCGATCCGGTCAGACAATTCATCGACTTCGCCCGGGCCATGCCCGATCAGATTGAGGAGCGTGCGGTGGTCGGTACGCCGGCCGAATGCCGCCGCCGGCTGCACGAGCTGGATGACGAATTTGCGCTGGACCAAGTCGCCTTTTATTTTCACGCCGGGGCGCGCGACCCCAAGCGGGCGCGCTATGGACTGGAATTATTTGCCAATGAGGTCATGCCGGAATTTCGTTCACCGCTTTAGACCCTAGGAGTGGGATCACCTCGTCCTGCCTGCATAAGGAGTTTTTCATGGAATTTGGTCTGTTTTCTCTTTTTGATTTTTTCCGCGACAAGCAAGACGAGGCGCGGTATTTTCAGGATACGCTTGATATCTGCATCCAGGCCGAGGAACTCGGCTTTGACTCGATCTGGTTGGGTGAGGAACACTTCTATGCGTTTGGCATTTGTCCCAGTCCGCAAATGTTTCTGACCGCCGTGGCGCGCGAGACCTCGCGCATCCGGCTGGGCACGGCGATCAGTCTCCTGCCGTTTGAGAATCCGCTGCGCAAGGCCGAAGACTTTGCCATGCTCGATATCCTGAGCAACGGCCGGCTCAACTTTGGGGCCGGACGCGGCATTATTCCAAAGCATTTTGAAGGATTTTGTGTTGATCAGGCCGAGAGTCGTGCGCGCTACGAAGAGTCCCTGGAGATTATCCGCCGGGCCTGGACTGAGGACCCCTTTGAGTATCGGGGTAGCTTTTGGCAGGTGCCATCGTTGTCGGTCGGCCCCAAGCCAGTCCAGCAGCCCCACCCACCGATCTATCGCGGCACCCTCAGTCGTGAATCGTTTGACGGAGCCGGTAAGGTCGGAGACAACGCGTTTATCGCTCCCTGGTTGAGCGCGCCCCACCCCGAGGTCGTCTCCCGACTCCAGCATTACCGTGCCACCTTGCAGGAACACGGACATGGGCCAACCCGGACGACGTGTATCTTCTTTCTGTTCGTTAATAACGATCATCAGGAAGCCGTACGCGATGCGCGCGCGACTACCCGCGCCTATACTGAATTAATCACCTCATTTGTGCCCCGCGAGGCACTCGGTCAAGTCCCGGCTCACGACCCCATGCGTTCCTACCTCGAATTTATTCTTTCCATGCCGGACGATGTAGAAGAACGGGCGGTTGTGGGCACCCCGGCCGAGTGCCGCCGCCGGCTGCACGAACTCAACGACGAATTTGGTCTCGATCAGGTTGCTTTCTATTTTCACGCCGGAGCGCGCGACCCTGAGCGTGCGCGTCAGGGCTTGGAGCTGTTTGCCAAGGAAGTGATGCCGGAGTTTCACGCATAGGGGCGCGATCCCCGCACTCACCGTTTCTAAGACTACGCCACCAGCGAAGGAGGGACAGTATGTTGCTCAAAGAGAAGATCGCCATCGTGACGGGGATTGGAACCGGCATGGGCAAGGCCATTGCCCTGCGGTGTGCCAAGGAGGGCGCCCATGTCGTTGGCGCGGAAATCAATGAGGTCACCGGCAGGCAAACCGCGACTGAGGTGAACGCCCACGACCGCCGCGGCCTGTTTGTCAAAACAGACATGGGACGGGTGGAAGACATCAACGCCATGGTCACCACCGCAATGGAAACCTTTGGCCGGATTGATATTCTGGTCAATAATGCCGGTGTGACAAAAAGCCTGGGGTTTTTTGATGTCACTGAGGAAGACTGGGACTGGATTCATTCGGTTAATGCCAAGGGCGTCTTTTTCTGCATGCAGGCGGTGGCACGGGAGATGGCGAAACGCAAAGAAGGCCGGATCATTAACATCGCGTCCATCGCCGGCAAGGGCTTTCGGGGCACGTCGAATATCTCGTACGCCGGCTCAAAGGGAGCCGTCATCGCCATGACCCGTATCGGTGCCTCGCAACTCGCCAAACATAATATCAATGTGAATGCCATCTGTCCCGGCGCCACCCGCACGGATTTGTACACCAACGTTATGAAGCAACTCACCGAGCGCGAGGGAATAAGCGAAGAACAGGCGATATCCCGGCTGGATGCCTCGATTCCCCTCAAGCGCTCCAACAGCCCGGATGATATAGCCAATATGGCCGTCTTCCTGGCTTCGGATGAGGCACGCAATATCACCGGCCAGTCGTTCAATGTTGATGGCGGGCTGATGTGGGATTGAGAGCACATACCTGAAACGGAGGAACACCATGCCACACGGAATGGAGCATATTCTGAGCGACCTGCGGGTGTTGGATTTTACCCGCGCCCTGGCCGGACCGAGTTGTACCCGGATGATGGCCGAGATGGGAGCCGATGTGATTAAAGTCGAGTCCGCGCCCCGCGGCGATATGGTGCGTGGCATCTCGGTTTTTGAAAAGGAACGCAGCCTCTACTTCATTCAGCAGAATCTCGGCAAGAAGAGTTTATGCGTGAATATCCGCGACCCCAAAGCCATGGACATTATTAAAGAGTTGGTGGCGCAGATGGATGTGGTGGTCGAGAATTTCAAGCCCGGCGTGATCGCCCAGATGGGGCTGGGGTATGAGGAACTCAAGAAAATCAAGCCGGATATTATCCTGTGCTCCATCTCGGCCCTGGGCCAAAAAGGACCGCTGTCCACCAAACCCGGCTATGACTATATTGCCCAGGCATACTCCGGGGTCACCTCCATGATTGGCGACCCGGACGAAGCCCCGTATCTGCCGTTGGTCGGGATGGGGGATGTCAGCACGGGCGTCCACGGTGCCCTGGCTGTCGTATCCGCCCTGCGCTACCGCGACCGTACGGGAGAGGGCCAGCATCTCGATATCGGCCTGCTGGACGTGTACTACCATTATCACGAGGTCAACGTCCATCAGTACAGCGGCACTCAGGGCAAAATGAATCCGACCCGGGCCGGTCGGCATTTAACCTATGTCTGTCCGGCGGGCATTTTTCGGGCCAAGGGCGGTTCGCTTGTCATCATGGCCTTTCTGCATCACTGGAAGGACCTGTGTGCGGCCATGGAGAAACCGGAGTTGGTGGACCATGAACGCTATGGCACCGAGGCGCTCCGCCTCGAACATCGGGATGAGGTCGTCCAGATTATCGAAGACTGGTTGCAGGCAAGCTTTCCCGATGTTGCGAGCGCGGTTGCCCATATGGAGCAGTTCGGTGTCCCGGTTGCGCCGGTCTTGTCGGTAGCCGAAACAACGCAGCATCCCCACCTGCGGGAACGCGGTACCGTGCGTACCATCAATGACCCCATTGTCGGCGAGTTTGATATTCCCGGCATGCCGCTCCGCTTTTCCAGTTTTCCTGACGACCTGCCGCTCAAGGCTCCCACCCTGGGACAGCATAACCAGGAAATTCTCACCGCATACCTGAAACGTTCGCCCGAAGAGGTGCAACGGTTACGCGAGGCCGGCGTCCTGTTTGAGAAAAATTCGTAGTAAGGGGATGACTATGACGACCCAAGGTACGCAACATGTTCTCAGCGGACTGCGAGTGCTCGATTTCACCCGTGCTCTCGCCGGCCCGACGTGTAGCCGCATGCTGGCCGAGATGGGAGCGGATGTCATTAAGGTCGAGTCTGCGCCCAAGGGCGATCTTGGGCGGAATTTCTCAATGTTTGGCAACAAGCGCAGCTTGTTCCACGTTCAGCACAATCGAGGCAAGAAAAGTCTGTGTGTCAATCTGCGCGATCCGCGCGGCATGGCGCTTGTGACCGAGCTGATTCAGCACGTTGATATCGTGGTTGAGAATTTCAAGCCCGGTGTCATGGCAGATATGGGCCTCAGTTATGAGCGGCTCAAAGAGCTCAAGCCTGATATCATTCTGTGCTCTATCTCTGCCCTTGGCCAGACCGGCCCTTTAGCCCATAAGCCTGGCTACGATTATATCGCTCAGGCGTACTCCGGGGTGACCTCAATGATCGGAGAGGAGGACGATGCACCGTACATCCCGCTGGTCGGGATGGGGGATGTCAGCACAGGGGTACATGGCGCACTCGCCGTCCTGGCGGCCTTACGCCACCGGGACAATACCGGTCGGGGCCAACATCTCGATGTTGCGCTGTTGGATGTGTACTACCACTACCACGAGGTCAACGTGCATACCCCGCGTGCCACAGAAGGCGCCATTCAGCCCACCCGTGTTGGCCGCCATATGACTTATGCCTGCCCCTCAGGCGTCTTTCGTGGCAACGGTGGCTACTTGGTTATCATGGCCATTTTCCATCACTGGCCGGATTTCTGCAAAGCGATCGAACGGCCTGAGCTGATTGACGATCCACAGTACAGTACGGATCAAGCCCGGCTCAAGCGGCGAGACGAAGTTACCAAACTGGTCGAAGACTGGTTGCAGACGTTTCCTGATGTCGAGAGTGCAGTTGCTCACCTAGAGAGTTTTCACGTTCCAGTCGCTCCGGTGCTCTCTGTGGCGGAGACTCTCGACTACCCGCATCTGCGAGAACGTGGGACCGTGACAACAATCAACGACCCTATCCATGGTGATCTCGACGTACCCGGTTTTCCGCTCAAGTTTTCCGAGTTCCCGGACGAACTCCCCCTCCACGCGCCCACGCTGGGACAGCATAACGAAGAGGTGCTGACTTCGTATTTGGGACGATCCGTGGAAGAAGTCCGACAACTGCGCAAGGCCGGAGTCGTGGTCGAGGAGCATCGGTAGTAGAGACGAGAGAGAAGGTATTGCGTTCATGCATTGTGAACCAGAGGTCCTCTACTTCAGCACTTTGACTGCGACCTGATAAAACTCCGGATCATTATTGGCCTTTGATAATGTTTTCACGGCCGACAGAAAACCAGCCACGGCACGGGTATCCTCGCCTGTCAGACGCGCCACTTCATCCAGAATAGTCGGGGCGTCCAAACCAGTCTTTTTCACCAGCGTGCTCACGGAAGCGCCGCCTTCCATATACTCTTCGGCTGCATACCGAAGCAACTCTTTCTTGGCCTGGTTGGTGGCAAGCAAGGTCAAATACCCTGTACACGTCGTCTTCTTGAGGGTGCACAGTCGTTGGACCACCTCATACTCTTCATCTGTTAAACGGACCGTCACTGTTGTTTTCGAGGGCTTCACTTTTCCCATCAGTCCATTCTCCTCTGTCGGATTTCTGCGACGAGCTTGAGAGCAGCTTGGAGCCACGTAGGCCGGAATGTCCCCCGCCTTGTCAAGTGAGCGAAATCGCTTACTACACGCTCAAACGAAATATGTTTCCGGTCGTATAACTGCACCAGATACGCTCCTATATTAACGACCTCAGCTCCAGCCGCCTGTGCCGCTTCATACGGTCGCCAGTCGTCAATCAGTAATAGGCATTGTCTTTCCAGGGCGAGATTGATAGCCGCTCGTTCTCCGTCTCCATACAGTTTGAGCTTGATAGATTGAGGTGCCCCCAACTTGACGCAGTCTCCAGACAATAGTTCCTGGAGCCGTAAGCTCGTTGGATTCTCACGACCCAATTCCTTTTCTACCGCTTTAGTACAAATGAGCGCGTAGTCGCTCGGAAGGAAATCAACTAAGTCTAAATAGACCGCATGAATCCAGAAGGAGCTATCAAAGGTCGCCTCTCTTCGCACTTCAGAATGCTAGGACGCTTTCAAAAAGAAAGCAATAGGAGAAGCTGGATCTCTCCCTTTACCGGTGACTCATTTTGTTGATAGTGTCTCCCCCAATAAGGAGTGACACATGGCAGGACTGGTTGAGGGCAAAGTGGCGTTGGTCACCGGCAGCGGGTCGGGCATAGGCCGGCAGTCGGCTCTGGCCTTTGCGCGTGAAGGTGCCAAGGTGGTCGTTTCCGATGTCGTCGTCGAAGGCGGAGAGGAAACGGTTCGCCTGATTCAGAGCGCGGGCGGCCAGGCGGTCTTTGTGCAAGCCGATGTCTCCCAGGCGGCTGATGTAGAAGCGTTAATCAATACGACGGTTGAGACCTATGGCCGCCTGGACTGCGCGCATAATAACGCGGGCATAGCCGGCAAGGCACAGAGCACGGTTGACTGCACGGAGGAGAACTGGGAGCGCATCATTGCCATTAATCTGACGGGGGTCTGGCTGTGCATGAAGGCGGAGATTCCGCGCATGCTCACCCAGGGTAAGGGGGCCATCGTCAATACGGCGTCCGATGCCGGGCTGATCGGCGTGCCGCGCGCCGGCGCCTATGTTGCCAGTAAACATGGCGTGGTCGGCCTGACCAAAACGGCTGCCCTGGAGTATGCCAAGGCCGGTATTCGCGTCAATGCCGTCTGCCCCGGTCCGATTGATACGCCCATGCTTCAGAGCGTCGGCCAGCGGCGCCCTCGAGTGGTGGAGAAAATGGCCGCCGCCCAGCCGGTAGGCCGTTTGGGGCAGCCCGAGGAAATTGCGGAGGCGGTCGTCTGGCTGTGCTCGGATGCGGCGTCTTTTGTCACCGGGCATCCGATGCCGGTTGACGGCGGCTATATGGCGCAGTGAAGGCCCTGCGGGAGGTAGAGTAACGGGAGGGGTGTTCGTGGCGGAAACGACACAGCACTCCCGCCTGCGGGAACGCGGCACCGTACGCACCATCAATGACCCCATTGTCGGCGAGTTTGATATTCCCGGCATGCCGCTCCGCTTTTCCAGTTTTCCTGACGACCTGCCGCTCAAGGCTCCCACCCTGGGACAGCATAACCAGGAAATTCTCACCGCATACCTGAAACGTTCGCCCGAAGAGGTGCAACAGTTACGCGAGGCCGGCGTCCTGTTTGAGAAAAATTCCTAGGGGCCGTTTATTGTATCGGGGGATGGCAGCGGCGCCAGGGCAGCGGCGGATTCCGCGAGCTTGACTAGGCCGATGAACTCGGCCCGGTAGCCATAGGGATCCTGGCCGCGCGCGTCCTGGGCGAGCGCGGCCACATCGTCGTAGTTGTAATCACCGATATAGCGTCCGCCGCGCAGCAACTGGCCGAACGCGGCGACCGCGGCGGCGAAACGCGCCTCACGCGGGGCAGCTTCAACGCTCGCCGCTGCATCCGCCGAGGTCACGGGCCTGGTGATCAGCTTGCTGGTCTCTTCCTCGGGCAGCTTGTAGCGGATCTTCAGGAAGGCGAGTTCGTCCTTGAAAGCACTACCGGTCGGTGCCGCAACCTGGTAGCGCAGGGGTTCGGTCCGTTCGGCCCCGGAGCCAGCGGGCGTCAGTTCATAGATGGCGGTCACGGTGTGGCCGGCACCGATGTCGCCGGCGTCCACCTTGTCGTTGCTGAAGTCTTCGCGGCGCAGCATGCGGGTTTCATAGCCGATCAGCCGGTGCTCACTCACCGTTGTCGGATTGAACTCTACCTGGATCTTCACGTCCTTGGCGATAGGGAAGAGCAATGCCGTGGCCTCCTCCGACAGGGCTTTACGAGCCTCGGACAGACTGTCGATATAGACGGCGTTGCCGTTGCCGTTCTGGGCCAGGCGCTGCATCAAGTCATCGTTGTAGTTGCCCATGCCGAAGCCGAGCACGGACAGATAGACCCCGCTGTTCCGCTTTCTGGAGACAAAGCCGGTTAGCGCTTGCGGGTCGGTGATGCCCACGTTGAAGTCGCCATCCGTGGCCAGCACGACCCGGTTGATACCACCTGTGACAAAGTGCTCTTCCGCGAGCAGATAGGCCTGACGGATACCTTCGGCCCCAGCGGTCGAGCCGCCGGCCCCCAGGCGATCTAAGGCGGCGTGAATCCGTGATTTCTCAGCCACCGGGGTGGGCGGAAGCGCGATGCCGGCCGCACCGGCATAGGTGACGACAGCCACTCGGTCTTGCGGGGCGAGGGTCTCGAGCAGCAGTTTCAGCGAGTTGACCAGCAGCGGCAGCTTATTGGGCGCGTTCATCGAGCCTGAAGTGTCGACCAGGAATACCAAGTTGGCCTGTTTAGCCGCGCCGGGGTCCTGCATATACCCTCGTATGCCGATGTGCAGCAGCCGGTTGGTCGGGTTCCAGGGGGCAGGCAGCACGGAGACGGCGGCGGCGAAGGGTGCTTCCCGGCTGTCGGGCAGGGCGTAGTTATATGAGAAGTAGTTGATCAGTTCCTCGATGCGCACAGCGTCTTGGGGGGGCAGCACCATCTGGTTCAGCGAGGCACGCATAAAGGCGTAGGAAGCGGTATCCACGTCAATGGAGAAGGTGGAGACCGGCTCCTCTGCGGTCACCTTGACCGGGTTGGGGTCGAAGGCGGTGAACCGGTCGCGGCCCTGGTCGCGGAAGGCGGTGCCACCGGCTCTATCGGCCGCGAGCGAGCGCATGGCGCGTCCCCCGGGGGCTGCACTGAGGCCGAGGGGGGGAGCTGACTCCGCACTGGTGAATACCCCGGTGAGGCTGGAGAGGGTGTCCGGCGGCTCCCCCTCCCAATCTTGCTCCTGAAGGCCGGATTCGAGCCCTGGTCCAAGAGACGAGAGCTGGGTGAAGGGCCGCAGGTAGGCAACAAACAGGACCACGGCCAGCCCCAGGGTTATCGCGCTGGCGAACGCCGGGCGCAGCCACCAATTCGAGACCGGCAGAAACAGCCACCAGACTCCGCGGCGGCGGTTGTCGTACTCGGCTTGGACTGCACCCTTGCTGCGCGTTTGATGATGGTCATCGAAGGCGGCAAGCGCTGCGGCAAGCGCCCGTTCCTGGCATTCGGCCGGCGGGCTGGGTCGGTTGGCGCGAAGCGCCGACTGCAAGCGTTCAATTTCGTCGTTCATGGGACCACTTCCTCTTTGACTGCATACGCGCGCAGACATTTGCGCACCTTGTGCATACGCCAGGACACGGTGGCGGCGGTCACGCCCAGGACTTTCCCGGCTTCGGCATGGCCCAGGCCCTCCTCAATCACCAGGATCAAGGTGGTTCGCAATTCGACCGACAATCGCCCCAGGGCCTGGCGCAGCCAGACGGACTCGCTATTCTCAGGACTGTGCCCCGGACGGTCCGGCGCCTTCAGCGCGGTATAGTCGCTTTCCAGGCGCCGCCGGGTCGCAGCACGGCGGAGCGCGTCCCGGGCCGCGTTCACCACCACCCGATAGAGCCAAGTGGTGAACCGGCCTTTCCGGCGATAGGAGGTCAGCTTGCCGGGCAGACCGACGCAGACCTCCTGGGCAAGGTCGGCCGCCGCTTCCGTATCGCCGAGGACGCGGACACCGATCCGGAATATCCGGTCGTAGTGACGCTTGAGCAACTCGGCGAACGCCTCCCGGTCACCGGCCCCGGCACGAATGGCCAGGGCGTCGTCTGATGGTTCAGTCATGGTCTATCGTCCTCCGCCGCATTTGTGCGTCTCATAGTTTAGACGCACGACACACAGAAATCCTTGGCGCACCGGTATGGGTGGACGCGTCCAGCCCGGCTAACATGTACCATGCGAACTGGAAACAACACGGAAAAAACCAGCTCCCTCCTCCCCTGATTAAACTTCCGTACGGCGTCTTTTGTCACCGGGCATCCGATGCCGGTTGACGGCGGCTATATGGCGCAGTGACGATCCGGCTGGAAGCAGAGTAGCGAGAGGGGTGTTCGATGAACCAAAACAGGAAATCAGTTCTGTGGTGGCGAAGAAGGGGGCAACGAATAAGATCGATGCGCTGACCAAGGGCGGAGAGTTCGTAACGCTCAGGGATCGTCAGGCGCGTGAGTTTATGTCCTTGCGTACTCGCTGAAATACTGCTTCGTAAGGAGGGCCTATTAGTTGGGCCAAAGTCTTGACGAAGGACTAGACATAGGGGAGAACGGACCCGTGAGTGAAGAGCTTGTGCTGAGAGTGGTCTTAGCACTGGAAAATATCGCACACCCCGGCCTGAGCTGGGGGAATCTCATCGCGCTGAGCGTTGGGCTCGGGCAATGTGGCCTGATTGCCTGGGGCCTGTGGCTCATGCGCCAGAGCGCGCGCCACCGTGACCAGCAGTATGAAGAGAACATGCTGGCCTTGCGGGCGCTGATCGAGCGGACTGCCCAAAACTGACATCCCCTTTTGCTTGACAATCTTCAAACGATACTTACCTTGAATCCTTCAAATAGCTGTTCGCAGATGTCGTCCGGGGTGTCCGTGGGACTATCAGACCCTCTCAGGAGAGGGATAAATCGCCACACGAAAGGAGGAATAATGGTGCATTTACGACGATTGATGAAGCCTTTGCCTTTGGCCTTGACAGTATCTCTACAGGCAATTTTGCCCACATTCCAAGCCACGGCGCCCCCCGACAACATTCAAGTTTCGCAATGAGTAGTTAAGTGCCCCTACTGCGGTTCCACAGACGTAAACCGCAAGAAAGAGAACAATCTTGTAGGCCGCTGGAACTGCCATGAGTGTACTTCCTCCTTTAACGTGCTCTCCGGCACGATCTTCGAGAAAACCCGTATTCCTCTCCAGAAGTGGTTTGCCGCCATCTCCTTAGTCGTCAACGCTAAGAAAAGCCTCTCCAGTCACCAACTTGCCCGTGACCTCAGACTCAACCAGAAAACAGCATGGTACATCCTCCAACGCATTCGCAAGGCGATGGGCAAGAAAGACACCTTGCTGAAGGGCATCGTAGAAGCAGACGAAACTTTTGTGGGTGGCCGACCTCGCAAGGAGAACAAGAAGGAAGACCGGCCAAAGGGCTCAGGTAACAATCCCACCAAGAAGACCGCCGTGCTGGGTGCTGTGGAGCGTGGTGGCGAAGTCAAGACCATGATGGCAAAGAGGGTAGACGGCGAAACCTTGGCGCGGTTCATCCGTTCGGCTGTCAGTCCCGAGGGTACAACGGTCTTGACTGATGAATTTCCTGGCTATCGGGAAATTGAGGGCTTGTACGAGCACGATGTCATCAACCACAGCAAACGGTACGTGGACGGAGACATCTACACGAACACGATTGAGGGATTCTGGTCACTGGTAAAGCGGGCTTGGTACGGTACGCACCACCACTACACCAAGAAGTACATGCCGCTGTACCTGAATGAGGCAAGCTGGAAGTACAACCGAAGGAAGGACCCGAACGCTTTTGATACTATTTTGAGAGGGCTGTTTGGGTAGATTTGACTATTCCAAAGGTGTTGAGTCTATAAGGAGATGGAGAAATAAAAAGACTCAGCTTACTGGATGGATTTGCTGTAAGGTCGTATGGACGATCTCCCTGAACCTGCTGGGTCTCTGACCGCGACCTGTGAAGGTACTGGACTAATTAGGTAGTTGAATTTCAAATCTATCCTTGGTACGGTTCTTTTGACAGCTCTAGCACTGCCCGTAGAAATCGGACAGGAATGTCTTGGAGTCACGAATCTACAGCAGTTTAATAGCCTTCCCGCAAGGAAGGCCTCCCTGCGTCTACAGTGACGTATATGGAAGGAGGAAGGTATGCCACGCCGGAAAAGAGAGATAAATCATACCCTTGTGCCTAGATTGGCCTCTATCATGTCCTGTATGGACATGAATATATGGACCCAAAACTTTTCTTGGAAACTATAGACCAATCGAGGATGGAGGCAAAGATGGGTTCTACATGGTTACGTCGCCTGTTCCCCGCACCGATGGCTCATATTCCCAGCGTTGAAGAATCTCAAGAGCGCGAAGCCCGACTCACGAAAGAAATTGTCCAACAACATGCAGAGGGTAGCGTGCTGTTGGCTTCTGGTCGCTTTGAAATGCCCGAGGATTTGTTTGCGGAGGAGGAGGATACGCAGGGAGGCAATACATGATCTCGGAGAAGTACCGAGATCGTTTCAACGAGATCAGAGATTTGTACAACACGGCTGAGTCCGACATCAAAAACATTGGTCGTGACAAACAAGAACTCGTCGTCACAGGGGTCAACCAGTGCCGGTATGCGGGACAGCATCTTCTCAGGGCGCTGACGGCTTCGGAAGAAGATGAAATTGAAGGAGAACTGACTTCCACCGAAAAACATATCCAGCGGGCCATCTAAGACACAAACGACTCAGGTATTCAGTATTATATCAGCAGGATAGACGAGATTCGGGCAAGGGATTTCCCGACCGTTGATTTTTCCCAAGTCATATCAAATTACGGTGACATCATTGCAGAGATCAACGAAGCGAAAACCTTCACTGAAGCAACAGTACCGAGTTTAGAAAATAGGGGAGGTTTTTACGAGGATGCTAGAAATCATGTAGCAACGCTACGGAAGAACTACAAACTTCTTGTTGAGTATCTCCCAGACCTCGCTAAGGCTGCTAAGAAAGATAACAGGGATAAACAGCGCACATGGGCACTCATCCTCGGCACATTTGTAGCTGCTCTTGCACTTGTTTTTACAGTCCTGTCAACTCCCTAGCCGCTAGGGTGCTGATACACTTACACCACTAACATAGGCAAAGTGTATCAGCACCGGCGAAAACTGCCCGTCTGACTTCCCCAATGGGCTGTGCTAGTTGCTTACCGACTAAGCAAAAACTCCACTCCCACTATCCCACACGCCATCTGAATCCGATACTCAAACCGTCCCATTTTCCCGTCTGTGTCATAGACCACCACAGCCGGTTCTTTGCCCGTGAGATAGGCAAAGAACACGGCTTGCTGGATGCTATCCAAACTGCTGCGCTTGTCTAGCCCACCCTCATACACAGTGCCCTCCGTCTCACAATCGACTATGACGTAGCTTTCTCCTGTGGGGAAGGTGTAGTTGTGTCTGACCTCCCTTTGTCCACCTACGGACGCGCAGAAGGCGTCATTGTAGACATCCTCGTTCTGAGCGAGGACCGGAGAAGCAAGCAAGAGAACAAACAAAACTGAAAAAACTTTCATGTTCCTACCCTCTAAGGCGTTGCGGGTGTGATGCACTGATATTGAACCGAGACCAGCCAGCGCCAACACCCGCTCCCATCCGGGCGGGTACACTGGCGCGTCTCGCCTCCAAACCGCTCTGCTTCCTCATAGCCCCACCGCCCACACCGTTCTTTTGCCTGCCGGTCCATCTCGTTTCGGTTGACTTCGGGAACCGTGAGGGCTCCGTATTCATACGCAACGGTGATTGTGCCGTCCGCTCGACTTCCCCCTATGGGAGCGCTGGAAACGGGAACTGAGCAACTATAGAGGAACAGGACTACCCAAAGGGAAGAAAACCGCAGCAGAAACATGCCGACCTCCTTGTGTAACAGTGGGGTCCCGGCAAGTTGCCGGGCCGTGTCCCAATCACAGCAAGAGGCTGTTTTGAATGTCCTGCCTATTCGTTGCAGTGTGGATAGCTACTCCCACACCGGACGCAACTCTTGTATTGAGCAGAAGGCCCGACTCACGAGCCTCTTGCTGATTGAGACAAAAGGGACTGTATCAGAGGGCGGGGAGAGTGGCTAGGAGAAGTCTAGTGGCCTACTTTTTTAGAATCCGTGTTGGGGAAAAGCCTGTAACTGCTCATTGCGCAAGTTTACCCCTTGTGATGCGAGAATATCGGCGCTGGACTGATCTCTCTGTAACCCTCTAACAACGGCCATAGAGCCGCCCTGCCGAGAGCAGACCCCGGGGACCCCAGAAAGCATTGGAAAGTCAGCCTCCAGATCGGGGAGAACTCCAAAGATCCGGCCGTGCTGTCGGCGTTTCTGGGCGAGCTCGTCACCTCACAAGGCTGGAACCAGGGTGAGCACCGGTCCGATTACAGCGCAAACGAGCGCTTGACTTCGTATTTAGGACGATCCGTGGAAGAAGCCCAACAACTGCGCGAGGCCGGGGTCTTGTTTGAGAAAAACTTGTAGAGAGACTTCCCCTGTGTAATCCACCGGGGAGGTCATTATGTCTTGAGAGGGTATGGGATCAGTTCCTGGTCGTCTTTGATGTAGCGACCTGGATGTGTGGGGGTTCCATCTCCGTTAATGCAAAAGGCATATAGCTGCTTGCCATGCTTTTCCAGTAGCTTCAGAACATCACGATCTCTATGCCGGTATTTCTTAGGAAATTTTTTGCGCCGGCCCCAGCCAACAACCACTCTGTCTGCACGAGAGATAGCTGCGTCAATATATTTGTCGTTGTCCGGCCCGACCGGGTCATCGCCCGCGCCGCGCAATTTTTCAGACTCCGTTTCACACCAGGCAAAGAGATTGACGACTTCCATCCGATTACCATTGAAATCTTTCCGCTTGCTAAACCTGAGACATCTCTTGATGGTTCCGTCGTCATCCGATTCATTCGCCTTAGAAGGGTTCAAAAGCACGAACACCACGGTTCTGGTCTTTTCGGACGGCTGCCGCCACTCCCGCCATAGAAGATACCGGTAATTGCGGCATGATGAGAAACAGGCACCCCTAGAGCATACAAGGTTATCGGCCATGTTCACTACTTCTTTCTCTTTGAATCCCAACAGGGGAATTGACTGCTGTACTATATGGCGCAGTGACGTCCCTGCCGGAGGCACGACGGTCTGCTTACAACGCGAACGAGCGCTTGACTTCGAGAAAAATCCGACTGTTTCGTCCCGTCCAGTACCGATCGTGGGTGCGTACCGGCGCGGCAAACTGGCCGAACAGACCGGAACGCGAGCCAATAAAGAAATCGGCTCCGATGGTGGCGGACACATAGTCCGAGAAATCGTACCGGACCTGGGGGCGGATCAGCAGGTCGCCAAAGTTGATGCCGTACAGCACCAGCAACTGAGGGTAGAGTGTCTCGTTTATAAAATCGGACATTAAGAAGAGCGACACCGCATTCTCAACGGACTCGCCAACAAGCGCGCCGGGCGCATTGAAGATCACATTCTGAAAGAACTGCACATTCGCCATGAGATTATCGTTCACCGTCCAGTCCAATCCTAAGACATAAGACAGAAACTCACGCTGCCGGACCCCGTCGCGGTCGTGTGGATCGCCAGACACAAAGTGTTCTCCGAGTCTCAAGCCGCCCTCGCCACGGATCACAAACACGTCAAAGGCGTAGTTGAAACTGCCGCCGATCAGGTGGAAGCGCTCATGCCGGGGCTCGAAACGAAACGTGTTGGGACCCAGCACCCGCCGGAACGGGACGGGGAAGTCGCCCCAAGCGTATAAATAGTTCAGCGACAGGTCCATATTGCGCAGGAATCGCGTCACCCGAAATCCAACCTCGGAATCTCCCAGACGCCAATCCTCGGGCTGGCGCACCGAGCCCACCTGGACCGAGGGGAACGGCGGGGGGGGCTGAATAGGCAGCGCGGGAAGGGGAAGGTTCCGAAACTGAAATTCGCTACCCTGGTCAGCCGGACGGCTGGCCTCGAAGTCGGGCAACCACAGGCCCTCGAACGTCCAGTCGCTCAGCGTGTAGTCCACCCGCAGACTCCACAGTGGAATACGGGCATCAATAAAGTCGTTCAGAATGAACTCGCGAAAGTCCTGCGGGTTAATCACATCCAGGATGCGCAGGCCGATGGATTCGCCCCACACGATCTGTTGTCGGCCCAGGCGGATGTCAAAATCCTCGTAGAGCACATCAAGATACAGTTCGCGCAGCTCGGCCTGAAACGAATCGCCAGCCTCCAGCCGATCAATTGGGGAGGTATGAAAATCCTCGATATTGGTTTCCAGATGATTGACCGGATCAAACATCGACCGCCCGAGGATGGTGAGTTCGGCCCAATCGGTGAGTTCAAACTCAATCTCGGCCTGCAACCAGTTCTGAGACTTTGAGAACTGATGCGGAGAGTAGAGCCGAAGCGCAGTTTCGTTTTTGACATAGCCGGTCACGTCCAAGCGATCCCGCAGGGTCTCAAACAAGCCGGGTTGCGTCTCTCTCTCGGGCCGCCGAGCAGACGGAGTGGCACGCGCGGGACTCGGCCGACTGGCCGGGGTACTCCTGGGTGCGGCTGACGCGGCCTCTGTTCTCGGAGCCGATGGTGCCAGAGGGGATGGCGGTGCCGGCGCGGCTGTGACCTGCTGCGCTGATCGAGGGGACCCAGACCCGGAATCGGCCGGCGGCGGGGTCGGTTGGGCAAAGCTGTTGGCCTCAGGACTCTCAAACAGAATCTGCGCCCTCACCTCCGGGGTGGGACGGTCCGGGGTCTGGAGCACCGCACGCACCCGACTGCCCTGCTGTTCGACGCTAAACGCCGGCAGTTTTTCACCTTTGAGGTCAAGCACAAAACGCAGATGTTGCGGGTGAGTGCCCACCCGGACACGGCGCAGGAGCGTATCCTTGGCCGGATAGGCTGCTGAGGGGAGCGACAGGACCGGCCCTATGACGTCGATCACGAGACGGGTCGGGGTCGAAAGCGGAAAGGCGTGGATGGCATTCGGCGCTTGAGAGAATTGCAGCACCACCTGCCGCTGACTCCCGTCGGCAGTCAGATGGACCTTGTGAAGACGCATGACCGAGGGAGAGGCGGATTGAGCGAGCGATGTTCCTGCTCCAATCCAGAGTATCGCGATAAGGCTGAAGACCCAGGTCCTCAGCCTCGTGGGCGTGCTGCTCATACAGAGAACAATCTAGGGTGCGCCCTTGCGCAGCGACCGTTCGGTAAAAATCGATTCCTTGAGACCCTGGTTGAATCGCACATTGCTAAACTCAAGCTCGGTCTTATGGCCGGTGAGCTGATTTTCCACCACGGTCCGTTTCCAGTTCCAGATCCCGTCAATCTGTGTCCACTCCGTTGTCCAGATTTTGAGCAGGCGGCCCTTGCGGTCGTAAAATTCAATTCTGGGTTCGGTCAGGTTCTCGGCGTTTATCCAGCGGAGCTTTTTGCTGTAGATATAATTCTCCTTGATGGGTACGGACTCCAGGACGTAGAACTTGGTGCCATTGTTCTGCTCGACGCGCAGCAGTTTGTGCGTATCCTCTTCCACCTCCCGGTCCGCCATGTCATCGTAGATGATATCGCTGCCCATAAAGGAGTTTTCTTTATCCCCGGAGGCAATCCGGCGCACCTTGCGCAGGGCCGGCAGGTAGATCCACTGGTCGTCGTCGGCCTCGGCATCTTCCTGCGACCAGTTGAGAAAGGTGGTGTCTTTGACATCGGGCGGGGACTCAAAATAGACAAAAGATTTGCTCGACAGCCCATCCCGGCCCTCATAATCCTTCCAGTAGCGCAGGGTATCGCGCTTGCGCGTCTTGCCCTTGCTATTGGTCAGCGTCCAGACGGCCTCGGAGATTTGATCGTCACCGTCTTCACGCTCGTCAACCATGACGGCAATCTCCCGTCCGCTAGGCTCTCCAGGGACTTCCTGGGCAGAGGCAGGCGGCGCCGCACTCAGCACCCACACTCCCAGTCCGATTATCCATACGATCTTCATACTGTCTCCTTCTCTTGCAGGGTTGAAACTACATAGTCCGTTCTCGTCGGCGGAGCGGGCGACGGCCTTGTCCCGTACACGAACCGTGGCTTGAACGTATTGAGGATGGCCGGCAGCAGCGTCATGGAGGCCAGCAGGCAGGCGCCCATGTTCAGCGCCATCATCGCTCCGAGATAGAAATTAGGCTTGAAGTTGGAGGTCAGAAAAACCAGGAAGCCCCCAATCACCACGGCCGCATTAAAGAAAATGGCTTTGCCCGAGGTGGCCATGGTGGCCACGGTAATCTGCTCCGAGTCGACCAGGCCGCCTTTGGTTTTCAGTTGATATTTATTCAGAAAGTGGATGGTGTAGTCGATCCCGATGCCGATCACCATGGAGGCGGTCATGGATTTGCCCACTTCGAGGGGAATCCCCAGCAGCCCCATGAGGCCGAAGCTGAAGACCATCACCGCGCTGATGGGAATGATGTTGATCAGCCCGGCAACCACGGAGCGGAACATGCAGGTGGTGAGCAGAAACACCGCCAGCAGCGAGGTGACCAGGCTGGTCAACTGCCCGGACACGACCAACTCGCTGAAACGGTTGCTCATATAGCCCTGCCCGGCAAAACCGATCCAGAACCCGCTTTTGGTCTCCCAGCCAATGACCGTGGGCGTGATACCGGCCAGCCAGCGCCCGAACTGCACCGTCAGCGGATCGTGCTCGCCGGCCTGACCATCAGCGCCATTCTCTTCGGCCCCGAATTCCCGGACCACAAAGTCCTGAATCCGGTCGATCACGCGTTCGATGTCGGAGCTGTGATCCGAGCGCAGAAAGAACGACACGTTGGCGTGCTGATAGTCATAATCGACCACCTCATCAAAATCGTCCGGGTCTCCGGAGAACGAATACAACAACAGGTATTGGGCGATCAGGTCGCGCGAGTCGGGAATGACCTCCATCTCTTTGCGATCCTCGTTCATGACCCGGTTCATGCGTTTGATGAACTCGGCAATGGACAGCGAGCCACCCACAATGGGGTCCTGCTCAACCTCGGCTTGCAGGCGGTCGAGCTTACGCAGCAGGTCCGGGTCTTTGAGCAGGTCGGGCTCGTGGCCCTCAATGGCCACATAGATCGGCAGCGTACCCTGAAACTTCTCCCGCAGGACCTCGTCGCCAATACGGATCGGACTCTGCTGGTGGAATACATCAATCCATGACGAGTCAACGTAGAGACGCTGAAGGCCGACCAGGCAGATGAGCATACTGCCGACGCTGATGCTCCACACCAGCAACGGCCGCCGGGCGACCCCCCGGCCCAGACTGGACAGAGTCCGTGCGGCCCAGCCGGTGGCGGCCAAGTCGCCGCCCCGTTTCATTTGTCGCCGCAGGCCACGCCCGGCCCGAGGCGATAGCAGGCTCAGCACCGCCGGGAAAAACGTCAACGAGACGACCATCGCCGCCAGCACACCGACCGAGGTAAACACGCCGTAGTAGCGGATGGGCACCATGGCCGCGGTCAGAAACGACAGAAAGCCGGCCGCGGTCGTCAGCGCCGTGAACACCACCGGCTTCCACATTTCCCGCATGGCCGCCATGACGGCCGCGTTGGCGTCCGGTTCGGCTTGACTGAGAATTTCGTCGTAGTAACGGCTGAGAATATGAATGCCGTAGGCCACGCCGATCGCCATCAGGGTGACCGGCATCATGGTCGAGATAAAATACATGGGCACCTCGACCCAGGCCATCAGGCCCATGCTCCAGATGACGGAGATGATCACCACGGCAAACGGCAGGAGGACGCCGCGCAGACTGCGGTAGGTCAGATACAGCGTGCCGAGGACAATGACCAGGACCAGCGGCATGAAGCGTTCCATGTCGCTCCGGGCGTCTTCGGAGAAGGTCACCTCCATAGCCCCGCGGCCGGCGATATGAAACTGCTCGGGCACGGCGGCCGCTTCTTTTTCCCGGATCATGTCACGGATGGTTTTATAGATCGCCGACCGTCGGGCGACTCCCTCAAGCGTCCCCTCAGACGATTCCATCCTGGCCATGATGAGCAGACCGGTGCCGTCGCGCGACACCACCCAGTCCACAAACATGGCGTTATCAAACAGGGCGTCTTTCAGCGCGGCCAGGGCTGCGGCCGAGCGCGGCGGCTCTTCCATGAACGGATCAACCGCCATACCGTCGCTGGTGCCGGTGATATTATCCATGGTGGCCACGCTGGTCACGTCTTCATCCCGGACGGCTTTGATACCGGGCAGGAGCGCAATTTTCTCGGAGAACTCCTTGACAATGCCCAGGGTGCGCGGATTGAAGACCCCGTTTTCCTGCGGGTTATCGTTCAGGACGCCGACAATAATGAGGTCCAGCATCCCAAAGCGCTCTTCCACCACGTCGTTGTAGTGCAGGACCGGGTCATTGGGGGGGATCATGGATTCGGCATCGCTCTCGAAGCGCAGGTATTGGAGTTGCATGACCGCAGCCAGCGTCACTCCCAGGACGGCCGCAATAACCAGAAAACGAAAACGGATGATGGCATGAAAAATGGACTCCATTCGGTGTTCCTCTATCCTGCCGACGCACTCCCGACCGTGCGCGTGAGCTGGCTCGGGGCGCGTTTCCGAGACGCGCGTGCACTTCTCGGTCTGGTTTTTGTCTGACCGGATTCGACGGTAAGCAGGGCCAGGACCAGGTCCGGCAAGGCACTCAACACCTGCTCGCCGGACAGCTTCGGGTCCACATGGCCCACGAGTTTCTGGCATCGCAGGGTGTGAATAACGAGGCCGATGACGGCCAGCGGCACCATCTGGACCGGCAACGGCTTCAGACTGTCCTGGTGCACACCGCGCGCTACTATGTCCTGCAGGGCGAGGTGCGCCCGCGAGAACCAGCGCTCGGCCAGTACTGCGGCAATCGTATGATGGTCGTCAATGGTGCGCTGCACCATCTGAAACCGGTACGGCGCGTCATGATAGGCGTCAATGAATACCTGTACCACGGCCCGAATTTGCGCCTCGGGCTCAGTCCCGTCCGCGGCAATGGCCTCAATCTGCGCCACCACTCCGCTCACCGCGTCCTCAAGCAGGGTCTGATACAGCGCCTCTTTGCTGTCGTAGTAGTGATAGATAAGCGCCTTGGTCGCGCCGGCCTGCTCGGCGATCTCCCGAATCGAGGTGCCGTCAAAGCCGCGCTCGGCAAATAGTGCTTCGGCCACCGTTCCAATCCTGGAGCGGTAGTCCGGCGACGAGGGCGTTTTGATGGGCCGAGCCATGGCAGCCAATAATTAACCGAACGGACAGTTAAGTCAATAGCGGTTGAGGAATGATGCCAGCTCCATAGGCGAGGAGGGGGCAGACTTCCGCCCTGATCACGCTATACTTGGCGAGAGCACTCAACCGCCCAGAAGGAGAACCGTGTGAAATTCGGCATTCTTCAATTCTTTAGCTGGCCGGGACGGCGGACCGAGCTGGCGACCGTATATCAGCGCGGTTTGGAACGGATCCAGATCATGGACCAAAACGGGTATGACGCGGTCTGGCTGACCGAGCATCATTTTAACGACTACAGCGTGTGTCCTTCGATCCCGGTCATCGGGACGTACGCCGCGGCCCGCACCAAAAATATCCGCATCGGGGCCGGCGTGTGCCTGGCCGGCTTCTACCACCCGCTCCGGTTGGCCGAGGAAATTGCGCTGCTCGATACGCTGTCAGGCGGCCGGGTGAATTGGGGAGCCGGACGCGGTTTTGACCTGAAAGAATTCCGAGCCTTTGGCGTACCCATCGAGGAAAGCCACGCCCGCTTTCGGGAAACCGTAGACATTGTCCTCAAAGCCTGGACCACCGACCGCCTGACCTATACGGGCCAGTATTTCTCGTTTGATAACGTCGAAGTCCTACCCAAACCACTGCAACAACCGCATCCACCCGTGTGGGCCGCAGCCTCTTCACCGTCGGCCATCGAGTGGGCCGCTTCCGTCGGCCATTCGATTCTCATGGACCCACACGCCACCCATGCGGAATTGGGCCATAAATGGGAATTATATCGAGATACGCTCGCCCGCCACGGTCATGCCATTGAAGGCCGCCAGATACCCATGGCGCGTCTCCTCGCCATTGCTTCCACCTCGGCAGAGGCTGCTGAAGTCGCCCGTCAGGGAGCCAAATGGCTGGTGGATACCTATGTGCCGCCCGAGATGTACGGCACGGGCGACCCGGTCCAGCGCTATGTTGATGACGTCGTCATTCACGGCACGCCGGAGCAGGTCGGAGACGAACTCGCCCGCCTGCATGAAGAAATCCATCTGGACTACATCATTGGCGCGCCGCTGAGCCACGAAAGCTTTCTCCAATTCACCGACCATGTGTTGCCTCGGATGGGCTAGGACACGAGAAGGACTACGGTATGAGCGATGTTGCGTTTGGCATCTTTGACCACTTGGAGCGCAGGGCAGACTCGCTGGGCGAGTTGTACGAGGGCCGCCTGCGACTCCTCAAGATGGCCGATGAAGCCGGCTTTTACGGCTATCACCTGGCCGAGCACCACGCCACGCCGCTGGGCATGGCTCCGTCTCCGAGCGTCTTTCTCTCCGCCGCCATACAACACACTACACACATTCGTTTAGGGCCGCTGGTGTATTTGCTGCCGCTGTATCATCCGCTACGGCTGATCAGTGAAATCTGCATGCTCGACCATATGAGCAACGGCCGCCTGGAAATCGGGGTCGGGCGTGGCGTATCGCCGTTTGAGCAGGCGTATTTTGAGGTGCCGTTTTTGCACTCGCGGGCGATGTTCGAGGAAGCCCTGGAGATGGTCAGCGCCGGCCTGCGCCAGGAGCGACTCACCTACGAAGGCAAGTATTACCAGTGTGTCGATGTCCCGATGGAGCTGCATCCCAAGCAAACGCCCAATCCCCCGTTCTGGTACGGGGTGATCAATCCGAGCAGCCTCCGCTTTGCCGCCGAGCGCGGCATGCATATGGCGAGCGGCGGCCCCAACAACGGGATCAAGGAGCTGACCGCCCAGTACAAAGAGGTGTGGTCGCACAATCGGGACAATCCGCTGAACCTCAACCCCCAGGTCGAAACGCCGAAGATGGGTGCGTTCCGCCATATTTTTGTGGCGGACACGGACCAGGAAGCCGAAGCCATCGCCACACCGGCCTATAAGGATTACTACGCCAACATCGAAAAGCTGTGGCTCGACTTCGGGGTGGCCCACACCCTGTTCACACCCGACCTCCAGGTCGCCCGCAGCCTGGATGTCGCCATTGTCGGCTCTCCCAGCCGGGTGCAGGACGAGATTGCCAATTTCTTCAAGACCAGCGGCTGCAACTATATTCTGGTGTCGTTCGCCTGGGGCAGTCTGACCCAGGCGCAGTCCGAGCGCTCAATGGAACTGTTCGCCAGCCAGGTCATGCCGCAGTTCGGTTGAGAACCGTAGCGATGACTCACCCGCAGACTCTCGAACGGAATCTCGGGCACACGCCTGCCCTCAATGAACACCCTACCGGGCTGCGGCTGCTGCACCCCTACCTCCGGCGCGCGCATGCCAGAAGTGTAAAGCGTTGGGCCAGAGCGGTCGAAAAATGCGTCACCATCGATCATCTCCGGCAGGTGATGGAGAAGCGCGTGCCACCGATTGTGAGAGAATATTATCGTGGCGGTGCCGACAACGAAATCACGCTCAGGGATAATGTCGAAGCCTTTCAAAGAGAACGCTTTAAGCCGAGAAGTGCGGTCCAGCTTGACGCAGTAGAGATGCGGACCGAAATTCTGGGACACTCCATTGCGCTGCCGGTTATCGCCGCGCCGATAGGCAGTCCCCGCATGCTCTGGCCGCGCGGAGAAGCCGTCGCCGCCAAGGCGGTCGGTGAAGCCGGGACGATCTGCACGCTCTCCACCCTGACGGGGACCGACCTGGAAGAAGTCCGCACCGCCTCGCCAGGACCGTGTTGGTATCAACTGTATCTCGTTGGGGGAAAAGAAGTCGCCGCCCGCGGGATCGAACGGGCGAAAAACGCCGGCTATTCCGCGCTGGTGCTGACCATCGATACCGCGGTCGCCGGGAATCGCGCCCAGCACGAATGGCTCGGTGCCTCGCAGGCGATTAACGGCACGCCCTTCCAGAAACTGAAATTTGGCCCGCAAATGATCCCCCATCTCTCCTGGCTGCAGAGCTTTTACGCGGACGGCGGGATGATGCAATTTCGCAATGTCATTCTGAACGACGGACAGCCGATGCCCTACGCGGATGTTGGCGCCCAACTGCGCACCTCGGTTGTCACCTGGGAGCATCTGCCCTGGATTCGGGAAATCTGGGGGACGGATAAGCCCATCCTGGTGAAGGGCGTGCAGTGTGTCGAAGATGCCCGGCTGGCGGTCGAACATGGCGTGGACGGCATTATCATCTCTAACCACGGCGGGCGTCAGATGGATCGCGTCTACCCGACCTTATACGTCCTGAAAGACATCGCAGCCGAACTCAAGGACTCCAAGTTGACCATCTTGTTGGACGGCGGCATTCGTTCCGGCGGAGATGTCGTCATTGCCCTGGCCCACGGCGCGGATGCGGTCTTAGCCGGCCGGGCGTATGTGTATGGTCTTGGGGCGGGGGGAGAAGCGGGGGTGCGCAAGGCGTTTGCCATCCTGAAAAAAGAAATTGAGGATACCCTGCGGCTCCTGGGTTGCGCTTCCATCCACGACCTGAATGCCAAAGAGCATCTTCTGCCGTATCCCTTTCAGTAGAGCGTTGCCCGATAGTACGGGATGTCGGGTTACGCCTGCGGCTCGCCCGACATGCAAGGCTGCTCGTCTTGACGGAGGATTCAGCATAGGAAAAAATAATCCTATGAGTGAGTTTGAGGCAGCGACGATTTCTTTCCAGAATGCTTCTCTATCGGCAACCTATGCCCAGGCCGGGGTGGCGGGCCTGATAGGATTGGTGCAATGCCTCTTGATTGCCTACGGTCTCAAGCTGATGCAGCGGAGCAATACTGACCGACAACGCCAAACGGACCTCGCCGAGGGACGGCATGAGGAAAACATACTGGCACTGCGGACGCTGATCGAACGGACCGCCCAACAATAAGGAAGGGGCGGGCAGAGCGGGATTACGGTCTCAACCGCCTTTACTTTTCCCGGAATTTTTACAGCGTTTCCTGCTAGCCGCCCGCACTGAATCGGGGGTAGTCAGCCTGGTGGGTCTGTATCCAGGCCCGGATTTGTGGCAACGCCGCGCCCCTGTCGTATACCGCCTGGAGTTTCGGAAAATCCGCGTGCAACAGGTCCGGATATCGGGTAGTGCGTCAATTTGAATCTGCAACTTGGGTTACGTGCTCCTCTGATCCAGATGTATGACCACAAAAGATGCCATCCCACCTAAACCCACGACAGGGGTGATAAGAAAGGGACCAGTAATCAGCCACAGCACAAAAATCTCTACGTCTGTGGTCAGCAGTATGAACAACAGAAGAATGAACCAATATCCGACTGCCACCCGCATTAAGTGCGGCCAGAAGGGATGCGGTGCTCGACAGCCGACAATGGTAAACCCCACCGTGCCAAAAAACAGAAAGCCGGCAGTTGAGATGGATGTTATGTCTATCCTCGGTATGGCGTGAATACCCCCTATCGTCTCCATCGTGAAGGCCAGCAACAGGAATGAAGCAATGGTCAGGATTGAGACGATCCCCGTATCCATCACGATAGGAAAGGTCTTGCTCAACATCTGCGCTCCAGTCGCGAGGATTACAGCAGTAAAAATCACCCCGCGCAACGGTCAGATTACAATCCGCTAAGGTGCTTGGCTTGCATTATACCAAGGACGGGTGCGAAAATGGGACCGTCTCGCTGTATCCGACCATGTCCGGCACTGGGGTGATATTAGGCGGAATGATCGACCATGCTTTAGGGTCAACCTACACACTCCAACCCAATCCGGCCCACTTGGTAATGCGCTGCCGTCCGACAGGAGAATAAAATGTGAACAATTCGCAGAACGCTCGCCACCGTCGGGTTATTCGCCGAATAGAACGCTCATGTCTTTTACCCACAAAGAATACCATACTGCGCTCGACCACCTACCGCGCACATTCAACAGCTACGACTTTATTCGGCGACTAACGCAGCTCTATCAGCAGCGGTATATTGAATTTTTAGGCCAGTATCCGCAATCCCCGTCCCCGTTCCGGGCGGTTCACAGCCAGATTATGCTATGGCTTATTCGGTCCAAGACGGTGAAGAAAATAGGCTACACGAACGACCGCGATATTTTCGGAGACCCGGAAACGGTCCCGCTATGGGAAAGACTCTAGCTTGATAAAAGCGTCACTTACCCGCCATTATAGCGTGCTCACGCACTGAACGTGACGCTTATACGACAACAGCCCTCCCCAGCAGACAAGGACCGCCAATAAAACTCATTGATTTTATGAGTTGACAGTACGGACTATCCGCCCTGTCGCGTGGGAAGGTGATGGGCACATTGGAAGAGACCTTTGAGGTTCCGAAGCCCCTCCATCCTGTGGTGTACGGATTGCTCACGGTCCGACGCTGGATGTTTGGGAAACCGTAATGCGATTGCGATTCCCACGGACGAGCTACCCGCCCCGAGGGCCGTAGGTCGCATCGTACAGTTCCTGAAGCGTGTGTCCCCCGAACGTCCAGTGCGGGGTGGGTTGGATGCTGTGTTCAATTTCAAGGATGATTCGCGTGGCTGCCGTGAGCGACATGGTTTTTCCTCGAAATTGCACCTTCTTATCCCCGACCACAACGGCTTTCTCGCCAGTCTTGCGAAACACCAAGGTGGACCCTATAGGGATGCCCATCTTCGGAAAATGGAGAGGCGGTCTCTTCTTCGTTTTGGGCAGCGTCTTCGTGGTCCGTGTGGTTGGTGTCACGTCCCTGCCAGGCCACTCGCGCAGAATCGCCACCACGCGCTCCGGGTCCATCTTGAAGAACTCCTTGGCAGATGCTGCTTGATCTGGCGTGAAGGCTTTGTGTAGGGCTTTCTCCAGAGTGCTGGCGTTGCCCGGCGCGACATCCACGGCAATCGCACACTCAAACCGCTCTGGCGCTCCTGTGTTGAGGTGCCTCATTCTGTTTTTGATGTTTTTCGTGCGTCCGATTTTCACGTAACCGGACATGGCAGGATTGATGAGGACATACACGATGTTGGGCATAGCTTTCTTCCTCCTTTACTTCCGTCCCCAGAGAAAGACCACGACCACAACCAGTGGAGTCGCAGCGACAAGGCCACACCCGGCCCCGCATCCACTGTTGTCCTTGTTTTCTGTGTCCTCTCTGCCACGCGTGGTCCTCCCTCTCTAAGCAGCGAGACCCACCACACGCAGGTGTGCCTGGCCGTGTGCAACCATTTCTCAGATATGTGAGGAACGCTTTTCTGCCTATTCGCCAAGGCACGGGGAGCTACCCTACGCCGGATTTGCAGGCTGTGTTATTCAGCAGATAACCCGACAGAGCGGGATATCTAAGAAGTGGTGGAAATTTTCGGTTTGGGGAGCGTATAGTAAGATGTAATGGTAAAGACACTTGAGTGGCAACACACAGACACGCGACACCTCAAAGAGAAAACCGGCGTCTTCGTACTCAGGGGCGTGGAAGCGCGGGAAGAAGGAGTCTGGGACCGCACGCTCTGCGTCGGGTGGGGACGCCTGGACAAGGAGGTAGGGGAAATCACTGGCCATGCTTGCGTCGCCGAGACCCTGCACCAGAACGGTGAAGTGTATTGGGCGTGGGCTGAGGTCGCGCCTGATGAGGCCCGGACGGTCGCCTATGCGCTCGCGAAACGGTTGCAGCCGTGCATTCCCTGCACGGCGCTCAATGCCGCGTCACCCACTGGGAAATTGGAGTTCTCGGTCAATCCCCCTGATGACGACGCCATGATTCCGCTGTTCAGCAAACTAAGCGTCTCGCTACGGTCGGGAGGGGGCACAATAGAGGCGCATGCGTCCCCATGGTATCCACCGCTAACTCTTGGACAGATGGGCAGGCAGGGGTGGAGCGCCGTCGCCCACTCCAAACTGATTATCTGGATCATGCAGAAGATGACGGAATGGGTGAGATGGCTTTTCAGCTAGTGGTCGGGTGTCGGAGGGTGTACACAGTAAGGCCGTTACGGACGTTTACGCCAGAACTCACATTTTCCGTCTATGCCAAAGATGTTCCTACTCTCCCCCTTTCCACAGGGGGTAGCAAATCCGTGTAGCAGTTTGGCCAGTGCGCCGTGCACATCTCGGAACGGACCATCCGTATGGCGGTGGGCATACAGCGCTTCGATATACAAACGCTGATTCCGCTGGGCGAGGACGAGAATAAACTGGTGGCTGGTGAAAGCAACTGCCATCTCGTCAAGGACGGACGGGTAGACGTTTTTCAACGCGGTGAAATTATACTGGCTCTGACTCATGGAGATTCCTTTCTGTCTTAGCGGGCGGGCTTGGCGGGACACTATCACGAAGGGCTGGCCGCGTCTCCCCGTTCCTGGTATCGTGCGGGGCACGCTTCATGGGAGGGTACATGCAACTGAGTGAACTTGAAGCAGCTATTCTGTTTGTCCTGGAGGGTGAGCAAAGGTCACTCACCCATATTGACTTAAGCATCTCGCTAAAAAAGAAATACTCCTTCGAACTATCTCATCAGGAACTCTATGACTATGCAGAGAGCCTCAAAGAAAAAAATCTGGTCCGCGTGAATCCTCTTCGTTCATCCAAGCACGTTGGTTTTGCTGGTCTGCGTATTACAGGGGAGGGCCGGAACATCCTGAACGCTCTTCAGGAGCAACGCGGGCAGATGCAGGAGCCAGTAAAAAATCCAATCGGATTTCGAAGAGAGAAAAACTGAACCGTGTCCCTCGGTTCCCCGAAAAAAGCCCGGCTCTGTTGCCTCGGAGTCGGGCTTTTTTACGTCCACACTCCAGCCAGGAACGAGGCGAACGCCTGCTGGCCCCTCCATAGAGGTGTTTGTTTTTACTACACTTTTTCGTCCGGACCGTGTAAATATGCACTTCTCAAGCGTATAATATGGGTAGGGAGAGGACGCCGACTGAGGCCGTCCTCATGACTCAACCCATATCGGCGAAAGGAATCCGCTATGAAAATCATTGTCGTGCGTAGAAAAGGGCAGCAGGAAATAATAGACTTACCTGATGGAACCGTGTGGGTGGTTAGTGATGAACCGGAGACGATGGATTGCCTGCATGGCGAGCATGGATTCGACCACTTCTTTCACCATGACGGGACGTATGATGGCTGGGGCGGAGTAGTAAGTAGGTCGGATTAGCGGAGCGTAATCCGACAAGTACGGACTGTCGGGTTACGCCTACGGCTAACCCGACCTACAAGGCTACACAGAATGGTGAATGGTTCTAGAGCAGTTTCCACCGTAGTGTAGCGGTCGGGAAGCAAGAGTGTTAGGGTGGAAGTCGCCAGGAGGCCATATGCAAGCGTATTCATTGGACCTGCGGGAGCGGGTAGTGGCGGATCGGGAGGCGG